>CANQVE010000025.1 GCA_947627205.1 uncultured Clostridia bacterium | reverse complement strand
GTGACAACTTTATTTTAACATATCTCAACCACTTTTTCTATACCTTTTGTCTCACATCTATTGTAACATAACATTTTACTCTAACTTTTTTTTAAAAATAATTGACAATTAAATTACATTATGGTATAATAATCGCAAGCGATTATTATACCGCTTATGTCCACGCACATCCGCAAAATTTTTTACAAAATTTTGCTCCGTGCGGTCATGGACAATTATACCTTAAATTCTTGCGAATTTAAGGTATAATAATGTCAGCGGTATTATATACCGCAAAAATTAAACACAACAAGGAGGAATTTTTATGGCTAAGTTCAAGTGCAAATTATGCGGAGAAGTTTTCGAAGCGCCCAACCGCGCGGAGGCTGTCTGCCCGAAATGCAAGGCGACAGGCGACAAGCTCGAAGAAATAGCTCCGGGAAATCAGAACAAGTACGCGGGAACAAAAACCGAGCGCAACCTCGAAGCCGCTTTTGCGGGAGAATCACAGGCTCGCAACAAGTACACCTACTTTTCTTCCGTAGCAAAGAAAGAGGGCTTTGAGCAGATCGCCGCGATATTCACCGAAACCGCCAACAACGAAAAAGAACACGCGGAGATATGGTTCAAGGAACTTTGCGGAATAGGAACAACCGCGCAGAATTTGCAGGCAGCCGCGGAGGGTGAAAATTACGAGTGGACGGAAATGTACGAGGATTTCGCAAAGACCGCCGACGAGGAGGGTTTCCACGACCTTGCAATGAAATTCCGCATGGTCGGACAGATCGAAAAACGCCATGAGGAGCGTTATCGCGCATTGCTCAAAAATGTTGAGATGCAGGAAGTTTTCAAGAAAAGCGAGGTCAAGGTCTGGGAGTGCAGAAACTGCGGACATATCGTTGTCGGCACAAACGCGCCCGAGGTTTGCCCCGTCTGCAACCATGCGCAGAGCTATTTCCAGCTCGCTGCAGAGAATTATTAAAAAGCAATCTGTTAATTTATGATAATAAAAAGGGGAGAAGCGGTTTACGCCGTTTCTCCCTTTTAGATGTAAGAGATTAAAGATAAGAGGTAAGAAATTCGGGGAGCTTTTGGGAGATAAAGAGTTTTGATATTTGGAAAACGGCTTTATAAACAGACTGCGGGGAGAAGCGAGCTTCTCCCCGAATTTGTTATTGCTTTTTTTCTTCTTGGCAACAGTTACAGCCGTTGCACCCCTTACAACCGCTGCACCCCGAGCAACCGCCCTTGTCCTTAAACATTTTCCTTGCTAAAAGGAAAAGTAGTATAGCCGTTGCCGCGCCGATAATTATTGTAGATAAGTTTTCCGAAATAAAATCCAACATATTAAACCCCTGTCTTAGACTTTGACTTTTTCGGTAAGCGTTTTGCTCTCCTTATACGGTCTTACCAGCATAAATATCATAAACGCCAGCACTAAGACCGCAAATATAAGCCCTACGGGATTTACCGCGCCCGTGAATAAAAGTCCGAATTGGTATATCATAAGCGATATCGCGTATGCGAATACACATTGATATATTACCGCAAACGCCGTCCATTTCGCGTTGTTCATTTCGCGCTTTATTGCTCCTATTGCCGCAAAGCAGGGAGCGCAAAGCAGGTTGAACACAAGGAACGAATATCCCGCCAGAGCGCTCATTCCCATAAAGTCAAGCACTCCGAACACTCCGACAACTTCTTCCTTTGCCACAAGTCCCATTATCGTAGCAATAGCCGCCGTCGCTTCGCCAAAGCCCAAAGGAGCGAATATAAAGCAGATCGCGTTTCCTATTATTCCGAGGACGCTGTCCGAAAGTTCAAGCTCCGTGCTGAAGCCGAAACCGCCGTCGGGAAGATTTCCGAATACCGAGCCTGCCCAGATAAGTACGGACGAGAGAAGAATTATCGTTCCCGCTTTCTTTATAAACGACCATCCGCGCTCCCACATTGAGCGAAGAATGTTGCCGACGGTGGGCAGGTGATAGGCGGGAAGCTCCATTACAAACGGCGCAGGCTCTCCCGCAAACATCTTTGTCTTTTTGAGGATAATGCCCGAAACGATAATTGCCGCAACTCCTATGAAATAAGCGCTCGGAGCTACCCACCATGCGTTTTTGAAAAGCGCTCCCGCAATAAGCGCGATTATCGGCATTTTCGCGCCGCAGGGAATAAAGGTCGTCGTCATTATTGTCATTCGCCTGTCGCGCTCGTTTTCAATTGTGCGCGAAGCCATTACTCCCGGAACTCCGCAGCCCGTGCCTATAAGCATGGGGATAAACGATTTTCCCGACAGCCCGAATCTTCTGAATATCCTGTCCATAATAAACGCAATTCTTGCCATATATCCGCACGATTCAAGAAATGCAAGGAATATAAACAAAACCAGCATTTGCGGAACAAATCCGAGTACCGCGCCGACGCCTGCTATAATGCCGTCAATGATAAGACTTTGCAGCCACTCTGCGCAGTTTACCGCGCTAAGCGCATTTCCTACAAGCACGGGCACTCCGGGTACCCACACGCCGAAATCTTCGGGCGCGGGAAGTCCCTCCATAGGCTCTTCTGCGAGCGCCATAACGTCAAAACCGCTTTCGGCGAGACTGTCACCGTATGAGCCGAGCGCCTCGTCAAATGCTCCGAAATCCTTTTCTTCAACAGCACCGAGAATTTCCTCCGCACCTACTACGTTTGCGTCAGCCGCTGACTGTACAAGGCTTTGCAGTTCTTCTGTAAAAATGTTTTCCTCGGCATAAGCAGAAGTTGCTTCGTCAAATTCCGCCGAGCCTATCCCGAAAAGGTGAAATCCGTCGCCGAAAAGCCCGTCGTTCGTCCAGTCCGTCACCCATGTTCCTACAGTAGTTACCGAAACGAAATAAACTATAAACATAACAACTGCGAAAATCGGCAGCGCAAGTATTCTGTTCGTGACAATTCTGTCTATCTTGTCCGAAACGGAAAGCCCTTTTGCTTTGGTCTTGCGGCAGCCTTTGAGCATTTCGGAGATGTATATGTAGCGTTCGTTTGTGATTATGCTCTCGCTGTCATCGTCCATTTCGGTTTCACATGCGGCAATGTCCGCTTCGATATGCGCTTTCTTTTCGGGAGTAACGCCCAGCGCTTCATAGACCTTTTCATCGCGCTCGAACAGCTTTATTGCATACCAGCGCTGACGGTCCTCGGGAAGATCGTGCAAAACCGCTTCTTCAATGTGCGCAATTGCGTGTTCAACACAACCGCTGAATTTGTGCATGGGAACGGTCTTTTCCTTTGACCTTGCCGCTTCTACGGCGGCGTCGGCGGCTTCTTTTATGTTCGTTCCTTTAAGCGCGGATATTTCAACTATCTTACAGCCAAGCTCTTTTGAAAGCTGTTCGGTGTTTATTTTATCGCCGTTTTTCTCTACAACGTCCATCATATTTATCGCGCATACAACGGGTATGCCGAGTTCTACGAGCTGAGTCGTGAGATAAAGATTACGTTCAAGGTTTGTGCCGTCGATTATGTTCAGTACGGCGTTTGGGCGCTCATTTATGAGATAATTTCTCGCTACGACTTCTTCGAGGGTATAGGGCGAGAGCGAGTAAATTCCCGGCAGGTCGGTTATGATAACGTCCTTATAGCCTTTGAGACGCCCCTCCTTTTTTTCAACGGTAACTCCCGGCCAGTTTCCAACAAACTGATTAGAGCCTGTGAGGGAGTTAAAAAGCGTGGTTTTGCCTGCGTTCGGATTTCCCGCAAGCGCGATCTTCAGTTCCATAAAAATTAAATCCTTTCTTTGTTGTTATGCTTTGTGTTAGGTTCAACTAACTACATCGCAAAAAAATTAAACCGTTTCAATCATTTCCGCGTCGGCTTTTCTTAATGACAGCTCATATCCGCGAACGGTAACTTCAACGGGATCGCCGAGGGGCGCGACTTTGCGGACGTAGATATCTACGCCCTTAGTAATGCCCATATCCATTATCCTGCGCTTTACGGCGCCCTCGCCGTTGAGCCTCTTTACGGTCACGGTCTGACCGACAGTTGCTTCTTTAAGTGTTGGCATTGAAATAACCTCCTGTTAGAATTATTGACATCTCGGATACCGAGACGGTGTTTTATAAGCAAGTATACAATGTACAGTGGACAGTGTACAGCATCGGTGCCCGCTGTTGCGGGCGTTATTTAGATTGTTTTTAGTCAACAGGCACACGAGTTAAACTTTTACGGTTGCGCGCAAAAACGTTTCAGTTTGATAACAATCAAATAATATCCGCATAAGCGGATACCATTACTGAATACTGTACCTTGCATACTGTATACTGTATCGCGCCTGATTTAAGATTACATTTTGCAACCAAACAACATTTAGACAATATACCACGTCAGACGATGATCTTCATCGCCATCTCGCGCGATACGGCTACTCTTGCGCCCTTTACATTCACGATAACATTACCGCCGTTTTCGCTTATAACGGTAACGTTCCCGCCTGCAACAAATCCCAGCGCTTCAAGGAATTTTCGGGTTTCGGGCTTTCCTCCGACTTTCTTTATTATGTTCACTTCTCCCGCGCTTGCCAGTGTTAACGGCATCATAATTCAGCCTCCTGCTGTTAGAATAGACTAACTTATTCTCAATAAAAATGTTAGTTTTCACTAACCTCTATTATTTTACTTCAATTACTCTTAATTGTCAATAGTTGAAACTAACTTTTACCGTAAATTTTATGAATTTCGGCAATGTACACATAAATGAGAGTTAGAATAAGCTAACTGTATTGTAATTTTAAACAAAAAAGTTGGAGAATAGACTTGATAAAAAATTAAATATATGCTATACTTAAACAGGTGATAAAAATGAAAAAAGTTATTTTGATCTCGGCGTTATTGTTTTTGCTTTCGGCAATTTCGGGCTGTTCGGGGGATATTCCCGCCGAAAATAACAGCTCCGTCAAAAGCAGTTTTTCCGCCGCAATTGACAGTGAACCAATGGGCAACAATTCGGACAGTGAACAAGTAAACAGCACGACAGCCCCCGAAACAACGTCCGAACCGAACGGAGATGAACAAATGGAACTAATTCTTACAATAAACGGAAAAACCCTTACGGCAAAATTCGAGGACAACGCCGCCGCAAAAGCGTTCTGCGAAAGGCTTTCGGAGGGGAGCCTTACAGTAACGCTAAGCGAATACGGCGGGTTTGAAAAGGTAGGAGAACTCGGCTTTTCACTTCCCAAAAGCGACGAAAGGATCGAGGGAAAAGCGGGGGATATCCTGTTGTATCAGGGCGACAAGCTGACTGTTTTCTACGGCTCGAACGAATGGAGTTACACAAAGCTGGCGGCGATTGTTGACGTTGACGGCTTGAAAGATGTTTTGGGGAGCGGGGATATTACCGTTACATTAGAGGTAGGAAATAAGAGATAAGAATTTGTTGTTATTGAGGGAAAACTTTTTTGAAAAAAAGTTTTCCCTCAAACTCCCTTTCAAAAAACTTTCGTGTCGCCGCCCGTAGTTGGTTTTGATTTTAAACGCTGTTCGCCGCTCGAAACTTATTCTTACCTCTTACCTCTTACTTCTTACCTCTAATCGGTGCTCCCAAACCCGCCGTTTCTTTTCGCTTCGGCGTTATCGGAAACAGTGATACCGTACTCTGTGAAAATTCCTTGAGCAAACCCGCTCCCTTTGGGAATGAAAACTGTTTTCCCCTCATTTGAACAATTCGTGACCTTAATCATTATATGCCCCTCGTTGTCCGAAAAGAAATAATCACTGTCGATAATGCCGACAGTATTGTCCAGCTGAAGCCTGTATTTAAACCCAAGACCGCTCCTCGGATATATCGAAAGCACCCAGCCCTCGTTTATCTCCGCTCTTATTCCCGTCGGGATTTTCGCCGTTTCGCCCGCTTTAAGTGCAATGTCATACGGAGCGAAAAAGTCATACCCCGCCGAGCCTTTAGTAGCACGCGCCGGGAGCTTTATCCCGCTGTAAATCGCCTCGGCGTTTTCCTTTTTACAGTCCGCTTTGAATTGCTCCAAGCTCACTTTATGAAATTCGGCGATCCGCTTCATATTTACATTCTCCTTTTTAATTTCATTTGCCCTGCCTATTTTTTACGATAAAACACTATGCTTACAAGCGCAAATATCATCGGCACAACCGCATACCCCGCATTGACATTCCCGCCGTTATAAATAACATATCCCGCGCCGGCAAATGTCAGTACCGTAAAAATTATGCTCATTACCAACGCTAATTTCTTCATTGTTTTTCCTCAATTTTCAAGTTAATCGGGCTCACACAGTCCTCTCCACAGGTCCGCATATCTTCCTCCGAGTTTAAGAAGCTCTGCATGAGTTCCGCGCTCGATTATCCTGCCGTGTTCAAGCACCATTATGGCGTTCGATTTTCTTACGGTCGAGAGCCTGTGCGCAATAACAAACGTCATTCTGTTTTCCATAAGCGCGTCCATTCCTTTTTCAATATGCTGTTCGGTGCGCGTATCTACCGAGCTTGTTGCCTCGTCAAGAATAAGTATCGGCGCTTTTGAAATTGCCGCTCTTGCTATGTTTAAAAGCTGTCGCTGACCTTGGGAAAGATTAGCTCCGTCGTTTTCAAGGACCGTGTCATAGCCGTGTTCAAGCTGTTCAATAAACGAATGTGCGGAGGCAGTCTTTGCCGCCTCAATAACTTCCTCGTCCGTTGCGTCAAGCCTGCCGTAGCGGATATTTTCGCGCACTGTTCCCGTGAATAAGTGCGTGTCCTGCAATACCATCGCAATATTCGACCGCAAAAATCCTCTGTCAATCTTTTCAATATCCACCCCGTCAATCGTTATCTTTCCGTCCTGTATGTCATAAAACCTTGAAAGCAGGTTTGTAACGGTGGTTTTACCCGCGCCCGTCGAGCCTACGAACGCTATTTTCTGCCCGGGTTTTGCATGTAGCGTTATGTCATGCAGTACAGTAACATCGGGCGTATAACCGAAATTAACGTGCTCGAGGACAATATTTCCCTCTATCTTGTCCATCTTTACGGTTTCCTTGTCCTCTTCTTCGGGCGGCGTATCGAACACCTCGAAAACTCGTTCCGCTCCCGCGAGAGCCGCAAAGACCGTGTTTATCTGCGTAGCGACTTCGTTTATCGGGCGGTTGAACTGACGCGTGTAATTGAGCGAAACGGTAAGCCCGCCTATATCAAACGCCCCTTGGGCTACCATAATTCCTCCCACGCAGGCTGAAATTGCATAAACCATATTGCAGAGCTGGTGCGTTACGGGGCCCATAATTCCCGAGCGGAACTGCGCCTGTTCCTGTGCAGAGCGCAGCTTGTCGTTAAGATAGGTGAACTCATCAATTGAAATGCTCTCGTGGTTAAAGACCTTTACAACCTTTTGCCCCGAAATGACTTCCTCCGAAAATCCGTTAAGCATTCCGAGGCTGTGCTGCTGCGCGCTGTATGCGGAGCGCCCTTTTTTCATAATTATCCTTGTTAAAAGCATAAGAACGGGCGTGCTTATAATAGTTATAACCCCGAGAATGGGATTTGTAATGAGCATTAGAATTATCGTTCCCGTTATAGTCAGTATTCCCGAAATTATCTGTATAAGAGTTGTGTTCAGCATTTCTCCGACAGTATCGGTGTCGTTGGTAAAGCGCGACATAATATCGCCCGCGGAGTTTACGTCAAAATACCTTACGGGCAAGGTCTGCAGCTTGTCGAAAAGCTCTCTCCTCATTCTTACAAGCGTTTTCTGCGAAGCTCTCAGCATAAGCCGTTGCTGTGCCCATTGAGTTATAACTGATATCCCGTAAATAACCGCAAGGAAAATAAGCCACGCCCCGAGCCCTTTTAATCTGTCCGAAAAATCGGGGTTTTCCGCGTCAAAATAAATGAACTTATTTATTATCGGGCGCAGAAGATAACCCGCCGCAAGGGTGGACACGGTGTTTAATATTGAGCATACCAGCGCCGAAATAATAAGCCCGCGTTCTTTTGAAACGTATTTTATAAGCCTTATCACCGCCGCTTTTGTGTCGCGGGGCTTTCCGCCCGAAGCCATAGCGCGTTCGCGCCCCGCGTTTCTGCCGAGGTCGATTTGCTTTTTCTTTGCCGAGGAATATTTCATTCTGCTGTATTTTTCTTCAATACGAGCGGCTCTTTTTTCGTTCATTATACCGCCTCCTCGTCGTTGTCGTCGGTCTGTGAGAGATAAATTTCACGGTATGCCTCGCAGGACTTTAACAGCTCCGCATGCGTTCCAATACCCGTAATTTTCCCGTCATCAAGAACGATTATCCTGTCCGCGTCTATGACGGAGGAAATTCTTTGCGCGATGATAATTTTAGTTATGTCGGGAAGTTTTTCGCCCAGCCCGCGCCTTATTTCCGCGTCTGTCGCCGTGTCAACCGCGGAGGTCGAATCGTCGAATATCATGATCTTCGGCGATTTTAAGAGCGCCCTTGCTATGCAGAGCCTTTGCCTTTGTCCGCCCGAAAGGTTCGTTCCGCCCTGTCCTATTTCGGAATTATAGCCGTTGGGGAACGATGTTATAAAATCGTGAGCGCAGGCTATCCTGCACACCTTTTCAAGCTCCCCGTCCGCCGCGTCCTCGTTTCCCCAGCGCAGGTTTTCCGCTATCGTTCCCGAAAACAGCGTGTTTTTCTGCAATACAACCGAAACGCATTCGCGAAGCTCCGAGAGCAAAAGCCCCTTTACATTCTCCCCGTCAACGAAAACTTCTCCCTCGTCTGCGTCATAAAGCCTCGGTATCATTGAAACGAGCGTTGTTTTTCCCGAACCCGTAGAGCCTATAATTCCCACGGTTTCGCCCGAGTTTATCTTAAAGCTGATGTTATCGAGAACGGGCTTTTTCGCGTCTTTGAAATACCTGAATGTCACGTTTTTAAACTCAACCGATCCGCTTTTTATTTTATAGTCCTTTGCATTTTCATCCGTTATGTCGGGAACGGTGTTTAATACCTCGGAAATTCTCTTGTCCGAAGCCGCGGCTCTTGTGCCTTGGAGAAAGATGTTCGCAAGAAAGTTCAGCGCAGTAAGCACCTGCGAAAGGTATGTAATAAACGCGGTGAGAGTGCCGACTTCCATCGAGCCTATCATTATCTGCCTGCCCGCCGTCCATACGACAGCGAGGGTGGTTACATTTACGGCAAGCGCCGAAACGGGCTGCATAAGTATCATGACTTTAAGCGCTCTTATGCTTTTTTCCATAAGGGCGTTATTTATTTTTGAAAACTTTTTTCTTTCAAAATCTTCTCTTACAAAGGATTTTATAACTTTAATTCCCGTAACCGATTCGCCAACGCCCGTATTGAGCGAGTCAATATGCTCCTGCATTACGGTATAGCGCGGGGAAGCGGTCTTTATTATAAGAAAAGTCGCAAGCGCCAAAACGGGCATAACGATAAAAATCACCCACGCAATATCGGGACTCAGCGCAAAAGACATAATAAGCGCGCCGATAAGCATAACGGGGCTTCTGAAAAAACCGCGGAGAAGCGACTGCATAAAGGTCTGGATCTGGGTTATGTCATTGGTGACGCGGGTGATAAGCGAGCCTGTGGAAAATCTGTCAATGTCCGAAAAAGACAGCGTCTGAATTTTGGCAAATACGTCGCGCCTTACGCCTGCGGCAGCTCTTGCCGCGCCTCTTATCGCGAAGAATGCGCCCAGAACGCCCGTCGCCAACATGCCGATTGCAATAACCAACATAATAACGCCGTTTTGGATTATAAACGGGATATCCCTGTTAGCGGCGCCTTTGTTTATGATGTTTGCGTTTATAAAGGGAAGTATAAACTCTCCGCTTGCTTCAAGTATCATAAACAGAGGTCCCAAAATAAAGCAGACAATGTTTTTCTTAACGTGTTCTTTATACTTTTTCATTTATGTTTACTCCTTTTTAGAGGTTAGAAGCTGGAAGCAAGAGGCTAGAAACTGTTTTGAGCGGCGAAGCGCTTTTTCATTCAAACCACTTAATGAGCGGCGACACGAAAGTTTTTTGAAAGGAAGTTTGAGGGAAAACTTTTTTTCAAAAAAGTTTTCCCTCAATAACGCTTCAAAAGCGCATCAGGTTAAATGCCTGCGGCATTGAACCTGGGGTGCGGGGAAAACAAGAGTTTTCCCCGCATTGCCTTTTCAAAGCCGTGCTTTGAAAAGGCAATCCTAAAAGAGGTTTTGAGCGGGAAGCAACCTAAAAAATGAAATTACAATAGGGCATGGAAGAAAGTGCGTTTAGGATTTTAACAGTGATAAAAGAGCGAACAACCTTTCGTCTCTGCGCCTATCTGCACATTTATAATTTCACACACCTTTATTATAACATTATTTTCGGTCAAGGTGTGAAATTTTTTGCAATTTTTCATTTTTGGCTATTAAAAGCCTGTTGAAAATTTTTGTGCAAAAATGCCTTTGCAAAAAATAAAAAAATGCTCTATAATAATAGCAGTGAGTAGCTTTAAAAGCGTAAGTCCAACTTTACGGACTTGCGCTTTTTTATTTTTATCGGGAGGTTTTTAAAATGGACAATTATTTAGGCGAAGAAAAAATAGGAAAACTCATGGCGAAATACGCCGTGCCGTGCGTTATATCTTTGCTTGTGGGAGCGCTTTACAACATTGTAGACCAGATATTTATAGCCCAGGCGGATTATTTAGGCTCTTTCGGAAACGCCGCGAATACGGTGGTTTTCCCGCTTACTGTAATTGCGCTTGCAGTTGCTGTAATGATAGGGGACGGGTGCTGTGCGTTCGTCAGCCTTTCGCTCGGCAGAAAAGAATCCGCCGACGCCTCGAAAAGCTCAGGAAATGCGATTTTGCTGACCGTTATTTCATCGGTGATAATAACGCTTGTCTATCTTGTTTTCAATGAGCAGATCGTTGTTATTTTCGGCGGTACCGTAAATGAACAAACATTTGAATATTCAAAAGAATACTTTTTATGGATAAGCCTCGGCATACCGTTTTATATGTTCGGTCAGGCAATGAACCCCGTTATCCGCGCGGACGGCTCGCCGAAATTCGCGATGATATCAATGCTTTCGGGAGCGTCAGTAAATATAGTGCTTGATCCGATATTTATTCTTGTGCTGAAATGGGGAATGACAGGCGCGGCGATAGCGACAGTTTTAGGACAGATTGTGACATCGGCGCTAGCAGTTGTTTATTTGTGTCACACTAAGACAGTTTCAATAGCAAAGACCGACTTTAAACTTTCTGCGCGTGTCATAAAGAAAACGCTTATGCTGGGATTGTGCAGTTTTCTGTCGCAGATTTCGCTTGTCGCGGCAATGGCGGCTATAAACAACATGATAAGAAAATACGGCGCGCTTGATGAAATTTTCGGGCAGGAACGATACGCGCAGATACCTATGGCTGTAGTCGGGATAGTAATGAAGTTTTTCCAGATAGTGATATCGGTCGTTGTGGGAATGGCGGCGGGCTGTATTCCCATAGTTGGCTATAACATGGGAACAGGGAATAAGGCGCGAGTCAAAAACTTGTTCACAAGGCTTATTATCGCCGAAGCAATAGTCGGCTTTGCGGCGCTTGTAATAGTCGAGGTTTTTCCGAATACGCTTATAGGCATTTTCGGCTCGGAAAACGAGAGCGTTTATTATACGGAATTTGCTTTGAGGGCATTCAGAGTTTACCTTTGTATGGTAGTGTTCGCCTGCGTAAATAAGGCGGTGTTTATATTTTTGCAGGCAATGGGAAAAGCCGCGGCGTCAACAATGCTCTCAATGGTGCGCGAGATAGTTTTCGGCGTTGGGCTTGCGCTGGTATTGCCGTTGTTTTTCAGACTTGACGGAGTTTTGTATTCAATGCCCGTTTCGGATATCCTTACGGCAATTATCTCGGCAATTATCATCGCTTCGACTTACAGACGGCTTAATACAGATATATTAACAGCACCTATTAGAGGTTAGAGGTAAGGTATAAGAGGTAAGAATTCAAAAATTGTTTTGAAGATAAAGTTTTTTGCTGTGTAAAGAAAGAGGCTATGGTTTGAACCTAGCCTCTTTATGTTTATAGTTTTATGAAACCACATTCCTCAGCTTTCCGATCTTCTCTATCTCGCAAACGACCTCATCTCCGCTTTTGAGATAGCGCGGCGGTTTCATTCCGAGCGCAACTCCTCCGGGAGTTCCCGTTGAGATGATAGTTCCCGCTTTGAGCATAAACCCGCGCGAAAGCTCGCTTATTGCCTGCGGGATCTTTGTTATCATAAGAGAAGTGTTGCTGCTCTGGCGAATTTCGCCGTTTACCTTGCAAGTCAGCGCGAGCGAATTTATATCTCCGATCTCGTCCGCACTGACAATACACGGACCTATCGCCGTATAACCGTCAAGACTTTTTCCGAAAAACCATTGCTTATGTAAAAATTGCATATTCCTGCCGCTTATGTCGTTTACAATTGTATAACCGAAAACATATTTAAGCGCGTCCTGTTCGGAAACATTCCTGCAGTCTTTTCCTATAACAACGCCAAGTTCGACCTCATAATCCAGACTGTCAACAAAATCATAGTTTGGTATAAGATCCCCGTCGCCTATCGCATAATTAGCGCGCTTTGAAAAGTAGACTGCCGCTTCATTCCCGACAAAGCTCTCTATGTTCTGCGTTTCTTCGATGTGTTCTTTGTAGTTTACGCCGAGACATATTATATCCTGCTTCGGGTTTGGAACAGGTGAGCAGACCTTTACTTCTTCAAACGAAAGCAACCCCTCTGCGTTATCATCATTGCACATAGCTTTGAGCGTTTTTGTTTGCTCGTCTGTTATATGTTCAATGAGCGAGTTCATATCCGAAAAATCTTTTATCGGAAGAAGTTTCCCGCTCTTGTGAAGAACTGCACAAAGCCGTTCGCCGTTGTGTTCAACAGTATAAAATCTCATAATATCTCTCCTTTCGATATCCGACTTTATTATACTATAAATTTACGGAATAATCAAGCATTTATTTTATTATTCTTCAACATATAAATTACAAAAAATCGTATTGTTGAAAAGATCGATAATATACGGCTTTTAAAGATTTGGTTCTATATATTTCTTCTGTATCTCTGAAACATCTATTCCCAGCGCCGTGCACAGCTTGAGCCAGATTATCCAGTTAGGAGCGTTTTTCCCGTTTTCTATACACCGAAGATAAGTCGGAGTTATGCCGACCGTTTCCGAAAGTTTTTCTTGGGTGATCTGATTTTTTAGGCGGTTATCGTGAACTATAACTGCAAACTCGTGTTTGATCACCAATATTTGACTTTTATCCATGTCGCTATTCATTTTAAAATACCTCCTCAAAAGCGTTACGACAAGTATAGCATTTTTTCGACAAGCCGTCAATATAGGAACCCGCGGGCAAAACTTCGCATTTTTCCTTTTATAATGCGGAATAAGAGGTATTTTTGTGCAGTTTTAACGAAACGAAATTTAGCCTGATTGTGAATTTTCCGACAACTTTTTTGGTGATTTTTTTGCATTTGCAAACAATTGATTTAAAGAGAAAGACTTTCGGCTTTCATAACAAGCCGGAAATTCATTTGACAAAAACCGCTGATAGCAGTATTTATGCGGTATAACGGCTGTTGTTTGACTTGCTGTTTGTGCTTGATTTTTATCCTTGGCATCATTGAATTTGACACATGTCTTTAAGGTATTACGACAGGCATGGCGATTTTCCTGACTAGCCTTAAATACTAAAATTCGGACTAAAAAGCTCAAATTTTATTGTTTTACGATAAATAAACAGAGGACAATTGTTGAATATAGACAAAAATAATTTTGGCCTAATCGTGCAAAGCCGAGTGATAAAAAGGCAAATCTTTAAGCATATTATACATATAAAAATGGAGTTTATGGACAAATTGAGAAATAAACGCAGGTAGAGTCTTTTAAAATGAAAACAATCAATTGTAAAAATGCACAATTCTCAGAACTGCGTTTTGAGTTGAGAACATAATGCGTTTATCCGACATCTTCTTTACAGTGTGAGTTTAGTCTTTTTATAATTAGTAATTGACATCCTCGCTAAAATGCTGTATAATAAAGTTAAATCGTAGCAAATGTTTAAATAAAAAGAATAAAAAGGTCAATAGAGAATGAACGAAAATTCTATGGGCTGTTCCGAGAGACAGCGTGAAGCTATTGAAAAATTAAAGATCGAAAAGAGCGAGGCAGCTTTGTGGGAAACGGTCGTAGCGTTTTGCGGCGAGAACTTCCTTACATCATCGGGCTTGCCGTTTTGCTATACATTGAAAGTAGGACGAAACGGCGAATTTACCAAAGAACTATGGATAGACCGAAGAGAAAACAGCAAATCGCTTTCGTGGAGCAGTGTTGTACTTGCATTTAAAAACGCATTGGAAATGTCGGGCGAAATAATTCCCGGTCCGAAATCCCTCGGCAATATCCGCGGTGTGTCCTACATATATCCGATATTCTGGAGGTTTGGAGTTATCGCTGTTCCTGTAAGCATTGAGCTTAAAATGCGCGGTTGCTGACAAATAATTTCGGAGAATTTTCACAATATTCAAAATTTTATGCAAATTGACATGTTTTATAAAAAAACTTCGTCTTTTTGCATAAAATACTCGACTTTTTTTTTTTTTTTTCTATATTTTCAACATTGACACGAGCTGCAGTTTGCGGTATAATGTATCTATATGTTGGGTTTGACTGCACTCGGACAGCTTTCCGTTGTGTGAAAGAACAACTTCTCGTTCAGGCAGTTGTCAGAATATATACATTATTGTTTCAGCTTTAGTTCTTGTATGCATATATTGTAAAATATACGGCATACGACAACGCGTGGTCTTTCTAAAACATATATTATTTAGGAGTGAAAAAAGTGGCTCAGCCGGAAACCATTGAACGTGACGGACAGGCTCAGGCAATTGAGGTCATTGACAGGCCGTATGAAGAAGAAAAGGTCTATAAAAAACGACCTGTATTCTTGTTCTTCAAAAGGGCATTTGACATATTTGCTTCGCTTTTTGCAAGCATAATTCTGATAGTTCCTCTGATCATTGTATCAATAATTATTATGATAAAAGATCCCGGGAACCCGTTTTACATACAGACAAGAGTTGGTAAGGGCGGAAAACCCCTCAGAATATTAAAATTTCGCTCAATGCGAAAAAATGCGGATAGGCTTGAGGATATGCTTACGCCAGAACAGCTCGAAGAGTACAAAAAAGAATATAAGCTAGATGACGATCCCAGACTTATCGGTTATAAGAAAGCGGGCGACGGGAAAACGTGCTTCGGCGGGCGTATCAGACAGCTTTCTATTGACGAGCTTCCTCAGATACCGTTTAATATTCTCATAAAAGGGGATATGTCGATCGTTGGTCCCAGACCTATATTGAGAGAAGAACTTGAAAAATATTACACCCCCAAACAGCAGGAAGCGCTTTTGTCGGTCAAACCGGGACTTACGGGATATTGGCAGGCTTATGCGCGCAATGATGCCAAATATGAAATCGGGGGGGGGCGGCGAGCGTCAGAAGATGGAGCTGTACTACTTAGACAATATGAGTCCTCTATTGGATATCAGGATATTGTTCAAGACAGTAAGCTCGGTACTTCTCCGCAAAGGTGCGAAGTAAAGCCAAAACCGCTTTACGATTTTGTTAAAAGAGCATTTGATATAATAGTCGCGGTTATTTGTCTTACAGTCGGACTTCCGATATACATAATAATCGCGGTTGTTATAATTATAGATGATTTTGGAAATCCCTTTTTTATTCAGGAACGTGTCGGCAAAAACGGAAAGATCTTTAAAATGGTAAAGTTTAGAACGATGTATGTAAATGCCGATGAAATGAAAAAGGATCTTATGATAAAAAATGAATACGACAGCGTTCATTTTAAGATGCAGGACGATCCGAGAGTTACTAAGGTAGGCAGATTTCTGCGCAGAACTTCGCTTGACGAAACGCCGCAGGCGTTAAATCTTCTGACGGGATCTATGACGATAGTAGGTCCTCGTCCGTTTTTAAAGTCCGAACAGGACCAGCTCCCGAGCGACAGACTTTGTATAAAGCCGGGGCTGTCATGTTATTGGCAGTTAGCGGATACGGTAAAGATGACAAACGAAGAACAGCTTGAGCTTGACTATAAGTACATAAGAGAGCGCTCGGTAAAAACAGATCTTAAAATAATCGGAATGACGCTTTCGTCAATGTTCAAGCGCAGCAATTGTTGAATAATAATTTTAAGCGACAGTGATTTGTACTGTCGCTTAATTTTTTATCAAGTTTGATTATGCGTTTTATACATCCGCCGACCGTTTTTGTTCGGCTTTTCTAAATTTTACAAGTCCCGTTCTGTTCAGCGCTACCATTATCGCGGGGATAAGTATAAGTTGAATGATAATGCCGGGAATTGCATTTAACAGCGCGCCTGACAAAAACGCTTTCCATGTAAATCCGCTTCCGCCAACACCCAGCAGCATAACTTCCGTCATTCCCCAGACTATTCTTCCTGATATCATCGCAGTTATAAGCGAGCGATAGAGCGCTATGACGCATTGCCATCTCGAGGAGGAATAAAGCGCGCCCGCAACAAGTCCGTATGTCATAAGCTCGACCGACATCGCTATTGCATTCGGAAAAATCGGCGGCATACCGAACATCATTGACCTCATCAGCGGAAGTATAAACCCGACAACACCGCCGTATTCCCACCCGCATATAAGCCCGCACAAAAACACGGGAATGTGCATCGGCAGCAGCATGTTTCCAATTTCCTTTATCTGCCCCGTGAAAAACGGAAGCACTATGCCTATGGCAATAAACATTGCCGAAAGAGTAAGTTTTTTGATATTGTTTTTCATAAGCTGACCTCGCAAAAATCTTAGTTGTTCTATTTTAAATCTTCACTTTTTATATGTTCACTTGTTAAAATATTAGTTCAACTGTTATACATCTATACATCAAAATTTTCCGAACATTCTTTAAGTTTTTCAATAACGTTTATCTGCTGCGGACAAGCTCTTTCACACTGCCCGCATGCAATGCAGTCGGAGGCTTTTCCCGCATTTTCAACAGCCTTTGCATATTTTTTCTTGCCCTCTTCAAGCTGTCCCCATACAAGCTGTTTGTTCCTTGCTTCAAATATTTCGGGAATGGGAATTTTTTTCGGACAGCCGTCCGTGCAATAATGGCACGCGGTGCAGGGGATTGACTTTATGCCGTTTATTATCTCCTGAGCCTTTTTTATGGTGTCTTGTTCAGCATCATTAAGCGGTTTAAAGTCTTTCATGTACGAGAGATTATCCCTCATCTGTTCGGTGTTCGACATACCCGAAAGTACTGTAATAATGCCCTCAAGCGAAGCAACATACCTTATTGCCCACGAAGCGAACGAAGCGTTCGGATCGGCTTCTTTTAAAACTTCCTGAACTTTTTTAGGCGGGTTTGCAAGAACACCGCCCTTTACGGGTTCCATTACAATGATAGGTACATTGTGCTTTCTTGCGATCTCATAGTTTGCTCTTGAAGCGACTTTTGAGTTTTCCCAGTCGGCGTAGTTGAGCTGAAGCTGAACAAATTCAGCGTCGGGGTGAGCCGTGAGAAGCTCGTCAAGGATCTTCGGCGTCGCATGAAAAGAAAAACCCCAGTGCTTTATAAGCCCTTTTTCCTTTTGTTCTTTAACAAAATCCCAAAGGTGATATTTGTCATAGAGCTTGTAGTTGTTCTGCTGTAAGGCATGGAGAAGATAGAAGTCGAAATATCCCGCGCCCGTGCGTTCAAGGCTGGTGTAAAGTTCCTGCTTTGCAGCTTTTTCTGTCGGCATAACCCATGCGCAGAGTTTTGAAGCGAGCTTAAAGCTCTCTCTTGGATATCTGTCCACAAGCGCCGCTTTAGCGGCCTTTTCCGATCCGCCCATGTCATAAACATACGCAGTGTCAAAGTAATTCAGCCCTGCTTGCATAAATTCATCGACCATTTGTTTGGTTTGCTCGATGTCAATTTTCAGCCCCTTTTTCGGCAGCCTCATAAGCCCGAACCCGAGCTTGCCGATGTCGTCGGTAAAATGTGTGTCCATGATTACTCCTTTGTGACAATACAGTTTGTTAATTTATTCCAAATACATTATACAACATTTTATCCATAAATTCAAGACCTTTTTAAATTTACGAAAACATTTCAATATACAGCCTGTCGAAAACGCCACATCTGTGTTGAAGTGTTTTACGCACAGTACATGATTTACGAAACTTTTGTAAGCACATAGCTTAGCCGAAAAGTCGAATTAGTATAATACGTTATCAGCGGATAATGTGTGCATATTGAATTTTTTCAGCAATTTGTAATTACAGTCTGAAGCTATACGGTCTTTAAGTACAGGCTGATTCCTAAAGCATAAATTAAATTTCTCAAAAATAAATACATTTGGGAAATATCAACAAAATTTATATTATATTTCTGTATTATTTGCGGTAACGTATTGACAAGTGAAAAGACTTGTGCTATAATAATTTCATGTTAGTTTAAAATATTTAATGCTAAAGTATCAATTATACACAAAGATCGAAATTATAACAGTAAAATTAATACATCTGGACTAATTATTTCATTATTATGCACATCTGTTATTTAAGTAAATAACTAAAAAGAGTTTGCAAAAAACCGACAATATAACAGACGTTTAAAAAACAAATGAGTGTAAAAAAAATTATCTTTAATTTTAAAAAATAATCTGAGGTATCTCAAATGAACTATAAAGAAAAATACACTGCCTGGCTGGAAGATGAAAAGATAGACGAAGCTACAAAGAAAGAGCTCAGAGGGCTTGATGAAAAGGAAATAGAGGACAGGTTCTACAAAGAGCTTGAGTTTGGAACGGGTGGTCTGCGCGGGAAAATGGGCGCAGGCACGAACCGAATGAATAAATATACGGTGGGAAAAGCCACAGCGGGCCTCGGGGAATATCTGCTCCATACGTTTGGCGCTGAAGATTGCCGTAAAAGAGGCGTTGTTATCGGCTATGACACAAGAAATAACAGTGAGTTTTTCTCTCGTACCGCTGCAGACGTTTTGAGTGGAATGGGCATAAGAGTTTACCTGTATAGTTGCCCAAGACCTACGCCGCAGCTTAGTTATTCGGTAAAGCATATCGGAGCGCTTGCGGGAGTTATCATAACGGCGTCGCATAACCCAAAGGAATATAACGGATATAAGGTCTACGATGAGTACGGCTGCCAGCTTGTGCCAAAACAGGCAAAAGCCGTTATCGGCTTTGTAGACGGGATAACGGATTACCATAAAATAAACTTTTGCGGCAATAATTCGCTTGTTACGGAAATTGATGAAACAGACAGCTTTGTTGAGGCAGTCTTAAAGCAGAGCAGATATAACGATGCGGCTTCAAAGGCAGATCTAAGCATTGTGTATACACCTTTGCACGGAACGGGAAATATTCCCGTCAGAAAAACGCTATCGGCGGACGGATTTAAACAGGTTGCGGTTGTAGAAAAACAGGAAGCTCCCGACGGAAATTTTCCAACGGTAGTGTCTCCAAATCCCGAAGACAGACGCGCGCTTGGGCTGGGAATTGCAAAGGCAAAGGAAATAAATGCGGACATTGTTTTGGGAACAGATCCCGACAGCGACCGCGTGGGTATTGCCGTAAAAAATTCTGACGGCGAATATCGGCTTATGACAGGAAACCAGGTCGGCGCGCTTTTGATGAAGTTCATACTCGAAAATACGGATATGAGCAAGTTTAAAAACCCCGCGGTAGTAAAGACGATAGTAACCTCCGAGCTTGGCGCTGAAATAGCAAGAAAACACGGCATAAGTGTTTTTTCAACGCTTACGGGCTTTAAGTTCATAGGCGAAAAGATAACGCAGTTTGAACAGGCGAAAAAAGAGAATGTAAAAGAACGCGACTTCGATTTCCTGTTCGGATATGAGGAGTCATACGGCTATCTTGTCGGAACGCACGCCCGCGACAAAGACGCTGTAGTTTCGGGAATGGTGATCTGCGAAATGGCGGCAAGCGCAAAGGCAAAAGGCAAAACGCTTTTAGACGAATTAAACGAGATATATTCCGAGTACGGATATTATCTTGACGCATTGGACAGCTTTACGCTTGAGGGAAAAGACGGTCTTGAAAAAATTTCGTCAATGATGACAAGCCTTAGAAATTCGGATAATGCATTTGACGGAACAATGACGGATTATATGAACCCCGTAAAAGCAGAAGACGGCTTCGGAGAATTGCCGACCTCGAATGTTTTAAAGTATGAATTAAACGATGGCTCGTGGATAGCGGTAAGACCATCGGGCACCGAGCCGAAGATAAAGATATATTACAGCATAAAAGCCGCAGATAAGTCTGCCGCAGAAAAAAAGCTCGAACAGATAAGAAATGCGATCTGCAAAAAACTTGGTCTGAAGTGAGGGACAAGCTATGAACATAATTTTACTTTCGGGCGGAAGCGGAAAGCGCCTGTGGCCGTTGTCAAACGACGTCAGAAGTAAGCAGTTTATAAAGCTGTTCAAGGATGAAGATGGAAACAGCGAGTCCATGGTACAGCGCGTTTACAGACAGATAACGACCGTCGATCCCGACGCAAAGATAACAATTGCCACAAGTAAATCCCAGGCAAGCGCAATAAAGAACCAGCTTGGCGAAAGCGTTTCAATATGCGTTGAGCCTTGCAGGAGAGATACATTTCCCGCAATAGTCCTTGCTGCCGCATATTTGCATGACGAACTTGGCATTGATGAAAACGAACCTGTCGTCGTTTGCCCCGTGGATCCGTATGTGGATTACAGCTATTATGAAGCTGTAAAGGAACTTGACGAGCTTGCAAAGCAGGGGAAAAGAAGCATTACGCTTATGGGAATAGAGCCGACATATCCGAGTGAGAAATACGGTTATATAATCCCCGAAAGCAGAGATAAAGTAAGCGAAGTAAAGGAATTCAAGGAAAAGCCCGATATAGAGACCGCAAAGAAATATATCGCGCAAAACGCTTTGTGGAATGCGGGAATATTTGCTTTTAAGCTCAGTTATCTTCTGGATAAAGCGCACGGCATGGTCGAGTTTGAGGATTATCGCGACCTTTACAATAAATATGGATCGCTCCAAAAAATCAGCTTTGACTATGCAGTGGTCGAAAAAGAGCCGAGCATACAGGTCATGAGGTATACAGGTGACTGGAAAGACGTCGGCACCTGGAATATGATGGCGGAGGTAATGGCGGACAAGACTAAGGGAAAGGTCATGCTCGATGACGCCTGCGAAAACACAAATGTTGTAAACGAGCTTAATATCCCGATTTTGTGTATGGGCTGTAAGGATATGATCATAGCCGCAAGCGGCGACGGTATCTTAATTTCCGACAGAGAGCGCAGCGCGAATATGAAACCGTATGTTGAGAAAATCGAAACCTCGGCTATGTATGCCGAAAAGTCGTGGGGATCGTATACGGTAATAGACGTCCAGCCGGGTTCAATGACGGTAAAGCTGTCAATGAAAGCGGGCGAAAAGATGAGCTATCACATGCATAATTACCGCGAGGAAGTGTGGACGGTGGTTTCGGGAAAGGGAAAAGCCACTGTAGACGGAATGGAGCAAATGCTCAGAAGCGGTGATGTAATAACGATAGCGGCAGGTTGTAAACACACGGTTGAGGCTGTAACGGCGCTGGATATTATAGAAGTGCAGCTGGGCGATGAAATAAGCGTAAGCGACAAGATAAAATTTGATCCGGAGTGACCGAATGGAGATCCTTAAACTTGTGCCTACAGGCAAGGACTATCTGTGGGGCGGCACGCGCCTAAGAGAAGAATACGGAAAAAAGATAGACATGACGCCTTTGGCGGAAACATGGGAATGTTCCGTTCATCCCGACGGACCGAGCTATATAGCAAACGGCGAATTTAAAGGAAAGACTTTGGCGCAGGTATTGGAACAACATCCCGAATACATAGGCACAAAGGTCGACGACGGAAAGCTGCCCGTATTGGTAAAGCTAATTGACGCAAAAAATGATCTGTCCGTACAGGTGCATCCTGACGATAAATATGCCGAAGAATATGAGGGTGACAACGGAAAGACCGAGATGTGGTATGTAATAGACGCGGACGAGGGTGCAAGCCTTATTTACGGCTTCAGGCACAAGGTCACGCCGAAGATACTGCGAAATGCTGTTGAAACTGGGAAGCTGGACAAACATCTTCAGAAAGTCTTAGTACACAAGGGCGACATTTATTTCGTTCCTGCGGGAACCGTCCACGGCATAGGAAAAGGCATTCTTATAGCCGAGATACAGGAAAGCTCGAATGTGACATACAGGGTTTATGACTATGACCGAGTAGATAAGGACGGGAAAAAGCGAGAGCTGCATTTTGACAAGGCGATAGAGGTAATGGACATGAACGCCGCGCCCGACATAAGGCAAAAGCCGCGAATGGTAAAGTATTATACGGGCTGCTCGCGGGAGATAATAAGCCGCTGCAAGTATTTTGAGACCGAGAGGATATGCGTAACGAAGGGCTTTACGTTTTCGGTTACGGAAAACTCGTTTCAGATAATTTTGTGCCTTGACGGCTTCGGCGAGGTGCAGACAATGGACTCCGAGCAAAAACCGATGCGCTTTTCCAAAGGCGAGACACTGTTCCTCCCCGCAAGCTTAGGGAGATGCCTTGTGATAGGGGAGGCGGAGATTTTGAAGATAAGGTGTTAAAAATATCAGAGAAATTTTTAATTTTGGGAGTTTAGATATGGCTAAGTCACAACGCAACTCAAATGTAGAATTGTTGAGGATAATTTCAATGTTTGCAATAGTATGCGGACATTTTGTGGGTCAAAGCGGAGACTTTACATATAACAATTCCGTAAATGATTTTTTGTTGATTTTTATCAGTTCAGGCTCGCGGATTTCAGTTAATGTTTTTCTGCTTATCGGTGTATGGTATATGGTTGATTCAAAATTCAACAGCAAGAGAATTTTGAAAATGTATACCCAACTGTATTTTTATACATCAATTATTACAATAATTATGCTTGTTGTAAATAAAGGCAATTTGCCGATAAAAGAAACAATTTACGGATTTTTGCCATTTTGGGGAAGATGTTTGTGGTTTGCTTCTTCATATCTTATTCTGTTGATTTTTAAACCTTTTCTTGACAAAATATTAAGCTGGAGTAAAAGAGAAGTTTTTGCTTTTGTAGTAGCGTTTATGGCTCTTATGTCTTATTTAGGTACTACTCTTTCAAATGCTGCAAATGGTTTTTTGTGCGACACGATATGGTTCGGTGCTGTATATGTGTTTATAGGATTTATAAAAAAATATCCTCCAAAGTTAAAGATAAACAAAAATTATTTGTTTTTTATTGGTCTGGGGGGGTATTTAATGCTTGCTATTACAAACTATTATATTGCTGTAGCTCAAAACGACGATATAATATACAAAGCTCTCAGGCGCATAACCGAAGTATATTGTAGTGACATAAAATCCCTTCCCAATTTTTTAATAGCGTTTTGCATATTTTATTGGGTAATAAATCTTCGCGAACGGCACAGCAAGATAATAAATTTTATGTCGGTATCAACTTTTTCCGTGTACATAATACACCAAGTTCCCGTTTTCTATCCCTTTTTGTGGGCGAATATTTTTATGGCGGAAAAATGGCTTCCCGAACACAGCGTGATATATGCTTTAATAGTTACTGTGATCGTATTTACCGCTTGCAGCTTGATAGATATTCCAAGGCGGAAATTTATTGAACCTGCTGTTGCAAAAAGCAAGCCTTTTAAATGGGCTGAAAAGAAAATTGATAATATTTTCAACCAAATAAATATAGGAGAAGAAAAATAAAGATTTGATAAAAGATGCTGAGTATATTTTCTGTTAGAAATTAAAAAACTGATTTGACTTGCAGTTCAATCATAAAGGCTTATGCCGTATAAAATAAAATTTAAACAACTCCGAACCCCCAGTGTTTGATGTGTTGAGGGATATGGTGGAAGAGGAACTTAGCTTAAACAAATGAGGTTTAAAAATAGAATGAAAAATATCTTGTACATAAGCAGTAGAGTTTTTTGGCCGCCTGTAGATGGCCATAAAGTCGAGATGTATCATTATTGTCGTGGACTACATAAGAAGTATGGATATGATATTGATGTTTATGCTTTTGATAATAGGGATTCTTTAACTGAACCGCCGGAATTTATTAATAAGGTCGAATTGGCATTAAATATTGGTCAATTGGAAAAAATAAAAAATATAGTATTTAAATCGTTTTTTTCATCTTTAAAATGGCCTTTACAGTGTTCACTATATTTTAGTAAAAATAATGTAAATAAAATATCAAGTATTATAACGGAGAATAATTATGATGTTGTAATAGTTGATATGATCCGCCTTGCCCCATATTATTCAGCGTTTGAAAATTTATCTTGCAAAAAGATCCTTGATATTGATGATATGTTATCAAAAAGGTATTCTCGACAGTTAAATTCACTTTCATTGAAAACGAATATTGCAGGAAACTATCATCATAAATTGCCGGGATTGATCCAAAGAGTTTTGAAAAGCAAAGCAATAAAGAGATTTGTTTTAAAAACCGAAATCCCTAGAATGAAGAAAGCTGAAAAATATTACTCTGAGTTATATGATAAAGTAATTTTTGTTTCGGAGATTGAAACAGAAGAATTTAATAAAAATAACAATTCGGATAAAGCTGTAACTGTAAGTTTAGGCGTTGATTTTAAGTATTATTCGGAAAATTTAAATGTTAAAAAGAAACCAAATACGGCTGTTTTTATAGGAAATTTTGTAACGCCTGCAAATGCTGATTCCGTAAGAATGATTGCAAAGGATATTTTGCCGTTATGTAAAAATGTAAATAGTTTTATATGTATCGGAAATTGTCCCGATGAATTGATTGAGGAATTTAAAAATAACGAAAAAATACAGTTTACCGGTAAGGTTGATGATTTAAGACCATATGTTGAAGAAGGAATAGTGTTCTTGGCTCCTCTTGCCTATGGTACGGGTATTAAGACAAAGATACTTGAAGCAATGGCAATGGGACTGCCCGTTGTAACAAACAGTATTGGTGCAGAAGGAATTTGGGCGGGAAATGGCAAACACTGGATCGTCAGTGATGATCCGGCAGAAATTGCGAAGAGCGTTGATGAGCTTATGAATTCTCAGGCAAAATGTGATGAAATAGGTCAAAATGCCAAGAAGTTTATCGAAGAAAACTTCCAATGGGATATTATATTTGAGCAGTTTAAAAAGTTGGGACTGTAGTAAAAAGGATGCTGAAAATTGTGATGAAAATTTTAATAGATGATGGCATGCAGATAAAAGTCGGAACAGGCATAGGAACGTATAGCTTGGATCTGTTTAATTTGTTAGATAAAGTATTGGGAAAAGAAGATGTAGCAGTATCGGATTTCGATAAAATAAAGAAATCGAGAGTATTGTCAAGACTTCATTATTTGTTATATATCAATTCAAAGAAATATATAAAAAAATGTGAAGAATATGACGTAGTTCATTTTACGAATTTTGCTATTCCTTTCAGACGCTCAAAAAAAGTAAAGTATGCAGTTACAATACATGACATGGCTGCTTTCTTATACCCTGAGTCGCTGAGTTTTGCATATAGATTATACAATAGATTTTGCATCAAGTATTCCATTAAGAAAGCAGATATAGTTACTACTGTTTCTAATTCTGTGAAAATGGAAATTGAAAAATTATTTCCAAAAGCAAAAAATATTATAGTTTTACCTAATGGAATTGAATTAAATAAACATTCAAACAATATCAACTTGGCATTAACTCAAAAATATTTAATAGATAAGAAAAAAATTTTTTTATTTGTAGGTACAGTAGAAAAAAGGAAAAATCTATCTATTCTTATTGAAGCATTTATTAAATTAAAAGAGAAATATGATTTAGGATCATATAAACTCGTTCTGGCAGGTCGTCCGGGAATTGGGTATGATGACTATAAAAAGCTTATTGACAACTCGTGTTGCAGCAAGGATATCATAACGACAGGGTTTATTTCAAATGAAGAACGAGAGTGGCTATATGAGAATGCAGCAGCCTATGTTTTCCCTTCAGTGTATGAGGGATTTGGAATTCCTCAGCTTGAATGTATGGCGCACCATCTGCCGCTGATATGCAGCGATATACCTACTAACAGAGAAATCAGCGGCGATTATGGCTTGTTCTTTGATTTGAATGACACAGAAAGCCTTGTAAAGCAAATGAAAAAAATTGTAGACGGTGAATATGATTATGAAGTTAGGGCAAAAGTTGCTGACGCTGTTGTAGAACGCTTTAAATGGGATAATGTAGTTCATGAATTTATAAAGGCATATGAAGATATTGTTAATGAACAGAGGTAATTAAATGATTACAATAAATGATGTTCCAAAAGGGTTAAAAAGAAAATTTTTTAATTCAATTGGTTTGTTACTGAATATGAGCATTTCCCATGTTCCCAGTAGACATTTTCGACGTTTCTTCTACAGACTGTGTGGAACTGAGATCGCAAGCAACAGTGTTATTTTTAGGACTGCAGACGTTTTATGGCCAATGGGTATACATATCGGCAAAGGAAGCTCAATAGGAGCTCATTGTCTTGTAGATGGTCGGGGGGGTGTATCTGTTGGAAATAATGTAACGGTTGCCGGTAATTCGAAATTAATAACAGGCAGTCATGATATAGAGGATAATAATTTTACAGCTGTATTTAAACCTATAGTAATTGAAGATTATGCATGGGTTTGTACAGGTGCAACTATTCTTCAAGGAGTAACTATAGGACGCGGCGCTGTAGTATGTGCGGGCGCGGTGGTCACAAAAGATGTACCGGCAATGTCTGTAGTGGGCGGTGTGCCAGCTAAGATAATTAAGAATAGAATTACAGAGCCGGACTTTATTGGCGAGGTGTCGCCGCCACTGTTCTAATTATATGAAATAAGGAAGAGATGATTTACACGAATAAAATTTATTTCAACGGTTTTTCTTTGGTACAGGAAAAGATTTTTGGAATTCATAGGTATTCGTTAGAAATACTGAAAGAGCTCGATAAAATTGTTCCCCCTGATTCAGTTTATGTGGTGATTCCAAAAGGCAAAGAGGGCACCCTTCATTTTAATAATATAGTAATAGAATTATATCAAAAAAGTTGTGATTCAAAAATGTCAATGTTTATGTGGGAACTATATGGTTTTGCCGGTTATGTGGTTAAGAAAAAAGGCATTTCTGTAGATTTGACTTTGTCTTTGCCGTTTCGTGGCTGTGACATTGTTGCGATCCATGATTGTATTCAGGAACGTTTTCCGCAAAATGCAGATTCCATAAAACGAAAAATAATCAGAAAACTATATTTATATCGAGTTAAATGTAATTTAAAAAAAGCAAAAGAGATAATTACTGTGAGCAATTCTTCAAAAGAAGATTTGATTTATTTATATAGATTAAATGACAAGGCAATAAATGTAATACCAAACAGTTGGCAACACTATGATTGTATTAAACCAGAATTAGCTGTTATAGAAAGATTAAATCTTTCAGGCAAACAATATTTCTTTGCACTTGGAAGCAGATTCTATCATAAAAATATAAAATGGATTGTCGAAGCAGCTAAACAAAATATGCAGAGTACATTTGTTGTGACCGGAGAAAAAAAGTTTAGTGGAACAGAGCCTTTTACTGAAGATGAAGTAACAAGTAATATCATTTTCACAGGGTATTTAACTGACGAAGAGATTAAAGCACTGATGATAAAATGTAAAGCATTTATACAGCCTTCTTTATGCGAAGGATTTGGGATACCTCCCATGGAAGCAATGAGCTGCGGAACAAAATGTATTTTGTCTACTGCCCCTGCATTGCCTGAAATATATGGGGATTCAGTGTGGTACATAGATCCGTTAGACTATGATCATATTGATATGGACGAGATTATGTCCAAAGAAATAAAAGACAATAGTGATGTGCTAAAAAAATATAGTTGGGAAAAAAGTGCTGAAAAAATGTGGGATGTATTAAAAAAATATTTGTAAAAGACATTATCTGCTAAAACAATTAAAGCGTATTGGAGGTAAAAATGAACAGAACACTGATAATTATGCCTGAGTTGTTCTGGGGAGGGGCAGAAAAACAGTTCAGATACTTAATTTCTGAACTCAAAGAAGATATAATTGTTTGTATAAGTCATTCTTATAGTCGTGAAAGTGATTATGGTGACATAGAAAGACAATATATTGCTGAAAATAATAAGACATTATTTTTTCAAGTACAAGTTTTAGAAAAGAGCGGAAAATTAAAGAGAATAATCAAATTGTGTCATTTGATAACAAAGGCTATAAAAAAATATCATCCTTCTTCCGTGATTGTATATGATTCTTTTGGAGTTAATCTAATCCCTTACTTAAAATTACATAAACTTTTTGTAATTTATTCCGAAAGAAATTCAGGAGAAGGTCTAATCCAAAACAAACGATGGCTGTCATTTATAAAAATGGTCGATTGTATTAGCACAAATTCATCATATGCAGCAAAAACACTTGAAACCAAAGCAAACTTAAAAGTTAATCTAATAAAAAACGGAATAATTGATAGGCATAATTTTAAACCACATCTTGGCAAAGCTAATATCTTTTTAATCCCGGCACGAATTTCTCGTGTAAAAAACCAATTATTAGCTTTAAAAATGCTTTTTTTAGATAATTCATCAGAAAAAAGAGTTAAATTTGCCGGTGTTTCCGAAGATGAAAATTACATAGAAGAGCTAACTAATTATGTTAATGATAATCATTTGTCAGAAAAAGTTGACTTTTTAGGATATTGTGACAATTCAGAAAAACTATATAAAAATATAGATGCAGTAATACTTCCTTCTTTAGAAGAAGGAACGTCTAATGTAATATTGGAATGCTTCCTCAGAGGTATTCCTATATTTGTAAGTTCTATTGAAATGAATACTTTTACCAAAAACCTAAGGACCTTTTCGTTTGATCCTAATGACGAAAGACAATTATTAGGTGTTATAGAATCTTGGAATCAATTGTCAGATGAAGATAAAATCAGGATATTAAATGAAAACTACCAATATGTAGTTTCTGAACATTCTGTATCTAAAATGGTTGATTCTTATGTGAATCTTTTAAGGCAAGGTGAAAAATGAAGAAAATACTATTTGATCTTCTTCTAAGCCAACCGCAAGGAACGTCCAAATTCCACGGCGGCGGAGAATATATGAAAAGAGTTTTTCAAGAGCTTGTAATGACGAAGCCCAATAATGTTGAAATTGTGGCATTTTATAATTATAATGCGTTTTTGGATGAATGGCTGTTGGACCTAATCAAGACATATAACATTAGAAGCTATGATATTAAGTCTATAACGGAAATATGCAGTATCTTTGAAAAAGAACACTTCGATGTATTTTATTCGGGAATGGCATATGATTATCGCAAAGAATATTTTCCGGATAATGTTTATAAGATAGGTACATTTCATGGAATGCGTGGTGCAGAGTGTCCTCACGATATATTTGAGTATAAGTACGCCAATACATTCTCAAAAAGAGCAAAGGAACGTCTGCGGAATTTGCTCAAAAATACCTTTTTGGGTTATGAACGTAGTCGAAGAAAAGCAATTGAAAATTATGAAAGCTGTATAAGATGTTTTGACAAGCTAGTATGCGTTTCAAATCATACGGAATATTCTTTGTTTTCATACTATCCTTTTTTGAATAATAGTACTATTGAAGTGTGTTATTCTCCGTTTAAATACAGCAATGCCAAAGCGGTCGAAAAGCCTGAGGATGAAAAATACATATTGCTTTTAGGCGGAGACAGGTGGATAAAGAACGCTTATCGTGGAATAAAGGCGATAGACTCTCTTTATTCCAGAGGGCATTTAAACGGGATAAAGACGGTAATTGTCGGTGGACTTAGCTCGGAAATTCAAAAAGAGATAAAAAATAAAGAGCGCTTTGACATAAAAGGATATATAGATGATGAAGAATTAAATTCTCTATATTATAATTGTTCAGTTTTTCTCTATCCCACTTTGAACGAAGGCTTTGGTTATCCTCCAATTGAAGCAATGAGATATGGTAAGACTTGTATTGTTTCGGCTGTTTGTTCTCTGCCTGAGGTGTGCGGCGATGCGGTATATTATGTCAATCCGTATGATTTAGGAGAAATACAAAATAGGATATTGTGGGCTGTAGATCAACAAATTGACAAGAATAAAGTTTTAATACAGTTCAACAAAATATTAAATCGGCAATCTGATGATTTGAAAAAGATTTGCTCCATTATTTTAAATTGTGATGAAAATTAGGGATGTAATAGAATGATTATCAAAAGAAAACATTTTACTATAATAAAATATTTTTTCATCAGTTTTATTTTTTTTCCGCCGTTAATTATAAAAGTATGGCCGGCATTGGATACATTAAATGAAATATTAAAAATCGCACCAATAATAATCGTTGTACTATTATTCTGTAAAATAATTATTAAAAGAAATATTAAAATTTCATCTTTTGAATTATTATTGATTGCGTTTCTGGTATTAATTAATATTCAAAATATTTTTGTGAATGTAGATTTTAGCCCAGTTATATCACAATCGTTGCCGATACTTTCATATATTTTAATTATGAAGTTAAGCACTAAGTCTTTTCATGAATATTTAATAGGCACAAAGGTATATTGTGTTTTGGTTACGACAGGAAATTTGATTTCTCAGCTTATGCTTCCTTATGGCATATATTATAATCCAGTAGAAAGTTGGCAGCCGTATTATTTGTGTGCTAATGCAAATTCATTTTTTCTTTTTTATATTTTTTCATTTGGTGTTTTTTTAATTGAGGATTATTACAGAACAAGACATGTAACATGGGGTTCTATAATTTATGTTTTGTCTTTAATATGGTCGATGTTTATTGGAGGAACAACAAACGGACTTGTAATTTTGCTTGGATGTTTTGCAGTATGTTTGTTGTCGATTGGAAATGGAATAAAGAAAATCTTAAAACATTGGAAGTTTTTGTTATCCGTTTTTTTAATTTTTGCCTTGTGGTTGATTGGATTTAAGGGTTGGCAAAGTGATCTATTTCAAGGTTTTGTTTATAATTATTTTCACGAGGATTCAAGCTTTGTAGAAAGAGGAGTAATTTGGAGTAATGCTATTTCAGAAATTACAAAGCATCCTTTTATAGGACATGGAACACTGGATGCTAATTTGTCAAGTGGATTTGGAATTCAAAAAAGATCTTCACATAATAATTTCCTTCAAATTGCATTATTTGGCGGAGTTCCATCGTTGATAATATATTTAGTTTTGGTAATTTATTCATTTACCAAACTTAGGAAAAGCAGTGATAAATCGTCTTATATTGCTGGTTGTATGACAGCAGCATATTTAATTGCATATTTTTTTGAACAAAATCCTTTTTATATTGGATTATATGCAATGTTAATGATGATGAATATACTTAATACAGATTTATTTAAGGACGAAGAATGCGAAAAGAAAAAGAATTGATAAAAGCAACACTTATACTTATGGCGGCGAAAGTATCAACGCAAGTTGTAAATTTTTTTCTGCTGCCTATGTATACTGCTTTGCTTTCAGAGGCGGAATACGGAGAAATAGACATATATTCGTCGCTGAGCATGATAGTAATACCGTTTTTGACGCTCCAGCTCGAAATGGGATTATTCAGGTTCTTTATAATTGCGAAAAAAGATGAACAGAAAAAATATGTTTCTACATCATTGATATTGGTTTTGGGAGTTACATCTGTAGTCAGCTTGATATATTTCGTTATTGCTAATATTGTTCACTTAAATTACGTTATATTGATTTTCTTTTATTATATTTCAATAATGATCTCTACATATCTTCTTCAATTGTGCAGAGCTCAGGGTGATAACGCAGGATACGGAATAGGCACTTTTTTGAGTTCATCAAGTGCCGTCGCATTAAATATATTTTTTGTGGCGGTTATTGGGTTTAAGGTAAAAGGAGTAATTTTATCGTCAATAATTGCACAGCTTGTGTGCGCGGTTTTTCTTTTTTTTAGAACAAAGATATACAGATATTTTTCGTTCAAGGAATTTGATAAGAATGCTTGTCGAAGCCTGCTGAATTATTCTGCTCCTTTGGTGTTTAATCAAATATCAAGTTGGGCTATAAATTTTTCGGACAGAATAATAATAGTATCTTTTCTCGGTATTGCATTAAACGGAATTTATGCTGTTGCAAACAAACTGTCGAATATAATAAATACATTCTTTGGCGTTTTTAATCTTGCATGGACGGAAAATGTTGTAAGAAGTATGAATGATAGTGACAGCAATAAATATATAAACAAAATGTTTCTCGTTATCTTTCAGATTTATCTTGCCGGAATTACAGGAATAATAAATGTATTGCCGTTTATGTTTGGCTTTTTGGTAAATGAAAATTACAATGACGCATATGCTCATGTGCCGATACTTTTGTTGGCAATGTTCTTTTCGGGATTGGCGGCAACTATCGGAAGCATTTATATAGCATACGGAAAAACAAAGGAAATAAGTTTTACTACATTCCTTTCGGGAGTATGTAATGTTTTAGTTCATCTTTTGATGATAAACAGATTTGGATTATATGCCGCGTCGGTATCGACACTGGTTTCTTTCGGATTGCTGTTTTTCTACAGATTGTTTGCTGTAAAAAAATTCTTTGATTTACATTCAAATATCGGCTTGATGATACCGCAGGCAGCAATATATATTCTTTCTTGGGTTTCATACATAATTGAAAACAAAATATTAATTTTGGTGTGTTTAGCGATAAATCTCGGATTTGTCGGATTTATCTTTGTAAAAAACAGACAGATGATAAAAAACTTTTTAAAGTCAAAATAGGAGAAAAATATGATAGACAGAATTTTATCGATATTCAGAGAAATCGGCTTAAAACTCCGGGGGGGGGGTAAACGTTTCTATAGGCAGAAACCATATTTGGGGACTTTCTGTTTATAAGACACGCAAGTCAAAGATAAACATAGAAAAAGGCTTGGGCGTAAGGAAAAATGTTATTTTTAATGTTTCCGAAAGCGGAGTGCTTGATGTCGGGAAAAAGGTTTTTATAAATTTCGGAACAATGATAAATGTAAGAGAACATATTACAATATCAGACGGCTGTTTAATCGGACAAGACGTATTGATATACGATCACGACCATGATTATAAGTCGGATAATACCAGAGAGAAATTTATAACAAAGCCAGTATTTATCGGAAAAAATGTCTGGATAGGTTCGGGAGTAATTATTTTAAAGGGCGTAACTATCGGGGATAATTCAGTTATCGCCGCTGGTACGGTTGTAAATAAAGATGTTCCCGCTAATGTTTTGTACTATAGAGATTTGGGAACTGAACATATTAAACCTATCGACGTTAAACAGTAATAGGAAAAATAAAAGTGGAAAGGTATAAATATGAAATTATTATCAAAAAAAATTTTTGTTACGGGAGCATCAGGGTTTATAGGTTATTACTTGTGCAGCCGTCTTTTAAATGAAAACAGCAATATCAAAATTGTCGGCATTGATAATATGAACGATTATTACGACGGTCGCTTAAAGGAATATCGTCTTGATGAACTTCAAAAATACAATAATTTTGAATTTATCAAGGGAGATATTTCAGATAAAAATTTAATTTCCGACATTTTTAAAAAATATAATTTTGACATTGTTGTAAATCTTGCGGCACAAGCGGGAGTTCGTTATTCTATCGAAAATCCCGACGCATATATAAACTCAAATATTATCGGATTTTATAACATACTTGAAGCCTGTCGTCATTATCCTGTAGAACATTTGGTTTATGCAAGTTCATCAAGCGTTTACGGCGGAAATAAAAAAATTCCGTTTAGTACAGACGATATGGTAGATAATCCCGTTTCGCTGTATGCGGCAACAAAGAAAAGCGACGAGCTTATGGCGCATTGTTACAGTAAATTATACAACATTCCCACAACAGGGTTGCGTTTCTTTACAGTCTACGGTCCTGCGGGACGTCCCGATATGGCGTATTTTGGATTTACGGACAAGCTGGTAAAAGGCGAAAAAATAAAGATCTTCAATTACGGAAACTGCAAGCGAGATTTCACCTACATAGACGACATTGTTGAGGGAATTATCCGTGTAATGGAAAAAGCTCCCGAAAGGAAAAACGGTGAGGACGGTCTGCCCATACCGCCGTATAAGCTTTATAATATCGGCGGTGGAACTCCTGAAGATCTTCTGGAATTTGTAAAAATTCTTTCGGAAGAACTTATTCTCGCGGAAATTCTTCCAAACGATTTTGAAATTGAAAAATATATGGAACTTGTACCTATGCAGCCCGGAGATGTGCCTGTTACATACGCTGATTCTTCCGCGCTGGAGCGCGATTTCGGCTTTACACCGAAAATAAAGCTTCGTGAGGGATTGCGTAAATTTGCGCAGTGGTACAAAGATTTTTATAAAGTATAACTGAAATGAGGAATTTAAAATGAACATAGCCATAGCCGGTACGGGATATGTGGGACTTTCAATTGCGGTACTTCTGGCACAGCACAATAAAGTGAC
>CANQVE010000024.1 GCA_947627205.1 uncultured Clostridia bacterium | reverse complement strand
TCGTAATCTAAACTTTATTTTGCTCTCATTATTTTTTTATATTTTTTGTCTCACATCATTGACAAAAGTACATTTTTACTTAACTTTTAAATTAGGCGTCCGTACTTGACAATTATGCAAAAAAGTGTTAGAATATATATGATTATTGCAAAGCCTTTATTTAAGGAGCAGAAAGGCGGGAAAGCGGAAATGACATTTTCGGAAAAACAGTTGCTTCTTTATGCTATAACCGACAGCGCATACACCGATATGCCCCTTTTCGAGCAGGTCGAACGTGCGCTCTTGGGAGGCGCGACAATTATCCAGCTCCGAGAAAAAAAACTCGGCGGGGACGGGATAGTGCCTTTAGCAAGGGAGCTCTTGCCGTTATGTCACAAATACGGAGCACCGCTTATAATAAACGACGATCCGTTTATCGCACTTAGGAGCGGAGCGGACGGAGTTCATGTCGGACTTTCGGATATGCCCGTAAAAGAGATACGCGAAAAATTTGGAAAAGAGCTTATTGTCGGAGCGACCGCAAAGACTGTTGAACAGGCTAAATCCGCAGAACAACAAGGCGCGGACTATATCGGCACAGGCGCGGTATTCCCCTCCCCTACCAAAAAGGACGCTGTAAGGATAACCGCAGAACAGCTTCGTAAAATAACGGCTTCCGTAAACATTCCTGCTGTAGCAATAGGCGGGATAAACGCGGAGAATGCCCCGACGCTGAAAAACTGCGGTATAAAAGGAATAGCCGTGGTTTCGGCTATATTCGGCGCAGATGATATCGAAAAGTCCGCGAGAGCCCTTAAGGAGATAGCTCAGGAGATCGTAAAATGAACACGAAAAATGAGTTTTTTATTGTTATTGATAAGCTCCATACAACAAAGCTCGGCGAAGAACGTATCTGAAAAAACCTTAATTTATCCGAAAATACAGAACCCGTTGAATATCTGAAAGGGCTTATCAGAGCGGGAGGCGAAATATCGCGAGTCGGAAAGAATTTCTATTTTTCAGCAGAAAGCGTTTTGATAACGATAAACGCGGGAAGTTCAACATTAATTACTGCTCACAGGCAAAAATAATATTAAAAATTAGTCAAAGGAAATGGATCTTATGGGAGTAAAAATGTGTCTTACTATAGCAGGCTCGGACTGTTCGGGCGGCGCAGGGATACAGGCGGATCTTAAGACCTTTGCGGCGCACGGCTGTTATGGGGCGAGCGTTATAACTTCTGTTGTCGCCGAAAATACATCAAAAGTCATTTCCGTTTACAATGTTCCGAGTGACGAAGTAAGGAAGCAAATAAATGCGGTTTTTGAGGATATAAAAGTGGACGCGGTAAAGCTCGGAATGATGCCGAATACAGAAATCATTGAAGCTGTCGCGGAAAGGCTGAAATTCTACAGACCGCCTTTTGTGGTTTGCGATCCCGTGCTTGAAGCGACAAGCGGTAAAGCGCTAAGCGCAGAGGGAGCGACAAAGGCTTATGCGGAACATATTTTCCCCGTAGCCGATCTTATAACGCCGAACATTCCCGAAGCGGAGGCTTTTACGCGAATGAAGATAGAAAGCGTTTCGGATATTTGCGAAGCGTCAAAAAGGCTTTGTTCAATGGGAGCGAAAGCGGTTTTATTAAAAGGCGGTCATCTGAAATCATCCGAAGCGGAGGACGTTTTTTTTGACGGGAAAGAGACAGTTCTGATAAAACAGAAAATGATAAACTCGCAGAACACCCACGGAACGGGCTGTACGCTGTCATCGGCAATAGCGGCGGGTATGGCAAAGGGGTTGACACTCAAAGAAGCTGTCATTTCCGCAAAGGATTATATAACTAAGGCAATTGAAAATTCGTATGTTGTCGGAAAAGGACACAGTCCCGTAAATCATTTTTACGCTTATTGGGATAAACTATAAATCAAAGGAGATATGGCAATGAGAGATTACAAAACACAGATGGAAGCGGCAAAGAAAGGGATAATAACCCCAGAAATGAAAACTGTCGCGGAGAAAGAATATTGGGACGCCGAGAAGATTCGCGAAAAGGTCGCTACGGGAGAGATCGCTATTCCCGCAAACGTAAACCATACTTCCCTTTCGGCTGAGGGCATTGGCGGCGGGCTTCGCACAAAGATAAACGTAAACCTCGGCATTTCGGGCGACGCTAAAGACTACGACCTTGAAATGCAGAAAGTCGATATGTCCATAAAGTTCGGCGCAGAAGCAATTATGGATCTGTCGAACTATGGAAAAACAAACACTTTCCGCAGGGAGCTTATAGCCAAATCGCCCGCAATGATAGGCACTGTGCCTATGTATGACGCGATAGGTTATCTTGACAAAGACCTGCTGGAAATAAAAGCGGAGGATTTTCTGAAAGTCGTAAGAGCTCACGCCGAAGAGGGCGTAGACTTTATGACAATTCACGCGGGCATAAACCGCAGAGCCATTGAAGCATTCAGGCGCGATCCGCGCAAGATGAACATTGTTTCAAGAGGCGGCTCGCTTTTATTTGCGTGGATGATGATGACGGGAAACGAAAACCCGTTTTATGAGTTTTATGATGATGTGCTTGAAATTCTGCGCGAATATGACGTTACTATCTCTCTCGGCGACGCTCTGCGCCCCGGCTGTATAGACGACAGCACCGACGCGGGACAAATTTCGGAGCTTATAGAGCTTGGCGCGCTGACCGAGCGCGCATGGGCAAAAGATGTTCAGGTTATGGTCGAGGGGCCGGGACACATGGCGATGAACGAGATCGCAGCGAATATGCAAATAGAAAAGCGCATCTGCCACAACGCGCCGTTTTATGTTTTAGGTCCGCTCGTTACGGATATTTTCCCCGGGTATGACCATATAACTTCCGCGATAGGCGGGGCAATTGCCGCAGTGAGCGGAGCGGATTTTCTGTGTTATGTAACTCCCGCGGAGCATTTAAGACTGCCCGATCTGTCGGACGTTAAAGAGGGAATAATTGCCTCTAAGATAGCGGCTCATGCGGCGGATATTGCAAAGGGCGTTCCGCATGCAAGAGACAAGGACAATGAAATGGCGGAGGCACGCCATGCGGTCGATTGGGATAAGATGTTTGAGATATGCGCGGATCCCGAAAAAGCAAGAGCTTATTTTGAGAGCTGTCCGCCTGCGGACAGGCACACCTGCTCAATGTGCGGAAAGATGTGCGCGGTAAGGACAACGAATATGATACTTGAGGGCAAGGAAGTAAAGTTCTGCTCGGAAAAGTAATCATGCGGTCGGCTAGAGACTAGAAGCAAGAGGCTAGAATAAGTCTTAAGCGGCGAAGCGCTTTAAATTTAAAGCCACCAAAGTTATTTTCGTGATAAAGTTATTTGGTTTTCAGAGAAAGAAACTAGAGACTAGAATTTGAGTGGAAAAGTTGTTTTTCACTTTAAACATATTCTAGCTTCTTGCCTCTTCTTTTTAAAATCAAAAAGCGTTAATTTTAAAAAACTCCCCTATATTCTTACCTCTTACTTCTTACCTCTAACCTCTAGCAGGGGTTTTCCCCGCATTGCCTTTTCAAAGCTATGCTTTGAAAAGGCAATCTTACAAAGATGGTTTGAGCGTGAAAGAGCTTATAGTATGAAAAAACTTTTGAACGGGAAACCGTCTTGAAAATGCATTTATCTCAGAGCGTGAAATCAAATGCTCTTATGGAAAAAAGAGGTAAGAAAAAAGACCGACAGCCTTGAAATTCTTACCTCTTTTTTGCTTCTTAAAATTTCCCCAAAAAATTTTTAAGCATCAAATATCACTTGTACCGTATACTCGCCGTTTTCGTTTTTGCTTGCCCAGCCGAAAGTGATATGTTCCTGTTCGCTTAGTTCAAGATCTGCAAGGTCGTTTTCCGAGATGAAAATTATGATGCCTTTGCGGTCGGTATACGTTAATTCCCGAAGTTCAAGCGGAATGTTTTTGGCTTTGAGTTCGGACAAAGTATTTTCGTAAACGGCTTTCCGCGACGACTTTATGGCAGTTTTTATTTCATCAGACAGGCCTTGAAGAGCTTTTTCTCCTGTCTCAATGTCGGCTTCAAGTTTTTCTCTGTCAAACTTTCCGTCAGTTATATAATCGCCCAAAGATTTTAGTGTTTCCATAACTGTCTCGCCGTTGACTACATAAGTGTTTAAAATCTCCGTTTCATCTCCCGACGTAAGGTGTTGAACTTCTTCCAGCTCCATTACATAGTCGTAAGTTGTCACGAACTCGCGGAGTTTCTCAATTTTATTTCCAAGTTCAGTTAGTTCATCGAGCATTTCACTTATTGTTCTGCCGTTGTAAACATAGTCAATGCTGTAACCTGTCAGCAATGACACCGCGAAAATGCTGTCGGCGTCATATTTTTCAAACTCATGCGTTAATTCATACGACACGGGCTTTCCGTGCCATAACTCCATGCATACGCTTTCGACAATTTCCGCTCCCGCTATGCTCTGCGACCAGATAACATTTTCGGGTATTTCGGGTGTACTTGACAATGAGTTTTCGTTTGACAATTGAGAGTTGTCGGAAGCTGCGCCGTGCGAATTTTGGTTAGTGTCGGGCGTTGAAACAACGGGCGTGATGTCGGGAGTATTATTGTTTTTCTGCCGCAGGACATTTGCTCCCACAACTGCCGCAGCGGCAACACAGCAGGTCACAGACCCTGCCGACGCAATTTTTACGGTTGTCGTTCTTTTGCGCCTTTGCGCTGTCAGATATTCATCTCTGCGTTTAAGCAAATTGTTAGTCATTTCTTCAGATGTTTTCATAATTAAAACCCTCCTTTGTAAGAATGTTTTTGAGAGAAAGTTTTGCGTGATACAAAAGGTCGGTTATCTGGCGCGGGGACTTTTTCATTATCCTTGCGGCGTCCTTGTTTGAAAGTTCCTCGAAGTAGATAAGCCACAAGATCTGCCTGTAATCGGGCTTGAGCTTTGAAAGCGCTTTATGGACAGTTATCTTGCGCTCTTCTTTGATATACGACTGTTCAAGGCACTGCCCGTCGTAAATATAGTTTTCCATATCGTCGATAGGCGTGTTTGAAATCTTTGAGCTGTGCCTTATGTAATCGACAGCAACGTTTCTGCCTATTGCATACAGCCATGTTTTAAAACCGCACTTTCCCGAAAACCTCGGCTTTTTGGTTATCAGCCTGAAAAAGGTGTCCTCGGCAAGCTCCTCGGCGGTGCAGAAATTATTTACGAATGTGTTGATATAAAGAATAAGACCGTCCTTGTACGTTTCAACTATTTCCGAAAGCCCGCTGTCGTCGCCGTCAAGGTAACGGCGGTAGCTACTTTCACCGTTATCCATTCTGACGCTCCTTTCCGCAATTTTTTCTCTTCGATTGTTAGTCGTTTGGGGCGGGTGATTATCGCAGCCGAAAGTTAGATTTTTAATAGACCGAAATTTGTTTTGAGCGGCAAATTGCTTTAAATTTAAAACCGCCAAACGGGCGGCGCACAAAAGTTTTTTGAAAAGGGAGTCCAGAGGGAAAAAATTTTTTTCAAAAAATTTTTTCCCTTTGGTCGCGGCGAAGCCGCGAAACGGCGCTAGCTAGGCGCATCAGGTTAAATGCCTACGGCATTGAACCTGGGGTGTGGGGAAAACAAGAGTTTTCCCCACATTTCCGTTTTAAAAACCGTGTTTTTAAAACGGAAATCTTACAAAGATGTTTTGTGCGGGAGAGAGCTTTAAGAAAGAAAAAACTCAGAGCGTGAAATCAGTTGTTCTTATGATAAAAAAATTTCCCCTACAGCTTAATCCGTAATTCCCGTCAAATCAAACAGCGGTGTATACTCCTCTTTTGCGGAGCTTTTTTCCTGCATATAGCCGTCAAGCCCTGCTTCTATAACGGCATTGAGGGCTTTTTGATATTCAAAGGTCGTTATCCGCCTGTTGAGCATTTTAAAACGCTCGTCAGTTTTTACCAAGCCGAAAGGCGTATATTGGCTCATAATGCTGAACAGTATCTCGCCTTTGAACCGCTCGGCGACTGCGTTTATGACCTGTAAAGAATCCTTGTACAGGCTCGGCAGAACAAGATGCCGAACAATTGTTCCGCGAACAAGAATATCTCCGTCAAACACGGGTTTTCCCGTCTGGCGTACCATTTCCGATATGGCGTTCATTGCGGTGCTGAAATAATCGGGAGCGTTTGAAAGCTGTTCGGCGGTTTTGTTGTCGTAGTATTTAACATCGGGAAGATAAATGTCCACAAGCCCATTTAACGCTCTCAATGTTTCAACTCTCTCATATCCCCCGCTGTTGTATACAACGGGAATTTTCAGACCGTTTTGTTTAGCCGATTTAAGTGCTTTTATTATCTGCGGAACAAAATGCGTGGGATTTACAAGGTTTATGTTATGCGCGCCTTTTTGCTGTAGCTCAATGAAAATCTGCGAAAGGCGGTCGGTCGTTATCTCCGCGCCGAAGTTTTCCGAGCTTATGCCGTAATTCTGGCAATAAACGCACTTCATCACGCACCCAGAAAAGAACACCGCCCCGCTTCCGTTTTTACCCGAAATGCAGGGTTCTTCCCAGAAATGCAGGTCGGCGCGCGCCGCTGTGACAGTGTTTGTCATTTTGCAGAAGCCGAGCGTGTTTTCGCGGTCAGCCTTGCACTTTCTCGGACAAAGATAACATTTCATATCTCGATCGCCTTTCAAAGCAAAAGCCTGTCCGCATAAGCAATTGTCTTTGCGGACAGGCTTTTTTTATTTTTATAACGTTTCTGCAACGTCCAGCCAAGTAAGCAGAAATTCCCTCTCATCGGGGCGCTTGAATTTGAGCTGTGCCGCCGCAACGACAGGTATCCATTCTCTTATTTCCTTGCTGTCGGCTTTTGTTTTCTCGCAGTAAAGTTTAAGATACCTTTCCGCGCTCTCGGTCTTGTGTTTAAGGCAGAAGCCTATATATGTCCTCGCTGCGTCCGCGAGAACGTTTCCCTGCTTTGCTTTAAGCCAGTCAACAACAAACGTTCCGTCCTCGCCGACTATGATGTTTTCGGGGAGAAGCTCTCCATGGCAAAGACAGGTCTGGTCGGGAAAAGCCGCCAGCTTTTTCAGAAGCTCATACTTCTTTACTTCCTCTATCATGTCCAGCCCCTCTATAGAGCGCTTCAGATAATCTTTAAGACGGCTTAATTTCGGAGAACGCAGAGAGTTTATTTCCGCCTGTATATCCGCCATCATCATAAGATATTCGTCGCGCTTTGCGGGATCTTCGCGGATAAGCGTTTCAAGAGTTTTTCCCTCTTTGAATTTGGTAACAAGCGTCCATTTTCCGTCAATCTTTCCCGCGTCTATAAGTTCGGGTATCTTTGTATAACCCGTTTCTTCAACTCTCGAATAAGTGAGCGCCTCATAGAACACAACGCTTTTCGGCTCGTCGGGTTCTTTAAATACCTTTACGCATTTGTCCCCGCATTTGTATATCTGCACTTTAGAGCTTTCGCTTATTAGCTCTTTAAGGTCTTTTGCTTCCATAGTTACCCTCCGTATTTTTCTGCTTAATAGTCGGTCATGAAAGCGGAGAAGTATAAACTCCCCTGTTTACATAATCAAGAAGTATCTCCTTTGCCTTAGGCGTGTCGCTTTCATAAGTTATGCCGAACCAGTGGCTCGATGTAAGTATATCCGCGACCTTGAATGTTTTTCCCTTTATCTCGTCGTTTACAACGTCTGCTATAGTAAGCTCGGCTTTTGTTTCATCACTTGACAGCCCGCAGATAAACTCTGCCAGCCTTTTCTCCAGAATGTCCATAAAGCTCGCCTTAAATCCCCACATGCTCATGGAGACTTTGTCATCGTCTTGGAGAATTCTTTCTTCTCCTCTGTAATTTCCGCGGATAACTCCGTCAGCGCCGCGCGATATCTGTCTTGTTTCCTCAACGGACGTAAGGCAGTTTTCGCTGTCGGTCTTGCAGACGCCCCTGTTTACGGTGCCGTTGTCGGAAAGGGTGTTTTTAAGCAAGAAATCGACCGAACAGCCGTCTGTTTTCGGCGCTTTGAAATATTCCGAAAGCGAATCAAACGCTTCCGCTCCGTAAAAGTCGTCGGCATTTATTACCGCAAAATCTTCTTTTAATACGTCCTTACAGCACCACAGAGCCTGCGCCGTACCCCAAGGCTTTTCCCTCTTGAATTCTCCTTTTCTCACGGGGATAAAATCCGCCGTCTGGTAGACATATTCCGTTTTGATAAGTTTTTCAACGCGTGCGCCTATCGTGCTTCTGAAAAGCTCGTCAATGTCGTGCCTGATAATAAACAAAACCTTTGTAAATCCGCTTCTTACAGCGTCATGCACCGAATAGTCGATAAGAAGTTCGCCGTTAGGACCGAGGGGTTCAAGCTGTTTTATTCTCGTCCCGAACCTTTTTCCCATTCCCGCCGCCAAAACAACAAGTGTAAGTTCTTTCATAATTTCCTCCAAGAAATAAAAAATAAATTATTGTAAAAGTTATTTTAATCCCTCTATAGACGCGTTTATTTTTGCCATTCTTTCCTCTGCCTTTTTGAGCTTTGCCCGCTCGTTTTCTATCTGCTGTGCGGGAGCTTTTGCCAAAAAGCCTTGGTTATTAAGTTTTCCCGAGAGGAAGTCAATGTCTTTCTGCGCGGCTTTCTTTTCCTTTTCGAGCCTTGAAAGCTCCTTTTCCTTGTCCACAAGCTCTCCCATAGGCATAAATATTCTCGCGCTTTCAGTTACGACCGTTACCGTGCCCTCGCTGTTTTCAACATTTTCGGAGACCTTGAACTCTCCCGCTCCCGCGAGTTTTGCGAAAAACTGCTCCGCGCTCTTGAAAAGCTCTGTGAACTTTGTTTCAACAAACATCGAAACTTTCTTTGACGGAGGAACGTTCATCTCGTTTCTCTGTACGCGTACCGCCTTTATTGCCCCGACAATACGCGAGAAGTCCTCCTGCTCTTTCGCAAATGAAAGATTTTCGTCATATTCGCACCATTTCGCGAGCATAAGCGTGTCGCTGTCGCCGTGAGGCATAGACTGCCATATTTCCTCCGTTACGAACGGCAAAAACGGGTGGAGCGTTTTCAGAATGCCTCTCATAACGTAAACAAGAACGTTCTGCGCCGCAAGCGCCGTTTCTCCTCCCGCGGCTATTCTCGGCTTTGTGAGTTCTATATACCAGTCGCAGAAAATATCCCAGATAAAGTCGTAGAGATTTCCTACAGCAACTCCCAGCTCGTATGCTTCGAGATTTGCCGTTACATTCTTTATCAGGTCATTATAGAGCGACAGTATCCACTTGTCCTCGATAGGAAGTTCTTTCGGAAGCACGGGCTTTTCAAAGTCCTCGGGGAGATTCATGAGGATATATCTCGAAGCGTTCCAGAGCTTGTTTATAAAGTTTCTGGAATTTAAGACTTTCTTTTCCGACCAGCGCATATCGTTTCCGGGAGCGTTTCCCGTTACAAGCGTAAGCCTTAAAGCGTCAGCGCCGTACTTGTCGATTATATCGAGCGGATCAACGCCGTTTCCTAAAGATTTGGACATCTTGCGCCCGAGCTCGTCGCGGACAAGTCCGTGTATAAGAACATCTTTAAACGGTTTCTGTCCCGTATGTTCAAGACCGCTGAATATCATTCTCGAAACCCAGAACGTTATTATATCATAGCCCGTTACGAGAGTATCAGTAGGATAAAAGTACTTATAGTCCTCTGTTTCTTCGGGCCAGCCTAAAGTTGAAAAAGGCCACAATGCCGAAGAAAACCATGTATCGAGCGTGTCCTCGTCCTGCTTTACGGGCGCACCGCATTTCGGACACTTTTCGATATTGTCGAGGGTTATCTCGGTGTGCTTGCATTCGGGGTTCTGACAGTAAAACGCAGGTATGCGGTGTCCCCACCATATCTGACGCGAAATGCACCAGTCGCGGATATTTTCCATCCAATATAGATAGCTGTTTTCAAAACGCTTCGGCACATATCTGAGCTCTCCGCTTTTTACAACGTCAATTGCAGGCTTTGCAAGCTCTTTCATTGAAACAAACCATTGTAAAGACGCGGTAGGCTCGACTGTCGTTCCGCAGCGCTGGCAGGTGCCGACATTGTGCTTATGCGGTTCTACTTTTACGAGCAGACCTTGTTCTTCAAGGTCTTTTACCATTGCCTTTCTTGCTTCATATCTGTCCATGCCCGCATATTTTCCGCCGACGCCCTCTTTTATTGTCGCGTCGTCGTTCATAATATGGATAACAGGCAGGCCGTGGCGCTTTCCGACTTCAAAGTCGTTCGGATCGTGTGCGGGTGTTATCTTTACACAGCCCGTTCCGAACTCCATATCTACATAGTCGTCTGCTATAACGGGAATTTCTCTGTCTGTGAGAGGAAGTTTAAGCATTTTTCCGACAAAATCCGTATAGCGTTCATCTTTCGGATTTACGGCTACGGCGCTGTCGCCCAAAAGCGTTTCGGGACGGGTAGTCGCTATTTCAAGACAGCCGCTCCCGTCTGCAAACGGGTAGTTTATATGCCAGAAAAAGCCGTCCTGCTCCTCGTATTCCGTTTCAATGTCCGAAATGGAAGTCTTGCAGTTCGGACACCAATTTATTATTCTCTCTCCGCGGTAGATAAGACCTTTGTTATAAAGGTCCATAAATACTTTCTGAACTGCTCTTGAACAGCCCTCGTCCATTGTAAATCTGTCTCGGCTCCAATCGCATGAGGTTCCCATCTTGCGCTGCTGTTCCTTTATGCGGTTTCCGTATTTATGCGTCCAATCCCACGCTCTTTCGAGAAATCCGTCTCGTCCGAGCATGTCCTTTGTAAGCCCCTCTTCTTTCATTGCCGCGACAATTTTAGCTTCTGTAGCGAGCGCGGCATGGTCCGTTCCGGGAAGCCATAATGCCGAATAGCCCTGCATTCTCTTAAAGCGAATGAGAATGTCCTGAAGCGTACAGTCGAGCGCGTGTCCCATGTGGAGCTGTCCCGTAACGTTTGGCGGGGGCATTACTATAGTATAAGGCTTTTTCTTCGGATCTACATCCGCTTTAAAACAGCCGTTTTCTTCCCAGCTTTTGTAGATACGCTCCTCGAAATCTTTCGGAGAGTATGTCTTTTCGAGTTCTTTTCTCATTTATTTTGTCCTCTTTCCCTTATTGTATTTATTATCTCCTCGCTAGGAGTTATATATAGCGTTTTGTTGTTGGTAAAGATAACCATTCCGGGCTTTGCCCCCGCAGGCTTTTTTACAAACTTTACCATGGTATAATCCACAGGCACTTTGGAAGATGAGCGAGCTTTTGAATGATATGCGGCAAGCTGTGCCGCCTCGAGTATGGTTTTTTCCGTTAGCGGTGTTCCGTTATCCTTAGTACGGATAATAACGTGCGAACCCGCGATATCCTTTGTGTGGAGCCATATATCCGAAGCGCCCGCCGTTTTCAGCGTCAGAACGTCGTTTTGCTTGTTGTTTCTGCCTACCAGAATTTCATAACCCTCGCAGGAAATAAACTTCATAGGCTCGGACAATTTCACGGGCTTTGTTTTTGCTCCGCGTATATATCCCTGCTCGGAAAGCTCGGCGCGAATCTCCGAAAGCTCTCGGTCGCTGTGCGCGCGTGTCATGCTGTCAAGGACGCTGTCGAGGTATTTTATCTCGCCCGTGCCCTCTTTTATAAGCTCGGACAGCTTTTTTTCGGCATTGCAAAGCTTTCTGTAAGAAGCGTAGTATTTCTGCGCATTCTGTGCGGGCGTAAGCCTTGCATCAAGAGCTATCTCCCGCTCTCCTCCGCAGTAAAAATCTTCAAGCACGCATTTTGTCATACCCTTTTCAAGGCGGTAAATATTCGCGCTTATAAGGTCGCCGCACACTCGGAAATTTTCGCGCTCTCCGCATTCCGAAAGCTCTTTCTTTCGTATCTCAACTTTCCTCTGCGCTCTTTCATAGGCACTGTTTACGGTTTTAAGGAGATCCCTCGCCCGCTGTTTCAGGCGTTCTCCCTCGTCATTGTCCGCATAGAAATCGTCTAAAAGCTCGTTTGCGCTCGGGAAAAATGTCCTTTTAAAGCTATCTCCGTATTGCCTTATATCCACAAACGAAAGCTCTTTTTTCTTTCCCGTTTCGTCGGCAATTTCCGTGAACATAGGAAAATGTGTTGCATTTTCGAGTATCTCGCATAACCGCTCTTTTTGCTGTTCGCTTAGTTCACAGCATACAGCGTCAGCATCTCCCGCCGCATAAAACGCACATTCTCTCGCAAACACGGGAGCAATGCCCTCTAAAATCTCCGACAGCGCCTTTGAAAGCCTGTCGCGGGAGTTTTCGAGCTTTGCGGTTATATCGCGCGGATCAGTCTCAAAGAGGTTTAGCCTGTCACGGCGCACGGGAGGCTCGTATATAATGTTCGGGAGTATCCTGCGGTTTTCGTTGTCCGAAACGCGCTTTATGCTGTCTACTACCCTTTCGCCGCGCAGAAGAATGATATTAGCCGAACGCCCCATTATCTCCGCACAGAGCGTGTTTATAACAACGTCTCCTATTTCGTTTATGCATTCAAAATCGAAGTTCAGTATTCTTTCAAGACCGTCCTGTCTTATGTCAATAAGTTTTCCGCCCTGCAGGTGCTTTCGCATGAGCATACAGAACATAGGCGGCGACGGGGGATTTTCAAACTCCGATTTTGTAAGGCACACCCTCGCGCCCGCGGGATTTGCCGAGAATATCAGCTTTTCCGAAGCGCGCACTTTTCCGAGCATACGAAGCGCAATGACGAGTTCATCTCTCGAGGGCTGGTATATCTTTTCAACTCTTGCTCCCACAAGAGAGGAAAGTTCTTCTTTTATATAGTGCAGAAGCACGCCGTCAAGCGACAAATCCCTCACCCCTCCGCATAAGTGTATAAGTGAATAAGTCAGACATAGGAGAACGGGTTTGTTTCACTTTCCGAAGCATAAACGCAGATGTTCGGAAAATGCTCCGAAAGCATTTCTTTGAGAACATTTTTCGCGGCGATCTCCGTTCCGAAATGTCCCGCGTCTATAAGCACAATACCACGGTCTATGGCTTCAATGCGGAAATTGTGCTTTATATCTCCCGATATTATCGCACTGCAGTTTTTTTCCTGCGCGAGGCTCATGACCTTTTCGTCTATGCCCGCGCCGCAGCACACCGCCGCCCGCGATATGACCGTTTCATCAAGACCTGTGCTGTAATTTATACATCCACCCAGCTTCTTTCTGCAATAGAGCGCAAGCTCCCTCGGCGAAAATTCCTTTGGGGTTTTGCACACTGCCCCGAAGCCTTTTCCGCCGGGCTGTGTAACTTCAAGCGTTTCGAGCTTTTCAAAGCCTAAAGTTTTTACGAGCGCATCGTTTACACCGCCGTCCGCTATGTCAAAGTTCGTGTGCATAGCTATCGCGGCGATATTCTTTTCTATAAGCAGTCTTACAGGGCTCCACGAGGGTATGCTCTTCAGCCCGCTGAAAATAACGGGGTGGTGTGAAACGATAAGCTCCGCGCCTTTTTCCGCCGCTTCGAAAACAACCGCGCGCGTTATGTCAAGACAGCACATTATCCGCTTTACTTCCGTATCTTCCGAACCTGCGAGCAAGCCCACATTGTCAAAACTTTCCGCAGTCGAAAACGGCGCTACGCCGTCAAGAAATCCGATTATTTCCCTTATCTTCATTTTCAATTCTCAATAAAATCTTCTCTGCCGTTTTCCTTAGCTTTAAGGCTTCGTCCGAATGTTTCGCGGACTTTTCCATATTCGCCGAATTTTTCAGGAGCTTTTCGGCAATTTTTCCGAGGTATCTCCTGTCGCGGTTTTTTCCGCAAAGCGCCGTTATCCCGTCAATTTCCCGACTTACGCCCGAAAATTTCCAGAGCATAACGGTATAAATTTTCTCAGAATCCTCTGCGGTGCGTTCTTTCAAAAGCTCAAAGCCCGTGCCGTAAAGGCGCTTTCTGAGAAAATCGGCTTTGGTCATGGGCTGTAGAATAAACCGCGTGTTTTCGTTTGTAAAACGGCATTCTTCAACTATCCTTGCGATAAGCTCCCCGCCCATTCCGCATATTATCACATCATCGGCATAAGGAATTTTTTCCAGACCGTCGCTCTTTACGAGTTCAACATTTTTTACGTTCAATTCGTCAAGAGTTCTTTTCGCGGCTCTCAGAGGACCGTCCTTTATGTCCGAAGCATAGACTTTTATCGATTTTTCAAGCGCCAGCTTAGCGGCGAGCCGTGCATGGTCGGTGCCGACGTCGGCGGCGATAACTCCCGTCCTGCACAGCTCAAACGCTGTTTTAAGCCTGTTGTCGAGAGAAAACAATTACTTGTTCATTGCGGCGTTGATCTTCTTGACGATCTCGTCAGCGTCAACTCCGTGTACCATGCATGCTTCTCCGATAGATTCGCCTCTTGACGACGGACAGCCGAGGCAGTGCATTCCCATTTCCATAAGGATAGGAGCGACAGCCTGCGCGTTTTCGTCAAGTATCTCGCCTATGAGCGTATCAACAGTTACAGTCATTTTAAAAAACTTCCTTTCATTTTGTATACAGTATGTGTTTAAACTTACACATACACATATTATTATACCACATTATTTTTTATTTGTCTACTGATATTTTTGATATTTTTGCCAAAAAGCGAGATTTTTCATTCCGCATAGAAATTTCGCTTTAAATTGATTTTTGCAATTGTAAAAAATTTTCACATCGAGCAAAAAATATTTGTACAAAAGTTTGCATTCTTAATGCAAAAAATTGATTTTTCCTATTGAAAAAATCGACAGATAATGTTATAATATTTCTATATGACAAAAAATAAAGAAAAGGGGATATTTTATAATGGACACTATGGGCGGTCTGAAAAGAACGTGTATGTGCGCGCAAGTCACGCTCGAAATGAAAGAAGTTGTTGTCGGCGGTTGGACTGCAAGAGTACGCGACAAGGGCGGAATTATCTTTATAGATCTGCGCGACAGAACGGGAATTGTACAGCTTACATTTGACGAAACGACAGACAAGGCTGTTTTTGAAAAGGCAAAGACCGTCAGAAGCGAGGACGTCCTGCTTGTAAAAGGAACTGTCCGCCAAAGAGAAAGCGTAAACAGCGAGATAAAAACGGGCGGTATAGAAATAATGCCCGAAGAGCTTAAAATACTCTCAAAGGCGCAGACACCGCCTTTTGAAATAGTGAGCAATTCTAAAACGAATGAAGAGCTTCGCCTTAAATACCGCTATCTTGACTTAAGACGCGAACCGCTCGTAAATAACCTCGTTATGCGCCACAATATCGCGCGTGTCGCGAGGGAATATTTCTACGAAAACGGATTTCTCGAAATAGAAACGCCGATGATGATAAAATCAACACCCGAGGGCGCGAGAGACTATATTGTCCCGTCAAGAATTCACAACGGCAAATTCTATGCGCTTCCGCAGTCCCCGCAGATGTACAAGCAGCTCCTGATGATAGCGGGATACGACCGTTATATCCAGCTTGCGAGGTGCTTCCGCGACGAGGACCTGAGAGCCGACAGACAGCCCGAATTTACGCAGATAGATCTGGAAATGTCGTTTGTTGACGTTGACGACATTCTCGAATGTCTGGAGGGATTTGTAAAACGGCTGTACAAGGAAATTCTCGATATTGATATACAGCTTCCCCTGCCCCGCCTTACTTATGACGAAGCAATGTCGTGCTACGGCTCGGACAAGCCCGACACGCGCTTTGAAATGGAGATATCCGACATTTCGGAAATTGTAAAGGACACGGACTTTGTTGTGTTTAAGTCCGCTCTCGAAAACGGAGGCTCGGTTCGCGGAATATGCGCGAAAAACGGTGCGTCTGTGCTTTCTAGAAAAGAGATAGACAAGCTGACCGAATTTGTAAAAGGCATAGGCGCAAAGGGCTTGGCTTATATACGCTGGGTTGACGACGCGCCGAACTGCTCGTTTGCTAAATTCCTCAAAGACGGTGAGCTTGAAAAGATAATGTCGGCGCTCGGCTGTGAAAAGGGCGACGTCGCGCTTATCGCCGCGGACAAGGATAAAGTTGTTCTTCCTACGCTCGGAGCGCTCAGACTTAAAGTTGCTAAACAGCTTGACATTATCCCGCAGAAATGGAATTTTACCTGGATAACCGAATTTCCGTTTTTTGAATACGACGAGGAAAGCGGAGAATGGCTCGCCATGCACCACCCGTTTACAATGCCGCTCGACGAGTGCATTCCCTATCTCGACAGCGACAAGGCGAGAGTACGCGCGAAATGCTACGACCTTGTGCTGAACGGTGTTGAGCTTCTTTCGGGCTCGATAAGAATAAACGATCCCGAACTTCAGAAGCACATGTTTGAAATGCTCGGCATGACCGACGAGGAAATAAAGGCAAAGTTCGGTTTTCTTGTTGACGCATACAAATACGGCGCACCGCCCCACGGCGGTGCAGGAATAGGGCTCGACCGCCTCGCTATGCTTATGTGCGGGTGCGACAGCCTGAGAGATGTAATTGCATTCCCGAAAGTACAGAATGCTTCGGAGCTTATGAGCGAGGCTCCCGGAACGGTTTCCGATGAACAGCTCAAAGAACTCGGAATAAAGATCTCGGAAGAATAGGAATAAGATATGGACAAAAAAGAATACCGACAATATGCCGTTCAGTCCGCAAACGGCGACGCAACGGCTTTTGCCAAGCTGTACGGGCTTATTAACAGAAATATGTACTACACGGCGTTTTACACGATGAAAACCGAAAAAGAGGCTGTAAGCGCAGTTATGGAGGTCGCCCGCGAAACGTTCGGAACGATCTCAAACCTGCACAGCGAACAGCAGTTCTGCACATATATGATGAAAGCGCTGTGCGCGAAGATAAAGACTGTTTTAAAACGTTATCCCGACAATTCTCTCGACGACGAACAGCCCGAAATAAAAGAACTGCTTTTCGAGCTTCCGAACATTGAAAGAATGATAGCCGTAATGCATATTGCGGGGAAATTTTCATGCGACGATATAGCTTCGTTTATGGGTATGACCTCGGCAGGCGTTAGAAAAAAACTTGAACACGCCGAACAGAAGCTCGGCATAACGGAATAAAAGATTGGAGGAAAACAGATGACAGTCGAGGAAATGCGCGCGATAATGCGCCACAGAGTCGTACCCGAAGACCTTGTAGTGCAGAATATCGTAGAATATCTTATGGACGAATCAGCACAACTTCCCAAACTAAGTGCGTTTGCATTTCTGAACCGTATCCATGACCTCGGAATGAGCGCGAAAGATTTTACCGTGCTTCTTGAGGGGTGCGGCGCTCCTCAGTCCGCAGTTGACAAAATAAAGGCAAATCCCGCGATGAGCCTCAATAATCTGGTGTTGACGCTCGAAAATTCGGGGCTTACTTCCGACGATTACAGCAATATGCTCTACACCGCCAGAATGGTCTTTGAACAGACGCTGACTACGGCTGACGTCCTGAAACAGGCGACAATAGACGACGAGCAAGACGAAGAACGTATAGTTTCAGAGCTGTTTGACGACGTACCAGAAGTAGCGGAAAAAACAGATATCGCCGATGGAAGTGTCTCGGAAGAAAAAACATCTGCAGATGAAAAAGCGGATATTGAAACAAAAACCTCCGAAGAGAAAGCTGATACCGCAGAAGAACAAATTCCCGAAAAAATGCCCGAAGAAAACGCAGAGCTTTCGGGCGACACTTCGACGCTTATCATCTCGATAGATCCTAAAAAACTGAAACAAAGCTCGGCAGAAAAGTCTTTAAGCGTCGAAAGTTTATTTGACGATAATGAAGATGAAAAGTCTGAAGATGACGAGGAAAATAAGAGCAACTTTTACGGCGAAGAAACTGACGAAAAAACCGACGAGAAAGACGAAGATACAGAAAGCCCGTCCGAAAGTCATGAAGAACCTGAAGAAACCAAAGACGGCGAAATCGAAAGGAAAAAGGGCGGTTATAACAAGCCCGCGCTGATAATATCGGCGGTGGGAGCATGTGTGCTTTTGCTTTTGTGCGCATATTTTACATTTTTCGGAAAGACTGATGCTTTTGTAAAAAAGATAAGTTATGCAGAGGACAACGACGCGATCTTCGCGGAAGTCTACGACAGCTATACCGCGGGAAATATGGGCGGCGGCAGAGCGCAGGCGTATTTTGCGGGAGAAAAGCTGTTCGGAAATATGCTTATTTCTCAGAGCGACTTTGGAATAGTATCTGACGGAGATTTCGTATACCTCGGCTCGAAAGATAAAATCACGGCTTATGACGACAAGGACATAAGCACTGCGGCTAAAGCGGAGATAGCTCCGCCCGAAAACACGGAATTCGTAGAGCTGTTCCAATACGGAAATTCGGTCATAGCCGTATTTTCGGGAAAAGAATGCGGATTTATGAATATCAAAAAAGGATATGTGAATTTTACGGTGCGTCAGGACGGCGAGCTTTGCGATTTCAGCACAGATGAAAATGAAATAAGTTTCGGCTCGGTCTATGTTCCGCATTATACTCACACTTTCAATTCTTCAAACGCAGATCAGTATATCCCCCGCGCAGGCAGAGATGAAAAAACCGTGCTTCCTGCGGAAAATATCCTGCTCGGAAAAACAAGCGGCTGTTCTTATGCCGTATGGGGGAAATATTCTCTTTCGGACGGAAGCACCGTTTTGGCGAAAGCCGCTCTCGGCGATCCCGTTTATGCGGGAACAAACGGCATTTGCGCTATGAACGCAGCGGATAAGGACGGAAACGTATTCGGAAGAATAATAAGTCTTTTAGACACGGAAGAACCCGTTGTAACGGAAACAGATATGATCTCCGCAGCGGCGGAATGTGCGGATATTTTTGCCGCGCTGGAAAACGGAAGCATAAAGCTCTTTGACGCACAGCTTGAAGAAAAGAGCATTCGCGACAATCTTCCCGCAATACCCGACAAAATGAAGTTCAGCGGAAAAGTCCTGCTCCTCGGAAAAGAGGACAGCGTGTTCTCGTCAATAGACTGCGCAAATTCGGAAGCTCCTGCCGTTCTTGAAACCGCAAAGGAAAACGGTGTCGTTTTCGGCGACAGCGCGGTAATATTCAAGACCGACTCCAAGATAGAAGCTACGCTTCTGCACCTTGAAAACGGAGAAGCAAAGCAGACGGGTTCTTTCTCAAAAAGCCTGTCGGAAAGCGAACTTTCTACACTCGAATTAGGCGGAGCTGAAACGGCGGCGTTCGGCGAGGGCGTATGCGCGTTTGCGTTCAGATATTTCGACGGAGTTTCTGTTGTTTCACAGTGCGTTATGTTCGGAAAGGACAATTCCGAAAGAACTCTTTATGACGACAGAACGGGCTATACGGCTGTTTTCAACTGCAGCGGAAGCATATATGCGGTAAGTTCTAAGGGGCTGGAAACAGTTTTTGAATAAGCTCTTGACAGAAGCGCGGATTTTTTGTATAATGGAAGTGGTTTTTTGAACGAGAAAAAACGTGCTCTGCTGATAAAGGTCAGCAAGGTCATAGCCTTTGTCGTTGCAATAGCGATGATAGCAGGCATTATTATACAAGCAATTTCATAATTAAAGGTTTTGGTATATGGGATTATTTTTTGACAACAGAACGGGCCCCGGCGTTCCCAAAAACGCGCCGAAGAAAAAACCGTTCTTCCGCTTCTGGGAGCTTTTCGGAAATAAATTCTGGGATTTCTTCAAGATAAATCTTATCTACTTTCTGTTCTGTATCCCGATAGTTACGATAGGTCCCGCGACCGCGGCAATGACCGCTCTTATGCGGAATATTTATCTCGAACGTCCTCAGTTCTTCTTTCATGACTTCAAGAATGAATTCAAGAAAAACTTTAAAAAGTCCGTCGGCATAGGAATTGTAGACGTTATTGCCATAGTCATAACTATACTCTCGATAATAATGTTCTTGAGTATGGAAAAACTTACGGCAGTGGACGAGGTCATGTTTGCAGCTTCAATTGCGGCTTCGCTTCTGTTTCTTATCATGAACTTCTACATCTACCCGCAGATAGTTGCTCTTGACCTTAAACTTACGGATATACTCAGAAACGCGCTTGTACTTTCGCTTCTGAATATCGGCAGAGAGCTTATTGTGCTTGTGTTTGTTCTGGGATATGCATTTCTTGCGTTCAATTTCCCCGTTTTTGTGCTTCCGCTCACTCCTGTTGTACCGCTCGCGTGGCTGGGATTTTTGTCGGTGTTCTGCTGTTATCCTGCGATACAGAAGCATATAATTGATCCGTATTACAGGCAGACAGGAGAAAAAAATCCCGAAATTCCCGACTATGCGGAAGAGGCAATTTTTACCGACCAGGGCGGAAACGAAAGCTCAACGGAGATAAACACTTCCCGCAAACGCTCAAAGGGCAAGACCATAAAGTGATAATTCGGCACAACCGATAAATAAAAATATAAAAAAGGAAGGATTCTATGTCATCAAGCGTTATCGTCGGCACTCAATGGGGCGACGAAGGAAAAGGAAAGATCATTGATATCATGGCGAAGGAGGCGGATCTTGTAGTACGTTCGAGCGGCGGAAACAACGCAGGACATACCGTTGTCCACGGAAACGAGGTCTATAAGCTCCATCTGCTCCCGTCGGGGATCCTCTATCCCGAGACGATTTGCCTTATAGGAAGCGGAGTTGTAGTTGATCCAAGCGTGCTTCTCGAAGAAATAACAGAGATGAACAAGCGCGGCGTAACGTGCGATAACCTGCGCATAGACGCGAGAGCGGACATAATAATGCCCTGGCACAGAGAGCTCGACAAGCTCGAAGAAGAATACAAGGCAAAGCAGACGAGCGTAAACGTAGGCACTACGGGCAGAGGTATAGGTCCCGCTTATACAGACAAAGCTCGGAGAATTGCCATAAGAATGTACGACCTGTGTCACCCCGAACTTCTTAAAACTCTCATAAAGAACACGGGTGAGTTTGAAAACCTTATGATCGAAAAACTCTACGGCGGAAAGGCATTTGACCTTGACGCGGTATACGAGGAATACAAGGCATACGGTGAAAAGCTCAAAAAATACATGGCGGACGGCTCGGTCATTGCATTTGAAGCGTATAAGGAGGGCAAGAAAGTGCTGTTTGAGGGCGCACAGGCTACGCTTCTGGATATAGACTTCGGAACATATCCTTTCGTCACTTCTTCCCACCCTATCGCGGGCGGCGCTTGCATAGGCACGGGCATAGGCCCGAAGATGATAGACGAGGTGATAGGCGTAGGAAAGAGCTATACAACGCGCGTCGGAAACGGTCCTTTCCCGACAGAGCTTAATGATGCTCTCGGGGAGCTTATCAGAAACCGCGGAGGAGAATTCGGAACAACTACGGGCAGACCGAGAAGAACAGGCTGGTTCGACGCCGTTATCATGCGCCATGCTGTAAGGGTGAACGGTCTTACGGCGCTGGCTATAAACAAGTTCGATACTTTAAGCGGAATAGGAAAGCTCAAAGTTTGCACCGCCTACAAAAAATCAGACGGAACGATACTGAACGATTTTCCCGTTACGCTCGAAGAACTCTCGGACTGCACTCCCGTATACGAGGAATTTGACGGGTATGAGGGAGATATTTCGGATTGCAGGAAATTTGAGGAACTGCCCGAAAAGTGCAGAGAATATATTTCAAGACTTGAGGAGCTGTGCGGCTGCCCGATAAAGATCATCGGCGTCGGAGCGGGCTGTGACAGCGTTATATTCCGCTGATGAAGATATTATTTATAGGAGACGTCGTTGGTGACGCAGGAGTAAAGGCGCTTTTGAGCGGACTTCCCGATATGCGCAGAGAATGCGGCGCAGACTTCACCATAGTAAACGGCGAGAACAGCTCGGAAAACAACGGCATAAGCGCGCGTTCTGCGGACGATATATTTTCCGCGGGAGCGGACGTTATAACCACAGGGAACCACGCATTCCGCAGAAAATCTATACTTGCGGAATACGAGCATAACGAACGGCTTATCCGCCCCGCAAATTACGGAGACGGCGTTGCGGGAAGAGGATACTGCGAAGTGGACTGCGGAGCATATTCTGTTGCAGTTATAAATCTCATGGGAACGGCTTTTATGCAGCCCGTTGACAATCCGTTCAAATGCGCGGACGAACTGCTGAAGCAAATAACTTCGCGCATAATAATCGTTGATTTCCACGCCGAAGCAACGAGCGAAAAAAGCGCAATGAGCTGGTATCTTGCGGGGCGCGTTTCGGCAGTTATCGGAACTCACACTCACGTTCAGACCGCCGACGAGCGGATAATAAACGGAACAGGCTGTCTTACAGACGCAGGCATGACAGGTCCCGTAAACTCAATTCTCGGCGTTAGAAAAGAAATAATCATCGACAAATTCGTAAACTATATTCCGCGTCCTCATATCTTTGCGGACGGCGAATGCCGGATAAACGGCGTTTGCCTTGAAATAGACCGCAGGAGCGGACAGTGCGTTTCGATAGAGCGCATTTGCAAAACTATTCAATAATTTTAAAAAAATATAGTGCGAAACAAAAATTGTTTTTGACACTCTATTTATAATCCAAAAAACATATATAGAAAGGTGAAACAAAAAGTTTCAGAAGGGTAATTAAAATGGAAGTGGTTAAGGTTTCTTCTCATTCCGTACCGAAGTCGGTAGCGGGAGCGATCGCGGCGGTAATCCGCGAAAACCGCGAGGTCGAAGTGCAGGCGGTAGGCGCAGGCGCGGCAAACCAGGCTGTAAAGTCAATTGCAATCGCAAGAAGCTATATGGCTCTTGTGGGAGTTGATCTTATTTGCATTCCCGCATTTACTACCGTTGATATTGACGGCGAAGAGCGCACGGCTATGAAATTTATCGTAGAGCCGCGCTGATCCTTTTTAATAATGAATAAAATTCTGCTGATAACGACGGGCGGCACTATAGCTTGTCCCGATACCGACAAAGCAAGATCTCCCAAAAACTTTTCAAAAACATTTTCCCAAAGCCTCAGTGAACATGAAACGCAAGATATAGAAATTGTCGAGCCGTTCTGTCTTGACAGCACGAATATGACTCCACGGCATTATATTGAGATCGCTAAGATCATAACTCAAAACTACGGAGGCTTCGGCGGATTTGTCATAACTCACGGTACCGATACGCTCGCATACGCCGCCGCGGTTTTGTCGTGTCTTATTGAAAACAGCGAAAAACCCATTGTCCTGACGGGGAGTATGAAGCCGTTTTCGGCTGAAAATTCCGACGCTCCCGAAAATCTCCGAAATGCGCTTTTGTTTGCTTCGGATAAGCGCGCACACGGAGTTTCGGTTGTTTTCGGGCGGTTTGTATATGACGCTGCGCACGTTTCAAAGATACACACAACGGCAATAAATGCGTTTGAAAGCGTGAATTTTCCTCCTTTGGCTTCGTTTGAACGGGACAGGATCGTTTTTACCGAGCCGAAATCCGAATACAGCGGAACAGTTCGATTTTACGAAACGCTCGACGAAAGAGTAGAAACGGTTTTTCTTGTTCCGGGAGCGCCCGCGCCCATTATCAGACCTGATACGCGCGCCGTTATCATTTTAGGTTTCGGGACAGGAGGACTTCCCGTATATCTCGAGGGCTTTCTGAAAGGGCTTGTTGAGCGCGGGATCTATATTATAATGTCAACTCAGGTTCTGCGCGGCGGGAGCAATCTTTCGCTCTACGAGGTCGGAAGCGGGATAATGGAAAAATATCCCGTTATTGACGCGGGAAAAATGACCGTGGAATATGCGTCTATGAGGGCTATGTTCGCGCTTTCAATTTCCGACAGCTTTGAGGATTTCGGACGCATTTTCTTAAATGAATAAAAAGGGGCATTTCGGATATGAGATGTATTTCGACAGAACAGCTTAATATTGGCGCAGAATATCCCGAAAAGATAATATCGGACGGCGAAAGATATTATCTCGAACAGCTCTCTTTGGCAGAGGAAAAAATATATTCCTCGCGCGAAAAACGCCCTGTTGTGCTTATCTCCGGTCCGTCGGGCTCGGGAAAAACTACTTCCGCTCACAGGATAGCCGACCTGCTCGCAAAACGCGGATGTAAAGCACATATAATTTCTATGGATAACTATTTTCTGTCTATGAGCGAAAACGAAGCAGCGCGCGACAATAACGGCAACATAGATTTTGAAAGCCCTTACCGCCTCGACATTCCGCTTTTTAAAAAGCACCTTAAAATGCTTTCACAGTGCGAGGAAATAGATATTCCCTCGTTTGATTTTGCAAAGCAGGAGCGCTTTGAGGGAACAAAGCTGAAACGCGAACCGAACGACCTTGTTATACTCGAGGGTATACACGCCTTAAATCCCCTTGTCACGGGAAACTGCGAGGATTATACAACTTGCGTTTATGTCAGCGTCCGCACAAGGATATCAGACGGAGAAAAGCTCCTCCACCCCTCAAAGATACGCCTTATGAGAAGACTGATACGCGACGAGCTTTTCAGAGGGCGGGATATTGATGAAACGTTTGAGTTTTTCAAGTCGGTAGAACGCGGAGAAGATCTTTACATATTGCCGTTTAAAGAGCGGGCAAACATAAACATAGACACGTTTATCGAATACGAAGCGAACGTATACCGCGGTATGCTTTTAAGCGAGCTTGAAGCAAAGAGTTCCGAACAGGCAATAGCAAAAGAATTATCGGAGTTTCTCAAACTTCTGAAGCCTATAGAAAAAAAGTTTGTACCACAAAATTCGCTTATCCGTGAATTTATCGGCGACTGATTTTTGACAGTATTTTCCATGCTCGAAAAATCGCTATTTATTGCACAAATCGGATATTATTTGAAGATTTGGTTGAATAATAAGGCTGTGATCTTAAATGTTATTGTCTTTTTAGCCATAATTTACATTGTAATTTTATCAAAATACACAACGCCTATAATAGCAGAATATTAAATTTAGTGCATTTTATAAAAATATTTTTTTAATTTATTGACAAAATAAATTGACGGTGATATAATAAGCTATAGCATGATGTATTAGTGTGTATATGCGTAAGCATGTAAGCGCGTAAATTAATTATTCATGCTTAAATGATTTTGTCCGCAAACTCACGCGTGACAGGAATATATTCGGACCTCACTATAAATGCATTACATAAAGAAATTGACAATTGCTTAAATGTCCGACGACGAAGAGATTTTTGCTATGATACTATTATGAACATTAAGCTAAGAATAAAAAAGTTTGTATCTTTGTTTTTCCTGTTTTTCATGATGTTTGCGATTTTTAATTTTTCCTCGCAAAACGGAAATGACAGCAACGGGCTGAGCTCTTCGGTTTCGAGGATAATCTGCAGGATCGTCTTTTTTAAATTCAATGAGATGACTCCCGCCGAGCAGATTTTTGTCGTGACAGAGATAAATTATTTTGTGAGAAAACTTGCTCACTTTACCGCTTATGCGGTCCTGGGTGTCTGCGCTTATGCAAATGCGCGTCTTTTGGGGATAAGGCTGAAAGGATATTTCCTGCCCGCCGCTTTCTTCTGCGCAGGATACGCTATATTTGACGAAATACATCAATATTTCACGCCCGGAAGAACAATAAAAATCACGGATATGCTGATAGATACATCGGGCGCTGTTGTCGGAGCTGCGGCGGCATCTGCCGCAATGGTCATTCTGACACACATAGCGGCATATTTTCGGACGAAAAAAAAGAATAAATCGGAGGAAGTTTCATAAATGGAAGAAAATGAACAGTCTATTGACCTCAGAGTCTTATGGAAAGTTTTAAAAGATCATTTGCTGCCAATAGCTGCGTGTGCTGTCATAGCCGCCGTTGTAGGGCTGGTGCTTTCGGTTGCAGTCATACCGAAACAATATGCCTCCGAAGCGACGATGGTCGTAAAAAATACCGATGAAACCTCTTCGAGTACACTTCTTAATATAAACGATATAAATGCGGCGCAGAAAATGGTAGCTACCTGTCAGGTAGTTTTTACAACAAACCAGGTTCTTAGCGAGCTTCAGTCCTCATTCAGCAATTTTTCGATAAATGAACTGAGGGATATGATCGTTATAGAAGCGGTAAATAATACCGAAATTCTTAGAGTTTCCGTTACAACGGGCGATCCTCAGACTTCCAAAGATATTGCCACAAAGCTCACCGAGCTTGCGATAAACAAATTCAAGAGCGTTTATGACAACGGTTCTATACAGATAGTATCCGAGCCCGAATTGCCGGAGTCGCATACGTTTCCGAGCGTTCCGATGTTCGTTCTGGTAGGACTGTTTATAGGGCTTGTGATCTCATATATCGTTTTCCTTGTCATTGAAATGGTAGATGTAAAGGTAAAGCCCGATGATGACCTTATGCAGCTTTACGGCATACCCGTGTTTGCGGAAATTATGAACTTTGAGATATCCGATAAGGGCAGTTACAAATACAACTACTATTCGCACAGCAGCTCTGAGTCCTCTCATAAGCCGAAGCCCAAAACAGAGCAAAATACGACGGCGGCAGAGGAAAAGTTATCTGATGCTCCTGCTGTTGATAAGATCGGCGACAAAAGGAAGGAGAACGCTTAATAATGCAAAAGCAGAAGAAAGGTGCAAGACTTCCGATAAGTCAGTCGAGAAAGTTTATCTTGTCCGACAGTACCCAATTTGTTATAAAGGAAGCATATAAAACCGCGAGAGCAAATATTATGTTCTCTCTTTCACAGTCGGACAAGAAAATAGTCGTTGTTACGAGCTGTTCGCCCGCAGAGGGAAAAAGCACAAACTGCTTAAATCTCGCTATGACAATGGCGGAAACAGGCGCGTCGGTTCTTCTTATCGACGCTGACCTTAGAAAGCCCATACAGCATTCGCTTTTAAAGCTCGACAATAAAAAAGGTCTGTCCTCTATACTCGGAGGAATTACGGGCGATATCGGAAAGACGATAAAAAAGAACGTCAGAGACAATCTTGATGTTCTTACGTCTGGACCTATCCCTCCGAACCCTGCAGAGCTTATTTCGGGAAAAAGAATGGGAGAGCTTCTGGAAATTGTAGGAAGCCATTATGACTATGTATTCATTGACACCCCGCCCGTTATGGTAGTTACAGATGCGTGTCTTATGAACGACTTTGTCGCGGGAATTGTCTTTGTAATAAAAGAGGGATCTACTACACATGTAGAGATAAAAGAAGCCATTCAGAAAACAAGGCTCATGAACTCTAAAATTCTCGGAATGGTAAAGGTAAACTGCGATTATAAAGGAAAATCGGGTTATTCCTCTTATAAGTACAAATACGACTATAAGAGCAACTCATGATTTTTGGGTAAAACGATATGACGGATTTTCATTCGCATATACTCCCCGGCATTGACGACGGCTCGAAAGACATTCAGATGTCGGAGAAAATGCTTGAGCTTGAGGCGCAGTCGGGAATAACGACTATAGTCGCGACTCCGCATTTCTACCTGTCAGAGCAGAGCGTTGAAAAATTTGCGGCAAAGCGCGAGGCGGCATTTGAAAAGCTGAAGCCCGTTGCAGAAAGAATGGGCATTGAGATCGTAAAGGGCGCGGAGGTCTATTATTCTCCCTCGCTTATAGACGAGGATCTCTCAAAGCTGCGTATAGGCGACACGAGGTATATGATGATAGAGCTTCCTTATACAAAGCTCTCGGACAATTTTATCCGCGAGTTTCACAGCTTTATCGGGAATATCTCCTCCGAAATTACCCCGATACTTGCACACGCCGAGCGTTATCTCAGATTTACGGACGCAAACAGCGTCTATGAAATAATGAACTGCGATATGCTCGTACAGCTCAACAGCGGTTCTTTTAAACCGTTTTCATCAGAGCTTAAATTTATGCTCGACCTTTTAAAGCATAATATGGCACATCTTCTCGGAACGGACTGTCATAACACTACGACGCGTTCGCCGAATATGGATATAGCTAAGAAAATGATCGGAAAGAAAATTTCCCCGCGGTGTTTTGATAAACTCATGTATAACGCGGATCTGGTGCTTTCCGACGAAGTTGTTGGAGAATGATATGTTGGTTTACTACTTGCTGTTGGTTGGTTCGCTAGCGGTAGGAGTGCCGCTGTGCAGACTGAAGCACGGCAAAGGAGTCTACTGCGCTCTCGCGGGTACGGCGCTCTTTCTTACAGCCGCGCTCAGATCGGGAGTGGGATATGATTATAACCTTTACGGTTCTTGGTTTGTAGACTACAGGCTAAAGCTCACGAGCATTCTGGGAGGATATAAACAGGAAAAGGGTTTTCTTATCCCGATGAAGTTTGTTTCGGAAGTAACCGACAACTATCAGGTGATGTTTGTCATCATAGCTGCCGTTATTTCAACAGCCGTAATGCTGTTTATATATTTCTACTGCGAAAAGCCCTATTTGGGGGTGTTCTGCTTCTTATCGTTCGGAGTTTTCTTTAACTCAATGAACTTTATGCGGCAGATGATAGCGGCGACTATCGTTCTTTATGCGTTTCAGTACATAAAGAAAAAGCAGTTCTTCAGATTTCTGGTCTTTGTACTTCTGGCGTCGGCTTTCCATGTATCGGCTCTGATAATGGTCGTGTTCTACTTCCTGCTTCAGATAAAGATGAATTGGATAAGTCTGGGGGTATATTCGGGAGTATTGGTTCTGTTCTTTATCTTCTCCGAAAATATACTCGGCATTATCACCAACTATTTCTATACAGGCTACAAGCCGGGCAGCAATATTGAAGTGTCACAAGGCACAATGCCGATATATGCTATTCTGTTCACTCTGGTGTTTATTGCGGCGTTTCTGCTAAGAAAAAGGCTCGTTGAGAGCGACAGTTTTAACAACGTCTTTTTAAACTGTATGTTCTTTGTATGCTTCTTCGAGCTTATGGGAATAAAGCACGGCATTGTTTCAAGGTTTTCTATATTGTTCCTAATACCTGCGGTGACGGTGCTTGTGCCGAAAACTTTGACGGCGCTTGTAGAATTCTGCAAGGAAAAATTTGCAAAAGACAAAGTAAAGCAGGCGACGACAAAAGCTGTTGCTGTGGCTGTGTTTATAACATTCTGTACGGGAATGTATTCATATATGATATTCAACAATTATAATGGAGTATATCCGTATAAGACTGTTATTTCCGAAAGAGGTAGTGACGATGCTGAACAGTGACGCTATTAAAAAATTCGTTCTGGACAGAAAGAACAACCTTTTTGAAAACATAGCTCTTTGTGTGGCTATAACGCTTACAAGCGCGTTTTTCAGCTATGACACCTATTATTTCTTTCTGGATTTTCTTCGCCCCGTGGTTTCCGTTCTGCTTTTGTTTATATGGCTGTGGTGCGGTTTTAAGAGCGGGATACATAAGAAGTGGGGATTTCTGGTATTTACTGCGGTATACTGGCTCGTTCCATATCTGTATATGCTTTTTTACAGAATGCAGGATGGTGTGGAAGTTTTCGGCTCGGTCACAGGAATGTTCAACAAATTCGCTATGCTGATCTATGAAAGACCTATGATAAATATCGCAGAGTTTACACACTGCGGTGTCAATATATGGATCTTGTCCTTGGGGATACTTACATTTGCGCTCTACTATGCGGGAGTAAATGTAGCGTACATACTAAAGGCAAAGGAAGAAAAGGAAGAAGCCGAGAAAGAGGAAGCCGAAACCAAGGCGGACTGAAGCTCGGCAAAAGGACGATAATAAGTGTCCGAAAGGACGTTTATTATAAAATATTTGAGGAAAGGAGGAAAAAACAAATGAAGAAGTTTACTAGCAAGGTTTTTGCAGGTATCTTTACTGCTGCTGTTCTGGCTACTGCAGCTTTCGCTACTGACTACGTTGAAAATCCCGACTGGTCTAAGCCTACTACAAGTGAAGTAGGTGCTGGTGCAGTTGAGAACGTATCGAAGAACGGTACTGCTGTTTTCGAGGCTAAGACAGGTGTAACTCTTACCGACGGAGCTCTTAAGGCTCTCCAGGAAAAGGAAGCAGGCGTTAAGCTTTATCTCGATAATGCAACTGTAACAGTTTCTTCTGTTCAGCTTTCCAAAGTTGAGAAATTCGCTTTCGCTGTTGGTGTTTCTGACACTACCGGTGAGGTTGTTACTGAGGACAAGGTAACAGTTCCTGCAGATTCCGTTCTTATCCAGCCCGATTTCGGCGGTTCTGCTTTCGAGGCAACTATTACAGTTGCTCTTCCCGAAGGCATTGACGGAAGCAAGGCTAAGCTTTACCACTGCGATGGCAAGGGTGGTGTTGAGGAAGTTAAGGATGCTGACTTTAAAGTTAATGGTTCTTCTGCTACTTTCACAATTTCTCACGCTTCCTATTACGTAATCAGCGCTGGTGAAGTTAAGGCTGCTGAGGGCGAGGGTTCTGGCTCAGGCACAGGTACCGGCACAGGTACAGGCACAGGCACACCTGATACAGGTGTTACGCTTCCGATCGCTCTCGTAGTGCTCGCTGGCGGCTCTGTAGCAGTATCTGCAATCGCTGCTAAGAAGAGAAAGTAATTTCTCCTAAATAGCGCAAAAACTAACGGTACGGCTTTAGGGTCGTACCGTTAATTTTTTTGTAATGTAGGCTTTTCCAAAAGCCTATTTTTTATTATAGGAGCATTTAATTTCCCGCTCAAAGGTAGTTTCACTTTCGAGGTTGTTCCCCGCTCTACACCTCTTTTAGGATTGCCTTTTCAAAGCACGGCTTTGAAAAGGCAATGCGGGGAAAACCCCTGCTAGAGGTTAGATGTAAGAAGTAAGAGGTAAGATTATTGGGGAGCTTTTGGAAGTTGAAGTTTTTGATTATCCGAACAAAGAAGCTAGAGACTAGAATTTGTTTTGAATGGAAAACAACTTTTCCTTTTAAACTCTAGCCTCTTGCCTCTTTCTCTGAAAACCAAATAACTTTATCTCCAAAACAACTTTTGATTTCTTACCTCTTACAGCGTTATCCGCCGTAAGGCGGATAATGCGCTTACACTCTTACCTCTAAAAGGAAAACTCTTGTTTTCCCCGCACCCTTTAGCGCTTGCTAACGCGTTATTGAGGGAAAACTTTTTTGAAAAAAAGTTTTCCCTCAAACTCCCTTTCAAAAAACTTTAATGCGCCGCCCGTGAGATGTTTTGAAAATGAAACGTCGTTCGCCGCTCAAAACAAATTCTAACCTCTAACTTCTAACCTCTAACCTCTAAAAGGGCACATAAAAGTTTTGGAAAGAGGGTTTAAGGGGGAAAACCTTTTTCAAAAGGTTTTCCCCCTTAATTCATATATTTTCCAACGACTTCTCCAAAAACGCCTTTGTTCTTTCGCTCTTCGGATTTCCGAACACCTGTTCGGGATCGCCTGCTTCTTCGATAATGCCCTCTGCCATAAATATCACCTTATCCGCAACTCCTCTTGCAAAATTCATCTCGTGGGTAACGACTATCATTGTCCTCATTGAATTTTTAAGCTCGCGGATAACCCTAAGCACCTCTCCCGTAAGCTCCGGATCGAGCGCGGACGTCGGTTCGTCAAAGCACAATATATCGGGGCTTAATGCTAATGCCCTAGCTATCGCAACTCGCTGCTGCTGACCGCCCGAAAGATTACAGGGATAAGCGTTTATTTTATCGCCCAGCCCCACGCTTTCGAGAATTGCCTTTGAATTTTCGTTAATTTGAGCGAACAGCTTTTTCTTCTCGTCTTTCGGAAGTTTTTTATTGACTGTCAGCTCCACCGCAAGTGAAACATTTTTAAGCACGGTATACTGCGGGAAAAGATTGAACTGCTGGAAAACAAGACCGAGATGTTTATGCTTTTCGCGTATCTCGCTGTCCTTATAGTTCTTTTCGGCATTGAAAAATTCCTTGCCGTTCAGCATAAAAACGCCCTTATCGGCACGCTCAAGAAAGTTTAAACACCTAAGAAGCGTTGTCTTTCCGCTTCCCGAAGAACCTATTATTGCAAGCACCTCGCCTTGTTCCATAGTAAAATCTATGCCTTTTAAGACCTCGGTCTTGCCGAAATTTTTATGTATCCCTTTTACTTCAAGAAAAGCCATACTTCCCTCACATTCTCTCAGCCGCTGTAATAATTCAGCTTTTTCTCAACGCGGTTGAGAACGACCGTAAGCAATCCCGAAAACAGCAGGTAGAATGCTCCGATATAGAACATCGGCCAAAGCAATGCTTTTTGCGCGACTATTTGCTGTGCCGCCTGGACAAGCTCTACCACCATAATTACTCTCGCAAGAGAAGTATCCTTTACAAGCGTTATTATCTCGTTTCCCATAGGCGGAACAATGCGCTTTATTACCTGGAAAAGCACTATCTTGAAAAAGATCTGACTTTTCGTCATTCCGAGGACCTGCCCCGCTTCATACTGTCCTTTGGGAATACTTTCAATTCCCCCGCGGTAGATCTCCGAAAAATAGCACGCATAGTTTATCACAAACGCAATAAGCACCGCCATAAGCCTAGGCAGAGCGCTCCAGCCGAACAAAAGCCCCGGACCGTAGAACACGATTATTATCTGAAGCATAAGCGGTGTTCCGCGTATTATCCAGATAAATGTTCTCATTATCCACTTTATCGGCGGTATCTTCGACATTGAGCCAAAGTTTATCAGAAGCCCCAGCGGAAGCGCACACACAAGCGTCACTCCGAATATTAAGAGCGTCGTTAAAAATCCGTTTGCGAGCTGGGCTGTTACTTCAAGAAACGACATAATTTCACCTTGTTTTAATTATTTGAAAGCATACACATCAAGCAGGTCGTACTTTTCGCACAGAGCCTTTAAGCTTCCGTCGTCTACCATTTCCTGTATAGCGGCGTTTATCTTGGACTGAAGCTCTTTATCGTCCTTTCTGATACCTACCGCATACTGTTCGGGAGTAAGCTCAACGCTCTCTACTATCATAAGGTCGGAATAATCCGTTCCCTCACCTACCGAAGCATTTGCCATAACATAGTCTATAACGCCTATCTCTGTAGTTCCCGACTTTATTTCTATAAGAACGTCTTTCTGTGCGGCACAGCCCGTGTAATTCTTGCTCAAAACGCTGTCGTTCTGAACTGCTGTTTCGCCTGCCGAGCCTATCTCAGCCGTAACGGAAGCGCCCTCCATAGAAGCGATATCCTTATACTTGTCAGCATTATCCTTTTTGATAACAGCGACCTGTCTATTGTTTATATAAGGTGTGGAGAAAATTATCTTTTCCGCAAGCTCGTCGTTTATGGTCATACCGTTCCAGATAACGTCTATTGTCTTTGAGTCAAGCTCGAAAACCTTGTTGTTCCAGTCTATCTCCTGAAACTCCGGCTCAACTCCGAGCTTTTCGCAGACAGCTTTTGTAAACTCCGTTTCAAAACCCGTAAGCTCATTGTTCTCGTCGAAATAGTTCATCGGCTCGAAATAGGTAATTCCGACAGTGAGTTTTCCTTTTTCCTGTATGTACTCCCAATCTGTCTTTTCACTTGCCGAGCAGCCTGCAAAAGCAAACACACTCATTGCCGCGGCAAGAAATGCCGCCAGAAATTTTTTCATTTTAATTGCTCCTTTTTATTTTGTTGTTTAATTTTTTGTTATGTCTTTTGAACTTAACAAGTTATTGTAACATATTTTTACTCATTTGTCAAGGTCTTTGAGCAAAACAGGTATACCGCGGAAAAATTTTGAAAAAATATTTTAAAAACCTATTGACAAAGTAGGCGATAGGGTTTATAATATAATCAACCTACTTGATTGGTAGGAATATAGATAAAAATGAAAGGGCAGCGAACAATGAAACGCAGATATTATGGACGATGTATGATCTGTTCTTCCCTATCCCGAATGTGCCGTTAAACTTATCGGCTTTTAAAAACACAATAATTAAATATTTTAGGAGGAACTTTTATTATGTCAGACATCAGAAATTCACAGAATTGGAGCTTTGAAACGAAACAGCTCCACATAGGACAGGAAAACGCAGATCCCGCGACAGACGCGCGCGCAGTGCCCATATACGCGAGCACGTCTTTCGTATTCCATAACAGCAAGCACGCCGCAGACCGCTTCGGGCTTCGCGACGCGGGAAATATCTACGGCAGACTTACAAACCCCACCCAGGATATCTTCGAGCAGAGAATCGCCGCTCTCGAGGGAGGCACGGGCGCTCTTGCGACTGCATCGGGCGCGGCGGCTATAAACTATACGATTTCCGCTCTCGCAAGAAGTGGTGAACACATAGTAGCTTCAAAGACTATCTACGGCGGTACTTATAATCTGCTCGCGCATACTCTTCCGCTTTCTTCGGGTATTACGACGACTTTTGTTGATCCCGAAGAGGAAAATTCATTTGAAAATGCCATTCAAGACAACACAAAGGCTATATTTATCGAAACGCTCGGCAACCCCAACTCGAACATAATCGACATTGAAGAAGTTGCAAAGGTCGCTCACAAGCACGATATACCGCTCGTTGTCGATTCGACGTTTGCTACGCCCTATCTTGTAAGACCGCTTGAATACGGCGCGGATATTGTCGTACACTCGGCGACAAAGTTTATCGGCGGTCACGGTACGGCGATAGGCGGCGTTATTGTTGACGGCGGATTTGACTGGGAAAAATCGGGAAAGTATCCGTGGATATCCGAGCCTAACCCCTCTTATCACGGAGTTTCATTCTCACAGGCGGCGGGAAAAGCTGCGTTTGTGACGTATATCAGAGCGATACTTTTAAGAGATACGGGTGCTACGCTTTCGCCTTTCCATGCTTTCTTATTCCTGCAAGGGCTTGAAACGCTTTCGCTGAGAGTTGAAAGGCATGTTCAGAATGCGCTGAAAATTGTCGAATACTTAAACTCACACCCGCAGGTAGAGGCTGTTCATCATCCCTCGCTCGAAACCGAGCCAAGCCACAGACTGTATAAGAAATATTTCCCGAACGGAGGCGGCTCGATATTCACCTTTGAGATAAAGGGGGACGCCGAGACTGCGCAGAAGTTTATAGACAATCTCGCTATTTTCTCGCTTCTGGCAAATGTTGCGGACGTAAAGAGCCTTGTTATCCACCCCGCAAGCACCACACATTCTCAGCTCACCGAGAGCGAGCTTCTCGAACAAGGCATAAAGCCCAACACCATAAGGCTTTCTATAGGCACGGAAAACATAAACGACCTTATTGCGGCGCTTAATGCGGCGTTTAAAGCCGTTGAATAAATTTAATTTATGATAAGGAGAACTGATTATTATGGCTAAAATTTATACTTCGGCAGACCAGCTTGTAGGCAGAACGCCTCTTCTTGAACTTGTACACATTGAAAAGGAACTCGGACTGAAAGCAAAGATACTTGCAAAGCTGGAATATTTCAACCCTGCGGGTTCCGTAAAAGACAGAGTTGCAAAGGAAATGCTCGACGACGCCGAGAAAAGAGGCGTGTTGAATAAAGACTCGGTAATAATCGAGCCTACGAGCGGAAACACGGGCATAGGGCTTGCGTCTGTTGCGGCGGCAAGAGGTTATCGTATAATAATAGTTATGCCCGAAACAATGTCGGTCGAGCGCAGACAGCTTATGAAAGCATACGGAGCGGAGCTTGTTCTTACAGAGGGCGCAAAGGGAATGAAAGGCGCAATAGCAAAGGCAGAGGAACTTGCGAAAGAAATTAAGGGCGGATTTATCCCCTCGCAGTTTACAAACCCCGCAAATCCCGAAGCGCACAGAAAAACGACGGGCCCCGAAATATGGGAGGACACCGACGGAAAAGTTGACTATTTTGTTGCGGGCGTAGGCACGGGCGGTACGATTACGGGAGCAGGCGAATTTCTTAAATCAAAGAACCCCGACATAAAGATCGCCGCTATCGAGCCGAAGTCGAGCGCAGTATTATCGACAGGCGTTGCAGGCTCGCACAAGATCCAAGGAATAGGAGCGGGGTTTGTTCCCGAGGTATTGAACACGAAAATATATGACGAGATAATCCCCGTTGAAAACAATGACGCGTTTGAAGCGGGCAGGCTCATAGGCAAAAAAGAGGGAGTTCTTGTGGGAATTTCTTCGGGCGCGGCGCTGTGGGCGGCAATTGAAATAGCTAAACGCCCCGAAAGCGAGGGGAAGAACATAGTTGTTATTCTTCCCGACACGGGCGACAGGTATTTGTCGACCGAGCTTTTCAGCGAATAAATAAGGAGAAAGACGATGAAACTTGTATCCACCAGAGGGCGCTATGCGCTGAGGGTAATTATTGACCTTGCGGAGCATGACAGCGGGAGCTATATTCCGATGAAAGAGATCGCTATGCGACAAGGTATCTCGCTTAAATATCTTGAGCAGATAATGCCTGTGCTTATGAAGAACAAGGTCATTGACGGCGCAAGCGGAAAAGGCGGAGGATACAAGCTGAACCGTCCGCCCGAAGATTATAAAGTCTGGGACATTCTGACGCTTACAGAGGGCAGTCTTGCGCCTGTGGCGTGTCTTGACTGCGATGCGGAGAAATGCGAACGCGAAAGCGAGTGCCGTACTCTCCCGATGTGGAAAAAATACCAAGAGATAACGGAAGATTTTTTCAATAATATAAGCGTGGCAGACTTAATGAAAAAGGGATAGAAAATAGCCTTAAAAATGAATATACAATAAAGAGGGGAATAATTTCCCCTCTCAGTTCGTATATAAACCCCTTTCTCGTTCCGACAATTTATATAAAAATTAAGATACAAAAGAAAAATTTTTTGAAA
>CANQVE010000023.1 GCA_947627205.1 uncultured Clostridia bacterium | reverse complement strand
AAAAATGACCGATTGATACTCAAAAGCTATTTTGTTGGATTGAAGATAAAAAACTACCCATAGTTCACGCTTACATTAAAGCATAACAGTGTAAAGGTTTCATAACCTGCAATATAACATTAGAGCAGCTGCCCTACGGGATATCTGCTCTATTTTTCTTATTAAAGACGCTCGGAGATATATTTCAGTCCATGGAACAGTTTGTTGGGATATGCTTTTGAAAAAGTATAAATATCTGTAAAATTTGAGAGAATTTCACATAGTTTACGATGTTGCATCACTGCATGAAGACCTATCAACTGCCTGCTGTAATAATTTGCTTCTGTGTCTTTTGATTTCATAGAATACAGTTGCTTTATATTGTGCACTGTCTTAGCTTGCAGACAAGCCGGACAACCGCATAAAAGCATACTGTCCGGAACTTCATTCAATTTTTTATATTCGGTTTTTTCAAGTCTCATGGTATTGTCCATATTGATCCCACCCATAAAGAATTTACTGAAACCTACTTTAGATGGAGTTGTATCGAATACAATTCTTGTTGATTCTTCATTGCCGTCGCCGACACGTCTGACAGGAGAAGCGGAATCAAATGAAGTAGCACCGCAATAATAATTGAGGGCAATGTTATTGTATCCTCCGCAGCCTAGTGCATGTATTGGTCTATCGCCTACAAGTTCTCTGACAATTTTGCTGGCTCTTGCTGGAACAATAGTATCTATAAATCCGCGTTTTCCTATCGGCGATAGATCTATATCATCATACCAACTTGGATCTACTTGTTTGTAGCTTGCAACACCACCAAGAGCAAATCCCCAAAAGCGAGTATTATATTGTTCTTTTAGGCTAAGAATGTGTTTTGTGTTATCGGAAAAATCTGTTGGAGTATCACCATGTACTGTCGCTAAAACATAAGGATAGTAATTGGGATGCTCTTTGATGTACTTAATTGTAAGTTCAAGCAAAGCGTTGTTAATTTCATTCTTGTTAAGTGAAGAAAGAAAGTTTACAAGTTGTAAATTGCTTTTTTCGCCGTCTTTTTCAGTATATTTGCCACCTAAATCAAACCCGACAACAATATCACACTTGATTTTATCTGCAAAATCATAATAATCAGCGGCGGCTTCAAGAATCCTGTCTCTGAATAAGTCATGATCGTAGTTTACTGACTCTGCGATCTGCTTCACAATATTGTAAGCACCGGAATCAAGAAGAAACACTTTTTGGTTAAAATCATAATCGGGAGAAGAGTAGGCATGATAGATCTCGCCTTTCCTTATCAAAGAAGCGCGAATGTAATTGTATAAGTCACCTACAGTATTGAAGCGATCAATTTCATCAAAGAGTTTACTGCTAAACACATGCGGGAATGAGTTGTTAATATAGAAATAATTGATCAAAGCAGGTGTATTTCCCGTCAGTTCTGCATAAACAATTTCTCTGTCTTTATCTGCATATCCGCCGCCATAATTATAAACCTGAAAAAAAGAGGGGATAGGCAGCTCTTTTCCGTGTACATTCATAAAAACCTCTTTAGTAAAAACTCTGTTGTTGTCCATGTCATTTATCCTTTTTTAGGAAAACAAAATTCATATCGTTATTGTATCATAAAATCTTATCTTTGTCAAGTTTCTTCAATAAGTGTTATTTTTGTACGTGTACGTTTGTCAATGATATGTTACACTTTTCTCAAAAAATGATGTCAATAACTTTGAGTGACATCAGCCTTACGCGGACTACATTTCGGATAAATAATCTGCCAAAAACGCATTCGGACTTCGTAATTTCAAAAACTTTATCAAATAATGTATAATAACACTTATTTTTATAATTATTTATCTCAACTCTTGACAAATCCGGAAATATGATGTATAATATATATTGTGGTTTTTTATTTGTACAAATACAATTCAAGAGGTTTATATGGCAAAAAAAACAGGCTATAACGATCTAAAAGCTCTTAAAGGTCCCGACCAGGTCAGACTTAAACCCGCGGTAATTTTCGGCTCTGACAGTATCGAGGGCTGCAGACATTCGGTCTTTGAGATAATATCAAACTCTATAGACGAGGCACGCGAGGGCTTCGGAAACCGAATAATAATAACTCTCCATGCGGATAAATCCGTTACGGTAGAAGATTTTGGACGCGGTATACCTATCGACTATAACAAAGGCGAGGAAAAATACAATTGGGAGCTTGCGTTTTGCACGCTCTATGCGGGCGGCAAGTATAACAACAATTCGGGAGAAAATTATTCGTTCGCTCTCGGACTTAACGGACTTGGACTTTGCGCAACACAGTTTGCTTCGGAGTTTATGGAAGTTGAGAGCAAAAACGGCGAATGGAAATATTCTCTGCGTTTTGAAAAGGGCTTTAATGTCACTGCCAGCGAAAAGGGCTTTAAACGTGAAAAGTGTTCTCAGACAGGAACAAAAATACATTGGAAGCCCGACCTCGAAGTATTTACGGATATAGATATCGGCGCTGAATACGTTGACGATATGCTTAGAAGACAGGCTGTCGTAAACGGCGGAGTTGAGTTTCTGAGGATAGTCGAAAACGAGGACGGAACTTCCGACGAAAAGATATTCTGCTATAAAGAGGGCATTTTTGATTATCTGAAAGAAGCTGTCGGCGAAAATACGCTCACTGCTCCGCAGTATTGGCACGCCGAGCGCGTCGGAAAAGACCGCGAGGATAAAGAAGAATACAAGCTGAAAATGAACGTTGCGTTTGTATTCAGCAAAGAAACGCATTTTATAGAGCATTATCACAATTCGAGCTTTCTCGAACACGGCGGTTCTCCCGACGAAGCCATGAAAAAGGCTTTTCTGTCGCAAATCGACGCGTACCTTAAAAATAACAACAAGTACAATAAGGGCGAAAAAGCCGTAAAATGGGAGGACGTTTCAGACTGTCTTGTGTTTATTTCGTCGAACTTTTCGACGCAGGCAAGTTATGCAAACCAGACAAAAAAAGCCGTAACAAACGTTTTCATAAAAGACGCAATGACAGATTGGCTGAAACATTCTCTCGAGGTCTATTTCATTGAAAACCCCGATGAGGCTGTGAGAATTGCCGAGAGAGTTCTGGTAAATAAACGTTCCCGTGAGAATGCCGAAAAAGTACGTTCTTCTTCTATAGCGAGCCTTTCGCAGAAAATTGACCTTACAAACCGCATAGACAAGTTTGTTGATTGCCGAAGCCGCGATATTTCAAGGCGCGAGGTCTATATAGTGGAGGGCGATTCGGCGCTCGGCTCCGTAAAACTTGCGCGCGACGCAGAGTTTCAGGCGGTCATTCCCGTAAGAGGAAAGATTTTAAACTGCCTTAAAGCAAGCGCCGATAAGATATTTAAAAGCGAGATAATAACAAATCTCATAAAAGTCCTCGGCTGCGGAGTTGAGGTGAAATCAAAGGCAAATAAGAACCTTAGTACGTTCAATATCGACAATCTCCGCTGGAATAAAGTCATAATCTGTACGGATGCGGATGTAGACGGTTTTCAGATAAGAACGCTCATTCTCACTATGATTCAGGAGCTTTGCCCTACGCTTATAGAAAAGGGATTTGTTTATATAGCCGAATCTCCGCTTTATGAAATAAATACAAAGGATAAGACCTATTTTGCCTATACCGAGCCCGAGAAAACAAAAATACTCGGAATGATAGGCGAAAAGAAGTATACCATACAGCGCTCGAAAGGACTCGGCGAAAACGATCCAGATATGATGTCGCTTACGACAATGAATCCCGCGACGCGCCGCCTTATCAGAGTAAAGCCCGCCGATGCGGAAGAAACGCGCAGAATGTTTGACGTGCTTTTAGGAGACGATCTGACGGGCAGAAAGGATTTTATCCGCGAAAACGGAAGCCGATATCTCGAAGCGGCGGATATAAGCTGAACAGGAGCGTAAATGAAAACCTATACTATTATTGGCGGCGTAAACGGAACGGGCAAAAGCAGCTTTATCGGCTGCCTTACCGAACAACATGACGATTTAGGTATAATAGTTGATGCTGATAAATTAAATCTTCATTTTGGCGGAGATAAAGTAAAAGGCGGAAAAGCCGCCGTGAAAATGATCTCGGACTGTCTCGAAAAGGAAGTTAGTTTTTCGCAGGAAACAACGCTTTCGGGAAATAAAACTCTCAGGACTGTAAAGACCGCCGCTCGGAAAAATTATTATGTGCGTTTGTATTATATAGCTGTCAGCTCTGCGGAAGAAAGCCTTGCGAGAATTGCAAACCGCGTGAGAAAGGGCGGACACGATGTTCCCGCCGAAGATCTTTACAGACGCTTTAAAAACAGATTTTCGGATCTTATGAAGATACTGCCTTATTGTAACGAAGCTCATTTTTACGACAATGAAAACGGATATGTAAAGGTAGCGGAATACAAAAACGGACTTTTGCGGACAGTGGGAGATTATAAGCCCGAATGGCTGACAAAACTGATCGAGGTTATGAAAAGTTGAAGAAAAGAGAACAAAAAAAACCGCCGAAACAAACGGCTTCGGCATATATAGAGGGATCGGGAAAGATCGTTGAGACCGATATAGTAAGCACTCTCGAAGAGAATTATATGCCTTATGCCATGAGCGTTATCGTTTCGAGAGCATTGCCGGAAATTGACGGATTTAAGCCCTCGCACAGAAAGCTCCTCTACACGATGTACCAGATGGGACTTCTAAACGGCGCGAGAACAAAATCCGCCAATATCGTCGGGCAGACCATGCACCTTAATCCTCACGGCGACGCGGCAATTTACGAAACCATGGTGCGCCTTGCCCGCGGAAACGAGGCGCTTTTACACCCGTATGTTGACAGCAAAGGCAACTTCGGCAAGGCATATTCACGCGATATGGCATACGCCGCGTCCCGTTACACCGAGGCGAAGTTAGAGCCGATAAGCGCCGAGCTTTTCGCCGAAATAGACAAGGATGCCGTGGATATGGTGCCGAATTACGACAACTCCACCACCGAGCCGTCGCTTTTACCCGTGAGATTCCCGGCAGTTCTGGTAAACTCAAATTTCGGACTTGCGGTTTCAATGGCGAGCAATATTTGCTCTTTTAATTTAAAAGAGGTTTGTGAGACAACTATCGCGCTTATTAAAAATCCCCAGCATGACGCGCTTTCTACGCTGAAAGGACCGGATTTCCCCGGAGGCGGACTTATTGTCTATGACGAAGCCGAAATGCGAAAGATATATGATACGGGCATAGGAGCGGTCAAAGTCCGCGCGGTCTATAATTTTGACAGGGAAAACCGTTGTATAGAGGTTACGCAGATACCCCCGACAACAACGATAGAAGCCGTTATAGACAAGGTTGCAGAGCTTGTAAAGGACGGAAAGCTGAAAGAAATTTCCGACTGCAGAGATGAAACAGATCTAAGCGGACTTAGGCTTGCTTTTGATCTTAAAAAGGGTTATGAGCCTGAAGCGCTCATGCAGAAGCTCTTCAGACTTACGCCGCTTCAGGAGAATTTCAACTGTAACTTCAATGTCCTTATCGCGGGAACGCCTAAAGTTATGGGCGTTTACGAAATAATAAGCGAGTGGACGGATTTCCGCAGACAGTGCGTAAAACGCAGGATCTATTTTGACGTGCAGAAAAAGAAAGAAAAACTTCATCTGCTTCTGGGACTTAAAAAGATACTTTTCGATATTGATTATGCCATAAAACTGATTCGCGAGACCGAGGAAGAATCCGAGGTCGTACCCAATCTGATGATAGGTTTTGGTATCGATGAACAGCAGGCGGAATATGTCGCCGAGATAAAACTAAGGCACATAAACCGCGAATATATCCTTAAAAGAACAGAAGAAACCGACACTCTGCAAAAAGAGATCGCCGAAATGGAGGATATACTTTCAAGCCCGAAAAAAGTTGACAAAGTCATTATAGACGAGCTTGAAGATATCATCTCAAAGTATTCTCAGCCGCGCAGAACGATGTTCCTCTATGATGTTTCCGAAGATGAGGAATTTGTTGAAGAACAGCCCGAAAGCTACCCCGTAAACATATTCTTTACGCGCGAGGGCTATTTCAAGCAAATTACACCAAAGTCTTTAAGAATGAGCGGTGACCAGAAACTGAAAGAAAGCGACGAAATTATTTACAGCGCGGAGGTTTCGAGCAATTCCGAGCTTCTGTTCTTTACAAACAAGTTCCAGTGCTACAAGTCGCGGTGTGCTGATTTCCCCGAAACAAAAGCCAGCGTCATGGGAGAATATATTCCCGCAAAGCTCGGTATGGATGAGGGAGAAACGCCCGTGTTTATGGCGGTGACAGAGGACTACAGCGAAACGCTCGTTATTTTCTTCAAAAACGGAAAATGCGCGAAAGTTCCTCTTTCAAGCTATGAAACAAAGACAAAGCGCAAAAAGCTGTCAAACGCTTTTTCGGATCTCAGCGAGGTAGTTAAAATGTTCGTCATAAAGGGCGACGAAGACTTTGTTTTGAGATCGACTGCGGGAAAAACAATATTGTTCAGTACAGCGCTTGTTCTTGCAAAATCCGCGAGAGATACCCAGGGCGTACAGGTCATGCGCCTTACAAAAGCGGAGCTTGCGGGAGCATACAAAGCAGACGCATTTGATGTTGAAAATCTTGAAGATTACAGAATTAAAACAATTCCCCAGGCGGGTATGCTCGGCGAATTTGAGCAGATGAAACTTGAATAGGCAAATCGGTTAAGAATAAAATTAGTAGTTAAAAAGGAGATATAACTATGTTGAGCGATATTGAAATTGCGCAGAGCGCGAAAATGCTTAAAATAAGCGAAATAGCAAAAAAACTCGGCATTTCCGAAGAAGAGCTTGAACCCTACGGACATTACAAGGCTAAACTTTCTCAGAAACTTTTTGACCGCACGAAAGATGCTCCCGACGGAAAGCTCATTCTTGTAACGGCAATAAACCCCACTCCCGCCGGCGAGGGCAAGACGACGACTTCCGTGGGGCTTTGCGAGGGAATGAACAAGATAGGAAAGAGAGCTTGCCTGGCGCTTCGCGAGCCGTCATTAGGTCCCGTGTTCGGCGTAAAGGGCGGCGCAGCTGGAGGCGGTTATGCCCAGGTCGTTCCTATGGACGATATAAACCTGCATTTCACGGGAGATATGCACGCCATAACCGCCGCGAACAATCTTCTCTGCGCTATGATAGACAATCATATTCAGCAGGGAAACGAGCTTAATATCGACCAGAGAAGAATACTCTTAAAACGTTGTCTTGATATGAACGACCGTGCTTTGAGAAACTGCATCGTTGGTCTTGGCGGAAAAACAAACGGCGTACCGAGAGAGGACCATTTCCAGATAACCGTTGCCAGCGAGATAATGGCTATACTTTGTCTTGCGGCGGACCTCAACGACCTTAAAAAGCGCCTCGGAAATATCCTTGTCGCATACACATACGACAATAAGCCTGTTTTCGCGCGCGACCTTAAAGCTGTCGGAGCAATGACCGTTCTGCTCAAAGACGCGATAAATCCTAATCTCGTTCAGACGCTTGAAAATAACCCCGCAATAATCCACGGCGGACCTTTTGCAAATATTGCTCACGGCTGTAATTCGGTAAGAGCGACAAAACTCGCGCTGAAACTTTCGGATTACACCATAACAGAAGCAGGCTTCGGCTCGGACCTCGGCGCGGAAAAATTCCTGGATATAAAGTGCAGATTTGCGGGATTAAAGCCCGATTGTATCGTGCTTGTAGCAACGATACGCGCGCTTAAATACAACGGAGGTGTGGCAAAAGCAGAGCTTACAAAGGAAAATCTCGAAGCGCTCGAAAAAGGCATTGTAAACCTCGGCGTTCATATTGAGAATATGAGAAAGTTCGGAGTTCCCGTTGTCGTTGCAATAAATCATTTTGCAACCGACAGCGATGCTGAAATTGCATTTGTTCGTGATTACTGCGGGAAAAAGGGCGCAAAGTGCGCGTTCTCGGACGTATTCCTCAAAGGCGGAGAGGGTGCAATTGAACTCGCAAACGCAGTTGTAGAAACAATTGAAACTGAAAAGAGCAATTATGCTCCTCTTTATGATGAAAAGCTCTCAATAAAAGAAAAGCTCGATATCATCGCCCGCGAGATATACCGTGCAGACGGCGTTTCATATACTGCTTCTGCTGAAAAGGCAATTAAACAGATCGAAGACCTCGGACTTGATAAAGTTCCCGTTTGCGTAGCTAAGACGCAGTATTCGCTCTCCGATGATCCTGCAAAACTCGGAAAGCCCGAAAACTTCAAGATAACTGTAAGCGACGTCCGTTCTAGCAACGGCGCGGGATTTGTCGTTGCATATACGGGAGATATAATGACAATGCCCGGACTTCCTAAAGTTCCTGCGGCGAATAATATCGACATTGACGACAGCGGCGTTATCACAGGGCTTTTCTGATGAAAAGAGAGTTTGTTTCCCACAGTCCCGGGGAAACCGAAGAATTTGCCGAAAGGCTCGCCGAAAAGCTGAAGCCCGGAGATGTGATACTCTATAAGGGAGATCTCGGAGCAGGAAAGACCACGTTTACAAAAGGAATTGCAAAAGCTCTCGGAATTTCCGAAACAGTAACAAGTCCGACCTTTGCTCTTCTGAACGAATATTACGGCAGTATCCCGCTTTTCCATTTTGACCTTTACAGGATTAAGACAGTTGACGATTTATATGCTATAGGTTTTTTTGATTATCTTGACCGAGGCGGCATTATTGCAGCGGAATGGAGCGAGAATATTCCCGAGCTTGAAAACGAGCTTTTTAATGTCATAAAGATAAAAATTGAAAAACTTTCGGAAAATGAGCGGAGGATAATATATGATCTTGGGGATTGACAGCTCCGCGATAACGGCGGGATGCGCGCTGTATGACGGCACGAAAATAGTCGCGGAGCAGTTTCTGAACACGCGGCACACTCATTCCGAAACGCTTCTTCCTATGGTAGAAAATATGCTTAATGATGCGGAAGTTAAACTTTCGGATATTGAGAGGATAGCCGTAACGAACGGTCCGGGTTCTTTTACGGGACTAAGGATAAGCGTTTCATGCGTAAAGGGAATGGCAATGGGCGCTGATATTCCCGTTGTTCCCGTTTCAACGCTCGAAGCCATAGCATACAACTTTATAGGATTTGACGGCATTATTTGTGCCTGTATGGACGCGCGGCTAAGCCAGGTATACAACGCGCTTTTCAGATCTGAAAACGGCGTTATAACAAGGCTTTGCGAGGACAGAGCAATAAAGCTGAATGAGCTTTCAAAAGAGCTTGATAAATTGGACGGGAGAATAATTTTTGCGGGAGACGGGGCGGTTTTGGCTTATGAGTTTACCGAGAAAAAATATGAGCTTGCGCCGCTTGTTTTACGTTATCAGCGGGGAAGCGGAGTGTGTCTTGCGGCATGGGAAAAAACGGCGATAGACCCCGCCGCTCTTATGCCGAGTTATCTGAGATTATCACAGGCAGAGCGTGAAAAACAACGACAGGAGGAAGACCAATGATATCAATAGGCTGCGACCACGGCGGTTATGAGCTGAAGCTCGCCATAATCGAACATCTGAAAGAAAGGAACATAGAGTTTATTGACTGCGGATGTGACGGCGAAAAATCCGATTATCCCGATATCGCCGAAAAGACCTGCAAAAAGGTAACGAGCGGAGAGTGCGATAAGGCTATTCTTGTCTGCGGAACGGGAATAGGAATGTCAATGGCGGCAAACAAAATAAAAGGTATACGCGCGGCAGTCTGCTCCGACTGGTATTCTGCAAAATATACGCGCCTGCATAATGACGCAAATGTTCTTTGCCTTGGCGGCAGGGTTTTGGGCGCGGGGCTTGCTATAGAGCTTGCGGACATTTTCCTTGACACGGAATTTGAACAGGGAAGACACTGTGCAAGAGTTCAAAAAGTTATGGATCTGGAGGATAAATAAATGGAAAATTACAACAATGTAGTACTTTGCGATCATCCGCTCGTTCAGCATAAGCTATCGCTTCTGCGCGACAAAAACACAGGCTCAAAGGAGTTCCGCGAGCTTGTAAACGAAATTTCTATGTTCATTTGTTATGAGGCAACGCGCGATCTTCCGCTGAAAGATGTAAGGATAGAAACGCCTCTTGCGCTTGCGGACGCTAAAATTATAAGCGGCAGAAAGGTAGCTTTTGTGCCGATAATGCGTGCCGGACTCGGAATGGTAGACGGCGCTCTGGCGCTTGTTCCTGCGGCAAAAGTCGGACACGTCGGCATCTACCGCGATAAAATGCACGACAACACCGCGACCGAATATTACTGCAAGCTCCCGTTCGATATAGCAAACCGCGAGGTAATAATTATGGATCTTATGCTTGCGACGGGCGTTTCGGCTATAAAGACCGTGGAGATAGTAAAAGAAGCAGGCGCGAAGAACATAAAGTTTATGTGCCTTTTGACTTGTCCCGAGGGAATAGAAGCGTTCCATGAAAAATTCCCCGATATCGAGATTTTCTGCGGAGCAATCGATAAAGGGCTTAACGACGAGCTTTATATTGTTCCCGGTATCGGCGACGGCTCGGACAGACTTTTCGGAACAAAGTAATATCGGCTCAATAACAATAAAAATGGCAATGCCTTTCGGTCACGGAGGACATTGCCTTTTCTCATTTTTCTTTACAATTGTATGTGATAAATATATAAATTTTCGCCGAAAATTCAGCGGATTTTTGTGTTTTCGGTATATTGCAATATATAGTACCTTGTGATATAATTAAACTGCAAAGAAAGACATTGAAAATTCTTGTTATGCGCGGCAAGCAAAAAACGTCCTATATATTATTTTCAGCAAAAGGAGAAAACAATGTTCAAAAAATACATCTTTAATTCAATTAAAAAATATCCTTTGAAATATGTTGCTATTGCGATTTGCGAGGTTTTGCTTTTGGTGATTTCACTTTTTTCTTCATGTGTACTTTTGGAACGTTTATCGAAAACGGAGGCCGAAAACCCTGCTTTGCTTTATTCGTTTTCGTTTTCAAAATTAGCCGGAATGTCCTGGAGCGCAAATTCTAAAGAGGCAAAAGAGATGGTTGCCACCGATACGGCAAATTTGCCGAATATAACGAATATGCGCGAGAGGATATATGAATTATGCAGCCGCTCTCCGATAAAGATAGATTATGTCGGAATAACTCCCGCAGGTTGGGAAAAGAACTATTATTACACGAGAATAATATATTTCCCTTCATACGAGAATTTGGTATATTATTTTACCGAAAGCAACAAGCCCGCCTGGTCAGTTCCTAAAAATATGCTCCCAACAGAACAACAATATCTTAACAAAGAAAAAGTCGTTGTTTTAGGCATGGGTGCATCTCACAACGAAAACGGAGAATATGTTTATTCGGACGAAAATCACTTGCTTATAGGCAAGAATGATGACGAATACCTTATTGCAGGAACATCAATTTCTAATATACCGTACATATTTTTTGGAACAGAACCGGATTATCTTAAACTGTCAGATATTGATTTTTTATTTGCGGAATATCCGACGCAGAAACAGATCGATGAGTTTACCGCTTTGTTCACGGATATAGTTGCTCCCGATATTGAAATTACCTACAGCGACCCTCCGCATATCAAAGACTTGCTTGAAATAAGGAAAGAGATCGCAAATATTGTTATTACCACGGCTCTCCTGCTTATCTCTTCCTTTAATATTCTTGCGATTTTTAAAATGATGACTGAAGAACGGCGAACCCAATACGCTGTGTTCAGAGTTTGCGGCTACGGAAAATTCAAGGCAATTTTGTTCCCGTTTGCCGAAATTATATCCTTTTCGGGAATATGTGCGGTTTTGTCCTGCGGGATATTTGCCGCTTTAACTCCGCTGATAAAAACGATTTTTCCCGTTGTATCAGCTATGTTTGATTTTGGATTTTATGCGGTTTTCGTGCTTGGATTTCTTGTTGTAACGGCTGTACTGTTTATGATCTATATACTGCCGTCGCTGAATAAGACCGTAAGCGAAGAATTAAGGGAAATGTAAGGTGAGATCATGAGTTATTTAAAATTATCATTTTCTTCTATCAGCAAAAACAAGCTGACATTTTTGCTTATCATTATTGAAATCGCCGCGCTTTTTCTTACGGTTAATTTCCTTGTTTCAACGCTTGCCGACCGGCAAATGCTTACAAATGGATATGAGAAAATATTAAACGACAATACGGCAGTTGTGTGGGACAGCAAATTTACTGAAAACATTATCAACGGACTTTCAAATAACCTCGGACAATCCCGCAAAATACTTCTTAAAGACATTACGGATGATTATGAAATTTACGATACAATTCCGATAACAGACATTGCGACAGATACGGTTATATTCGTCGTTTCCGATGAGATATATAATGATCTTGCTTTGCCGCTTGTGTCGGGGGATTATTCGGACGCTGTCGCGAATTATGGTTATACCGACAGTGAATTTAGTTTTAACTACAATATCGACGGGAAAAATTACCGCAATTTTAATATAAAAATTTCGGGGACGCTTACGGCTGATACATACGTTCCGATAATGAACTATTTCAGCACGGGAAACGATTTTACAACCAAAGACCTTTATGAAAATTCAAACGCATACAGAAAATTTATTATCGCAAGAAAAAGCGTTTTTGACGGAACGGATATTTCGGCAAATTGCACACCCGTATTTATGATCCACTTCCCCGAAAACTTTGATGAGAACATAGCAAAGCTCAGAGAAAAAGCCGGAGTGCATGAGGGGAAAGCTGTTCTCGAAAACTCGCAAAGCGCTTTATTGAGGGATTTGGCGGACTTCATTCCCATTGTAATTTGTGTTCTGGTGGTGGTAATAATCGGCACAATGAGCATTTCCATTATCTTAAACAAATACAACGAAAAGCGCGGCGGAGTGCTTTGGATATGCGGTTTCAGCAGAAAACAAATATTGTTCGCGCATTTTGTGAATATGCTGATTATTTTTGTTGTCGCGGCAATTTTGAGCATAGGCGCTTATTTAATAATGTCGCTTTTGCAAATTGAACTTGTCGTTTCGGCAAATCTTTCAATTGCAAATATAATAGCAACTGTCGCTCTGTCGCTGATTTTAATTTTAGCGTCAATGATAATCCCCGCAATAAAAAGCAAAAACACTTCGCCGGTTGAATATCTGAGGAGGGCGAAATAATAATCGATAAATTTAAACAGGCACGCGGAACAACTCCGAGTGCCTTTTTTATGACTGGATATCCCGAAATCAGTCAAAATATGTATTGACTAAAAAACTAAAATGTGTTATAATTTAAAGAGCATAATACAGATCTAAGAAAATAATTGCAGTGCATTATCGCGGGAGCGATCAAATATTAAATCAGGAGGAAATTAAAATGGTTGATGAAAAGCTTCAACGGGCAAAAAAGGTCTATGAAAATCTTTGTACCGCTATGGAAAAACGTGGCTGGCCTTTTAACAGGAACGATGAAATGCTCTCTATTCAATGCGGGGCGCAGGGAGATGATCTGCCTATGGAGATCAAGGTCATAATTGACGCAGAAAAGGAACTTATCATGCTGCTATCCCGTCTTCCCTTTGTTGTTCCCGAGGATAAAAGATTTGATGTTGCTGTTGCTGCCAGCGTTACAAATGATAGACTTGTAGATGGAAGTTTTGATTTTGATATCAGTAACGGTCGTATGTTTTTCAGATTGACCAGCAGCTTTATTGAAAGCGAGATCGGAGAAGAACTCTTTGTTTACATGATCATGGTTTCTTGTAAGACAATTGACGATTTTAACGACAAGTTTTTTATGCTTGAAAAAGGTATGCTCAGCTTAGAAAACTTTATTTCTGAATGTATTTAAACGGGAGGATAATAAAATGGCTGAAAATAACGAATTGGCTCGTGCAAAAAAAGTTTATGAAGACCTTTGCGCGGCTTTTGACAAAAGAAGCTGGCACTATCAGAGTTATGATGATGATCTTGTAGTTACATGCGGATTTTCGGGTGATGATATCCCGATGAGTCTTTTGCTGATAATTGATCCCGAGCGTCAGCTTCTCAGGGTGTTATCAAAGCTCCCTTTTATTGTTCCTGAAGATAAGAGAATGGACCTTGCGGTCGCTGCATGTGTGGCAACTTGCGGGCTAGCGGACGGAAGTTTTGACTTTAACATTACAGAGGGTACCATTGAATTCCGACTTACGGCTTCTTTCAAGGAAAGCCTTATAGGCGACGGCCTGTTTGAATACCTCATTGATTGTTCAGTAAGCACAATTGATATGTATAACGACAAGTTCCTTGCTCTTTGCAAAGGCTTGATGAGCTTAGACGCTTTTATTTCGCACGAATAATAATATCAAGCTCCGGATCATTCCGGGGCTTATTGCGATAAAAGGATATAATTTCAACTGTTCGGCGCAATTGAGACATTTAAATAAAAAAGTATTCAAAAAGGAGAAAATGATATGGCGGATGTGAAGAATAACCCGTTGCTCAATAAATTGATAGAGCATGCCAAGGCGTTAAACATCGGGAGCAATTCAACATTTACGGCGGAGAAATATGTTGTTTCTGTAATTGATTTTGTTACAGATCCCGATGCTTTTGAATTGACTGATGAAGAGAAAAATTCATTGTTAGGTCAGCTTCAGGCGAATATTCCGTTTGAAAAATTTGACTTGGACGAAGTAAAAAAGCAATTTATGGAGCATATAGGAAGCAATAAAACATATTCCTATGTTGACGGAATATATATTCAGCGTCACTTGTTCAAGGCAAAAGAGACCGCAAAATCAAAGGGATTAGAGGAATTATCCCCCGAGATACTTCTTGAAAGTATTTTTTCCGATCCGAATGAATTTATTAAAGGAGTTCTGTCTTTTGATCCAAATTCGGATACAGACTTAATTCAAGAAAGCGTTGACGAGCAGTCAGACGAGACATTCGACGACAGAACTTCCGAAGAATCTGCCAAAAAACGTACGTTCGCGGGAGAAAAAACAAAGACCGAAGATCCAAAATCTGCGGTAGCAAAGCTGACGCAAATAGTAAAGAACACGCATGACGGATTGATAAAGACGATTTACGGTCAGGACAACGCCATAAGTGTTTTTACAACAGGATATTTCCAAGGAGAACTTCTGGCTTTGACCGATAAGACAAGAACACGCCCGCGTGCAACTTTCTTGTTTGCAGGACCTCCCGGAGTAGGAAAAACATTTTTGGCTGAAAAGGCCGCGCAGGCTCTTAAACTACCGTTTATGCGCTTTGATATGAGCGAGTATTCCGAGAATGAGGCAAATATGGAATTCTGCGGTTTCGATAAGGTCTATAAAAGCGCAAAAGAGGGAAATGTAACAGGATTTGTTGCTAAAAACCCCAGATGTGTTCTGCTGTTTGATGAAATAGAAAAGGCACATCTGAATGTTATACATCTGTTCTTACAGCTTCTTGATGCGGGCAGATTGCGCGATAATTATACCGATCAGGAAGTTCCTTTTACCGATACAATTATCATTTTCACTACGAATGCAGGAAAACAGCTTTATGAAAACTCACAAACAAATGATCTTTCGGGTGTAACAAGAAAGGTCATTCTCAAAGCACTTCAGAATGATATTGATCCCCGCACGCAAAGACCTTATTTTCCTGCCGCTATTTGCTCGCGTTTTGCTTCGGGTAATGTCGTAATGTTTAACCATATTTCCGCGCACAATCTTCGTGCAATTGCAAGAAAAGAAGTTCTTCGCCACGCGGATAATTTTGAAAAAGAGATCGGTATCAAGGTCGAAATTGACGAGCAGGTCTATACTTCATTGCTTTTTGCAGAGGGCGGATCTGCTGATGCAAGAACGATAAGAAGCCGAGCAGAGAGCTTTTTTGACGACGAGCTGTTTGAACTTTTCCGTCTGCTTGCATCTGAAAAGGTGAATACAAATATCGACGATCTTGAAAAGATCTCTATAAATGTTGACCTGCCCAAAGAAAACAAAGAGCTGATGAGCCTGTTTAAAAACACCGACGACAGGAATATACTGCTGTTCTCCTCAAAGGAAACATCAGATGAATGCAAGGAAAAATGTGCAAGTGCAAAGTTTTTTGATGTACAGTCAAATGAAGAGGCTAAAGATGTACTCCGCGATAACGATATAAGCCTTATTCTCATTGATATTACTTTCGGTCAGAAAAACAACAGCGATTATTTGAATATTGAAGACACCGATTCTGCGGCAAGGGATTTCTTCTGGTTTGTCAAAGAGCAATATGCGGATATGCCTGTCTACATACTCCAGCACCCCGATAAAAAACTGAATGCAGAAGAACGCATGTCATTTATGCGCCAGGGCGTAAAGGAAGTCATTACTCTTGCAGGATCGGCAGAGGAATTTTCAAATGAGATAAGTGATGTTTCAGAGAAAATGCACCAGCAGAGAAGCATGGAGGCTCTGGCAAGAGCAAACAAACTTGTAACCTTTGAAACATTGCAGAAGATAAGCAACGACGGCAAAACGGCTGAGATAACGCTGTTTGATTTTGAAATGACTGTTGCTATAGATGCTGAGGATTCAAAGAATATTCTGAGCAATGTTTCAAAACCGAACATATCCTTTGGTCAGGTTATCGGTGCCGAAGACGCCAAAAAAGAACTTCGCTATTTTGTCGAGTACCTGAAAAATCCCAAGAAATATATCGGAACAGGCGTAAGCGCGCCAAAAGGCGTGCTGCTCTACGGACCTCCCGGAACGGGCAAAACAATGCTCGCAAAGGCAATGGCAAGCGAGTCTGATGTTACATTTATTACGGCCGAGGGCAATCAATTTCTGAAGAAATATGTCGGCGAAGGTCCCGAAAAGGTTCACGAGCTATTCTGCACAGCGCGCAAATACGCTCCGTCAATTTTGTTCATTGATGAGATCGACGCTATTGCAAAGGAACGCAGAGGCGGAGAAAACAACGGGGCAGCGGAAGCAACTTTAACCGCTTTTTTGACTGAGATGGACGGCTTTAAAAACGACATCACAAGACCTGTTTTTGTGCTGGCGGCTACTAATTTTGATGTAGAGCCGGGCGGAGACAAGAGCCTTGATCCTGCGCTTATGCGCCGCTTCGACAGAAGAGTATATATCGATCTGCCAAATCGCGAAGAACGTATCAGATATATCCACATGCGAATTGACGGAAATAAGGCTTTTGAACTCAGTCAGGACGAAATAAACAATATCGCTGTTCGTTCTACGGGAATGAGCCTTGCGGAGCTTGCTTCAGTGATCGAGCTTTCATTGCGTACAGCTATTCGCGACGGAGATCTGAAAGTAACGGACGATATTTTTGAAGAAGCGTTTGAAACTTTTAACAGCGGAGAAAAGAAGCAGTGGAACATATCACAGCTCGAACGTGTTGCTCGTCACGAGGCAGGTCATGCGTTCCTTTGCTGGATGAGCGGAGAAACACCCTCTTATGTTACAGTCGTTGCAAGAGGAGATCACGGCGGTTATATGCAGCATGATGATGACGACGGAAAGGCTATTTATACAAAAGATGAGCTTCTGGCAAAAATCCGTACCTCTCTTGGCGGACGTGCTTCCGAAATCGTATACTACGGCGATAAGGACGGCATTTCTACGGGTGCAAGCGGAGACCTTGTGTCGGCAACGAATACTGCCCGTCATATTATTTGTACATACGGCATGGACGAAAATTTCGGACTTGCAGTTATAGATCAGCAAGCTGCAAGGAGCGGTGAATTATCGGGAGAAGTCCGCAAAGAAGTAAACAAAATTCTCTCTGATGAAATGAGAACTGCAATTAAACTTATCGAAGAAAATAAGCCTGCAATTGACACGCTGGTCGAACAACTGCTTGTTAATAATCACCTCACAGGCGATGAGATCAAAGACATCTTTGAAAAAAATACCGTTCTTTCATAAGTCATTGCGAGAATACGCTGTTGTTTTGTAAATAAGTATAAAAATGCCACCTTAGAGCAGAAGCACAGAATGTGTTAAAACTCTAAGGGGGTTATTTTTTTAGGATTTTTGCATTTCAATTTATGTTAGTAAAATCATAAAAATAGTTGTAAAAGTACAGGAGATATGATATAATGATAGTCAGAAAAGGCGGTGGGAAAATGATCATTAACACAGGTATGCGGACGGATATTCCCGCGTTTTATTCCGAGTGGTTTATGAACCGAATTCGGGCTGGATTTGTGCTGGTGAGAAATCCATATCGTCCCGAGCTGATAACGCGCTACGAGCTTTCTCCCGACGTAGTGGATTGTATTGCATTCTGCACGAAAGATCCCGCGCCTATGCTGAAACATCTCGAAGAATTAAAAGCCTATCATCAGTATTGGTTCGTGACAATAACGCCTTATGGAAAAGAAATAGAACCAAATGTTCCGCCGAAAGATAAGGTCATGCAGGATCTTATCTTGCTGTCAAAGGCTGTAGGAATTGACTGTGTCGGCTGGCGTTACGATCCGATCTTTATTGACAGCACCTACACAATTGAACGGCATTATTCTGATTTTGAGCAGATGTGCAAAACTCTTTCGGGATATACAAATGTCTGCGTTATCAGCTTTATTGATCTGTATGAAAAAGTAAAACGCAACTTCCCGCAGGCAAGAGAAGTTACTCAAAAAGAGAGGATTTCAATAGGCGAAAAATTTGCTCAAATAGGGAAGAAGTATGGCATTAAAATAAAAGCCTGCGCGGAGGGTACGGAGCTTTCAGAATACGGCGTGGACTGTGCGGGCTGTATGACGCGCGAAACGTTTGAAAATGCGGTTGGAAGTCACTTGAATATCCCGAAAAGAAAATCGCAGAGAGCGCAGTGCAATTGCGTTCTCGGAACGGACATCGGCGCTTATGACACCTGCGGGCATTTTTGCAAATATTGTTACGCAAATTACAATCACGAGAATGTTCGGCGAAATATGCTTCTACACGACCGAAATTCACCGTTTCTTGTCGGTCAGTTAAATGATGACGAAGCGGTACGCGAGGCAAAACAGGAAAGCTGGATCGACAGCCAGCTGACGATTTTTTAGGCGGTGATTATTTGGATAAACTCGATTTTCTGATAAATTATCTTCTTTCGGAGAGGAATGAAAATTTTGAAATTCCCGAAGAAGAAAATGCAAAATTTCGGCTGTACAGAAGTTTAGTCAACGTCCGTCCCGCAATGTCTGCAAACAGCAATTTTATGCGGGTTGAGGACGAATTCCTTTCGGAAATTTCAGCAAGAAAAGGCGTTGTTGACATTGCAGATTTAATGCCTGTTGAGGATAAAATTTACCTTTGGAAAGGCGACATTACAACGCTTAAATGCGGGGCAATTGTAAACGCCGCAAACTCGGGCTTGACAGGTTGTTATCAGCCTTGCCACAACTGCATTGACAACTGTATCCACACTTTTGCGGGGGTTAAACTTCGACTGAAATGCGCTGAAATTATGCAGGCGCAAGGTCACGAAGAACCGACAGGTCAGGCGAAAATCACTCCCGCGTACAATTTGCCGTGCGATTATGTAATTCATACGGTCGGTCCGATTGTCAACGGACGGCTTAACAATGAGCATTGCAGGCTGTTGGAAAGCTGTTACAAAAGCTGTCTTGAAATTGCCGTTCAGAATAAAATTTCTAGTATCGCATTTTGCTGCATTTCAACAGGAGTGTTCGGTTTCCCGCATAACGAAGCTGCGGAAATTGCTGTCAGCACTGTGCGTGAATTTTTGAAAAATCACGATTTGAAAATTATTTTCAACGTTTTTTCGGAGGAAGATTATGAAATTTACAGACAATTACTCGGCTGAAATTCTGCGTTTAAAAAATGAATTAAAAACCGCCGAAGCGGTAGTAATAGGCGCGGGAGCAGGGCTTTCAACTGCGGCAGGATTTACTTATTCGGGCGAACGTTTTCAAAAATATTTCAGCGATTTTGAAGAGAAATTCGGCTTTCACGATATGTATACTGGCGGCTTTTTTCCGTTTGAAACGCCCGAAGAAATGTGGGCGTTTTGGTCGCGGTATATTTTCATAAATCGCTATATGGATGTTGATAACGGAACATACAAACGGCTCTTTGATATTGTGAAAAACAAGGATTATTTTGTTATTACAACAAATGTTGACCATCAATTTCAAAAAGCGGGCTTTGACAAATCGCGGCTGTTTTACACGCAGGGCGATTTCGGCTTATTTCAATGTTCAAAGCCGTGTCACAAAGCCACTTATGACAACGAGGAAATCATCAAGGATATGATAGAATTTCAAAAGAATATGAAGATACCGACAGAACTTATCCCTAAATGTCCGAGGTGCGGAAAGTCGATGACGATGAATTTGCGAAGCGACGACAAATTTGTCGAGGACGAGGGCTGGCAAGCGGCGGCGCGGCGTTACGGGGATTTCCTGCGGAAAATCGGCGGTCGGAAAGTGCTGTTTCTTGAACTCGGAGTAGGCTACAATACGCCCGTTATCATCAAATATCCGTTCTGGAAAATGACCGCGGAAAACCCGAATGCGGTGTACGCGTGCGTGAATTTCGGCGAGGCTTTTGCGCCCGATGAGATAGCAGCGCGGAGTATTTGCATTGACGGGGATATTTGTGAGATATTAAATAAAATTTAATATTGAAAACGGGGAATGTCTGAATTTCAAATGACATTCTCCGGTTTTTATTATATGCTGTCGCTAGAGGCATTGTTGGGAATAAAAGGATAAGTTAAATCTTTAGATTTCCTAAAAATCAAGTTTGATTACATAATCGTCAGTCTTGCATGCTTGAAAACGTCCTTTGAATGTGATAAAATTTACATTGGATAGGAAAGGTAAGACAACATTCTTATTCAAATAAAAATAAAAAAGGAGAAGAAGCATGAAGAAAACAAAGTTTGCCGCGGCGATCACCTCCGTCATAGCTTCAATGTTTGTCTTTGCATTTTCCGCTTCTGCGGCGGAATACACCGTCAGCGGAACGCTCGGTGCGGAAAGCAAAGACGACACTTCTGCGACGGTAACGGCCACTGTTACAAACGGTTATTACTACGACGTAGACGAAATCGTATACAGTGTATCCGTATCGGACAACGCGGTAATAAAGGGAGAAAGCTCGAAGACCAACGTATCGCTTGATGCGGGCGACAGCGACAGCCTTACTTTTGAGGTAGAGCTTACAGGTGAAAACCCCGGCACAGGCTCAGACATCGGCGGAGCAGTAATAGCTCTTTCTGTTGCGTCTTTAGCTGTAATAGGCTTTGCAACAACGAAAAAGAAAAAACAGTTGCTTTCATTGTTCCTATGTGCAACTATAGCAGGTACTGCGACGTTATCATCCTTACCGCTTACAGCTGACGCTGAAGAGGTCGCCGATAATACCGAAAGTCAGAAACTTGATATCGAAATCGGCGGCGAAAAGGTAACGGTCACTCTTGATATTGATGTACCCGAACAGCCTCAGATACATGACAATTCCGAGGAGGATATAGAACGACTCAACGGCGGTAAGGCGACAATTTCAAGATATGCCGACAGCAGTGAGATCTCATTTATAAACGGCAGATACACCGATTATAAGGTCACCGATCCCGAGACTGCGTTCAATTCTATTGGGGCGGTAGATACGCTGCTTAACAGTAAGAATGTAGTTCTTGCATATTTAAGAACTGACACAGCGGAAAACGGCGACACGTTCTACACCTTTACTCAAATGCAGGGAATAGCGCAGGTTTCTGACGCTTACATCAAGATAGGCGTTGACAAGGACGGCAATACTATCAGCCTGTCCAGCTCCATTGATCCCGACGCGACCGCACTTAATATTACCGAAGAAGATGTACAGGAAAACTTTGAAAAAGCAAAAGCGGCGGCGGAGAAATACGTTAAGGAACACGGCGGCACGCTTGTTTCTGCTGATGAACCCGTTATTGCTTTGCATAAAAACGCTTACATGGCGTCCTGCTTCTTGTTTTATGTTAAGCTGGACGAAAATACCGACCTGCCGAGCGGCACGGAATCTTCGGGTTATCTGAAGCTGTTTATAGAAACAAAATCTTGCGAAGTATACGATGTTGTTCCCGTAAAGAGCATTGACCTGAACACCGATGAAAATATCGACAACAGCAAATACTTTGACGTAAAGACCGAGCAAATGGAATTTACCGACTATTACGGTCAGAAAGTAACTCTGCCTGTAGCTAAAAACGACGACGGCTATTACTTCATCGATTCCGAGCGCAAGATAATCTGCGCGGATTCCTTTAAGACTTTTGATTCTGAAAGCGCGGGGATAAAAGAAGTTGTTCCTGTGGTATTTGCAAGTGCCGAAGAAGCTCCTGCGCTTCTTGTCACCATATTCAGCAACATGAGAACTATCTATGATTATTATGGCGCAAAAGGATTTAAGTCTTTAGACGGCAACAGACTGCCCTTGCTGCTTGGTTATGGATTTAACGCGGGATACGGTCAGGACATGGAGAACGCGGCGTTTACCTCGGTTCTGAGCGGCTTCGGCTGTTTTATGTTCGGCAAATATGCTATCAGCGCTTGTTTTGATGTCACTGCCCATGAGTTTACGCACGGAATAAAAGCCTGCCACAACAGCAAAGGCACCAGCATAAACAACACAGGCTCGATAGAAGAATCCTATGCGGATATACTCGGCAATCTTATCGAAATGCAGATAGATCCGCCGGGTTGTAATAAAGAAGTATGGTATATCGGAGAGCAGCAGCTTGGCAAGACCAACGTTCTGCGCTGTATGTCCAACCCGCACTCCTGCAATCAGCCCGAATATATAGGCGACGTTAATTTCGTAATGAATACCAGATATAAGTCCTCTTTCGTCATTGACGACAGCGGCGGTATCCACGTCAACAACTCCATACTTCCGTTTGTATGCTATCAGATGGATCAAGCGGGCATAAGCTTTGAAGATAACTTTGATATATGGGCATACACACTTTATACGGCAGTACCCAACAGCGAGTATAAGGATATAGCAGAAATGCTTAAACTCGCAATTGTACGGCTCGGCTTTGAAGATAAGCTCGATGCGGTAAGTAAAATTCTTGACAAAGCCAACCTCTATGGCGACACAACATCATGGGACAGCTACGAAAGACCTGAGGGCACAATAAAGCTCGAATATAAGCTGGAGAATGTTCCTGAAAACTGCGAGTGGTCGTTAGCTATACAGAAAACGCTTAGCGGTTCAGGCAGTCTTGTATATGTGACCTCCGATGAAAACGATGTTGCTAAGTGTTACACCATGCCCGAAGATAAGACTTCTTTGCTTTTGCTTGTATCACTTGACGAAAAGACATACTTGTCTTTTGTTTTCAGCGGCAATTTGAATTCCGATCAGTCGGTGACAATAGACTATAACGAGCTCAATCTTATGCTTCTTATGTAATTGTTACGACGCGAGGAGAACAATTGAATATTTAGAAACCCCGAATCGATTTAAATCGGTTCGGGGTTTTTAATTAGTATATTTCTTTTTAAAAATTCTTTGGGTGATTTATAAATAATCCTCTTATTCAAGGTTGAGGTATAGAATTAGATTTAGGCAAATATCTAACCGTCGAATTACCATATTGACAAAAACGACCAGCTTTTATCCTACTTTTTAAACATCTATTTCTTTGCTGTTTTTATCAAGATCTTTGAACATTTTGTAAGCCAATACCGCTGTAATTAAGTCGGAAATACCGCTTATTATCATGGCAATTCCTATTATGGTCATTATCATATCTGCGGCAATGTCGGGAGCTATCATAAAGAAAACGCCAGCCATAATATTTACGACGGATATTATCATTATTATCCAAGGCTTTGATGTGCTTGTTTTGAAAATATCAATGGCTTTTTGCATTTGCCTGAAACCGTTCAGTATGATCGAAAATCCAAACGCAACAGGAACGTACAGAATAATTACATTACTTAAAATAATTGTCAGTATACCGAGAGTTATAAGCATAGCTCCTATGACAAAGCCGCCGTTTGATATGTTTGTTTCGGCTTTGCGGGCAATATAACTTATCGCAAAAGCCGCTCCCAGAATAATCATTATAACTCCCGCTGCAATACAAAGCGGTATAAGCGCTCTGTTTCCCGTGACTATAGCGAACACTCCCAGAGCAATGTACAAAATCGGTGTTATAAATGGAAAAATATTACTTTTTTTCATAATGATACCTCCTAGTTTTTGTTTGGTAAAGAATTATTTCGTTGGTTGTTTCTTGCGGCTTTTTGTTTTAACAATAATGAATATGACTGCTAAAAGAACTATAACTCCGCCAACTACCAAGAGAATAACAAGCATAGTGTTATCCGAATTTTCCGATATGCAGAATATCTCGCTTCCGTTTTCAAAATCAAGATCATTGACGATGAGATAGCTTCCGTTTTCAGTGAATTGAACAGGTTCCCAGGCGCCGTTTACATATTGCAGAAGCTGAGAAGAACTTTCGGACTTTAAAAATCTCAACGCTTTCGGAGTACAATCCTCCGCCGTAACAATCCTGAGTTCGCCGCCTTCGGGCGGGAATATCGAACTGCTTTCGGTTGTAACTGTTATCTTCGCTTTGTCGTCAAAACTTCCGTCCGCCAGTAGCAGCGGCAGTCCTTCCTTGCTTTGCTTGTCGCTTGCTATAGAACTTAACAGTTGTATATATTCCGCTTTATAGACGCGCGGGAACGTTATGTTGTCAAAATCGGATTTATCCCAGTGCGCAAAATATCCTTTTATTTCGGGAATTTCGGGGATTTCCGACAAATCGACAGAGCCGCCGAATGGAACTGTAATCTTTCCTAGTGTTTCCCCGTTTGCCGTAAATTCAATTACAATATCCGCAAACGTGCCTGCTCTCTTCGCAAATTCGGCATAGTCCAAAGGCTCCGCAATTCCCGCATAACTTACCCGGTCTATACCCGCGACGCCTCTGTCCACAAAGAAGTTATCCGCGACTTCGGTGTTCTTTTTGCTGAAATCAACATATCCCGCAAGCGCTCCTATTTTTTCTGTAAAATCGGTTATATCCGATATAGCCAGACAGTCAGTGATTATGCCGCCCTCGCCTGCAATACCGCCGATATACGCCGAGCCTGACAGAGTTACTTTTGCTAAGCATTCACGGAGCTTCGCAGAAGAATATCCTGCGATACCGCCGACATAATTTCCGTTTGTACTGCTGATATTGCCGCTTGCGCGGGAATTTTTCACAAGTCCCATATCCATTCTTCCGACAATACCGCCGCAGTAATTTTTCTTTGCAATTATCTCTCCCAGGTTTTCGCAGTCCTCAATTACGTCCATAACATTATAGCTGAAATTTATCGAACGATCGCCGCTTTGCGCTATGTCGTCCTCGGGATCAAGGTCGTATTCAATTGCCATAGCGCCCGTTATGCCTCCGACATTAACGTCCCCCTCGATTTTTCCTCCGTTTATACAGCCCGCAGCTTTGCCGTGACTGTCATTTTCCGACGTATCGTCCTGCTCTGAAATATCCTCGGAAATGGTGCTTTCATCATCTGACAGCAGGTCTTTATATGTGTCCTTGAAAATATCGAATATACGCCCGAGGCAGTCGCTTATTTTCTGAATGTCGTCAAGGAGGATATTGCTTTCGGAATTTGCAATGCTTCCGATTCTCGACAAAGTGGAAATCATATTCTTCATATTGTCCGAAAGCGAGTCCGCAGCGCTCGTAAACGTTTCGTCAAGGGCAGGGAAGCGAACATCGCTTTTTTCCGAGAGCGTTTTTGCAATATCTTCAAACTTCTGTACAAATTCGGAGAGCTTGTCGCTTACTTGTGACATTATGTTTGCCGCTTCGCTTGCTTTTGAAGCCGCAGACGTAAGCGAATCAACAGCGTCTTTGAGAGCTTTTGACGCTTCGTCTATATTTCCGCTTGCGCCGCTTATAGAATTAACGGCGTTTGCAATCCTTTCAGCCGCGTCCGCGAGTGAACCGAATGCCTCGGTTAATCCCGAAGCGTCAATATTATCCAGGATAACGTTCACTTCGTTGTTTATATCCGACAAATTATCCGACATATCCGAAATAGCGGAAAGTATTATATCGAGTTCTTTCGTTGCCGTGTCAAGCGTGTCTTTGGGAATAGTCGAATCCGTTATTGCTTTTAGCGCCGTTGACATATCGCTTGCCGCGGCAGAAGCATTACCGAGTGCAGTTTGAAGTTCCCGTGAGGCAGTTTCGAGTTCATCGAGCGCTTTTTGCATACTTTCGGGATCGGTCGCCGAACTAAGATGTTCCGACGCTGCTTGAAGTGCGTCAGCCGCATTTTTCAGCTCGTCTGTCGCCGCAGTCAGATCGTCGGGATTAAAACTATGACCGCCGCCTATTGACGTCAAAAGTTTCTCTGCCGCGCGTCCGAGCGCCGCAGAAGCCTCGTTCAGTTTAGTAAACGCCTGCTCCATTTCGCCCGAATCAATTGAAGCCGAAATATCTCCTACAGCTCCACTTATATCACTTAGCGCGTCCAGAACGTCCGACAGACTTTCCGAAAATGCATTAACGCTGTTTTTCAGCAGTTTCCAATCATCATTTCCAAGCCAGTCTGACAAAACTTTTATCGCATTGTTCAAGCGGCTCGCTGCGTCAGATATATCACGCATATTGCTTGTTATTTTGTCAAAAGAACTTGAAATATTTTTAAGAGAGGTTTTTATTGCCTCGGCGTCTCCGAGCGATTTCTGAATTTCAAGTATCGCGCTTTTTATATCCCGCATTCCCGCTTCAAGTTCCGAAAGTGAGCTTTCAATATCTTTTAGCGCCTTTTCAGCCTCGTCTATCGCGTCGCCGCTGTATTCTCCTGCTTGCTTCAGTTCGGTCAGGGCTTCTTCGCATTTATCCGCAAAATCACCTATCAGCTGTATCGCTTCATCTAATGAATTAAGCGCGTCAGGTACACTGTCAAGCGCAATATCCGCTCTTGCTAAAAGCTCGTTTATTCCATCCGAATAACCGTTAAAGATCTCTTCGGTCCGGTCTGCAATAGCTTCAGCGTCTTTTTGTGCGGAATTCATTTGAGAAGTCAGCTTCTGAACCTCGTCATTTATTTTGCTGCCGCTTCCGCGCGTGTCGTTTATCAGCTTATCAACATATTTTGAAAGCATATCCATTTCATCTTCAAGACGCTGTACCGTGTCTTCGGAAAATTCTATGCTTCTGTACGGTTCCATTTGTCCCGCAATACCGCCTATATCTTTTCTTCCGTATACGTCGCCCGTGTTCGTGCAGGAATAAAGCATTCCGCATTGACGCCCGACAATACCTCCTATGTTGTATCCCGTGTGCTGATAACCTATAGTTCCCGAATTAGAACAGCGCTGTATTATTCCCGAAGAATATCCCGAGATACCGCCTATGTCCGACTTAACTATTACATTCTCGGCAGTCAGATCTCCTGTTTCAAGGTCGTCCGCGCTTATCTGTGAATCGGCATAAACAGTGTTTATATTTCCACTGTTCAAGCAGCCTGTTATTATTCCGAGATTTGTTCCCGAAATGCCGCCGCCGCTGCTTTGAGCAGAAATCGTTGCAGATGAGACACAGCCGTTTATAACGCCGCTTTCGTCGTTCTTGCCGACAATTCCTCCTACGCTGTCATTCCCCGAAACCGTTCCTTGAAACTCGCAGGAAGAAATCATACCTTTGTTTACTCCCACTATTCCTCCGACCATATTTCCCGAACCGCTCGGAGAAACGTTTCCTTTGACCTTTAGATCTTTTATTATCGAGCCTTTTTCGGCACAGCGGAACAGTCCTGTTTCAGAAGCGCTGTCTTGTATTGTTAGTCCAAAAACAGTATGACCGTTTCCGTTGAATGTTCCGCAGAAGATAGGAACTCCTAAAAAGTCATTCCCGCTAAGATCTATGTCGGCTTTAAGCTCAACTTTCATATTTTTGCTCGCAGAATCGAGCCGACATTCTTCCGCAAATTTCAAAAATTCATCGGTATCCGATATATAGACAGTTCTGTCAGTATTTACTGTTTCGGCAAAATTCTTTACGGGAATAATAAGACTTACCGTAAGCGCGGCAGCCGATATAACGGAAACTATTTTATGCATTTTTTTCATATCAGTCGTCCTCCGTCAATATGCTTTCGTCGTCCTCGGAGAATTCGGAAATGCTCTTATCTATTCTTTCGCGCAGATCCTCAGCGTCCTCGCTGTCAAGCTGTGCGCTTACTTCTCCGTGAATTATTCCGCTTATTTTCGCGTCAACTATTCCGCTGACATAACCGCGAACTCGTCCGTTTACATGAATAAGTCCGGAAGTATGATGTATGCGGTCTATCTTTTTGAGAGTAAACGAAGTTTTTTCAATTATCGCGTCTCCAAGCAGCAATATCTGCGGCAGAACACACATTACAAGAACTATTGAAATAAGCGTTCCGCGTCCGAGACACTCGCCGACCGCCGATATAGCGACGTCCGAGGACATAAATCCTATAAGAAGACCTGCAACGGAAAGTATCATTCCCGAAGTGATAATAGTCGGAAATGCCTGGTTAAGCGTTTCAACTATAGCTTCTTTCGGCGACATTTCGCGTTTAAGCTCGGAATATCTGCTGGAGATAACTATAGCGTAGTCGATATTAGCACCCATCTGAATTGAACTTACAATAAGGTAACTTAAAAAGAATATGTTTGTATTTTCAACGGCGGGAACAGAAAAGTTTATCCAGATAGCTCCCTCAATTATTGCCATAAGAAGCACGGGAAGTCCCGCAGATTTAAATGTAAATACAAGTATGACTAAAACAAACAGAGCCGATAAAATGCTTATCATCAGATTGTCGTCAACGAACGAAGTCGACAGATCAAGGTCGCTTGTCGAGTCACCGACAATAAACGAATTGTCTTCGGGATAATATTTGTACATTATCTCGTGAAATTCTTTGAGCTTAGCGAAAGTTTCGTCGCCCTCCATGGGGAGATTTGTTTTAATGAGCAGACGCGAATAATCGTCGGTTTTGAGCTGAAGTTTAGCATCAGTCAGCTTTCCGTTAAGCTCGTCAAGCATTTCTGTCATATCATCATCAAGCGTTATAACTCCTGCTTCTTTCTGTTCGTAAACATAGTCGAACATGTCAATCAGCGGGACTCCATAGTCCGAAATGTTCCCCATTAGCTTTCCGTAGTCTTCATGCGACACGGCATAAGCCGAATATAAAACGGAAATAACCTCAACGTCCATATCAATAAGCTCCGCAAATTGCCTTGGCGTTAAAGCGTCCGTCAGATAATACCCGTCCATAGCTTCTGTATTTGCAAGACCTTGCGTTGAATTTACGGCGGGATCTTCGGCAATCTCCATTAAAAGCCGCTGTTCTGATACATAGTCCCCCGACGGCACTATCATTACCATAAGATTATCAACTTTGAAGTTGTCGCGGATCTTTTCCTCGGCTATCTGCGAATCGTTTTTCTTATAGGTAGTACCCGATGCATAATCATAAACGTAATTGCATTGATTTGAGAAAATAAATGCCGCAACCAAAACTATAACAAAGATCGGCGGTATAACAAAACGTGTTTTAACGTCCATTTTACCGACAGCTGTAATATTCGGAACAAAGTTTCTGTGGTGCGTTTTGTCAATAAGTCCCGAAAAAGACATAAGCAGTCCAGGCATAAGGGTAAAGACCGAAAGTATACTGAAGAAAATCGCTTTGATAAGCACAATGCCGAGGTCAAGTCCGAGCATAAACTGCATGAACATCATCGCCACAAGCCCCGAAACTGTTGTCAGACAGCTTGAAGATATTTCGGGAATAGCTTTGCTGAGCGCGGTTATGACCGCCATTCGCGCGTCGTGCGTAACGCGTTCTTCGGTATAACGGTTGCAAAGTATAATTGCGTAGTCAATTGCGAGCGCGAGTTGTAAAACTACCGCGATAGAGTTTGACACGAACGAAATTTCTCCGAGCAGGAAATTTGTGCCCATATTGAGCAGAGCCGCCATGCCGAATGTGATAAGCATTACGGGCACTTCCATATATGTTTTGGAAGTGAACAGCAAGACCGCGACAACTATTACAATAACTATCACGACAACTATCTGCATTTCTGCGGCGATACTGTCAGCCTGATTTGCTCCGACTTCGCTTGAAATATAAGTATCATAAGGCTCGACAAGCTCTTTGAGCTTGTTCATGGCACTTTTAGCAATTTCGTCATCGGCTTCGCCTTTAAATGTGACGGAGATCATTGCCGCGCCGTTGTGGTAGTGTGCGTCGGTCATATCTATAACAGCCTCGGAAACGCCGTCTATTTCGAGTATCTGTTCTGCAATATTTTCGGCAGTTTCATACGTCACGTTATCTATCATAACATTAGCCGAACCGTATGTAATAAACTGCTCATTCATAAGTGTAAGACCGCGCTTTGTTTCGGTAGAATCGGGCAGGTATGAAGTAATGTCGTTATTTACCTTTGTCCATTGCATACCGAAAACGCAAAATATTGCTGCTAAAATAAAGAACAGAAAAAAGCCCTTGCGCTTGTCTACAATAAGTGTCGCAACTTTTGTGACAAAGCCTTTTTTCTCTTTTACTTCGCTCAAGCATTATCACCTCTTGTTTTATTTTGCACAAAAGCAGTGCTGTGAAATACAGCGTAATTTCACTGCGTTTTATGTCTATATTAAACAAAAGTTTCACAGCATTTTTGTAAATAAATTATAGCACTCAAACATATGAATGTCAAGTAAAATTTCAATATTTATACTCAAAAAACTGTATTATTATGCGGTTTGTCGTTCCCACTCTGTATACTAATAAACAGTTTGTTACATATAATGTAAGATAACTGCACGTTTTGGTTTGAGCTGCCGATAATTTAAATATCCATTGTGGAAGTTACCGTTAACGGGTTTTCCGCTGGGATAAACTACAGATTGAAATGAAATCAATGGCTCTGAAAGATAAGCTAACGGAGTTAGAGAAAAAGAGAAGTTACATAAACAAATTATCTCCGAACTGTTAAAAGAAAACGCGGATAGTTTGTACAGACAGAAATCTCGGATCGGTTGAGCCGGTTCGGGGTTTTTAATGAGTATTTATATTTTTGAGTAAATAGCGCTCCCGAAATCAAACGGTTTCGGGAGCGTTTTTTGTTATAAGACTAATTTTCCGAAATCAAGAATTTTTCGGGAATAATTTTCAGACGATTTTTGTGCAAATTATCTAATATTTGAAAAATCCAACCTAAACCAAAAATCGGGCAGTACCAACCGCCCGAAATTTCGCAAAAGTAAATCATTGACGAAAAAACCGTTGTACAAAATGGTATAATCAAGGAGTAAGAAACGGGAAAGTGCTGTACACGCAGTTTAATCGAAGATTATTAAAACTAAAAACAATTGAATTATATCACAATTTATAAAGGTTGTCAATAGGTTATTGCAAACAGCATATAAATTTCCGTAAAAATTTGTGAATTATCAACAAGGAGGGCATTATGGTGGGATTTAATATTTATCATCGCAAGGACAATCGCTGGGAGGGGCGTATTAAAAAGGACGGAGAGAGCGGCAAAAAACGCTCTTTCATTTATTTTTTTGCCAAAACCAAGGAAGCCGTTCAGTCAAAAATGATAAGCTACCGGCTTAATAATAAAACTAATGAACAAAATTGCACTGTTCCTTTGAAATGCATTTACAACGAATGGCTTCAAAGTATTCAGCTAAGAACAAAAGAATCTACTCGTGCAAATTATCAGTTGAAATGGAATAATCATATTTGTCCCGTTTTCGGGGAACTTGCAGTTTCGGAAATTACTACAAATGACATATACAATTTTATTCACGCAAAGCAGAACAGCGGTTTGTCTGACCGATATATTTCGGATATTATTGTGCTGATGAAAAGTATTTTTAAATTTGCCATAAAGCATTATCACATAGAAGATCCTCTTGATGGGATTGTTATGCCAAAGAAAAAGCCTGCAGATATTGCAATTTTAGGTGACAATAAAGACGATCTGAAGAATTATCTGCTTGAAAATTTGAACACTAAAAATCTCGGCATAATGCTTGCTATGACAACGGGCATAAGAATAGGAGAATTATGCGCATTGCAGTGGAAAGATATCGACTTTGAAAAACGGACATTGACCGTCAGGAAAACTATCCAGAGGATACAAACGCACTGTAAAACGATCAAGACAAAACTAATCATGACCGAGCCTAAAAGTGAAACATCTAAGCGTTGTATACCATTGCCCGAAAGTGTTATAAGTTTGCTAAGCAGGTTCAAGGGAAACGACGATTTTTACATATGTTCGGGTAAGGAAAAGCCTGTTGAACCGAGGACGATGCAATATCGTTTTGCAAAAATCCTCAAAAACGTAAATTTGCCGTCAGTGCATTTCCACGCACTCCGTCATATGTTTGCGTCAGAGTGCGTAAAGCTCGGATTTGACATTAAGGCGCTCAGCGAGCTGCTCGGACATTCAAGCGTCCGCATAACACTTGAACGTTACGTTCACTCCGACTTTTCAATTAAACAGGAATACATGAAAAGAATTGCTTTTGCGTGATGTTTGCTACGACATTTTAGATCCTTGAAAATTAAATATTTTACCTCCGTTTCGTCAATGATTTACTTTTGCGAAAAAATTTATTCTATCGGAGGAAATAATGTGTTTGACTATCTGATAGTCGGCTCCGGCCTATACGGCTCCGTCTTTGCCCGGGAAGCAAAAGCCGCTGGAAAATCGGTTCTTGTGATCGACAAGCGCTCCAACATCGGCGGCAACGTTTATACGGAAAAAATTGAGGGCATAAACGTCCACAAATACGGCGCGCATATTTTCCACACCAACAATAAAACCGTGTGGGAATATGTAAACCGTTTTGCGGAATTTAACCGTTTCACAAACAGCCCTGTTGCGAATTATCACGGTGAGCTTTATTCAATGCCGTTCAATATGTACACTTTCAACAAAATGTGGGGCGTTGTGACACCCGAAGAAGCTGCCGCAAAAATTGATGAACAGCGTAAAGAAATAACAAGTGAGCCTAAAAACCTTGAAGAACAGGCGATCTCGCTTGTCGGTCGCGATATTTACGAAAAACTTGTCAAGGGCTACACTGAAAAGCAGTGGGGACGCGATTGTAAGGAACTTCCCGCGTTTATTATCAAGCGTCTGCCTGTGCGCTTGACGTTTGACAACAATTACTTCAATGCACTTTATCAGGGCATTCCCATAGGTGGTTACACGAAGATGATACAGAAAATGCTTGAGGAAATTGAAGTTAAACTCAACATTGATTACCTTGAAAATAAAGAGGAATTAGACAAGCTCGCTGAGAAGGTTGTTTACACTGGACCGATAGACGCATATTTTGATTACAAGTTGGGTTATTTGGAATATCGCTCTGTTCGCTTTGAAAATGAAATTCTGGACAAGCCGAATTTCCAGGGCAACGCCGCAGTAAATTACACCGACCGTGAAACGCCTTGGACGAGAATTATTGAGCATAAATGGTTTGAGTTTGGCAAGGACGAAAACGGAAATGATCTTCCGAAAACGGTTATAAGCCGTGAGTACAGCAGCGAGTGGAAGCCCGGCGACGAGCCGTATTATCCCGTTAACGACGTGAAGAACAGCGCACTTTACGCTGAGTACAAAAATCTTGCCGAGCAAGAGAACAACGTTATCTTCGGCGGCAGGCTCGGAGAGTATAAGTATTATGATATGGATCAGGTGATAGAGAAGGCAATTTTGGTTGCTAAAGTAAATGTTATTTAAGTTAATATCTATACATTGTAAAACATATAAAGGAGTTGATTTTGTAAATGACTACGCATTCCAACGGCAAATTACGAATATTGGAATATGATACTCTCCGCGTGATTGTGACGCTGTTAGTGATTATTGGTCATTGTACATATTATGTAATATCTACTCCATACGGTGGGTGTGATTACTCACTTTTTATATCGCCAAAATTGAGCATGTTTTGGCAAGTTGCAGAGGCGTTTACTGCTTTTATATACTTGTTTCATATGCCCCTTTACATGGCATTGAGTGGTGCTCTTTATAAATTGAAAAATTCCAATGGCGCGTACAGTTCTTATAAGAGCTTAATAACAGATAAGGCAAAAAAACTACTGTTGCCTTTTATTGTTGTTACTCTGCTTTATTCTGTTCCATTGAAATATATTTCGGGATATTACGTTGAATCGGGAAATACTATTAAGGATATTGTCGTCGGACAAGTTCTTGTACAAGGAAATACTCATCTTTGGTTTTTACCTGCACTTTTTCTGATTTTTATAATTATTTTTTCTCTTGAAAAAATAATGAAAAAATTATCAATATGGTGGATAGCGCTATGTTTTTTTGTTATTTCATTCGCAAGTGGAATTATTCATATTGGTATTATATGTAACGCTTTACATTATACCTTCTGGTTTTATATTGGTTATCTTTTTGAAGACCATAGAGAAAAAGTCAATACTGTTCTTTCAAAGAAACCAGTAATATTTTTCGGGCTTGCTATAATTCTTTTGATTACAGGATTATTAAAGAAGGTTATTTCTGATATCTCAGATACCTCGGAAATATTTATAATTCTTGAGAGGCTTATAGGGGATATTTGTGCGGTATTTGGTTGTGGTTTTGTTTATTCATTAAGCTATTTTTTATCAAAGACTAATATTATAGAATGGCGGTTGTTTAAAACCATAAGAGCAAACACCCTTGGTTTGTATCTATATTCAGATTCTTGGAATTATGTGATTTTAAGCGTTTCAACAGGATTATTTGGTAACGCAGTCTTTGTTACCAATATCGGCTCAGTATCGATGTACATCAGTAGAATAGTAATAACTTTTTCAATTGCCTTAGCTGTGAGTATATTGCTAAAGAAGCTGAAATTTAAATACATATGTTAGGAGCGTAAAATGAAAGGCATAATCCTCGCCGGCGGCAGTGGCACCCGGCTCTACCCATTGACAATGGTAACCTCGAAGCAGTTGTTACCTATATATGACAAACCGATGGTTTTTTACCCGTTAAGTACATTAATGCTCGCAGGAATACGCGATATCCTTATCATTTCAACACCGTCGGATCTTCTGAATTTCGAGCGGCTTCTTGGCAGCGGCGCGGACTACGGTATACATTTAAGTTATAAAGTCCAGCCCTCTCCCGACGGCCTTGCACAGGCGTTTATCCTGGGTGAAGAGTTCATCGGAAATGAGCCGTGCGCAATGGTTCTGGGCGATAATATCTTCTATGGCAACGGATTCGGTAAATCCTTGCGTGCAGCCGCAGCAAATGCCGACTTGGGACGTGCAACCGTTTTTGGCTATTATGTACCCGATCCCGAACGTTTCGGTGTTGTAGAGTTTGATGATGCAGGCAAGGCTATAAGCATTGAAGAAAAGCCAAGCGCTCCAAAGTCGAATTACGCAGTTACAGGTCTGTATTTCTACCCGGCAGGCGTTTCCGAAAAAGCTAAGCAGGTCATACCATCAGATCGCGGTGAGCTTGAAATAACATCGCTTAATGAAAAGTATCTGAACGACGGGCTTTTGGACGTTCAGCTTCTCGGTCGAGGATTTGCGTGGCTTGATACAGGAACAATGGACAGCCTTTCAGAAGCAACGGATTTTGTTAAGATGATCCAGAACCGTCAGGGCATTGAGATCTCCGCACCCGAAGAAATAGCCTATAAAAACGGTTGGATAACAAAGGACGAGCTTCTTGGGAGCGCTGAAAAATACGGAAAATCACCGTATGGCCAGCATCTCAAAAACGTTGCGGAGGGAAAATTGGTGTATTGATATGGGAAAGTTTAATTTTATCGAAACAGAAATTAAAGATGTTTACATAATCGAGCCAACTGCATTCGGCGATAATCGCGGATATTTTATGGAAACATACAATGAGGCAGATTTCAAGTCGGCAGGTTTGAATTATACGTTTGTTCAGGACAACCAGTCGAGTTCAAGAAAAGGCGTTCTCCGCGGTCTGCATTTCCAGAAAAATTATCCTCAGGCTAAACTTGTTCGCGTGCTTAAAGGTGAAGTTTTCGATGTTGCAGTCGATCTGCGAAAGGGAAGCAAGACCTATGGAAAGTGGACGGGAGTGCTTTTAAGCGAAGAAAATAAGCGTCAGTTTATGATACCGAGAGGCTTTGCTCACGGATTTGTTGTGGTATCGGAAACAGCCGAGTTTGCGTATAAGTGCGACGAGTTTTACAACCCCGAAGATGAGGGCGGAATAATGTGGAACGATCCCGAAATCGGTGTAGACTGGCACTTTAACGGTGAAATTATCCTCAGCGAAAAAGATAAAATGCACCCCAAGCTAAGCGAATCAAAAATCGAATTTGAGGTGAGATCATGACGATCATAGTAACTGGCGGCGCGGGCTTCATCGGCTCAAACTTCATCTTCTATATGCTGAAAAAGTACCCTGATTATCGCATAATATGCTTGGATAAATTGACTTACGCAGGTAATTTGTCAACGCTTAAAAGCGTTATGGACAAGCCGAATTTTAGGTTTGTTAAGTTAGACATTTGCGATAGAACCGCGGTTTATTCGCTCTTTGAAGAAGAACACCCCGACATTGTAGTAAACTTTGCGGCGGAAAGTCATGTTGACCGCAGTATTGAAAATCCCGAAATTTTCTTGCAGACAAATATTCTCGGAACACAAGT
>CANQVE010000022.1 GCA_947627205.1 uncultured Clostridia bacterium | reverse complement strand
TCAAAAAACTTTCGTGCGCCCGCATGTTAGGTTGCTTTAAAAGGAAATGCGCTTCACCGCTCAAAACTTATTCTTACCTCTTACTTCTAACCTCTTACCTCTAAAAGGACTCCCTTTTCAAAAAACTTTCGTGCGCCCGCATGTTAGGTTGCTTTAAAAGGAAATGCGCTTCACCGCTCAAAACTTATTCTTACTTCTTACTTCTTACTTCTTACTTCTTACTTCTTACCTCTTACCTCTAAAAGGGCCCCCTTTTCAAAAAACTTTTGTGCCGCCGCCCGTCAGGTGGTTTTGGTTTTAACGTTGTCCGCCGCTCGTTACAGTTTCTAGCCTCTTGCTTCTATCTTCTAGCTTCTAGTTGACAAATCAGGTTTTCTATGTTAGAATTTTATTGTACTGTATAAACGGTTGAAATTGTAATTAAAGGATTTGAAAATGTTAAATAATATCCACGCTTCAAATGTAAAATTCCGCGGGGAAAGAAGCTCCGAGATAGCTTTCGCCTGCGATATAACGGCAAACTCGGCGGTGGTAGAGCTCTTCGATATCGCGCTCCGCCGTCCGTATTCAAGGACCGCCCTCTACGGCATCAGACCAACTTCTGACAATATCGCCGAAACAATGCGCAGGCTTTCTGCAACAGCACTAAGAAGTGCGGGAGTTCCGTCCTCGGCAGTAAAAGGAGCAGTCTTTTCCGCAGGACTTCATATCTCCGACAGTCTCGAGCAGGAGCTTACTCCGAACGATTTGGGGTTATTGCCCGAAACCGAGATTATGTTCGTTCCGTACATTTCCGCAAGGCTAAGCGGAAGATTTACCGCGGCGCTCCTTACCGTTCCCAACAGCGATCTGCTTGCGGTGGATATCGGGAGCAGTCTTTGCGCTGCGGAAAAAATCAGCGGAGCAATAAGGTGCGCGGGATTTTCACTTTCGGGCGCATTCGACGGTACTGCCTTAGAAAGCGGAATGCCCGCAGAAAACGGAGCAATAGACGCCGTCCGCAGGGAAAAGGGCGGAGCGATAGAATACGAAGTTGTCGGCGACGCCGACAGCATAGGCATTTCTCCCGCAGGAGCAGTCTGCGCGGCAAAGATAATGCTTTCCGAGGGGATAATCGACGAGGACGGCATTATGACCGACCGCGACCTTTTTGCCATAGGAGAGGACTTTTTCATCTCGCAGAGCGATATCCGCGCGATACAGTCCGACAAGGCAAAATGCGCCTCGGTCTTTGAACTGTTTGCAGGAGAAAAGCTGTATCTTTCGGGAGCACCCTTTGCAAACGACGAGGGCTTCCGCGCAATGACGGCTATCGGCGCAGTACCGAAAAAGAACGCCAGCTTCTGCGGAAATTCGGCGCTCCGCGGCGCGGAAAATTATCTTCTCTCGGAAAAATTCAGGGAAAATGCGCGCGGGATAATAGCCTGTGCCGAGGATATTTCGGAAATTCTCGAAGAAAAATTTGACGGAAAATATTTTGAACATCTCGCCTTTAGGAAAATAATAGAAAAAAATTGTTAAAATTCTATAAAACTACTTGATTTTTTTTATCAATAGTGTTATAATAATTAGGCATTTGGTATCCGTTGGGATAATTGTGCCTTGCTGTAAAAAGCAACAGCACAGGTCTCGGCGTGTGTTTAATGCAGAGAAGAAATTCTCAACATTAAAAAACGGATAGTCCGCTGAACATAAAAAGGAAAGAACCTTTTGCGGAAAATGTTCCTGCTTATTTGCAGACGGCGCGGGATAAGCCCTGTTCAAGAATATCCGAAAATCATCAGGAGGAAGAAATGGACGCACTGAAAATCATTGAGCAGAGCAGTATGAAAGAAACTGCTCCCAAAATCGAGGTAGGAGACCTGGTAAAGGTTTATGTACGCATCAAAGAGGGCGACAAGAGCCGTATCCAGATGTTCGAGGGAACTGTTATCGCCAAGAAGCACGGCGGAGTAAACGAGACCTTTACTGTAAGGCGTGTTGCTCACGGCTGCGGCGTAGAGAGAGTTTTCCCGCTTCATTCTCCGTCAGTGGACAAGGTAGAGGTAGTCAGAAACGGTAAAGTCCGCAGAGCAAAGCTCTATTATCTGCGTGACAGAGTCGGAAAGGCTGCGAAAGTTAAGTCCAAAGTCTAAGCCGGCGGATATCCGCCGGGAGAGCGTATTCGGCGGGGTTATGCCCGTGAGAGGGCATAATTTCCGCAAGTGCGCTTAATACGCGAAAAGAGTTGTGCTATGAACGAGTTTGGCGAAAAAGATGATCAGAAAAAGTCTGTAGACGATATTGTTGACGAGATCTTGAAAGAAAGGTCTGTGAAAGCCGAAATGTCTGAAAATGACATGTCGGAAATGTCGGACAATGCGGACGATACGGAAACCGAAGAAAACAGAACGGCCGAAACTGAAAGCGTGAGCGGACATTACGGCGAAAAGCCGGACGCATCGGGCGATTCGGCTGATGAGGAAGAAACAAAGCCGTTTGAAAACGTGATGGATTGGGTATGTTCAATTGTATTCACGGCGGCGGCGGTCATACTTGTAAACCTGTTTTTGTTCCGCGCGATAACCGTTGACGGCACATCTATGTGTAATACATTGCAGGATAAGGACGTTGTTGTTACAACAAACCTTATGCTAGAGCCGAAGTTCGGCGACGTTGTAGTAATAGAGTCCGACAAGCTCATTCATTCCCAAACGGGGCTTTACGGAGAACCCATAATAAAGCGCGTTATCGGAGAAGCGGGCGATACAATAAGGTTCGACCTCGAAGCGGGTGATGTTTACCGCAACGGAGAAAAACTCAGCGAGGATTATATTCTAGGTCCTACGAACCAGAGCCACAAAGGCTGGGTTGAAAGCGGAGTGGATTACGTTGTGCCGGAAAACTGCGTCTTTGTTCTGGGCGACAACCGAATTGTCTCCCACGACAGCCGTGACCTTAGTCTTATCGGATTTGTGGATAAAAAATACATTATGGGAAAAGCGCTGTTCAGATTATTCCCGCTTGACAACATGAGGTGGCTTTAAAGCTATGAGCGAGGTCGGGAATATACAGTGGTTTCCCGGGCACATGACCAAGACCAAGAGGCTTATAGAAGCTGATTTAAAGCTCGTAGACGCGGTGGTCGAGGTTATTGACGCGAGGATACCCGAAAGCAGCAGAAACCCCATGATAGACGAAATATGTTCGGGAAAGCCGCGCGTTGTGCTTATGAATAAAAGCGACATAGCCGACGAAAGCGCGACGGCTCTCTGGAAAAGATATTATGAAAAGCGCGGGGCATGCGTTGTTGTGTGCGACTGCAGGAGCGGAAAGGGACTGAACAGGTTTGTTCCCGCCGTAAAGAAACAGCTTTCGGACATTTTAGAGCGCAGAAAGTCGCGCGGTATGATAGGAAAAGCGCTTAGGCTTATGGTCGTAGGTATCCCGAATGTCGGGAAATCTTCGTTTATAAACCGAATGGCGAACTCAAAGCGCACAAAAGTCGGCGATAAGCCCGGAGTTACCCGCGGAAAACAGTGGGTGTCAATTGATAAGGACATGGAGCTTCTGGATATGCCGGGGATATTGTGGCACAAATTCGACGACAAAGAAGCGGCGCAGAAGCTGGCGTTTACGGGAGCGATAAAAGACGAGATAACCGACACATCCGCTCTCGCAGAGGCTCTCGGAGAATTGCTCTTAGAGCGTTTTCCCGAGCTTATAAAGGAAAGATACAAGATAAGCGGAGAGGGCAATGTAATAGCCGAGATAGCCAAAAAGCGCGGAATGCTTGTTTCGGGCGGAGAACCCGACACAGAGCGCGCGGCAATTACGCTCCTCGACGAGTTCAGAAGCGGAAAGATAGGCAGGATAACGCTTGACGAACCGCCTTATTCAGAGGAAAAAGCAGATGAGCATACATCATAAAAGCAGGGACACGCTTCTATCTTTAGAGGGGCTTGAAAATGCCGAAAGCCTGCGCGGTTTCGACAGGATAGTGTCGGAAAAGTACGGAGTTGTCTGCGGGATAGACGAGGCGGGCAGAGGACCTGTTGCGGGCGCTGTTTATGCGGCGGCGGTCATTTTAGATCCGAACAAACCGATAGAGGGCTTGAATGACAGCAAAAAGCTCACCCCGAAAAAGCGTGAAAAGCTGTTTGAGGAGATTTGGGACAAGGCGCTCGCGGCGAGCGTGTCATGCGCATCGGCGGAGGAAATAGACAAAACCGATATTTTGTCGGCTGACCTGCTGGCAATGGCGAGGGCGTTTGAGGGATTATGCATAAGCCCGCAGATAGTTCTGGTGGACGGAGATGTTCTTCCCGAGCTTAAAGATCCGCTTGACGGCGCAAAACAGTTTGCGGGAACGCTTAAAAACGTTATATGCGGCGACGCAAAAAGCGAAGCGATAGCGGCGGCGTCAATTCTCGCAAAGGTGACGCGTGACAGGGAAATGGCAGAGCTTGCTCTTAAATATCCGCAGTACGGATTTGAAAAGCACAAGGGCTACGGCACGAAAGCGCACTATGAAGCTATTGAGAAATACGGGCTCTGTCCTATTCACAGAAAGTCTTTTTTAAAAAAATATCTTGATAAAAAATGAGCGAAAAACAGGAAAAAGGCGCGCTCGGAGAGGACGCGGTATGCGCAGAGCTTATACGGCGCGGACACAGCATAATCTGCCGAAATTTTCGGAAAAGAGTCGGAGAGATTGACATAATTTCAAAATCGGGCAGGTTTATTGTTTTTACCGAAGTCAAGACCAGAAAATATAACAGCCTGATAAGCGGAGCGGAAGCGGTAAATCCTGCGAAACAGCGGAAAATTATCCTCACCGCCGACGCTTATCTTTCGGAAAACCCCACCGAGCTTCAGCCGCGCTATGACATAGCGGAGGTCACTGTAGACAGGGGAAAGGTCGCAGGAATAAACATATACGAGGACGCTTTCTCGACCGACGGAGTCTATACCGTAAATTGAAAGGAACAGAAGATATGAACTATGCGAGCACAAGAAATTCTTCTTTGAAAGCAACAAGCGCACATGCTATAGTAAAGGGACTTTCCGACGAGGGCGGACTGTTCGTTCCCGAAAGTATCCCTGCGCTTACAAAAGAAGAAATAATTAGCTTTGGAGATAAAAAGTATTCGGAAAGAGCATTTGATGTGTTCTCAAAATTCCTGACGGACTTTACCGCCGAGGAGCTTAAATACTGCGTTGAGAGCGCGTATAACACAAAGAATTTCGACAGCGAAAATATCGCCGAGATAACAAAACTTAACGGCAATAGATATGTCCTCGAACTCTGGCACGGTCCTACCTGCGCATTCAAGGATATGGCGCTCCAGATACTGCCGTATCTTCTTACAACGTCCGCTAAAAAGGAAGTCAGCGGAAAGCAGATAGCCATTCTCGTTGCAACGAGCGGAGATACGGGAAAAGCCGCGCTGGAGGGCTTTAAGGACGTAGACGGAACTTCTATCTGCGTTTTCTATCCCGAGGACGGCGTGTCTCCCATGCAGAAGCGCCAGATGACCACGCAGGAGGGCAAAAACGTAAATGTCTGCGCGGTAAAAGGCAATTTTGACGACTGCCAGAACGGAGTAAAGGCGATATTCACAAACCGCGATACCGAGCAGAAGCTCCTTGAAAACAACATTCTGCTTTCAAGCGCGAACTCTATAAATTGGGGCAGACTTGCTCCGCAGATAGTTTATTATGTTTCGGCATACGCACAGCTCGTAAAAGACGGCGAAATTTCTTTCGGAGAAAAGGTAAATATCGTTGTTCCCACGGGCAATTTCGGAAACATTCTGGCGGCGTATTATGCGAAGCTCATGGGCATACCCGTAAACAAGCTTATATGCGCTTCTAACAGCAACAACGTCCTCACCGATTTTATCAACACGGGCGTTTACGACAGGAACAGAAAGTTCTATACGACTGTTTCTCCGTCTATGGATATACTTATCTCGTCAAATCTCGAGCGTTTGCTCTATCACTTTACGGGCGAAAACGACAAGCTCATAAACGAGTGGTTCTCTTCTCTTAAAGAAACGGGAAGATACGAGGTAAACGAAGAAGTAAAGAAAAAGCTCTCCGAAGTATTCTTCGCGGGCTTCTGCACAGATGACGAAACAAAGGCGCAGATAAAGAAAACGTTTGAAGAAGAAAATTATCTTCTCGATACTCATACGGCAGTTGCAGTAAAGGTTTACGAGGATTATAAAGCGAAAACGGGCGACAATACAAAGACGGTTATCGCTTCTACAGCTAACCCCTATAAATTCGGCAGGGCAGTTTTCGAGTCGGTCGGCGGAAACGCCGAGGGCGACGAGTTCGACGTTATTGCAAAGCTCGAAGAAAAAACGGGAACAAAGATACCCGCGCCTCTTGCCGCGACAAGAGACAAAGCCGTAAGATTTACGGGAAGCGTAGAAAAGCAGGACATGACAAAGGCTGTCCTTGACTTTCTTAAAAGCTGATGCTGTATACGATAGGCGATCTTCATCTTTCGCTCGGCACGGATAAGCCTATGGATATTTTCGCGGGCTGGGATAATCATGTCGAGCGCCTGAAAGAAAATTGGAATTCTAAAATTACTGATGATGACACCGTTGTGCTTCTGGGCGACCATTCGTGGGCATTGAAGCTGGAGGACACGGCGGAGGATCTAAGGTTCATAAATTCCGAGCTTAAAGGAAAGAAAATTCTCACCAAGGGAAATCACGACCTCTGGTGGCAGACGATGAACAAGATAAATGTGTTCGTTAAAGAAAACGGCTTTTCAAACATAAGTTTTTTGTTCAACAACGCCTTTCTTATAGACGGCTTGTCTATCTGCGGAACGCGCGGGTGGATAAGCGAAAACGGCGAGCCCGCGGACGCAAAAGTTCTGGCAAGAGAAGCGGGACGGCTCGAAATGTCGCTACAGGCGGGCGTAAAGCTCGGCGGCGAGCTTACGGCGTTTATACATTATCCGCCCGTATACCGCGGAGAAGTGAACCAGCCGATAGTAGACGTTCTGAAAAAATACGGCGTAAAGCGCTGTTTTTATGCACACCTGCACGGCGGAGCGATAAGAGGCGCAGTCGAGGGAATGTACGGCGGAATAGAATATAAGCTCGTTTCGGCGGATTCCTTAAAGTTTGATCCCATAGCCGTAAACGGGAATGTGACAAAATAAATAATTGGGGCTTTGCCCTGTAAATAATAACCGTCCTGAAAACTATAGCTTTTTCGGACAAGAGAGGAAAGTAAAAATGGAAATTGTATCAAAAAACAACACGGCAGTAAATACTTATGCGCTCGAAATAAAGTTCGGTGCGGACGAGTTGGAAACGGCGATAAATACCGCCTATAACCGTCAGAAGTCGAAGATATCCGTTCCGGGCTTCAGAAAAGGAAAAGCGCCGAGAAAGATAATCGAGTCGAAATTCGGCGAGAGCATTTTCTACGAGGAAGCCGTTGATATTCTCTATAAGGAAAATATCGACAAGCTCGCAGAGGATTTTGAAAAAGAAGTCGTTGATATCCAGAACTCCGAAATTACCGAAGTAAATAAGGAAAACGGCGTTACGTTAAAGACCGAGTTTATCACAAAGCCCGATGTTGAAATTTCCGACTATAAGGGTTTAAAAGTAAAGAAAACCGTCAAGACTGTAACAGACGAGGATATATCCAAAGAGCTGGACGCTATGCGCGAAAGAGTTGCAAGACTTGTAAGCGTTGAGGACAGGGCTGTTGAAAACGGCGATACCGCTGTAATCGACTTCGAGGGATTTGTAGACGGAGTTGCTTTTGAAAACGGAAAGGGCGAAAAGTTCCCGCTTGAGATAGGCTCGAACACATTTATCCCCGGCTTTGAAGAACAGATCGTAGGAAAGAATATCGGCGAGGAATTCGACGTTAACGTTACATTCCCCGAGGATTATCAGGAAGAGACCTTAAAGGGCAAGCCCGCGGTATTCAAGTGCAAGCTCCATGAGATAAAGTCAAAGGAAATGCCCGAGCTTAACGACGATTTTGTAAAGGACGTTTCCGAAAAAGATACTGTTGACGAGCTTAAAGCAGATATCCGCGAGAAGCTCGAAAAGAAAAACGCCGAGGAGTCTGAAAACGAAGCTGATTCGGCTCTTATGGACGCAATGCTCGAAAACATGAAAGCGGAGATACCCCAGGCTATGTTCGAGCGTCATATCGACGACCGTATCCGCGAGTGGAGCGCGCGCACCCGCATAAGCGTTCAGGATTACCTCAAATACACGGGAATGACCGCAGTTCAGTTCCGCGCGAATTTTGAGGAATCGTCAAAGCGTCAGGTCCGCATGAGACTTGCGCTTGAAAAAATAGCAGAGCTTGAAAACCTCGAAGTGGCTCAGGAAGAAGTTGACAAGGAAGTTGCTGACCTTGCGGAGCAGTATAAAGTAGACGCCGAAAAGGTGAAACAGCTCATTCCCGAAAAGACTATAATAAGCGATCTGAAGATAGAAAAGGCGCTGGACCTTGTAAAGAACAGCGCGGTTATAGAGGAAGTTACCGAATAATTCCTCTCACATGAAAGGAGAGTACTATGGCTTATATTCCTTATGTTGTAGAGCAAAGCGCTCACGGAGAACGTTCGTATGATATTTTTTCCCGTCTGCTCAATGACAGGATAATACTTTTGCATGACGAAGTAAATTCCGCGACGGCGAGCGTTGTTGTTGCACAAATGCTTTATCTTGAGGGACAGGATCCCGACAAGGACATTTTCCTTTATATAAACAGCCCGGGAGGCTCTGTGTCCGACGGAATGGCTATTTATGATACTATGCAGTATGTAAAGTGCGATGTGTCTACTATCTGTATGGGAATGGCGGCGTCAATGGGAGCATTTTTGCTTTCATCTGGCGCAAAAGGAAAGCGCATAGCTCTTCCGAACAGCGAAATAATGATACACCAGCCTCTTATTGCGGGCGGCGGTATTTCGGGACAAGTGACCGACATTATGATAAGGTCGAATTATTTACAGCGCACCAAAGAGCGCTTGAACCGCATACTCAGTGAGAATACGGGAAAGCCTTATGAAACGGTTTGCCAAGATACCGAGCGCGACAATTTTATGACGGCCGAAGAAGCTCTGGCATACGGTCTTATTGACAAGGTGTATAATTCTCGTGACGACGGCGCGAAATGATCTTAACGGAGGAATGGTTCTATGATGACCTGCTCGTTTTGCGGAAAGAGCGAAACAGATGCGCGGATGCTGTTCGGCGGCAACGACGGAGCCGTTATATGCAGCGACTGCGTTATCGCTTCGTATAATCTGCTTTTGGAAAGCGGAGACGTAAGGCCCCCCAGAAGCATAAAACGCACCTCAAAGGGAAAGCAGACGGATTTTCTTTCAGATCCCGAAAGCATTATAACTCCCGAGGAGATAAAAGCCTATCTTGACAGGTATATTATCGGTCAGGACGAGGCGAAAAAAGTCCTCGCGGTGTCTGTTTATAACCACTATAAGCGCATTTTTATGCAGTCGGACGAAAGCGACGAGGTAGAGCTTCAGAAGTCTAACGTGCTTTTGCTCGGACCTACGGGCGTGGGAAAGACGCTTCTGGCGCAGAGCCTTGCAAAGCTCCTGAATGTTCCGTTTGCAATTGCCGACGCTACGACGCTTACGCAGGCGGGCTATGTCGGAGAGGACGTTGAAAACGTTTTATTGCGCCTTGTACAGGCGGCGGATTTCGACATTGAGGCGGCGGAGCGCGGAATAATCTACATTGATGAAATAGATAAAATATCCCGCCGTAGCGAAAACACCTCTATAACAAGAGATGTTAGCGGAGAGGGCGTTCAGCAGGCTCTCCTGAAGATAATCGAGGGCACTGTTTCAAACGTACCTCCCCAGGGCGGAAGAAAACACCCCCAGCAGGAATTTATACAGGTAAACACAAAGAACATTCTGTTTATCTGCGGAGGAGCTTTCGAGGGAATAGAAAAGATGATAGCACAGCGCGTTTCTAGCTCGGCTATGGGCTTTGGCGCGGACGTTAAATCGGCAAAGGCAAAGGAAAGCGCCGACCTTTTAAAGCAGGTAAACCAGCAGGATCTTGTAAAGTTCGGCATAATCCCCGAGCTTATCGGAAGACTTCCCGTTGTTGTGCCTCTTGAAGCGCTCGACGAAGATGCGCTCGTCAGAATACTTGACGAGCCGAAAAACGCGCTTATAAAGCAGTATAAGTGCTTGTTCAGCGCAGACGGTATCGAGCTTGAATTTGAACCCGAGGCGCTAAAGGCTATAGCCAAAAAGGCAATTGAAACCAAGACAGGCGCGAGAGGACTTCGTTCTATCGTTGAGAATACTTTGAGAGAAGTTATGTTTACAGCTCCCAGCGATCCGACGATAACAAAGATAACTATTACAAAAGAGTGTATCGACGGCAAAGAACCTACAATTACGCGCGAAGACTCCCTTGCAAAACCTAAGAAAGCAAAGAAAACAGGCTGATGGTTAGTTGAAATTAAAGCTGTTCGGTATCATTTTCCGATATCGGACAGCTTTTGATTATTAGGAGAAAATATGGGAAAGGTATATAGAAAACAGCAGATAGAGGGAGTTACCGTGCCCGCCGTTATTCATAACAGGCAGTATTTCTGGCTGAATATGGCGGTCTACGAGGACGGCACCGTAAGTTGCTGGGAAAAGACGGATCTTTGTGACATTATGCGTCAGCTGGAACGCGGGTGGCTTACGTTTGAAATACCCGAGGGTGAAAGTCTGAGCGTTCACGGATTGTGTACGCTTGAAATAATTTCGGCTGAATGGAATTTCGACAAGGAGAGCTACCGCAAATTTATTGAAAACACAGTGCGCTCTATAAATCACGAAATGGCGAATATCTACGAAACAACTCAGCGTGAAAAAGACAAATGGCAGGGCAAGCCCTGCACCCGGTTCGTCCCGCACGCTCCTGCGGGACGATTTCTTTTGGCTCGACCGAATAAATCTTTTTTTGTAAAGGTTAGACAGTATCACATCGGCTTTTCCGCATTTCCCACGCCGTTTAAACTAAAAGAAAATTTCGGCTATGAAACTTCCGACGGCAGGCAGATGAACATTTTTCTCCGCCAAAACGGGGAAATAATGCTGACTTCGGTGTCGGCTTTTTCTGACGGAACATTTTCCGTTGACGGTCTTGACGGGGAAGAATATATATCGCCGGACAAAATCCGCGAGCTGTTTAATGATGACGTCCTTTGCGTCAAACCGAACGATAATGAGACCGTGAGCTTCGGCGCACTCGGAAAAGCGCGCTGTAAGACAATTTACGACGTGCTGAAAGATGAAAAAATAAAGGAAATAGAAAACGAACTGCTTCGGCTTCAGAACAAGCCCGACGCGCTTGAAACCGCACGGCAGGCTTATATCAGCTATCTTATATACCCGTCTGAGCAGAACAAAGAAAAGCTCCGCTCGGCTTACGAGGCAGTCCCCGAGCACCAAAGAATGTACCTCGGCGATATGGACACCCGCGACAGGGATTATATACGCATACTTTATACGAATGATAAACGTGAAGTTTAAGCACAGGAGAAAGTCATGGGAACATTTGATAAAATCTACGAAGTCGTAAAGAAAATTCCTTTCGGAAAGGTCGCAACATACGGGCAGATAGCGTGTATGTGCGGAAATCCCCGCTGGGCAAGAGCTGTAGGCTATGCTCTGCATTCAAACCCCGATCCCGAAAATATCCGCTGTTACCGCGTTGTAAACCGTTTCGGAAAGCTCGCTCCCGCGTTTGCTTTCGGCGGTCAGGATAAACAGGCTGAACTGCTCAGGGCAGAGGGAATTGAAGCAAGCGACGATTACACCGTTGACCTTGAAAAATATATGTGGAACGGCATTTAGAAGTAAGAGGTAAGATGTAAGAGGTAAGAATTCAAAGGTTGTTTTGGAGAAAAAGTATTTTGATGTTCATAGAAAGAAGCAAGAGGCTAGAGTTTAAACCCCAGCCTCTTTTTCTATTCAGCGGACACCTTTACTGCATACTGTACCCTGTCTATTGTCAACTGTCAGCGGGGGTGCGCCAGCGCCCTGCAATTTCCCCCCTCTAGAGGTTAGAGGTAAGATGTAAGAGGTAAGAATTCAAAGGTTGTTTTGGAGAAAAAGTATTTTGATGTTCATAGAAAGAAGCAAGAGGCTAGAGTTTAAACCCCAGCCTCTTTTTCTATTCAGCGGACACCTTTACTGCATACTGTACCCTGTCTATTGTCAACTGTCAGCGGGGGTGCGGGGGCGCGCCAGCGCCCCCGCAATTTCCCCCCTTTCCCTCTGGGAAAGGGGGTTAGGGGGATAGGGCGAGTAAACGTTATTGAGAAAAATATCGTTTGCAAAGAACCACAAATTTTGACCTTTTATTTCTTTTCCTTTAAATTACCCAAACATTTTCCACCATATTGTGCATAATTAACAAAATAATTTGTTGCTTTCCTCTAAAACTGCATTGTACAATAATCCTACTTGATTTTTACGGAAAAATTTGTTATAATAAATACGATTGTATATAAAGTTCAATTTAGGTTTTTTATATACAGCTTGAATAAAAATACTTGTCTTTTAATATAAATATGAGGGAAATTCAAATGGCGCAGTTTTTTGATTTCAAAGAAGATTATTTCGGTCTTACTTCCGCAGAAGCGGAAAAAAGACTTTCAACATACGGTCCGAACACATTCACAAAATACCCCGTAAAAAGCCGACACATATACACGGACGTTATTTTTTCGCCGTCGGTAATAATGATGCTGGCGGCGGGCATTATCTCCTTTTTCGGGATAGGCATTGCGGCGGGGATCTTTACGCTTATAGCGGACGCGCTCTATTGCGCGGGAGAGATTTATTTCAGAAAAACCGCCGAAAAGCGTATCGCCGAAACAAACGAAACATTCAGAATTAAAATGCGCGTTATACGAAACGGAAAAGTTGAGCTTATAGAAAAGGAAAAAATTGTCCCCGAGGACCTTATTGTCATACAGGACGGCGAAAGAGTGCCTGCGGACGCATTTATCCTCGAATCGCGCGATCTTGCCTGCGACGAAAGTCTGTTTACGGGGAGTGCCTCTCCCTCCGCAAAATACGCGGGAGGCATTTCTGCGAGCGAGTTCAAGCCGACCTTTGTTTATGCCGAAACTTCCGTTCTTTCGGGAATGGCGGTTTGCAAGGTCAGCGCTACGGGCGTTGATACTAAATATTATCAGCACATCGGCGAACAGCCCGAAAGAGAGCCTTATTATACGGGCATTGAAAGGATAATCCGTTCTATAGTTCCCACAAGCAGTGTTATTGCGCTTATTATGACGCTGTTTACGCTTGCTGTCGGAATAATAAATAAAAATGAGACTATACCTACTGCCTTAAGCGCGCTGACGCTGGGTTTGTGCTTTGTTCCTACGGGAATAGGTTTAATTTTGAGGTTTTATTATTCGCGGGGACTTTCCGAGCTTTTAAAGTGTGGAGCAGTGATAAGAACGTACAATGACATTGAAAAGCTCAACAGCCTTTCGGTTATATGCGTTGAAAAAGAGGGCGCTATTTCAAAGAACGACCTTGAAGTCCGCGCAATATACGCCCAAAGCGAAGAGCTTTTGTATGACGTTGCGGCGCTCGCAATAAACAGAAATACCGCAGATCTTTCGGAGCGTGCGCTTTTGGTAAAGGCGTCGTTTTCTTCGGAGAATTTTTCGGACATTTATTCGCGCTTTGAGTTTATAGAAGAACTTCCCGACGACGGCTCAATAAGCGGAGCGCTCTGGAATGTAGGCGGAGACAGGCTTTATTGTATAAAAGGCTCTCCCGAGCAAATTCTTCCCATGTGCCGAATGAAAAGCGAAAGGCTCATTTCCGCACAGAAAAAATATCAGAGCTATTACGAAAAAGGCTGGTCGGTAATTGCGTTCGCATGCGTTGAGGCAAAAAGCGATGAACTTGATAAAACCGCGGGATTCAGCTATACGTTTGTCGGATTTGCGGCGTTTTCTGCTCCGCTTAGAGATTCGGTATCTACCGCCGTAAAGACCTGCCAGAGCGCGGGAGTTAGAGTTGTAATGCTCTGCGAGGACGCGCCCGACCTTGCGGCTGTTACTGCTAAAATGATAGGCATACGCTCCGACAAGACCGTAACAGGCGCAGAGCTTGAAAGCGGTGAAATAACAGACAGCGACATCTATGCAAGCATTTCTTCCGCTCAAAAGCGTGAAATAATAAGACGGCTTAAAGCGGACGGAAGCGTTGTGGGAATGCTCGGAACGCGCGTCGCTGATACCGAAGCGATAAGAACTGCCGACATAGGATTTACTATCACGGAAAATAGTTCTCCGAGCGTAAGAGAAGCGGCGGATATCATCATGGATAATGACAATTTCCTCTCTATCGCAGACGCAATTGCCGCCGCGCGTCAGATCCACCGAAACATAAAACGCGGTGTATCGCTGATAATATCGGGCTATATAGGATTTCTGACGCAGGTGATAATAAACCTGTTCGCAGATTTTCGGCTTATGCTTGATCCGCCGATACTTGCGCTGTTTACAATGCTTATCCTGCCGATCTTCGCTTTGAGCTTTTCTAAAAACAAGTCAGACATGGCAAAGAAAATGCCGAGTTCCGATTTTATCTCCCGCAGAAAGTTCAACTATCGTTATCTTGTTATGTGCGGAATAACGGGCTTATTAACGGGAATATCCGCGGCGGTGTCCTATGCGCTGATGTATAACGACACCATAGCAGGTCTTGACCAGGGCGCGGCGAGGAGCTGCGGTTTTATAACGCTTATGATAGCGACCTGCGCTTTTGCTTTTATCCGCCATTCGGACACAAACCCTTTGAGGGAGTTTATAAAGTCGGGAAAGGCGTCCGTAATATTTCTTTGCTTGGCAATTATTTGCTCGGTCGCGTTTGTTTTCATTCCGTTTACATGCAGTATATTCGGATTTTTGCCGATTGACCTTTTCGCAGTGATAATAAGTATTCTTATAGGAATATTCCCCGCAGTAACATTCTTTTTCGTTAAACATTTTCTAAGGATAAAGGAGTAAAAATGAAGAACATAGCTCAGTATATCAAGTATTTTTTGTGCGGCGTGGTTTTCGGAACGGCAAACGTTATCCCCGGAGTAAGCGGAGGCACGATGCTCGTTATTTTCGGTATCTTTGACAGGCTTACGGAAGCCGTGTCGGGAGTAAAAAAGATAATAAAAAATCTGCCGTTTCTTATAACCTTTGCTTTGGGCGCGGGAACAGGCATACTCGTTTCCGCAAAGGTCATTTCTTCAATGTTCGAGATGTTCGGCGTGCAGACAAATATGTTCTTTATCGGGCTTATTCTCGGCGGTATCCCGCTTATTTACAAAATAGGCACTTCCGAAAAAAAGGCAAAGCCCCTTTGCATTGTGCCGTTTATAATAGCAATGGCGGTCGTTATAGGGCTTTCTGTCCTTGACAGGCTCAAAATATTCTCGCTCGGCGTTGAAAGCGAAATAACGGGCTTTGACATAGTGTTTACGATAAAAATAATGCTCTGCGCGGCAATAGCTGCAATAACAATGATAATCCCCGGAATATCGGGTTCATTTGTAATGATGCTTCTGGGCGTTTATGAAACAATAATCGGCGCAATAGAAGATCTAAATCTATGGGTGCTTGTGCCGTTTGCAATAAGCGCAGTTATAGGCATAATGCTCGGCGCAAAGCTCATTTCAATGCTTATAAACAAAAACAGACTTATGGTATATTCCGCGCTTATGGGACTTGTAGTAGGCTCTGTCTACGCCATTCTCCCCGAGGGCTTCGGCTTTAATCTTTCGACGGGCTACGGCTTTGTCTGCCTTATCTTCGGAGTTATAGTGTCGATGCTTATCGAGAAAATAGGGAAGACAGACACTGCTAGATCCGATTCTTGATCTTGTCGAGCGCACCTTTTTCAAGACGCGACACCTGCGCTTGGCTTATGCCTATTTCCTTTGCGACTTCAACCTGTGTTTTTCCTCTGAAAAAGCGGAGGTTTAAAATGCGCTTTTCGCGCTTTCCAAGCTCGGCTATAGCTTCTTTAAGGGATATTTCATTCAGCCAGTTCATATCGTCGTTATGGTCGCCTATCTGGTCGAGGACATAGATAGTATCTCCCGATTCGGAAAACACGGGTTCATAAAGCGAAATAGGCTCGCTTACCGCTTCGAGCGCAATAACGACATTTTTCCTCGGAGCGCCTATTTCTTTTGCAATTTCTTCAATTTTAGGCTCACGTCCGTTTTGGACAGTGAGCTTTTCTTTTGCCTGCATGGCTTTGTATGCAAGGTCGCGCATTGAACGGCTCACTCTCACGGAAGCGTTGTCACGAAGATAACGCCTTAGTTCGCCCATTATCATAGGCACGGCATACGTTGAAAACCTCACCTGCTGTGAAATGTCGAAATTGTCTATAGCCTTTATAAGCCCTATACAGCCGACCTGAAACAGGTCGTCCGCGCTTTCCCCGCGGTTTGTAAAGCGCTGTATAACGCTTAATACCAGCCTTAAATTTCCGCGGATAAGCTCCTCTCGGGCGTTCATATCGCCGTCTTTGATTTTTTTCAGCAGTTCGGTTTTCTCCGATTCTTTTAGGACTTTGAGCTTGCTTGTGTTTACACCGCTTATTTCGACCTTGTTATAATACATACAAAAACCACCCCCGACAATAAACTGTACAAGTATTATTGTCAGAAAGCGGTTTTGATATACTAAAATATTTTGCTTTATCATTACTTCAAAATTTGTTCTTGACAAATATCTGTTTCTGCTGTATAATATATTAAATTAGCAGTATATACAGTATAATATATTTCAAAAACTCGGCAGCAGATAATGCACTTGTCATATCTGTTTTATAAAGGAGGTTTCCAATATGTTTGATTATGGTGAATTCATGGCGGCAGAAGGCGAGATTAAAGGTAAGGCAGAAGTAGCATACAGGTACTACAAAGAGCATCATAATTTAGCAGAAGCTCTTTATATCGCAGGAATTTCTATAGAGGATCTACTAAAGTATTATCCCGAATTAAAAGATGAATTAAAATAAGGAGGTTAATTAAAGGAGAGGAAAATAATATGAGTTATTTAAATGATTTTACATTTAAAGCAGCGTTTGAAGAAGGCAAAGCTGAGGCAGTGTTTGAAATCAGCCGTTGTTATTGTCTGGCAGATACCTTAGAGTTGGCAGAGATGTCTAAAGAATTTTTTCTGAAATATCATCGCGAATTGAAAGATGAGTTGGAAGGCAATTTGAATGATACGTGCGATTTAGGCAGGATGAGATGGGAAAAAGGCTTTCGGGAGGGTTTTAGAGATGAATTTCGGGAGAGTTTTAAAAAAGTCTATCTGCAAAGCGCAGCAGAGCACGCATATACATTATACTCTGAAAAGTATTGCGAGCTGAAAGAAGCTTTAAAAATAACGAGAATATCCAAAGAGGGCTTTTTAAAATATTATCCGGAATTTAAAGACGAGCTGAAAGACGATTTGTCTGACGGGGAGGATAAGCTTGATTTAGGCGGATTTGAATTGATATGGGAAAAAAGTTTCCAAGAAGGCTGTCTTGAAACCAAAGCCAAAGTAGCATACAACATATTTAAAGAACTTCACAACATTAAGAAAGCGCTTTATTTAGCAGGAATTTCTGTAGAGGATCTACTAAAGTATTATCCCGAGTTAAAAGATGAATTGAAAGACAAATTATAATAATACATTATAGGAGGTAAGGTATATGGCAGATGTAAATAGAACAAATATTTTTACTGAGTCAACAATTACATGTGATTCTGTTTTAGCAGTTGCTGGTTTTTTGAAATGTTTATATGAAAGCAAATTTGGTTGTTTTATGGATGAAATGAAGCTGCATAAGTTGATGTATTTTGCTCAAAGGGAGTCTTATATTATGGGAGACAGGCCTTTATTTAAAGCAGTATTTTATGGCTGGAAATACGGTCCTGTATTGAAAGAAATTCGGAATATTTTTAAGGATGGGGATATAGATACTTTAAATGAAAGCAGAGTGTCAGACTATACCAAACAAGTTGTACAGGAAACTTTAAAGTATTATGGTAGTTGGGATTCTTGGAAATTAAGTAGTTTATCTCATGGAGAATTGTCATGGAAAAATTCGAGAATAGGCATACGCTTAAGTGAGAGTAGTGATAATCCCATGCGAGATGAAGATATTAAATTAGACGCAAAACGTGTTATGGATTTTAGAAAAAATAAAGAGCCTGTTATAGCTGTATAATACGAGGTATTTGTATAAAAATGCAGGTGAGAAAATAGCATGAATGAAATTTATACAGATATTTTCAATTCACAAAAAATGAATTTACCATTAGAGCGTGATTTAATACAACTTTCATTTTGTAGTTCTTCTAAAGGCAATCAATCAAAATTTATTTCGCGTGACTCCAAATGGTATTATAAGCAGTGCTTTTATTATCAAAATCATTTCTGGCGTGATGATTTAGTAGAAGTTATAGCTTCACAGATAGGTGAGAAGTATGCAGATATTCCCGGAGTAACTGTTTTAAAGCAATACTCTGAAGTCCGCTTTGGCAGCAACGGTGCTTTCTCTGAGAATTTCTTAGCAGATGATGAACAATTCATTACCTTTAACAAGCTAATTTCGACACATAATTATGAAATACATTTTAATAGGGGAATACAGACATTTAATGAAATTATAGAAGCTTACCATAAACTGTGCGGCATAGATGCTACAAATTATATGCTTGTACAGGCATTTATTGACTATCTGGTTGGAAATGAGGATAGGCATACTGGTAATTTTGGTGTGATTGCTTATAAGCACAACTACAGATTGCCACCGCTTTTCGATTTTGGTTTAGGTATGTTTGAACATGATAGGTTATACGAGGATTATATATTTAAAGATAAAGTTGAGCATATGCAATTTAAGACTTTCGGGAAATCACAATTAGCATTGGTACGAGATTTATCAGTTAAGTATCCAGACATCTTTAACAGACTTATATTATGGCAGTTGCACCCAAGCGAGTTTAAATTCCCGTCTGTACACGCTGAAACATATCTGCGCTATGCCTGCGGAAAGGTTGGGATTGAAGTATGCAACGATTGAATATTGCGGGTACGCTTATGTTTCAGGATACGCCATGCTGTGAGTTTGTTATAGAGAATGATTATTGCACGAAGTTTGATATTCTTTGTGAGGATTATGATTTATTGCCTTTTGGATGCAATCCGGATGAGTTTGCTAATTACAAGGAAAATTTAATACTATTCTTTTATGACAGGACTACACCGCCGACTAGACAATTTATTGATAGAGATTTAAAGAAAATAGGTATGAATTATTATGATATGTCTAAGCTAATTATGTTTCAGCACGGGATGTCAGTTCAAGATCCTTTTTGGATACGCACAGATGAAGGACCTCAAACATGGAAAGAACTTAAAGATGACTTTATTAACAGATGGGAGAAATATAGGTAAGTATTTACTGTTAATATAATTGTTGTTATCTAAGAGAGGGCAATATATGGACTTTAAGAAAAAATACGACCTCACAGTCGATGAGAATATCTTTGTTGCAAAAAGAAACATTGTCGATTATATCTGGAAGAGTGCAAGGTTAGAGGGACTTAGCGTAACATTTTCTGAAACGGAAGCCATTTACAACGGCATGTCCGTGGCTAACAAAACAGTCGATGAAATCTTAGCAGTCAACAATTTAAAGCATGCTTGGCAGTTTATTTTTGATACTATTGATTATCCAACAGATTTTAATTACATTTGTCAACTTAATCGTTATGTTGGTGATGGTCAACTGTTTTTTAATGCAGGCTTTCTTCGTAGTATTCCAGTTTCAGTTGGTGGCACTTCTTGGAAACCAGATTTTCCAAATGAATTTTTGATAAAAGAAAATCTTGTAAAGATATTAACTCTAAATAATCCTACAGACCGCTGTATTACACTTATGCTTTATTGTATGCGCTCTCAAATGTTTTTTGATGGTAATAAGCGAACAAGTATGCTTGCGGCAAATCACGAGATGATACGAAATGGTTGCGGTATTATTTCTGTGCCTATCGAATACCAACCTGAATTTACAAAACTTCTTGTTGAGTTCTATGAAACAAACGAAATGTCAATTCTGAAACAGTTTGTATATGATGTTTGTATTGACGGTATTGATTTAAAAGCCCAACGAAAATATGTTGAAAGTCAAAACACAGATATATTTAACAGTACATCAAAATAGACGAGGTTTCTGATATGTGTGATCTGGGTGATTTAAGAGTGGTAATGGCAAAGCAGAGATCTCTATAGATGATCTGCTAATGTATTATCCAGAATTGAAAGATGAACTAGAATGACGGTAGGTAAAAATGAAGAACAATGATTATAAATTCAAGGGAAAATTATATCGTGATGTAAGAAAAGCAATTGCTAAAAGCAAGATAACATTTGTCACAGGTCCTGCAAGGTGCGGTAAAACCGTATGCTTAAAACAGCTTGCGGCTGATTTGCCGAACGCCGTTTATGTAAATATGATGACCGATTTTTCTTCTGACGAGGAGAAATCGGAATTTATGAAAAGAATAGTCAGGGACATGTTAGACGGTGAGGAGACCGTTTACCTTTTAGATGATGTATTACAAATGTCTCATGCCGATATAGAAATTTTCAGAATTGACAGTCCGTTTTCTGAAACTCCCAATATAAAAACTCGTGTGGTGTTTGCCGACAGCAATTCAAAAGTTCTTGAATTTATCGCTCACCTCGGTTTCGGGGGATTTTCGGCGTTTGTAAGAGAAAGCTTTCTGAGCTATCCGCAGTGGCTTGAATACAGAGAAACGTCAAATGTTTCGGAGGAAAACTATCTTGATTTCCTTTTTAATATCGGTGATTTTTACAAAAGCTTCAAAGGCACGAAAGAATATTTGCAGGATCATATCAATGAAACGCGCGCGCTTTATGACAGTAATATTCGGCACATAATAAAAGATGATATTGACGGCTTAGATGTCGAAATGCTTTTGAATGTACTCTATGCTTATCTTATAGGCATAAACGGTGATATAGAAGAGTTTGCTGAAATGCTTGCTGAAAATTTCGGCTGTAATAATATTGAAGAAAAGGAATTGCAAATAAAAATTGCCGAAACTTTAAGTGAACGCCGTAAAGCATTTTTCTCAATGACGCCGTACAACAGAAAACGTTCTATGGTATTTTTGTCACACCTCAGATTTATAACTTTGACTTTTGTATCAGAGAAATTGACGGTTGATCCCTATATTGCATCTAAATTTTTAGGAGAATATAATGAACTGTATTTAAAGCCCGATATTTTTTCTGACATGAAAGTGACTATTGATTATCCTATGTTTTTCATTGATTTGGTCGAAAAACTAATAGACAGACCGATAAGAAGAATACCTAAAGAATTGCTCGGCATTATTGTCGAACATCATTTGAGAGGTTTGTTATCCGAAAGAGGCTGTTATGTTTATCGTCACAGCACGGGTAATGAAATCGATTATGTCAATTTAATCGAAAAGGCAATAGAAATGTCATTTTCGGAAAGCGGAGCCGAAAAACTTAATTTACTTCCCGAAAGTTATAAAAAAATTTCCCTCACAAGGGATATCGCCTCGGATGAAAACGGAATAGAACGTATTCCGTATTATAAGTATATTTATGATGTTACAAACTTTATCGATCGGTTCGGGAGGATCTGATAGCTTTTAGACTGAACGAGCAAATTATTATAGTTAATAACATATAAAAAGGAGGACGGCTGTGGATCATCGCAGGAAATGAGGTATATAATGTATTATTTAATGAATAAGGACAATGTTACTGCAACCATTGAGATAAAACGTGGTATAGAGTTTTCCGATACAAGTAAATTTGAAATTGTTGAAGTTTCGGATAAACTCCCTATAGGCTTTAGTGATATAAATGTATGGTTAGAAAATCGAAAAGGTTCTAAGTATAATACTCATTTACAGGCAATTATGAAACGGCTTTCCTGTGAAGATAATGAAGGATTCATAAGAGTCACGCACGCTGCGGCTATAAATGATACTTTCTGGATAAAACAAGCTAAAGAAAATGTATCTTGGAAACAGGTATCATTATATTGTAATCAATTCACAGAGGCAATATCAAAACTTGCTTTTGAAGGGGTTGGGCTGAATGACGTAAGTTTCTCTTACACATCTCCCGAACTCACCTGCGAGGGGTCGTTCAGAAAGTGTTTCAGAAAAGAAAATGAAGTCGGGGAATACGGCTCGGATATTTTTCTTTACAAACGCGGCGGGGAAATAGATAATGGTTTTGAGCCTTACTGTGAGGTAATGGCATCGGAAATTGCAGGTATTATAAGCCCGGACAATTCTGTTTCATACAGATTGGTAAGATTGCACGATAAGCTTGCTTCGAGATGTAATCTGTTCACAAATGAAAAATACGGATATGCGTCATTTGCGAAAATACCCAACGCGCAAAGGGGAACTCTTCAGGACATATTTGAATATTTTAAAAAAATTGGTTCAGAGCAGTTTTTCAGAGAATTGCTTGTGACAGACGCGCTGTGTTTTAATCAAGACAGACATTCGGGAAATTACGGAGTGTTGTTTAATAATGATACGCTTGAAATTGTCGATATTGCTCCAATTTTTGATATGAATATTTCACTTCTGCCTTATGTAACTACAGAAGATTTAAAAAACATCGGGGATAAGCTGTATGAATGTTCACCTAAACTCGGTGAGGATTTTACAAGGCTTGGACAAATGGGAATAAATGACAACATAAGAGATAGAGTTAAAGATATGTGTGACTTTTCTTTTACTTTTCGCGGTGATGATGTTTTTCCTGCAGAGCGGGTGAAACGTCTTGAAGAAGTGGTAAGACGACAAGCAAAAGCTATTCTCAGTACTGAAAAATTATACACAAAGGACGTATTTTTCTCTCAGAAAGCAAAAGAAGATGAAGAGAATAAAGAAAAACATTTAAAAGCAAATGAATTGATGCTCGGTTTTGCTCGAATAGTTGAAGATATAGATCTTGGAGAAGATGTTATTTTCAGTGTGTGCGGTTCTAATCAGCTTATCATAGAAAATCTGCAATATATGCTTACTATTGATTTTTATAGTGGAATTATAGATGTAAGCAAAAATATGAACCACACTCCATTTAATACGATTAAAAAAGAAGATAATGACTTTTGGAAAACCTGTGTCACTATAGTGAACAGGCTTAGAGCATATATGAAGCAAAAAGGCAATAACCTTTTTGATAAGTCATTAAAAGCATATAGTTATGAGATTAGTAATCTTGATGAACAAGACAAATCCGGAGACGATACAGATATATTCAGTTAATTTAGTAGAAAGGAAGGTTTTATGCAATATCTTACTGGTATACACGCATTAAATTTAAATTGTGACTTAGGCACTTGTGGTGACTGGCATCAGTCGGCGATACAGTGGGAAAAACTCAGGCTTTATGAGAGCGAGGGCAGTTTATGGGGAGATTATGGCATTGAACACGATAAGCCTATACCCGAACACACGGAACTTTATAACACAGCAAATCACATTCGCGCGTTGCTGGACTTGCTGTATGAGGGTAAATTTTCCATAGCCCAAGGTATGAGAAACGATTTCATCTGTACTGATAAATACAATAATGAAATCTTTGAAAAAGTGAGTATGATGACCGATTTACCGCATTGGGACGCGATAGATAAATTCATGTGCAGAGAATACAAATGCTTATGGCTTGATTTTAAAAGGGGAAAGAATAGTGATACTTAAACAGTGGCAAACTGCTATATACAAATATTGTAGATGGAGTGCTTTATTGTGAAAGACTTTGTGCAGAGATTAAAAGAACAAATTTTAGAGGAATTTAGCAGGCAAGACAGAAAAGGCATATATGCTTTTACTCAAAAGTGTATGGCATATAACTCAAATAGAATTGAGGGAAGTACCCTTACAAGTGAACAAACAGCGTCATTATTTGACACGGGAACTGTATTTGCCAGTGAAGAATTTGTTTTTAGAGCAAAAGATGTTGAAGAAATGACTGGGCATTTCAAAATGTTCAATGAAGTTGTAAAAAACTTGGGAAAACCGCTTACTTCAGATATGATAAAGTCTTTTCACTATCAGCTTAAAGCAGGTGTTTTTGAAGACTATGCCAACGGTTATCCTATCGGAGAATTCAAAAACCAGACGAACCACGTCTCGGATATAGTGACTGAACTTCCTCAAGATGTTCCGAAAAAGATAGAAGAACTTATTGATAAATACAACTCAAGTGAGAAAAGTTTACTTGATATTGCTGTATTCCACGCTGAGTATGAGAAAATTCACCCTTTCGCCGATGGGAACGGAAGGACAGGGCGTGCTGTAATACTAAAACAATGTTTTGACAGCAACCTTGTTCCTGTTATTATCCATGATGAAGATAAGTTTAAATATCAACACTGTCTCCACGAGGCACAAATAGAGAAAAATTTTATTCCATTACAGCATTTTTTTGAAGAAGCACAAAACAAATATTATGAGCAGGCAAAAGACTATATTGTGACGGATACTAAAGATAACTGTAACCAAAGTTATATTGATAATGAGCAAGACAAATCCGGAGGCAATACAGATATATTTAGTTAATTCAAATCCTGACATTGTCAGGATTTCAGACTGTATATAAAGCCTAATCAGAGTTGTATGGTTACTCACCAAAGGCAGACAATGCTTACATTACAAACAGGGGTTGCGGGGACGGAGTCCCCGCAAGGCAGGGTGCGGGGCGCGCCAGCGCCCCGCGCTTTCCCCCTTCCCCCTCGGGGAAGGGGGTTAGGGCGAGAGCGCGTAATTTAGAAAAACAACGTTTGAAAATAATCACAAATAGGTTTTTATACAAACTGAGGCAACCTTTAACAGGGTTGCCTTTGTTATTTTGATTGACAATTAAATTAAGTTGTGTTATAATACTGTAAAGACATTAAATATTTAATAGGAAAAAAGTATGCTGAAAATTCATGTAGGTTCTTTAGAGGGACAAATACGTAATCCTAGTAGTTCCGGTACTGAATTATATAGTAGAGTACTTGATAAAACAGCGTTATTTTAGCAGGAGGTTATTATAATGTGTATTTATAAAATCGAAGAAATAGCTGAACGTGTTTGTCCTATAGCTGAACATTATGGAATACCAAAGGTGTACCTTTTTGGTTCTTACGCACGAGGTGAAGCCAACGAAGAAAGTGATATTGACTTATTGATTGATGCTCAAAACATTAAGGGATTATTTGAGCTTGGAGGAGTGTATGCCGATTTGGGAGAGGCATTGAACAAAGAAATAGACCTTGTGACAATCGAAGCACTTAACGAGCACAAAAATGACCCATTGACAGTTAGATTTGTAAATGAAATTTCAAAGGAGAAAAAATTGATTTATGAAATTAAGTGATAGGGATAAAACAGTGCTTGAATATATTGTAGCTATAATATAATAGAAACTATCAGAAAATTTAGTACATTACTAAATGTAAAATAGAGCAGAGGCAATCTTTAACAGGGTTGTCTTTGTTTTTATATTAAAAAATAAGGAGAAAGTAATGAAAAAATATGTTATTGCAATCGAAGAATCCTATGTAAAGGAATTTGAAGTTGAAGCAGAAGATTCCGAAGAGGCATTAAATTTAGTAGAAGAAAAATATCGCTCTGGAGAATTTTCTATGGATGGCTGTACTTGTAATGCTGTGCAGATGGCAATTACTGAGCCTAGCAAAAAAGCTACAGAATGGATTGAACTTAAGTTATGAATTAATGCTAGATTAGTAATTTCAATTGAGGATATATTATCCTTATAAAAGAGTAGTTTTTTATTGACATTTTCAGTTTTTAATGTTATAATATAGGTATAGATGTGTTTTCTTTATTAAGCTTGCATGGAATGCCTACATAGTTATAGATGCAGAATGATACTATAGATTTAACAGGGGAGGAAATATTTATGAAAAAAGTTGATTCTATTGCTAAAGCATCTGGAGTTGGACAGGATTCTACAAAAGTAACAAGTGTTTTTAATAGGTCAAACTCAGTTCAGGAGATAAATAATTTATCTGATGAAGAGGAAGATAATCGTGTAAAAGAAGCAGTGCGTTCTGAAATAGAGCATACATTTGCAATAGGTATTCCTGTTTCTGAGTATGATGTTGAACGTCAAAAAATTTATTTATTATATTCCGATGGACATCGTGTATATTTATGAAGGAGTAAATGTTGAATGCAACAGAATGAAAGGAAACCAGCAGTTGTAGTATTTGCTGGACCAAATGGTTCTGGTAAGAGTACAATTACAAAGATGTTTCCACACGTTGGTGTATATATTAACGCTGATGAAATTCAACGTCAGGAACAGTGTGATCCTTATTATGCGGCTGAATGTGCTAGAGTTTTGAGAGAAAGATGTGTACAACATCTTACTGATTTTACATTCGAGACCGTTATGTCTACTAGAATGAACTTAGATCTTTTAAAGCGAGCTAAAGATCAAGGATACTTTATAAAGTGTTTCTTTATACTTACCTGCTCATCAGATATAAACGTGGCAAGAGTGCAGCAATGTGTTAAAATGGGATATCATGATGTCCCTGTTGATAAGATACGTTCTCGTTATAAGAGATCGCTTGATTTACTTTCAGAATTGATTGGAGTTTGTGATATCATAAATGTTTATGATAATTCAACTGCTGAACCATTTAGAATTTTTAGTAAAAAGATTAATACTTATAGAATTTGGGAAGGTGATTTATGGGATCGCGAAAAGATTGCAAAGCTTATAGCTAGAGTATCATTTGAAATGTTTGAATCTACGGTAGAAAATTTAACAGTGTATACCAATTGTAACTAAAACATAATTAGACAAAATAAAGTCTCTGGTAAAAACTAGAGGCTTTAATATTTATTAAGCTCTCACTAGTCAGTGAGGGCTATTTTATAGGAGGTTATTATGAGTAGAGAAGTTAGAATTGTATTAAAAATAGATGGTACAACAAAATTATTCACAGTTGGTGTAATTTGCAATCCAACAGATTCTAAAGAAGATGCCATTGTATTTGCTAAAAAGATTGCAATGATGGCAGGCTATAATAGAAATGAATTAAGTGTACAAGAGGTCGCACTTCTTTAATACACTTGACATTTATTTCTACCTATGTTATAATGCAAGTGTAAACAATATTTAGTAGGTGAAGCGGATGGAAATAATTGATTTAACAGATATTGAATGGCGTAGATTGTCCGAAGCTGGTTCTTCTTGTGGTATGTTGTATAAGGCTACTCTTAACATTGCAGGTACTATACATTTTTATAAAATGTCCTTAATGATTGGTAGAAAAGTGGTTGGGCATGAAGCAGTCAATGAAGTTATTATTTCTCGGTTACTTGATGTGCTTGGTTTACCTCATGTTGAATATAATTTACTTTTAGCAAAAGTAAACATTCACGGTAATATTTTCAATACATTTATTTGTGAATCAACAGATTTCAGGCAAGACACAGGAGAGACACTTCCATTTGAATTGTATTATAATTTAGTAGGTACAGAAAAGACACCTCTTGAGTTTGCTCAATTTTTAGGATTTCAATCATTTTTAAATGAATTATTTGTTATCGATTTTCTTATTATTAATCGTGATAGGCATGGATATAATTTAGAAATTACAAGAAACAGCAGTGGGATTAAGCCTGTAATGTTATTTGATATGGGTTATAGTTTGATAGCTCCTTTACGTGATGATATACGATTGATACAGGCCTTCGATCCTCTCAGTGACGTAGTTACAAATAATTTCATCGGATCAGAAAGCTTATATGATAATCTAAAATATGTAACTAAACCAGTGTGTGTAAATCCTTTAACAGATAAGGTTAAGAGCAAGATTTTTTATAAGCTTGGTATAGCTATTTCAAAGGAACACTTAAATAAGATTTGGAAAATTATTACTTGTCGATATAGATACTTGTATGATAATGGTTACATTTGTGTTAAACCTGATGAGCATACTGCAATTTTTGATTAGGAGATATCATGAGTAGTAGAAAGTTTTACTGGTATACTGAAGGATATAATGAGCCTGTTGGTAAATTGATTTATGATTTAGAGACTAAACAGTTCACTGTCGAGAGTTTTGATTTAGACAGAAAGATACTGCCACTTCATTTAGCAGTTCTTCTTGAGTGTAATAGAAATCCGCTTACAGGCTCTTTAGCAGATCAATGGGTACAATGTCGTGTAGAACCTCGCGAACGTGTTAATATATCGGATATTCTTAAGTGTGCAGGTTTGCAAACCTACGATGTTTTTGGCTTATTGTTATATCATAACGGGCGTTCTGTTTATGATCATATGTATTTAAAAGAAGTTTCTGATTTTGATTACTAAGGAGTATATAATGTTAAAAATATATTTTGGTCACTTAGATGAAGCGGTTAGTCATCCTGCAGTTCTATTTGATAATAGCTTTGAGGTGGAATGGTTTGAAGATCCTTTTGTTAAAAGGATATGCAAGATAGTCGATGATACCGAGGTAATATCTGCATATCAAATGACAAATCCAGTGTTTGGCCCTGTGAATTGTAGAATACTTTCGCAAGGGTGTAAGAATTGCATCTTAGCTTATAAAACAAATAATATTATTAATGCAGATTTGATGGGTGATAATTGTGCGCAAGTCATAGTAGAAATTGCACAAGAAAAGGATTTAATAATAACATTAGAGCATTGTTTTTGTTTTAAGGATACTACTGATTTTTCTGCATTAATTTTAAATAGCAATAAAATGGTTTACACATACGCAGAATATCTGAATGAGGTAATTGAATATTTATGAATGGAGAAGTATCTTTAACAGTAACGACGAGCCAGGTTAGGTTTGAGTTAAAATTTGACAGGAATATTTCTGTTATTCAAGGTGACAGTGGTACAGGAAAATCTCTTATATGCACTTTATTAAATGAATCACAATTACCGAATAGCGGAATTAGTGTGAAAATAAATAAAGATATCCCAGTTGTAGTAATGCCAGATATAACACTTAATTCTCCTGTTGCACGTCCTTGGTATGAGATTATAAAGAATAGCAGTGATACATTATTTTTTATTGATGAGACTTGTGACTGCTTAGCTGGTAAGCCATTTGGGTTTGCACAGTGTATTAAGTCAACATCAAATTATTATGTAATTTTTAGTAGAAAAAGATATCCCGATCTTCCTTATAGCATTCATTCATTATATACTTTAAATAAAGAAACTATGGAGTTAAAACCAGCTATCATTCGTAATATTCATTGTTATATCAACAGTTCTGCTACATTTGTACCAGAATATTGTATAACTGAAGATAGTGGTGCTGGCTATTTGTTTTTTAATAATTTAGTGAATTGCGAAGTTATAAGTGCAAGGTCTAAAACACGTATAGCAAAATGTTTATCTGTGAGTCAACGTTTAGGTAAAAATAATATTTTGATAATTGCAGATGGTGCAGCTTTTGGCCCTGAATGGCCTTTAATTCAAAACATTATCTCTTCAAGCATTTCAGAGATAACGGTTTTTTTGCCAGAGTCATTTGAGTGGTTTTTATTGCATAGTTTATGTTTTAAATGTTTTGAAGAAACACAATATATTTTAGATAATTTTTTGACACTAATTGACTATACAAAATACTTTTCCGTAGAGCAGTATTTTACAGATGTATTGAAGCAGTTTAGTATGAAAGTTGGATGTAGATATTACAAAGAGGCTATGCCTGATAAAATATTTCTTACAAAAGAAAATACAGATTATTTAAGGAAGTTGTTATTTAAATTTATATCTCAAGGTTTGTGTAGCAGAAACAATTCAGAGGATATACACACACAGCTATTTGATGATAATTGATTACTAAGGAGTATATTATGTTTATGCAGGTGTTTGAGAGAAATAATCTCTTAGCAGAAGTTGAATTTGATCCAGTTACGGAAAAGGTATTTTCTTATAAAGCATACTCTGACAATATTGTTAAATTACCATTTGGTGCATGTATGGATCCTGATTACAGCTGGGTGATTTCATTCTTAGAAAGCAGAAGTCCAGATAAGGACAACTATGCTATAAAGGAACTTTTGCATAATTGGGGTTTAGCGATTTATGATCCTCTTGCAATTGTTAGGAAAACACATGGGCTAATGATGAATGATTACTTTTGGGTGAGATTTGATAATGAGGATATAACATATGATAGTATCAAAGTCAGAGTTGACTGATCAGCTTGTTTATACCAAACAGGATTTCAAAACATTGGAAATAAAAACTTCGAGTAAAGGAACAATGCCAAAATATACAAATGGGCATTTGTGGATAAAAACAGATATTTGGGGATACAACTCTTTAGCAGAAGTTATTGCATCTCGCGCTGCACAACAGTTAGGAATAAATACAGTTATCTATGATCCGTGTTTTTTTGAATATAATGAATTTGAAGTAAGTACTGCTTGCGTTTCAGAATCATTTACACATACTTATGATGCAGAAATAACGCTCGGTAGACTTCTTCAACAGATTGGAAAGTTTAAAGATTCAAGTGAAGTATATCAAGTAATGTTTGAACAGCCATCTACTGTTCAAAGAATACAGTGGGTGTATGATTTGGTTAAGGATTATATTGATACAGAAGAACTCTTGCACTATTTAGCAGAAATGATATGGTTTGATAGCTTGATATTAAATACAGACAGGCACATATATAATATTGTTTTCCTAGTAGATAATAGCGGGTATTACAAACCTGCACCGCTATTTGATTATGGGGCATCACTGCTTTCTGATTTACAGGAGTTTCCTTTAGCTATGCCGTTGCAGCGAGCTATATGGGAGGCTGAATCTTCAGCTAAGCCTTTTGCGAGCAAATTTAGTAAGCAATTAAAGGCTTTAAATGAATATCTTCCTAAAATAAAAACGGATTCTTTAGCAGTTGATGTGGGAGATTTATATAAGTATTATCCATCTGAATGGATAGACAGAGCTATTAAAGTATTACAGAGACTGAATAGTGATAAAACAAGTGTGTTTGATTCTAAATAATTATAATATGGAGATAAGTATGGCTCTTGAAAATGTTGAAGTATTATTGAAAGATGAAGTTATATGCCGGTTAGATGTAGATTACGCTAAAAGTTATATTCGGATTTATAATATTCATTTAACAAAAGATTCAAATTAGCATTGGTTTGAATATTCGATATAACCATTATTTAGCGGCATACTTTTATTTATAATTGAATAATTAAATGCCAACCAGGTTTAAATTTGGTTGGCATTTTGATTGCTTGTTTAACTTATTTTGGTTGTAGCTTAGAGCTACGTGCATAATATGTGGAGGTGTTTACATGAGTAAAACTAACAAGCAATCAAATACAAGTATGATCTTTCTAAACTGGATGATTTTGCTGATAAAATTCATGATAATCCTAAAAATTATCGAGCAATATTGCAAGACGGTTTAGCGGAAGCCGGTAAGACTTTAGCAGAGTCTAAAAAGCAGATAGATGTTGCAATAAACAGTATTTATACATTTTTTGAGACAGCATTTGATACAACAGATGAAATAGTTTTATTCACTACTGCTATAGTTTGTGATAATACTTTAGTTTGCGGTAATGCAAGAGCCTTTAACAATGCAAAGATCTCCGGTAATGCACAAGTTTCTGGCGAAGCAATGATTGATTCTGATGCTTGTGTATTTGGAATTGTATTTATGTGCGCCGGAAATGATATACAGATTTTATAGAAATAAATTGAATCAGCAAAAGCTATATACTGCAAAACAAATTCTTACACAATATAATCTTGACAAATCATAAAATATCTTATATAATAGAAATATCTACTTCGAAAGGAGTGAGATAATGCTCACATTGTTATGTAAGACAGATGAACAAATTTTGTTTGTAATTGACTCTCTATTTGATAGTTATTATGAGGATACTTGGGTTGAAGCTCCTTTTGTTAAAGAGATAATTGAAGATGTGGATAATGCTGTTATACAATCGCCACGGTGTATTTTTAGCAGATCAATTCAAATGCAGATTCCACCAAGAGATCTCTCAACGGGAACAAAGGCGCTAGTATTGCTTGCATCTGACAATAAATTTTCTTCAATGATTTTTGCTTCTGGATTATTTGGTGATAACTGCTGTCCATGGCTGTTAAAAATCGGCGAGATAAAGGATATTCGTGTATATGCGGGGCATAATCTGCCTTTTTGGAAGTATGCGGATTCATTTAAAATATATCTTAAAGATCTGGATTTAACAGCCACGAATATTCAGGAATATGCAGGCGGTATACTAGATATGCGTAAGAATGATAATATAACAGATCACTTGAGGTGGTAGTATGAACGGTGCACATGATATTTTAGTGTCTTCTGGAAAGATACAGTATAAGCTGCATATACGCCGTAATATTACTATTATTCGCGGAGATAGCTCAACAGGAAAAACAGCGCTTATATCTTATATACAACGTGCTATGAACCCTCAAGATATAAGTGTTGATTTACAATGTGATGTTCCCGTTTTAGCAGTAACACCTATAGAAGATTGGTATCATAGAATTGAAAACACTAAAAATAGCATCATTTTTCTTGATGAAAACTGTAGTTTTGTGTCAACAGAGAGGTTTGCATCAATAGCACTGCGCTCTACAAATTACTTTGTGATTGTTTCAAGATATGATTTTCCCATGTTACCTTATAGTGTTGCAGAGATATATTCATTATTGAATAAAAATAAGAGATACCCACAGACAAAACAAGTATACAATACACTATATCCTTATACTTATCATGTGCCGTGTGTCGCAGAACAGCCACAGGTTCTTATCATAGAGGATACAGGTAGCGGATATGATTTCTTTAGTAAAATAATGGAAACAGTGTCAGCTGAATCTGCATCTGATATTTTAGCTACGTTGCAGGGTATTAAGGATAAAAATGTAGCAGTAATTGCAGATGGCGCAGCTTTTGGGGCTTATATTTCTGATTTACAGATGTATATCTTTAAGACTAATCAATCTATATTTGCATGTTTTCCGGAGTCTTTTGAATGGCTTTTGCTTATATCGGGTATTATAAATGATAAAAAATTATCAAAAATTCTTGAGTCACCTGAGTTATATATTTATTCTGAAACATTTGCAAGTTGGGAGCAGTATTTTACAAGTTTACTTATAGATATTTCTAAAGATTTACATGGTTTTCAGTATACAACAAGCAAACTTGCACCGGGTTATTTAACAGATTCTGCAATTAGTAAAGTAAAGGATGCACTATATAAATACTGTAAATTAAGATTGGATACAACAGAAAACACCAATGTTTTTGGTAACTCATAATATTGATGATTGTATAGTAATAAGCTGCTAGTTTTCTAGCAGCTCAGCTTGTATAAAAACCTATTTGTGATTATTTTCAAACGTTGTTTTTCTAAATTACACGCTCTCGCCCTATCCCCCTGACCCCCTTCCCCGAAGGGGAAGGGGGAGAATGCGGGGCGCCGGCGCGCCCGCGCCCTGCCTTGCGGGGTCTGAGTCCCCGCAGCCCCTGTTGGCAGTGTACTCATTGTCTGCCTTTGGTGAGTAACCATACAACTCTGATTAGGCTTTATATACAGACTGTTTGCATTATCATTACTTTAAAATTTGTTCTTGACAAATATCTGTTTCTGCTGTATAATATACTAAATAAACATTTTCTACAATATAATATATTTTAAAAAGTCAGCAGAAGATAATGCACTTGTCATATCTGTTTTATAAAGGAGGTTTCCAATATGTTTGATTATGGTGAATTCATAGCAGCAGAAGCCAAAATTGAAGGTAAGGCAGAAGTAGCATACAGGTACTACAAAGAGCATCATAATTTAGCAGAAGCTCTTCATATAGCAGGAATTTCTATAGAGGATCTACTAAAGTATTATCCCGAGTTAAAAGATGAATTGAATGACGAGCTGAAATAAAACGAAGGCATTCTTGCCGGTCGGGCATTGGAGCATAGGGTGATGGCGTCATGAAAAATAAATATTCGTTTAAAAGAAGTTTTTATTATGACGCAGAAAAAGCGGTCTCTGAAAACAGCGTTACATTTTTGCTCGGACCGAGACGCTGCGGAAAAACTGTTTGCTTAAAGCAACTGCAGGACACGTTTTCATCAAAAAATGATTTTGAAGAAGTTATATGTGTTGATGCACAAATGGATCTGACCTCGAATTTAGACAAGAGTTTGTTTATATGTGATGTCAAAAAGGCTATTGAAAATAACGAAAAGAAATTGTTTCTGATTGATGAAACAACATATTTAAATCAACCCGACTGTGCAATAATGGACATTCAGGACGCATTTTCATCGTTTTATAACACAAATACAAAGGTAGTGTTTACAGGAAGCCCGTCAAGGGCGTTGGAGTGCTGGGGGCGCCGTGCGTTTGCTGGAGATGCGCTCTTTATCAGAATGGATTTTCTTAGCTACCGCGAATGGCTTGCTTTTAAGGGAATGACCGAAGTGTCGGAAACAACGTATGAACAGTTTATTCGCGGTACAAGAGAGTTTTATTCTGATTTTAAAGGAACAAGGGACTATTTGCAAGGCTGTCTTGAAAATACGATCGTGTCGAATTTAAAGTCCGTAGAATTGATCGTAAATAACGATTGTGAAATGCTGGACGCAGATAAACTGTTAGATGTTCTCTATGCTTCATTTGTGTCATCACAAAATAGAGAAAGCTCTTTTTTAAAGTCAAGCCGTTTGCAGGAAACGTATTTATCCGAAAGATACAGAAATTATCAAAAAATGGACGCTTATGAGCTGAAACAGGCGTTGCAGTTTCTAATCAACTGCGGACTTATCACAGTAACAAATGTTTCTTCTTCATTTGACACAAAGCCGAACATTGTTCGCGATCTGCTAAACGATTTGCGGGACGTGCCCGAACGCAAAATTTTCGATAACTTTAATATAAGAATTAAATATCCTATGTTCTATGTTGATATGCTTGAAAACATTGAGAATATGGCTGATTTAAGAGAGGCAAAGGATAAAAAATGAAGAACAATATATTCATCGGACAGCGGAGCCGAAAAACTTGATATGCTTCCCGAAAGATATAAAAAAATTCTGCTCACAAGGGATATCACTTCAAATGAAAACGGAATAGAACGTATTCCGTATTATAAGTATATTTTTGATGTTACAAACTTAACGGATAAATACGGAAGAATTTGGTAGCTTTCAGACCGAACGGGCAAATGATTGTCAATAACTTTTAATGAAAGAATGATGTTTGTTTTCGACGCCGCAGACAGGACTGAATTGATTTGTAATCGCAAAGAAAACATAATGAAAAACAGTTATCTCAAAGGAGGAAAAACAATGACCTTTAACAGAAAGAAATTCGATTTTCCCGTTCCCGAGGAAGTCGAAAACGCAATAACGGAGCTGGAAAAAGCCGTTCTGTCAGATTCAATTGATGTAGACATTTACCTTGATTGTTTTAAACAGAGCGTCCGCTGGTGTACGGGCGGGGAAAACGGAATGACAGACGAGCAGGCGGACGAAGTTCTGCATTATTATTACAATAGGCAATATCTGAGAGGCTGATAGGCTATGCTAAAGATCCATGTAGGCGCGCTTGAGGGACAGATACGCAACCCCTCTAATTATTTCGACGGGGTATTCAGAACGGAATGGTTCGAAGATCCTTTTGTCAGAAGAATATGCAAGGAAATAGACGACACCGAAGTTTCGGGCGCATATCAGATGTATAATCCTCTTTGGGGACCGGTAAACTGCAAGCTGCTTTCAACAGGCGCAAAGAACCTTATTCTTGCATACAAAACAGATGAGATCATATACGCCACTTGTATGGGGGATAACTGCGGCTCGCTGCTGCTGGAAATTTCCGGGCAGAAAGATCTGACAATTGTTCTGGAGCATATTCTGAAATTCGGCAAGGACTTTAAAGCCTTGTTTTTGAATAACAACAAAACCACTACAACTTATCTTGATTATATCAATGAAATGATAAAGCTTCTGGACGAATACAGGAGGCAGTATGAACGGCAAAGTTAGCCTGAAGGTGTCCTATGGAAACATAAGCTACAGCCTTGAATTCGACAGTTTTATTTCAGTCCTTTCGGGCGACAGCGGTACAGGAAAATCCTTTTTATGCTATTTGATAGCTATGAAAGAAGCGGACGAGCTCGGTCATTCAAAGTCGGCGGTAGAAATAAAGGCGAATTTCCCCATAAGGGTTTTGCCGAATATTTCGGCATGGCGAGCGGTTCTGGCGGACATAAAAGACAGCCTGGTCTTTATCGACGACAACTGTTCTTTTACGGCGTCAGAACAATTTTCCAGTGCAATAAAAGATACTTCAAACTATTATGTGATAATAAACAGGTCGGTCTTGTGCGGGAATTTGGACGGGAATGTTTATAAACTGGTAAAAGACAATACTCTCGGGCAGATAATAAACGTGCCTTTTCCCGACGGCATAGAACAATAATAAATATAGGAGAAATCAATGCTGAAAATATATTTTGGTCATCTGGACGAAGCGGTCAGCCACCCTGCGATTTTGTTTAAAAACATCTTTTTGGCGGAGTGGTTCGAAGACCCTTTTGTTAAATGGATATGCAAGATAGCTGACGATACTGACGTTGTGTCAGCTTATCAGATGACAAATCCGACATTCGGTCCCGTAAATTGCACAATGCTTTCACAGGGGTGTAAAAATTGCATTCTTGCATATGAGACGGATAATGTAATCGACGCGGATATTATGGGCGACAACTGTGCGCGGATTTTAGTAGAAATCGCAAAGAAAAAGGATCTGACAGTTACATTGTCGTATCTGAAAATCTTTAAAGATATTCCCGACTTCTCCGCGTTGATTTTGAACAGCAATAAAATGGTTTACTCTTTCGCAGAGTATGTTTTCGAGGCTGTAGAGTATCTCTGAGCGGAAAAATTTTTCCGAGCTTAAACAGGAGGCATTATGCAGAACTATTCGGATATTGCGGTCGTACCCGAAGCAACTTTTTCGGATATCAAAACCCCCGACCTTTCCATACAGCTGGCGCTCTTCAGAAAAGCAAATCAAAAATTAAGCGCGCTTTCGGACGAGGAGTTATGCGAAAAACTTAACTTTACCAAAAACGGCATTCCGACGCTTGCGGGTTATTTGCTGTTTAATGATTATCCCCAGCAGAGGTATATAAACTCCTGCATAAAAGCTTGCGTAGTGCTGGCGAAAACCATTGAAGAAACGTTAGATAAGCCGACAAGATTTCTTGATTCGCGGAGATTTGAGGGGAATTTATTTGACATTTACAAGTCTGCCGAAACTTATATCTTTCAGAATTTTGTCTGTGTCGACAACAGCGCTTCCGACCATCTTTCCACAGTCGTAAGAGAAGCGCTGATAAATGCAATAGTGCACAGAGATTATAATTCGGGCGGGGCGACGATGTTATATATCTACCCCGACAGAATGGAGCTTATAAACCCCTGCGGGGATATAGGCGACATCAAAATCGCGGAAGACATTGATTATTGCGCATTGGAATTCAACGACAAAAACCCGCATATCATAAGGGCGTTTGAGAATCGCGGGCTTTTAAAAATAAGGCACACGGGAGTTCCGATCATATTAAACGCCATGAAGAATGCGGGCTTTGACAGTGATATATTTTCGGTTGAAAATGGCTGTTTCAAAGTGACCTTGTATAAAGACAGCATATAGCAGAACATTTTCATATCAATCTCTTGTGATGTTGTACAAAAACGAAATCGGTTTTGATTGAAGATTTGTATAGTTTTAGATGGTTGTGAAATTGTACAAAAAAGCAGTCATCTTGCACCCCGAAATTTTATTGTAAAATTACTAAAATGTTATGATACAATAGATATGTTACAAAAAGAGAAGACAAACTACCTCAAATATGTTATAATGTTAATAACCA
>CANQVE010000021.1 GCA_947627205.1 uncultured Clostridia bacterium | reverse complement strand
CCTATAATTATATGCTTTGTGCAGAGGTTATTGCAACACTTTTTTGCTTTGTGTTGCATTTACTTTTGCATTTGACGAAAAACTTGTAAATGCTCGAAAAAAGCTCTTGACTTTTACACTTTAATATGCTAAAATACAGGTATACCGTAATATGTAGCCTGTCAAGTGTGCATTTGTAAAAGAGTACACAAGTTTGGAGGTGTGATACAACAGTGACAGGCAGTTTACACGAAAAGAACGGCAAATGGCAGATGGTTTTCTATGGTTCTGCTGCGGTGCTTTTCCCCGACAAAAAAACCGACAAACCCGATAAAAAGGTATGTCGGTGGATTTCAAGCAATCTTGAGGCAACGCCGCGCAACAAGAACATAGCGGCAAAGATTATGTTCAGCAAGATTGCGGACTATGACCATTTGGAGAAAACGCTGAACGAACGCGGGACTTTGCACACGGAACTTGACGAACCCGCTCTTTGCTGTTCTGCAAACGTACTGTTTACAGATTTTCTTTCAGATTGGCTCAACCGAAAGCGCGGGCAGATACAACAATCAACTTGGGAGAAGTACGAAATCTATACAAATCGGCACATTATCCCTTACTTTTCAGAGCTGGGACTTCGGCTTACAGACCTTAAACCCCGTCACTTCGCCGACTATTATCAATACAAATCAACAGGCGGCAGATTGGACGGAAAGACAGGCGGTCTGGATATAACCTCGGTTCGCGGTCACGCGGCTCTTATCCGAACTGTTCTCAACGATGCCGTTATATTTGAGTACATCAACGGCAATCCCGCACAGAATGTTCCTGTTCCAAAGCGGGCGAGGACCAACGCTAAATCCGCTAAGAACGTCTATATGACAGCGGACGAGGCAAACGAAATGCTTAGAGCATTACAAGGCGAGGAAATTTACCCGCTTGTCTATGTGACGATTATCTACGGACTTCGCAAGAGCGAGGTTCTGGGACTTAAATGGGACGCTGTGGATTTCGAGAAAAACACGCTTGAAATAAAGTCTACGGTGGTCAAGAACAAGACAATCGTTTACAAAGACACTACTAAAACCGAGAGCAGTCACGCAACATTTGAACTTCTGCCCGAAATCAAGGACTTGCTCCTTGCAATAAGGGAACGGCAGGAAAGAAACCGTATTGAGTACGAAGAATTATACACGCAGTCGGATTACATATTCACACAACCCGACGGAAGATTATACCGTCCCGACAGCGTAACACGCACATTTCAAAGATCGTTGAAACGTCACGGCTTGCCCGAAATGCGTTTCCACGATTTGCGGCATAGTACCGCGAGCATTTTATTCGATAAAGGTTGGGACTTGGAGGCGGTCAAGGCTTGGCTCAGACACGCCGATGTAGAAACCACAAGCAACATCTATCTGCATATTTCCAAGAACCGCAAACACCTTTTAGCGGCAGAAATTCACGGAACATTTATTGCTCCGTACCTTGATGACAACAACGATAAAGGCAAAAAATAGCGGACGCCTGAGTGAAAAGCGTCCGACTACAATGCTTTGTTTACTCCAAATCCCGCACAAACCCTTTAGATGACTTTAGATGTACGGGAAAAGCGAAAGAAAACAAATTCCGCTCTGTTAAGCGGTTTTTCTGGTCTGAGTGACAGGATTTGAACCTGCGGCCTCTACCACCCCAAGGTAGCGCGCTACCAATCTGCGCCACACCCAGAAATTCAACATTGATATTATATCACAATGCAAATTATTTGTCAAGCACTTTTTTTATTTTTCTTGACTTTTTTTAAAAACCGTATAAGGTCGCCGATGATATTGTGCAATATAGCTGTTCAAAAACTCGATAGTGAAAGCCAATGTCGCATAGGAGAGCCGTTTATCTGAATTTTCCGTACCTCTCTCAACAGACATTTCTACTTGACTTTTCTGACAAAATGTGATATAATAAAACGTGTGTATACATAAGCCTTAGAGAGATTTTTTGCGCTCTTAAAAACCGAAAAAATTCAGGATAAAGGAGACGCTTAAATGAATAAATTAAAAAATGTATGTTCAATTATCCTTTGTATATGCGTCCTTTGTTTTATGTTCAGCAGTTCTTCTTTTGCGGCAGGCGGAGATGAAGTCCGTGCTTCAAAAAAAATAATATCTGTTGTCTATGACGATTCGGGCAGTATGCTCGGAGAAAGATGGTCATATACGGATTATGCCATGCAGGCCCTGGTTGCGTTGCTGAACGAGCAGGACGAATTATACATAACCTTTATGAGCGATCCTTATACCGCCGTAAAAATGGATACATCCGATCTGCCCGGCACTATCCGCAAGATCCGCGACTGGAAAAATTCGGGCGGTACTCCCGGAGCGGCGCTTGACACTGCCCGAAGTAAGCTGAACAGTATCAAAGAAAGCGATACAACGGCACAGTATTGGCTTGTTATACTTACCGACGGCGAAATATCAATGTCCGAAAAATTGCAGAATAAACTGAATTCATATAAGAACAACACCATGAATAACGGCACTCCGCTTAATGTTGTTTATTTAGGCATGGGAGCCGCCGCTACGGCAATCGAGGACGCTAAAAATCATCTTCATACATTTGAAGCGGACAGCGATACCGAAATAATCAGCGCTATGCAGGACGTTGCGGGCCTTGTATCCGGCAGACTTATTCCCGACAATATATCACAGCTTGACAGCAAAAAAATAACGGTTACTTCAAAACTTCCTTTATACAGCCTTTCAATTCTTTCTCAAAAATCAGACGCCAAGGTAGTCGGTGCAAAAACAGACAAAGAGAATTTGAATATAAGCCGAAATCTTTCGCTTGATGCAACAAACCTGACGAACGGCTCTCCGATAAACACGCTTTTCGGAAATGCCGCTGTGATAAATAAACAGAATGCCAAAGGCGAGCTTCAGGTAATTCCTGCGGGAACTTATACGGTTTCCTTTTCGTCGGATATTGATATCAATAATATGACTATCCAGGTCGAGCCTGCTATTGCATTAAAAGCGGAAATAAGCAGAAACGGCGTTGTCATTGACGATATGTCAAAACTTCTGACGGGCGATAAAGTTGATATCAGAATTATTCCTATCGTCCCCGGAACAGATGAAGTTATCTCCGATTCAGATCTTCCTGATCAGATTTCCTGGAATATTGAGTATGAAGTTGACGGAAATATCGTTGATAAGGGCAGCGGAACCGATCTGACAGGAGTTACATTAACACAAGGAAACAATGTCGTCCGAGGAATAATAAACATCCCCGGTTACGCTCCGTTCGTCAATGAAGTGAGCTTCAATATTGCTCAAGTCGTATATCATTTCGGGATAAAAAAGACACAGCCTTTGGGCTTGTCATATCAAAGATCTGAAATGAAACAGCTTAATTTTGACGATACAAACACTGTAAAATTCGAGCTGACAAACGACGGGAAACCGCTCAGCAAAGAAGAGCAGGAAAATATAGGAGTAAAACTTGAGATACTCGACGTCAGCGTAACACCAATATCGGATAATAACCTTATTTACAAGGCAGGAAACATAAAGGCTGACTGCAAGCTGAAACAAAATGACGACGGCAGTTATACGCTTATCCCCGAGTGTCCTGCTTTATTGCCGATATTAGGCTTGCAGGCAGGCGATTATGCAGTAAAGGTTTTCGTGTCGCTTGATGAAAGCGTGACGGAAAAAGCCTCCTTTACCATTGTTCCGAGCGCGGAGGACGCAAAGGAAATTCCGATTATTTTAGGAATTATTCTTCTGATCATTTACATTGTTTTTCTTCTTTTCATCAAGAAGAAGTTCAGCGGGCAGACCGTACACTATGAATGCTGGCGGATCCAGGAGGACGGAAGAGGCATTATGATGAAAGGAATGGCCGACAGTATCACGTTGGGCTTCTTTTCAGGTCATTTCCTGCTGCCGACAAGAGCGTGCTGCGTTACATTCCACGGTTTAAAACTTATAGCCGAATCCGGCGAAACAGTCACTGTCACAGGCGATTCTATAGCTAAAACGGTTGTAAAATACGGCACATCAACGACTAAGCCCGAAAAGAATCTTCGCAGTATTGAAGCTCACATGCACAAGACCGTGAAAAAAGACGGAAAGCGCGAAGCCTCGGATCAGGATCTTTCAAATCGCTATATATATTTTAAAACTTCCGACGGTACGAAAGATATATGGCGTATCTGGATGACTGATTAAGCAGGTATTTTATTAGCGGGTAGTTTTATAAACGAAAAGTAAATTATATCAGAAAGGATCATATTTTATGAGCATGAACCAAATTCCAACCTTAGTTTTAGGAATCGGCGGCATAGGCTGTAAGATCGCAGCCGCAATAAGCGATTCCCTAAGCAGCGAAGACAGAAAATATGTGTCGGTTATAGGCGTAGATACAAATGTAAACGATCTTGCCAAACTTGCAGACAAGCATCAGATGAGGATGATCCAGACAAGTGACGACATAGTAGTCAACTCTTATCTCAAAGCTCATCCCGAATACCTTGAATGGTTCCCCGACAATGATTTTCTGAGAGAGCGCACTATGACGGACGGCGCAGGTCAGATAAGAACGCTCTCGCGTCTTGCTTTTCTTGCGTCAGTCGAAAGCGGAAAATTTGATCCCATTCTCCAGGAGATCACAAGAATTCGTAAGGTTGACGGTAATCCGCATAATAAGAATCTGACCGTAATAATCGTCGGCTCTATCACAGGCGGTACGGGAGCAGGTCTATTTCTCAATATACCTTTCTATATCCGTGATCTTATAAAATCTCAGGCAGGAATAAAAAACTGCATTATACGCGGAATGTTTGTGGGACCTGATATCGTTGAAGATGTTCAGCCCTCGCGTAATAACAAGGACGCTGTTTGCGTAAACGGCTATACCTGCATGAAAGAGCTGAATGCGTTTTACATGCATATTCATCCCGATTACAGCAAACAAATAAAAACCGACTTGTCTCTTGAGTTCTATAAAAGCGACGATAAATCGGTAAATAATGTTCCGTACAATTATCTATATCTGATAGAAAAGAGCGGTGATCTCGGAACAATGGGCGATGTCAGAATTGATGAGATTATAAACTACATAGCTCATGTTGCATTTGTCCTTATGTTCAGCCCCGTAACATCAGATGCGCTCTCCATAGAGGATAACTTTGTCCTGAAACTCATTAAAAAGGGCGGTATGAACCGCATTGCGGGCGCAGGTCTGTGCAGACTTATCTATCCTGTCAGGACGGCACAGGAATATGTTACACTCACGGTTGTAAGAGATCTTGTTCAAAAAGAGTGGCTTCTCATTGATCAGAGGTTCAACTCTGAGGTAAGAGCTGCTTTGTCTAAGATGGCGTCAGGCGATAACGTTAAAATGCCCGAACTCAAAAATTCTTATGTGGAGATTTTCGAAGAAGAGGTAACAGGCGAACATGCAAAGTTAGGAAAGTTTGCCGAAGAGGCTTATATTGAGCGGGACAACGAATATATTTCAAGAGCTACCGAATTTATTTCAGCGCTCGATCAGATGGTAGAAGATCTGGTTAATTCCGAAGAGACTAAAGCAATGGAAGAAGCCTGCAAAATAGACGATCAGAAGATGAAGAACTTCTCTGACGCTGAGGCTCAGATAAATGATGTATGGGAGGGAATGAGAAACTACAGCAAATATGCAAAGCATCTTATAGATACCAAATCAAATGGTTTTGCAGATAATCTGTTCCCTGCAAGCAAGGAAGTAATGGAATTTCACAAGGATAAGCCCGAGTGCATCTATCAGTTCCTTGCCAAGGTCCATCCCGTAACGGCAAGATTCCTTATCTACGATATCATAAACCGCCTTGAAGAAAAGATAAAAGAACTGAAAAAAGATATCACCGACGTGGATCTGTCTGCATATACAAAAGAAGATTTCGACAATACGCATGAGGGCGTTCAGGGCCCCGCAGAATACCTGGGCTCCATTCGCGATAAACGCAACCCTATATGGAAATTGCTCGGACCGATCGGAAAGGCTATCAACGGCGAGGATAAGGCGCTTTTAAAACTCAAGAAAAGACTTCATGAAGTATGTGATACTCATATATCCACAACTCGCGATTTCCTTGAAAACAGTTTGAAATACAATGTTTCTCAGCTTGTTCTTGAGCGTCTTATTCAGCTTTCCGATAATTACGCTGTATTCTTCAGTACAGTTTCCGCTAAGATCGATAGAAACAAAGAGAATATTGCCCGCCTCGAAAATATTCATTTCCCCTATGGTCAGGACGGCATCTACTGTTCAAAGGAAGCATTCCGTCAGATGTCTTTTGATTTTGCTGTACAGAATACACTGGATCTGTCCGACGAGACCAAGACAGCGATATTTGAACAGATCTATCTTGTACAGTCGCGTTCATATATGCTTAATACCACAACGGAAACAAAAGCTGCAAAAGAGCGCAGAATTCGTGAAGACAAGAAAAAGCTGGAATCCGTGTTTAATAATGCCGTTATCAAAACTATCAGAAACAGCGTCGTTGAACACGGCATAGGCATTGTAAACCTCACGGCAAGAGAAGCCCTGATAAAAGAATTTGAGCTCGCCGAGCAAATGATCCCTGATGACGAGGGATATGAAGAAGCAATGAGGGCTTATGCGCAGAAAAGAATTTCTACTGCTCTTAAAGTGGCGGCTCCCATGCTGACGACAGAAAGCATGCATGAGGACACCGAGCTTACATTTTTGGCTATGGCACCTGTTTGTGCCGAAACAAATTCCGAACTCGAACCGGATACCTCCGAAACTGCTAAATTTTATCTTTCAAATACAAGTGCCAACGCAACTGTTATCATAAATTCGGAGTTCAGCGATACAGAGATATCTTGTATGCGTCTCAGCTATGATTTTACTATCGAGATGCTGACTAAGTATAAAGACGGCTCAAGAAATGCTGTCGCATATACCGATCGTATCATACAGCTCGGTACGGAACATAAATTTAACTACAACACGGACGAAATGCTCGTTGAGATCAATCCTCATCTGAATTGCAATTGGCATGAAGAGGGCTTTATTCCATCAATTCAGCATGAACAAAGACATGAAGACCATCTTGATGTTCTGAAAGCATTTATTTATGCTATGGGATTTGATTGCTTCAGGCTGTTCGACGACGACGATCATCCCGATGAAAACGGAAATCCCCGCCCGACATGGTATGTTTATACCAACAGCTACACGCAGGCTAAACCTGTTAAAAAGTGCGGAAAACTTATCGGAAACGGATACAGCGATGTGTTTGACGCACTGTTTTATAACAGAAAACTTAAACATGCTATTCTCCATGATGCTAAAGCCGTTACGGAGAAGATGAAAGGCTATAGTACAAGCGAAGAACTGTTTGAGAATATCCTCGAAAACCGGTTTATAGAAGACCTTATCCAATCGGAAAGCTCAGATGATACAGAAGATATGAACATCTTCGATATTTTCATGGAAATGCGTTCGCATATCCCTGTAGAAGATTGGAGCGAGCTGTTTAACGGACTGTATATTACATTGTGTGAATTCTGCGAGATACTGTTTGATAAGAGCGAAGTGTATGTCAACAAGGCTGTAAAAGCTATCCTTGAAAAAATCTTCAATAACTGTAAAGCAGGTAAGAATACCGACGGAAAGGTTTCAAACAGTACAAAGAGATTATTGAAAGATCAGTATGATATACTTCTTAAACAAAGCTACGAAAACAAATAAGGAGAGGAGTTTTCGATGGCATTCCGCTTTTTTATAAATGTTGATAAGTGTCTGAATATGAACAACTTCGACTTTTTCTTCTATCAAAAGCGTTCAAGAAAAGAGTTATACCTGACACAGGACGTTCGCATAGGAGAGGGCACAGGTCTTTCCTTTCGCAAAGCGGCGTCCGATATAAGGATGTATCTCGACAGGTTTTTATCTAACATAGACAGTTATCAGATAATAATAGCCATGCGAAGTGATTACGACCGAGGCGTTAAAGTCTGGAGAGATACTCTTCTCTCCAGACTGCTTGATATTGATTTCGATCTGAGACAGTCGGGCATTCTTATCCGTTCCGGTCTTGGGGTACAGGTCGCTGTTAATCTCATAATGCTCTATGAAGCAAGCGTTGTAAAAGAGATCCATGCATTGGACGAACAGTATATGGGTTCCGCAAGATTGGCAGAGGATTGCAGTTTGCTTTTGCGGGAAATAGGCGTTCCCGAGGAAAAAGAAAATGACTTGGATTCTTTAAAAGAAGCATGGAACAGCTATATAGAAAAGAATAAGAAGATTTATGACAGCTGTCCGAAACTAAGTGACGGTACGCCTGCAAATTCTCTTTACGCTTTTTTTACCGATCTGATAAAGCAGTATGAAAAAGACCGTAAAACTGCGTCAAATGCCTCGGCTAATGTTTCAACATTACATGCTCTTAAAGAAGTACTAAACGGATACCAGATATTTGAACTCCTGACCGACAAACAGAACCGAAGCAAAGATATTACTGCGCTTCTCAGAATTGTAGATTTTTCTACCACCGATTTTGATATTGCCGAGGGAATGGGCAGGTCAATGTCTTTAAACGAAATGTGCTCGGCACATTGGAAACAGATCGTAAAAACCGATGACGTCAAAATACAGGAAAAGTATGCAAAGATGCTGTCAAATTACAGAGAGCGTCTTAGGAGGTATGTCGATAATTCTGTAGAGGGATATGTAACATCAGACACTGAATCAACTTTACCCGAGTCTGTCGTTCCGTCTGATGACGAAATAAGCGTAACGGACAGCATTTTTGAGAGCGAAAACGCCAAAAGAAATAAGCACTTTGATCCGAAAGGAATTTTAACAGAGTTTAAAGGCAAGCTGTCGCCTGTGAGAACTCTTTCAGACAGATGGGGAAAAACTTATGATCAGATAAGTAAAATTTTCAGTCAGCTCGGAAGCAGTTTAGAAGAATACTCTGCCTGTCTTGGAGAAAAGTATTCCGAAACGCTCGCAGGAAGAAAAGCCGAGGAAAGAGGCTGGCACCGAAAAGCCTATACCGAAAGCGATACTACCAAGCAGGAAATTGCCTCTCTGTCCGATATGGAGAAAAGCCTGCTTGATAAAATGAACCGACCGCAGATGACTCCCTCGCTTTGTTTTCAGGATCAGTTGAATATGGAAACCGCACTTGCACAAGAGGATAATAATATTCGTCATTATATCAAGTGTATGCAGTCGGTATCTGCCAAAAACTTTTTCTTGCTTATAGTGTTGCTTTTGGGGCTTGTGGCATTGTTATACGGCGTTCTTCAGCCATACAATTTTGAATCGGCCGAGACCGCATTGTATTTTGCGGGCTACATCGGTTTTTCTTTCATTTTAATGCTTTTTACCTGGAGACTTCCGCTTAGCTATTACCGCAGGGAAGTAAGCCGTTCTCTTACAATGCTCGAAAGCGAAATGGACAGGTATATAACAGGTTATTTTGACAGAGCGAATCAATTGCACGAATATATAAACTTAGTAAATAAACTCGATTATATCGAAAGACATATCCACCTTAAAAAACGTGCTGTAAAAAACACCGAATGGGTGATAAAGGCAAAAAGCTGGCATATAAACCAAGCCAATATCCATATCGATAAGTTGGAATTTTTCTCGGGACTTATCGATATATATGATCCCGTGCAGTCTGTTGACGGCTCGGACGGCAATATTTTTGAAACCGAACCCGCCATTTCAAGAGATCATGTGGATGATGTGACAGACAGCAGATTGTATTGGCCTCAGGCATAAAGGAGGAGAGCATGATAATTAAAATTCTCGGTTTTTTTGTATTTCTCCTTGTCTGGTTTTTTATATTCTTCGGTCTTAACAAGCTGATAGTAAAGGCACTCTCCTATAATATCGAAAAGCGTTATCTTCATTTCAGAAATATAATTATCGGAACTCTCTTTGCTCTTGTTACAGCTAATTCGGCTGTGTCGTCGTATGCAATTTTGTTTGCGGACGGAATTATCAATTCCCAGTTTATTGCTCCTTTTGTGGATAATGTTTTACCGAACAGGGCATATGAACTTATCTATATCGTTTTGTGCAATTTCGGACTCAATCTAATCTATACGGTCGCGTTTATTATTGTCCTCGCAGTTACAAAACTTGTGTTCAGCCGTATGCAGAAGTTTATCGAATACAAGAACTGTACAGGCGCAGAAAGAATAACCCGTTGCCCTTGGTTTATTGTAAATAAATTTTACAGCGAAAAAGCAGGAAAGATCACTCTGACCGACAAGGGCTTTTGCATCGGTATCTGGGTAAAAGGAATTAAATGCGTATCGGTATTTATCTGGATCCTTGAATTTGCGGTTTTGTATTACTCTGTTCTTTGGGGAAGTGAAGAATGGAACAAAGCGATCCTTTCAATTTCAAAATCCGTTTATCTTGTGCCGATGCTTGCGTTCTTGATTATCGAGCAGATACAGCTTTTTCTCGAAGCTCCGGAAGCTAATGACGTCGGCACTTTCGGATCGGCAAATATCAAAGAAAATATGATAGGCGACATGGATTCTCTTATGTACCGTTATCGCGAGATCTTCTCCGAAAGCGGCATGCTCCTTTATTCCGAAAGGGGAACAGGCAGCGGTATTGATCATCAGGGGCTTAACAGCAATGATCTCGGTAACCGTCAGTTAAATAATTGCAAAGAATCGGGAATTCTTGCCGTGATAACTAACCAGCTCCGAGAATCCGGCATTCGTCAGAACCATAATTATCAGAATGCAATAGTCGGTCTTTTGAACGGAGACTCTGTAAACATAAGAGACAATGCAGACGGTGAATTTGCGGTTTATCTTTGCACATATCTGAACTATTTTCTTTCTCAGGGCTATTCGGCGATCATTGTATGCTCGGATAAAGCTGAGGTCGCTTCTCTGAAAAAAGTGTATTCTGACACCAAAAACAGCCTGAAAGGAATTGACAGCGTTTGGACGATAAGCGAAGTAAGTGAGTTAGATCCGCGCAACAACACAGGCATGCTTATCTGTACTTATGAAGAACTCATTGCAATTGACTTTAACAGTCAGTATAAACATTTGTCGTCCGATATGATCTGCGCCGTTATACCGAATTGCAGTTTGCTTATGTCTCAGGACAATATCCGTATTGAAAAGGTATTTTGCAAATTAAAGGCGTTCACCTATCTGAAACAATATATTTTCATTTCTGAAGAGGACAATAAAACTCTCCGTACAAAAATAAAGCAATATCTGCCCGAAAGCTCGGCTCTTTCCTCATACAGCAACGACATGAGAGCTGCCAAGACAAATATAATGATATGGAAAGAGGAAAGCGTATACAGACCGCAGCAGGTCCTCGGTATCGGAAACCCCGGTTCTCCGCTTCTGGGAACGGCGTTCCCTCTGGCACTTGTCGCGGCAAAGTATGATCTCCCCGAGATAAATATTATCCCCTGCGAAAACCGCGGAGACTCTTATTTTATGGATAGCGCCCGCCAGGGAAATGAACGCGATATAGTGCGCTATCTTGAAAAGAATCTCGATCTTAAGTCCATTATTCAAAGCTCTCCGATAGACGCAATAAAGCCGAATGACCTGAAGATGATAATAGTCTACGATACGGACTATAATTTCTTCAATGCGTTATGGCGCTGGTTCAAATATGCGGGAAACAGAGGCACTATAATTCATGCGATCTCTCCCTATTATATGATGAGAGAATATTTCGCCGCGAATTTCAAAAGACGCTCGCTCTTGTATTCCAATAACGAATATGAGGCTTTACTGCCGAATGATTCTGTCCTCAAACGGACATTGCTGGCGGCGATATTGGCTTCGCTTGCAGATGTCGAATTGACGGAAGACGAGTTGATGAATATCTCTAAAAAACACAAGTGGGGATATGTGGATGTTGCCGCTTTGTTACAGGACGCTGTTCTGACTGTAAGGGCTCCCCGTGAGTTTCATAATATTTATGAACATTTTTGTTTTAGAGAAGATAGTCTGTTTGACCAAACGCTTTCCCGTTTTGTAGATCGTGTTCACATAAAGCTGAAAGACGCCGATATGATAGAACAGCAGAAAAAACAGATCTCTCTTGCAAGAATGTCTTATAAAAATAATGAGTATACCGATCTGCCCGTTTTGAGCGGCAATCTTTGGAATTATTATCTTCCAAAGCAGATCGTCGGGTTTAATAATTCTTATTATACCGTATCATCTGTCGATACCGAAAACGGCATAGTGTATACAAAGCCCGCGAACCCGACTATGATCTTCGATTATTATGATATCTGCGACTATGTCCTTTCCGACAGGGTAGTTCTGGACAACTGCGTTGATAATCCTACGCTTGACTGCAATATCTGCGAAGCAACTGTAAGCAAGGTCATCTACGGTTATATTTCAACATGCAGCGGCAACAATTTTTCAAGAGAAAACCGCCCCGGCGTAAACCGCATAAACAATGCGGGTTCGGAGTATCAGACGGTCACGTTTTATCATATACCGATCCTCGAAGTAAACTTGCTTCGCGAAGAATTCGGAGGCTCTCCCGAAGAACAGAAGAAAACAGCCGAAAAGGCGGCGTTATTGTTGTGCGTTATATTAAACGGTCTCTTTAAAACTTTGTTCCCAAAAACCTATCAGAATATCGCCGCCGTACCCGATATTCCGATAGATAAAGATCTGATAGAACACGTTATGTATCATGCTTTTGATTATCCTGCAGAAGAAATGATAAAGGCTGCAATACCTCGGATAAATTCTTCGGACACATCAAAAGATGACAGATTTGTAAGGATCTTCATTATTGAGTTCAGCTGTGTTGAATACGGCATGGTAAGATCTTTCTATGATAATATCACCGATATTCTGAATAAGGCTTATGAATACCTCGACTGGTATCTTGCTTCAAACAGAGCGGTAAGCAATGCGGGGAATAACAACGCCTCGCCGGAAATTATTCAAGGCAGATATTTACACTTCGGCATGAGCAATATCCCCGACATCTTCGCTCCCGATGCTCTGCATAGCGTTTTAAAGGATCTTTTAGGCAGAACGGAGCCGGAAACCGTTGTCGAACCCGATCCCGCAGAACCCGCAATTGCTAAAGATAATTCTAAAGCGATCTGCTCTTTCTGCAACCGTGAGATCATTTTCGCTTGGCGTTTAAGCGACGGAAGATACATGTGCGCTCATTGCCACGATCATCAAAAGACGCAGACAGACGAGATAAACCGCCTGTTCATTGAAACGAAGCAAATGCTTGAAACACACTATCATATTGAGTTCAGAAAAAATATAAATGTCGGTTTTCAGTCGGCGGACGCTATCAGAAAAGCGGCAGGCAGTATAGACAACGGTCGGATCGTCGGTTTCTATAATCATGATAAACGCCGTCTTTGGATAGAAGCCCGCGGTCCGAGCGTTGCAATGGAAAGTACCATTATTCATGAACTGACGCACGCCTGGCAACATGACGCGCTCCCGCTCAAAGAACTGTCAAAAACATTTCCAAAGGCAGTAAGGAAAAAGAGGCTTCAGCTTCTCATTGAGGGACATGCCGTTTATGTGGAAATTGAGGCTATGAGAGAAAAAGGCGAGACTGAATATGCCGCACGCCTCGATCGGTATTATAAAGACGGTAATGATGTATACGGCCTGGGTTATAAAACCATATCCGCATATTTCAGCGAAATGCAGACTCGCGGAAATACGGCGACCTCTTTTGAAAAAATGAAAAGTATGGTCAATGATATAATAAGCGAGGAGGCGATGATACAGTGGCCCGAAGACTATTGAGTTTGCTTTGCTGCGGAATTGCAGCGATAAATCTTTCCGCATGCAGTGCGAAACCGCCTCAGAAAATAATTGACGACGGCATTAGCATGTTCGGCAACGGAAAAACGGAGGAAGAATACTTTTTCCAAGGCTCGGGAGCATTGCTTGACGAACTTATCGACAGGTATTCGGGATCTTATTATCAGCCCGCGGGAATACCCATGACCGATGACGAACATGACGACGCGAAAAAAGCTCATGGCAATATCGGTTCATCATCCGCTCCCGTTGTTCCGCCTGTTGATCCGCCCGATGATCCGTCTTCCGAGCCGTCGGGCAGTTCATCTTCCGAATCGTCCGAGGATCCGGGAACTACTGCGCCCGACTCTGACGGAATTCCCGAAGTGTCGAATATGACAGAGCTTATGCGTATCTTTCACGACGCATACGACCAAACATCGGAATATGTTGAATTTACTACGGTCTCAGGGTTTAATTTTGATATGAATACCGACCTGCAGGCAATTTACACCGCTTTGCAGAGAGAAGATCCAATTGATGTATCGGGAGTGGCGTCGTGGTCAACATGGAATAAAGGCAGAGAGTATTATATCTCTATCAAATATGCGTTTAACGTTGACGAGCTGAAATCAATGAAAACAGAAACGGTTCAGTTGGTTGATGACGCCGTAAAACAAATAGGCGCAGACGGCCTTTCCGATTATGAAATAGTTTGCGCGGTAAATGATTATCTTTGTGATAATGTTTATTATCCCGAAAAAGAACCATACGAGCCTATCACTCACACGGCATACGGAGCTTTGAAAAACGGCTGTGCAGTATGCGAGGGATATGCCTGCGCCGCAAAGCTGATCTTAAACGGCTGCGGCGTGGAGTGTGATATTGAGGTCGGCAATTGTCTGAACGGCGGAGGCCATGCATGGAATCTTGTTAAGATAGACGGCAAGTGGTATCAACTCGATGTAACTTGGGACGATCAGTCAAAAGACCGAAGCGACTATCTGTTAGTGACAGATGAATACATGAAAAAAAGCAGGACTTGGAATGAAAGCGATTATCCCGTAACTTCAAAAGTTCCCTATGCCGCATAATTAAAAAGCATGCTTGATTTTTTAAGGAGGAAAAATTATGTACACGCCAAAACCTATCGATACTTCTGATGTTGTTCTGTCGGAGGATCTGCTCAATTTGACTGAAAAGATAGCGTCAAACGTCCATGATGTATGGGCGGTCGGAAGAATTGCCGAGGGTTGGACTTACGGAGAGAAAAAGGACGCAGAGCTTAAAACTACTCCTTTTCTTGTGCCGTATGACGAATTGCCCGAATCCGAAAAGGATTATGACAGAAACACGGCTATGGAAACACTGAGGCTTATCGTTAAAATGGGGTATAAGATCTCTAAGGGGGAGTAACTTATGCAAACACTTGAAGTGCTTAACAGTATTCCTTTTGTAATAACGGCTTCGGTCATAATCGCTGCTATACTTACAGGCATCGGTATACTTATATGCAAAAAAGTGAAGAAGAAAACTGTCGGTCTGACTGTATATGTATTTGTACTTGTTTTCGGCTTAAGATTTTTCGTTAATTTCTGCGGTGTGATAGAAACCGATGACGGGCTTCAGACTTTGGGATTATCCGGCTGGGAAAAGGTCATAGACAGTATTATTCATACATTGCAGACGTTCAGCATGGACGAAGATTATACGGCGTATCTTCTGGAGGGAAAGAACATACTTGAGCAAATGGGGCTGTATAATTGGGTTGGGGTTTATGGCTTTATTTCATCGCTGTCAAATGTGCTTGCTCCGATATTGGGAGGAGCACTTATCCTCGATTTGCTTACAACTGTTTTTCCGCGCCTCAGAATATGGGTTCACCCTTTCAGACACAAGTTTGTTTTTTCAAAATTAAATGAAATGTCTATATGCCTTGCAGAGGATATTGTAAAAGAAAAAAATTATAAAAAGATACTCGGATCAAAAAATTATATCGGCGTACCGCTTATTATTTTCACTGACGCGTATATTGATGATGAATCGGAAATAAGTTCGGAATTATTGAGCAGAGCAAAAGCGATAAATGCAGTTTGTGTTAAAGCAAATCTAACAGACCTTGTTTTAAGTCATTCAAAAAGCGTTTATTATTTACTTATGGACACCGATGTATCAAATAGTATATCATCATTCTCCGTTCTTATGAAAAATACTCATCTGCGCCCCCGGTTTAAAAAAGATAATACTGCAGATGATAATACCGACATTCCCGATCCTCCCGCGCATGTTTATTTGTTTGTCCATGACGATTATCAGGCTGAAATCGCAAATAAGATCTATAAATCCGACAAGGACGCCTCTCAGGTCGTTTTGCGTGTCATCAGGGATTATAAGAACGAAGCAATTAACCTCATGTCTGAAGTTCCGCTGTTTATGCCTTTGTTGTTAGAAAACAGCGGCAGAAAGGATCTGTATATTACTATTTTCGGCGGAGGCAATATAGCGAGCGAAGTTTTTAAGGCTGTTTATTGGTGCGGACAAATTCCCGATATAAAATTGCATGTTACGGTTTTAACAAATAATGATCAGGAATTTAAAGATGAAATTTCTTTGTCTTGTCCTGAATTGTTTGAAACATGCAGAAAAGATTCACCGTTATTGCAGGTATTTCCCGAAGATCCGACCAAAGACTTTAATCCCCCGTATATCCATGAATTGAAAATCAAATATGTAAGAGATGTCAGAGATCTTAAATCATTACCCGAAAATCTTCTGAATAAAACAGATTATTATGTTATAGCATTAGGTTCGGATGAGTTGTCTGTCGAGATGACAAAGATATTGAACATGGAAATTTCAAGGCTGAAGCTGACAAATAACTGTCCTCGCGGAAATATTATTATACCTGCAGTATTCAATCGTGAAATTGCGGAAGCTATCGCTGTCAGAGGAGTTGAAAATAAATTAAATCTTGATCTCGATACTTTTATTATTCCTTTCTGTATGCTTGACGACCGTTTCAGCTGTAAAAATGTATTTATGGTAAATTATCTCGAAAGCGCAGACCAAACGGCGCAGATCTATAACAGAAGCCACCAGATAAATATGCAAAAAGATGAATATTCTTATTGGGCTAATATTGCCAGAACAATACATGCTCCGTATAAACTGTTTGGTTTCGGCTTTTTGAAATTGAAGTATCGCGGTTTTTCAAGCGAACAAAAGGATATGTTCGAGGTGAAGAACAAAGATATTGCCTGCAAAAACCTCTTTTTGAGCGGAATTGGGCAAGACAAGCCTGCATGGATCGAACACAGGAGATGGGTTGCTTTTATGCGGACACAAGGTTTCAGAAGCCCGAGCAAAGATGAATTTTACGCTTACTTTAAAGAAACAAAAAAACACAAGAATATTGAATTGAAATTGCATCCTTGTTTAGTTGAGAGTTCTGTAGACATCGTACAATTGCCCGAATCATCCGAAGAATTTAAGAAAGAAAAATATGATCATCTTGATCTAGTTGCTATTATGGTTCATCAGGCCGAAATGGGCGAAAACCAAAAGGATTACTTCGGTGAAAAACTTAGATCCGCTGAATATAAGCAGTGGGATCGTGCAGTCAACGATAGTGAGTTAAAACGTCTTTTGGACTATGATCCGCAGAATGATCAAAATATAAGCAGTCAATAATATCAGGGAAAAAACGATCTTTCGTTCAATACCTTTTTAAACAATGAAGAATATCTCCGTAATCACCAAAGGAGCTCCCATGTACAAAGTATTGATAGTAGAAGACGACGCAAAAATTGCTGAGCTTATAAAAGAAAACGCCGAGAGATGGGAAATGGAATGCAGGATATCGGAAAATTTCAGAGATGTCATAAGCGACTTCAATGATTTTCAGCCGCATATAGTTCTTTTAGATATAGGGCTTCCCGTCTACAGCGGTTATCATTGGTGCAAGGAGATAAGAAAGCTCTCAAATGTTCCGATAATCTTTATTTCGTCGGCGTCCGATAATATGAATATCGTTATGGCTATGAATATGGGCGCGGACGACTTTATAGCAAAGCCGTTTGACGGTTCTGTGCTTATTGCGAAAATGCAGGCGCTTCTGAGGAGAGTTTACGACCTCGCGGCGAGCGTTCCCGTGTTGCATCACCGCGGAGCTTTTCTGAATACGGGCGACGATACGCTTATGTATAACGGCGAGAATATCCCTCTGTCGAAAAACGAATACCGCATTTTGCTTTGCCTTATGGAAAACAAAGGGAAAATAGTCAGCCGAGAAAAACTTATGGAGCGCCTTTGGAAAACCCAGCAGTTTATTGACGAAAATACTTTGACGGTGAATATAAACCGCCTGCGTAAAAAGCTCGACGCTGTCGGACTCTCCGACTTTATCATAACGAAAATAGGGCAGGGGTATCTTGTAGAATAAAACGGGAGATGTAAGAATGAAATTGTTTTTTAAATATATCGCCGAGCATAAAAAACTGCTCTTGGCGTTCGTACTTTTTGCGGCGGTGTTTTCCGCAAGCTTTGCGCTCTATCATCTTCCGTTCGGAGCGGTTGCCTATCCCGCGCTTTTGTGTTTAGTCATTGGCGGCGTTTTTGTCGCCTATGATTTTTTTCGGACAAAAAGCCGTCATAAAACCCTTTGCGAAATACAAAAACTGAATGCGGAAATGATAGACGATCTGCCCTCTCCGAAAACTATAGAGGAAGAAGACTATCAGGCGATAATACGCGGAATTTTAAGTGAATTTTCCGAAACAACCGCGCGTTCTCTCGCCGAGTACAGGAATATGGAGGAATATTATACCGTCTGGGTGCATCAGATAAAAACGCCTATAACTTCAATGCGGCTCTCTCTTGAAAACGAAGACACCGCGCTTTCAAGAAAGCTGTCGTCCGATCTGTTTCAGATAGAGCAGTATGTCGAAATGGTAATGGCTTTTTTAAGACTTGATTCAAAAACGAGCGACTATTTGTTTAAAGAATATCCCCTCGACGATATAATAAAGCAGACCGTTTCAAAATTTGCCTCCGAATTTATAGACCGCAGGATAAAGCTCGATTACATTCCGACCGAAGAAAGCGCAGTGACTGACGAAAAATGGCTCTCGTTTATAGTCGGACAGCTTCTTTCAAATGCACTCAAATATACAAAAAACGGTGTAATTAAGATATATGTGAAAGAGCCGAAAACGCTTTGTATAGAGGATACGGGCATAGGCATTGATCCGCGCGATCTGCCGAGAGTTTTTGAAAAAGGGTATACGGGAAACAATGGGCGCACCGATAAGCGCGCGAGCGGAATAGGGCTTTATCTTTGCAAGAGGATCTGCAAAAGGCTCAATATCGGCATAAGCATAACCTCCGAGCTTGATAAGGGAACAACAGTTTCTCTTGATTTAAAACAATATGAGCTTAAAGCCGAATGACCTTTAGAATGTAAAAACAATTTTCAGGCTGTTGAGAAAGCCTGACCTTACAAAAATGTAAGATTGAACACTCAAATTGTAAGTCAAATCTATTGCGAAAAACCTCCGATATTTGTTATCATATAGACAGAAAAAATTTTTGGAGGAAATATTTATGAGCATACTTGAAGTAAGCGGGCTGAGAAAAATATATTCCGCCCGTTTCGGAGGGAACAAGGTCGAAGCGCTTAAAAATGTAAATTTCAGCGTTGAAAACGGGGAATATGTTGCGATAATGGGCGAATCGGGCTCGGGAAAAACTACGCTCTTAAACATTCTCGCGGCGCTCGACAAGCCAACGAGCGGCACTGTTATCCTAGACGGAAAAGACCTAAAGGATCTTAAAGAATCCGCCGTCGCCGCTTTCAGACGCGACAACCTGGGCTTTGTCTTTCAGGATTTCAATCTTCTTGATACTTTTACTATCGAGGACAATATATATCTTCCGCTTGTGCTTTCGGGAAAGAGCCACAAGGAAATGAATATGAGGCTGATGCCCATAGCCGAAAAGCTCGGAATAACGGTGCTGTTAAAGAAATATCCGTATGAAGTTTCGGGCGGACAAAAACAGCGCGCCGCTGTCGCAAGGGCAATGATAACCTCTCCGAAACTTATTCTGGCGGACGAGCCGACGGGCGCTCTCGATTCCAGAGCAACAGACGAGCTTTTAAAGCTGTTTGCCGAGGTAAACGCCATGGGCCAGACCATTCTTATGGTAACTCACTCGGTAAAGGCAGCTAGCTCTTCAAACCGCGTTCTGTTTATAAAAGACGGGGAAGTTTTCCACCAGCTCTATCGCGGACGCGACACGGGCGATATGTTCTACCAGAAAATAAGCGATACGCTTACCCTGCTTGCGACAGGGGGTATGAACAAATGAAAGCGGGATTATATCCAAAGCTTGCCTTTGACAGCATACGAAAAAACAAGCGTATGTACCTGCCGTTTATTTTCACCTCTTCGGGCATGGTCATGATGTACTATATCATGGAGTTTCTGTCTGTAGGAAACGCGATAGATATGGTATACGGCGCGGATATTATGCGCGAGGTGCTTTCGCTCGGCGGGTGGGTAATTGCAATATTCTCGGCAATTTTTTTGTTCTATACAAATTCGTTTCTTATAAAGCGCAGAAAAAAAGAGTTTGGACTTTATAACATTCTCGGAATGGGCAAGAGAAATCTGGCGCTCATACTTTTCTGGGAAACGCTTTATATTGCCGTAATTTCCGTCATTGCAGGGCTTTTCGGCGGAATAGCTGTTTCAAAGCTCGCAGAGCTCGGAATGGTAAATATGCTCCACGGAAAAGTACAGTACGACTTGTCCGTTTCGGTTCAGGCTGTCATACAGACCGCTGTACTGTTCGGCATAATTTTCCTGCTCCTGCTTTTAAATGCAATACGACAGGTCAGATTTTCGAGCGCTGTTTCACTGCTCAGAAGTGAAAACGTCGGAGAAAAGCCCCCAAAGGGAAACATCTTTTTCGGCATAGTCGGAGTTCTGCTCCTTATAGGAGCGTATTTTATCGCCGTAAGGATAAAAGATCCCGTAACCGCGCTCTTCGGATTTTTTGTCGCGGTAATTATGGTCATAATAGGCACTTATCTTGTGTTCATTTCGGGCTCTGTCGTGTTCTGCCGTCTTTTGCAGAAAAACAAGAGCTATTACTATAAGCCGAACCATTTCGTTTCCGTTTCGTCAATGTCCTACAGAATGAAGCGAAACGGCGCAGGACTTGCGTCTATCTGTATCCTTGCGACAATGGTCTTAGTCATGATATCATCTACGGCTTGCCTTTATTTCGGGCTTGAAAGCGTTTTAAGCAAGCGCTTTCCGAGAGAGATAGACATAACTTTCGGATTGTCCGATGAAAAGAATTTCAGCGACGAAACTTTAAACGAGCTTTGCACAAAGATAGATGAAACGGCTCTTGAAAACGGCATTATCCCCGCAAACACCATAAAATACAAACAGGCATATATTTCGGGAATGGTCGCGGGAAACAGGGTAATTCTTGACGTAAGAGAGCTTGACGAAAACTTCGGCATCGACTATTATTCAAACCTCCGCACTTTTTATTTCATTCCACTGTCCGACTACAATTCACAAAACGGCAAGAACGAAACGCTTTCCGACGGCGAAGCGCTTATGTATGATGCAAACGGCGATTTCAAGGGCGACAGCTTTTCCTTTGACCACGGAAAGACCATAAAAATAAAAAAGCGCCTCAATGATATAATCGCGGCAATGGACAGCAGAACTTATGTTGTCCCCGACATTGTGCTTGTTGTGCCCGATATTTTTTCTGCAACGGAGGGAATAGACCGCCTTGCCGATTATAACGGCAACAGAATGATAAGCTACAGGTTTGAATATTATCTTGACACAAACGAAAACTCACAAAGGCAAAGAGAGCTTTATGACGTTGTAAAGCAAAAATTCGCGCCCTCAAAGTTTGATGATATAGGCTTCTCGGAAATCGGAGTTACGTCATTGTCCATAGGTTTTAGCGCCATGGAGCGCGAGTCATTCTATTCGCTTTTCGGAACACTGTTCTATCTCGGAATAATTTTAAGTGTTGTGTTTATAACGGCGGCGGTGCTTATCATTTACTATAAGCAGATATCCGAGGGCTATGAGGACCAATCGCGTTTTGACATTATGCGAAAGGTCGGAATGACAAAACGCGATATCCGCAGGACCATAAACTCACAGCTCCTGACGGTATTTTTCCTCCCGCTTGTCTTTGCGGCAATGCATATAGCGTTTGCATTCCCTATAATTCAAAAGCTCCTGTTAGCGTTCGGGCTGGACAATATCCCGCTGTTCGCGTTTACTACCATAATAAGCGTAATTGTCTACGCAGTGTTCTATACTATCGTCTACAAGCTCACCTCAAACGCTTATTATAACATAGTCAGCGGCGCACGGGAGGAAACGTCATGAGCGAAAACCGTTACAGATATGACGGGAAAATAAACAGCTCTGCGCGCAAATTCGGAGTAAAGCTCGTTTGCTTTCTCGGAACGGCAGTCATTGCTGTCTTTGCCGTTCCCGCAGTGCTACTTTTCGGCATTATTTGCGCCATAGGAAAAATAATGAGTTTTATAGCCGATAAGATCGCAGGCTGTTGATAAAGTCTGTTACTTGGAATAAATACACCCGCACTGTAAAAACAACAGTGCGGGCATTGTTTTATTCTTTCAGTATTTCGCATATCTGTTTTAATTTCGGGCTTTCGGGATCGTTTATCATAAGCTCCGTTATTCTTGACATCATTTCGGGGAGATCGGGCTTTTCAGAAGAAGCGCTTTTGACTTTTTGTCCTGCTTCAAGATACCTGCGGTAGCTTAGAAGTATCAGAAGCAGGAGATATTGTTTTTTAAGGCTTTCCATATCCGAAAGGTCGCGCAGTATGTTTTCCGATATCTTTTCAAGCTCTTTGGCTGTCTTTTCGTCATATTCGCCCTGATAGTTATATGCCATGGTCATATTTCCGCCGGGCTTTAAGTCAGCTATCATCGCTCTTATTTCCTGCCAGTTTTCCACTTTTACAGCCACCGCACAGGCACGCCTGAATATCGCGCTCCTCGACATTTCGGCGGAAGTGTCGAGCTTTCTTATCTGCTCTTCAACAATACTGTGCCTGTAATTTATCCGTACATTAAGCGTATACATTCTGCATTTCCTCCTAAAAATAAACTTGATGTACGCCAAGTTAATTCCGATTTGCTTATAATAATATTATATCAGAAATGGATAAATGTCAATAGTTTTATGAAATTTTTGTGTACACAGCATTCGGCATATTGACAAAAAACGCCGGTTGTGATACAATGTATAAGATGTTCTTAGCAATATTATTTTTTATCATTATCACAACAATCAGAAAAGAAAGGGATCAGAAAATGAAAATGAAAAAAACGGCAATTGCCGTGACATTATGCGCCGCACTGCTCAGTGGCTGTACAAATACCGAAGAACAAATCAGCCCCGATGAGGTAAAAGAAGTTGTTCTCGAAAATACGGCTGACAACAAAAAAGAAACGCCCGAACTTTCCGAAGATACCGTGGGCGGAGTTGTGTCTTCAATAACCAATGAAGAAGCGTCGGAGCTTGATAAAACTCTCAAAGGGCTTTCTTTCAAAGGTGAAACTAAAATTGAAGAACGCGAGTGGAGCGTTTATTCCTGCGCCGAGACAAAGGACAAGCTCACATCTGCCGAGGCTTCTTTTTATGACAGGCTCGACAAGGTCTGCTCGGATTATTTAAAAAACTCTATGTATGAAGCCGCGGAGTTTTCAGATAAAAAAGTGCTTAAAGGCGCGAAATATTCCGACCTCGGTCTAAAAGCCGAGGACGCGGCAAACGTAGCCTTTTGGTTCAGACTGAACAATCCCCAATACTTCTTTTTAAACAATTCACTTTTATATTCGCCTGAGAACATTTATTTCCATTTGAGCGGATTTATGGACGGCATTTCCGATCCCGCGAAAACCGCAAACGAGCTTTTTGCAAAGCTCGAGAGCTGGACAGCCGAATGCGGAAATGAAACGACTACGCTCGGAAAGATACGCGCAATAAATCGTAAGATCTGTGAAAATACCGCGTATGCAGCTGATGAAGAAAACGAAGAATATCGCTCGGCTTATTCCGTTTTAAATTCGGGAAATTCTGTCTGCATGGGCTATGCTCTTGCTTTCTGCGCGATGTCAAACGCTCTGGAAATAAACGCCTATACCGCTCAGAGCGACGGCTATGTCTGGAATGTCGTAAAATTTGACGACGGAAATTATTATTATGTTGACGTGTGCCTTAACGACTTTGGCGACAGCATAAGCGAAAGTTATATAGGCGCGGGTACGGATTATTTTTCGTTCATTGACGATAATACAGACGCTCATGTTTATTCGGACGAATTCGGCGACCTGCTTCCCGAAGCGTCAAAAGACGACTACGGATGTTTTTCTGACAGCATATCCGCTCCCGAAATTAAAATTACAGGCACCGGAAGCGGCACGGTAAGGCTTGAATGGACGGCTGTCGAAAACGCAAAGGGCTATGAATATATAGTCAGCAGTCAGAACAATATAGTTTCAATAGGCATTTCCGACGAAACGCAGATGTATGTTACAATTCCCGCGGGAGCAAAGTCTGCGGATCTGAAACTGCGCACTTTATCCGAGAAAAACGGTATTACGGAAAATTCCGAATGGAAAAAAATGACAGTTCTTGCGGACACACCCGCAGGAAAACCTGCTTCGCCCGCAGAAGTAAAAGCAGAGAAAAAAGACGGCATTCTGATAACATGGAATGGTAGTGCAGATGATGTTCTGTTTATGAAAATGAACGGAACTCTTACAGAGGCTTCCGAATATTATTATGCCGACGGCAAAAACGGAATATGTTTAAAAGGCTTTGAGCCGACAGAGGACAGTTATTTCAGACTTATCTCGGTGAGCAAATCGGGAAATGTTGAGATATATTCGGATCCTGTGACATTCAGATACAGTCCTGACGGAAGTCTTGCGTCAATCACAGGTGTAGAGACAGGCAGAAACATCATGAAAAATTATGATGACGGCGTTTATGTCGGCGATCTTACGGACGGACTTAGAAACGGTTTCGGTACAATGACCTATTCAAACGGAAATGTCTACAAGGGCGAATGGACAAATGACATTAAGAACGGAAAAGGCAAATTTACGGGAATAGACGGAATGAGCTATGACGGCGAATTTGCTGACGGAAAAATGACGGGCACCGGAAAAATGACAACTCGCTACGGAAACGGCGATATAAGCGTTATAGAGGGCGAATTTGCAGACAGCAAACCCGACGGCAATATAAAAATGAGCTATACGTTTGCTGACGGAACGTCGTTTGAATACGAGGGCGGATACAAAGACGGCAATATGAACGGAAACGGCACTAAAACTACCTTTTATTCCGACGGCAATATAACCGAAGACAGCGGTGTTTTTGTGAAAGGAAATCTTGTAGGAACGGGCAAAAGGACAGTAACCTACTACAGCGGAAACGTTTATATTTACGAGGGCGATTTTGTAGACGGACAGTTCACCTGCACAGGAAAGAGAACGATAAACTACAAGAGCGGTCATAAGAGCGTTATAGAGGGACCGTTTGTAAACGGCGACGCAAACGGAGTCGTAAAGCTGACATATAATTATTCGAGAGGCTCGACCTTTGTTTACGAGGGAGAATATTCAAACGGCGCAATGAACGGCGAGGGCATTAAGACAACCGAGAATACCGACCATACCCGAATAGTAGAAGAGGGCACCTTTAAGGGCGATAAGCTCTATAACGGAACGTATGTTTACTATAACAGCGACGGCTCCGTCCGCACTAACAGACAGTATGTAAACGGACAAGCGCGTTGACAGTTGACAGTGTACGCATTGAACGCTTCGCGTACAACGCTGGGTACAGTAGTCAGTTATGGTATCCGCTTACGCGGATATGATTTAGATTGTTTTTAGCCAAACAGCACACGAGCATAACTTTTACGGTAACGCTCCAAAACGTTTCAGCCCGATAACAATCTAATATTGTCCGCGAAGCGGACACCAAAGCTGTACACTGTACACTATACCCTGTATACTGTCATCGCCCTGCCGTTTTACAGTACCTATAAATAAAAAACACTTGGAAAATAGTATCAGATGATAAATATTGGGTTTTATCTTGTCCGCTTCAGACAAGAAAGATTCCCTATGTGATTAGCAAGGGCAGAATATTTCAAACAAAACGGACAAGTGGAATCTGGAACAGATATTTGTTGCCGTTTGATATTCCAGATATGATCACGCCAAAATTTGTTGAAAAAGTTATCGATTGGTAAACTCAAAATACAGATGCAATATCAATAAGTGCCAATAATGTCCCTGTGTAGAAGATTAAAATTCACCATAACAGGCAATCCGCATGAGTATACTTGACCGATAATGGTGAATATTACGAGTTTTACGAGCAGACAGAAATCTATGCTGAAACTGATAAGAATATTTACAGCAGTTATATGGTTTCATCATACGGCTATGCAAACGGCGTTTGGCAAACAGATGATCTGTTTGTCGTGATTTATAAGAAAGCGAGCGATACACTCACTGATGTAAGCGACAACTTTTTAGAAAATGTTAAAAATCACAGATATGGCAAGCAGGGAAAGTGGTATTACAAAAAGGAAGATGAATGGATAGAGATAACCGAAGATCTTACAATAAGCAGTGTATTCTCCGAACCGTGTCTGGTTGAAATAAAAGTTGAACCAAATGCTTGAGTCTTGAACAAATAAATAAAACAGCCAACAAATTTAAAAGCCCCGCGTTTAACAATGCGGGGCCTTATTTTGTCAGTATATAGTTATTTATGAATATCGATCGTCCTCAGTTTATTATTGCCTTGTCCTCCCCTCGCTCAAATCGCCCGCGATATTGCTCTTGAATTTCCTCAGCGCAACCACCGTAAGCAGGAATGTCACCGCGCATAACACCGCGAATAAGATCAGCATAGGTATCTCTGCATTCGGCTCCCACATAAGCCCGCTGACAAATAATTGTTCATGTGCAAAATCTGAAAATGTGTGGAATACGTTGCTTATCAATTCGGGAGGCGGCTCGGGATGATTCATCATAAAGTTTTGTTCATACCAGCCAAATATATTGTATGAAATCCAGCCGGAAAGCTGGAGAATTTTTATTAAGACATACGCCGCAGCAATGGAAATAAGCGGGATTTTCATACTCTCCAAAAGCAGTTTTTTCTTAAGCTCTTTAAGATTTGTTCCGACTGCCCTTAATACCGAAATCTCGTATTTCTTCTGCCTTATCTTCATTCCTATGCCGTTGAAATAAGCCGCAAATCCGAGCAATGACATAACAAGTAAAATTGCAATTGAACCGCTGTATTTTACCAACTGATTAATAAGATAATCATGCTGCATTATCGCCAGCGACTTCATTGTCATCTTTGCCGAACTTGGTATCAGACCGCCATCCATAGGCTCTGTTGTGTAGATTTTCGTATATTTTGCGCAGGGGAAACCCATACTTTCAGCGCCTGTTGCTGTCGTCAGAAAATTGTAGTCCTCTTTTTCGCTGCGAACAATGGAATTTATTATTTTATTATAGTCGCGAGGTATCTTCACAAGCGCACCTATTTTCACTTCAGCCGAGGAGATTTCTCCCACTCCGTAACCTGTTGCACCTGCGGAAATTGAATTGAGAGAAATGGTCTCGCCTATTTCAAACGGCGGTCTTATGCCCTGATATGCGACAACAATTTCTTCTCCGCTGTTCAGCTTTTCAATGTTAAGTTCACCCTCTGTCACATTTCCCGAAAGGCTTTTGATAACCCTTGAAGTTGTCAGCCTTGTTTCCGTTTTGTACAAATATTTTGAGCCAAGCTGTCCTTCGTCAAAAAAGTTCTGATGTTGTTCACTGCTTAATGCAAGCAGTCCTTGCCTAAAAGATTCGGATGCGGTGTCGATTTCGTTTATATAACGGAAATTTCGTTTTTCACTGGACATTAAAGTCTGCGGGAGATTTCCGAAAGAAAATGTGTATTCGGGCAAGGTATTCGCAGTGTTATCGTCAATTCCCGCGCTGAAATTATCAACAATAAAAGGGAAAAGCGGTTCGGCTTCTCCGATATAGTTTACGGTCGGCTCGTCGCTTGAATAATACTCGGCGATATTATTATCTTCCATATCAAGACCGTTAGCCTTAAAACTCCAACTCGGTGGGATATAAATAACGAGTCCGTTGTCCGGTAATGATTTTCCGTTGTCGGTATAATAAAGATATCCCTCGATAACGGAAAAACAGATTAGAGTAAGCGCCGCGATTTGAGTTGCCGTAACTGTTTTATGGCTGAAAATCTGCTTGAAGCATTTTGAAAGCGGGCGGGGTTCGGTGTTTTTATCCGGAGCGCTGTAATGAATTTTATCCGTTATGATACAGAGTAAGTACGCTAAAACAACTACTGTTACCGAAATAACTGCGGAACACAAAAACGGATCAAGCGTTGTGCTGATGACAAACCACAGGTCTGTAATACCGCTGTAAATTTTTTGTTCAAGAACTTCTGTTCTGAATTTAAATACGCCCTCATACGCCAAAAATCCGAACGCAATTCCTAAAATTGTCTGTATCACTGCAAACATCGCACATTCAACCGCATACATAATTGCAATTCTGCGCCTGCTCATGCCTATTCGTTTTAATATCTCAATCCTGCTTTTTCGCTCGGAAAAAATACTGCGAAGTATTGAAAATACCGACAGTGCCGCGATTATTGCTCCTATAATCGCAATATTCATAAAGAAGTTGACAAATATAATACCATAGAAGAATAATGATTCTCGCTCGCTGTATACTCTGTACCAGCCTATCGTATTATTATTCTCATACTCTCTGAGAAGTTCCTCATACTTGTCTTTTTGTTCGTAGTAAGCGTCTTCACTTACGTTCAGGTCAAGAAAATTGTTGAGCATATCTATGCGGTAAAGCGGTTCGCCTTCGTATTTTCCGACAAATATAAGCGGTATCTTATAAATCAGTCCTTCCGGATATTGAATTGAAGACAAATCTCTATCTTTTCCGTATATCTCGTCAATTATTCCGACAACGGTATATGTCTTACCGTCAAGTTCAATAGTATCTCCGCATTTTCCTGCCCAGTAAAGTTTGTCAAGCACGCCTTTGTCGGCGGCTATCTCGTCTGCTGTTTCGGGCATTCTTCCTTCCGTAAGCGGGATATGCAAAATGTCGTGTTCATCTTCAATAGTGCCGTAAGCAAACCCGTCAAATTCACCGTAAACCTGCATAAAGCCGTAATTATATCCCGTCTTTCCTTCGGTGACTTTTTGAAGCACTTCATCATTTGAGTCGACTATAAAAACCTCGGAATGACCGTCTCTGTCAAAAGTCGAGTGAGCAACCTCCAGGCGATCTTCTCTTATAATTGTAAGTCCTATGAAAACGACAGCTGCAAGCAGCACCCCTGCAAAGAGCATTGCAAGAGCGCTTTTGATGTGCTTTCTCCAATATTTTAATAGTATGTACGGTATCATAGTATAACGTTTGCTCCTTTTAATAGTAAGATTGCAATTAAATTATAACATTGCCCGGCTGACTTGTCAACAGTATTTTTCACTTTTTGAGCATTATATGACTTAACGGCAGAAAGTTATTTAAAACCCTGTGAGGTCGGAATTTTCTGCGGTTTAACTTTTAACATTTTTATTCGGTTTGCAAGTATATCGCCGAGCAGACCTGCGCGGTTTTTATCCGTTTTTAAACATAACAGGTTTATTTTTGCATCTTACCCCCGAAAAAACGCAGGTTACCGTTTTTTGCTTGCACCGATGGAGAAATACTGCTATCATGATATCGAAAGGGGCGGTATTTATGATACACACGAAAAAATTATGCAAGAAATACGGCGAAAATACAGCGGTTTACGGGCTGGACTTAGATGTAGGAAAAGGCGAGTTTTTCGCATTCCTCGGAGTAAACGGCGCTGGCAAATCAACGACGATAAATATGCTCACAACGTCGCTTGCTATCACATCGGGAGAAGCCGTTGTGTGCGGATATCCCGCCGATAATGTTCGGGAGATAAGACAGAGGATAGGCGTTGTATATCAGGGGAATTGCCTTGATAATATGCTTACGGTAAAAGAAAATCTCATAAGTCGGGCATACCTTTATACAACATACCAAAAGGCTATAAAGCAGAAATTGTCCGAGATAGCCGGACTTCTGAACATGGAAGATTATACTGACAAACAGTATAAAAAACTTTCGGGCGGTATGAAAAGGCGCTGTGAAATAGCGGCGGCGCTTATGCATTCGCCGAAGCTCCTTTTTCTTGACGAGCCGACAACGGGACTTGATCCCGCAACCCGCGCAGATGTGTGGGAAACTATTGACACGCTCCGCAAAAACACCGATATGACCGTATTCCTCACCACGCATTATATGGAGGAAGCGTCAAGAGCCGACAAGATCGTAATCATTGACAAAGGCAGAAAAATCGCAGAGGGCACACCGTTTGAGCTTAAAGAAAAATATGCACGGGATACGCTTGTTCTCTATCCGAAAAACGGCTGTGATATAGGCAGTGACGAAAACGCAGAGAAAGATTTAAACTGCGTCAGAATACACGTCAAAGGAACGCTTTCGGCATTACCTATAGTTGAGAAATATAAGGAACATATCACGGGTTTTGAGGTTATAGGCGCAACGCTTGACGATGTATTTTTAAGTGTGGTGGAGGAAAACAAATGAAACAGGTTATAGAGCTTACAAAAAGAAACTGTAAATTATATCTGCGAAACAGGAGCGCCGTATTCTCGTCAATGCTCACAATGATAATTGTAATTGCTGTCATGCTTGTCTTTCTGGGAGATATGAACGTAAGCGGAATTACAGAAGCCTTTTTCGGCGAAAACGTAACAGATGAAATAACAAAAAACGCCGAGGCTTATGTATTCTGGTGGACTGTGGCAGGAGTGCTTTCGGTAAATTCCTTGATGGTAGTATTGACCGTACTTTCACCCATGATCGCCGATACCGAAAACGGCATAATTCAGAGTTTTTATACTTCGCCCGTTGCAAGGTGGAAAATCTCCGCGGGATATGTTTCGGCGGCATGGATATGTTCTTCGGCTTTTGCAGTTGTAACAATGCTCGGAGCGGTCATAATTGCATCGATAACGGGATTTGACATAACGTTTAAAGACATAGCCGTTTCGGTTTTATATGCATCGGCAAACGCATTTATGTATGCGGGAATGCTTTATCTTGTCGCAGTATTCATAAAAAACACAAACGCATATTCGGGCTTTGGAACGACAATAGGAACTCTTTGCGGATTTTTGGGCGGAATATATCTCCCTGCGGGAAGTCTGCCCGAGGGAGTATTATCGGTCCTTAAATGCCTGCCCGTGCTTCACGGAACGGCGCTTATAAGGCAGTCTCTCACAAACGAAGCGCAAAATACATTGCTTTCGGGAAAGTCCGAAGAATATTTCGAGGCGCTTGAAAACGAAATGGGCGTGAAAATAGCGTTCGGAGATCTTGTTTTAAATTCACAGACAGAGCTTGCAATTTTGCTTATATGTGGTATAATATTCTTAGTGGTTGGCGCGGTCGTATTAAAACGAAAAACCGATAGGTGAAAAAATGAAGATAATAATAGAAGATATTGCGGACAACGAGGAAGAAGAGATCCTCATTCGCACACACGGTCTTGATGATGACGTATTAAAGCTCATCGCTAGAATAAAACTCGGGAAAAATATGCTCACCTGTATAGATGAGCATGAAAATATTGTGCCTGTAAGGGCTGATGACGTGTATTATTTTGACGCCGTGGACAACAGGGTTTTTGTCTATCTTGAAAACAGCGTTATGGAAATAAAAAAGCGTCTGTATGAAATAGAAGAATTATCCGACCTGTATCTTCGCATTTCAAAAGCGCAGGTCGTCAATACGAACATGATAGATTATTTAAGCCCTATGTTCAACGGCAGACTTGAAGCGCACTTAAAAAACGGCGAGAAAGTCATTATATCAAGGCAGTATGTGCCTGACTTGAAGAAATATTTCGGGGTGTAAATTATGCTGAAAAAAATTGTTAATGTCACGGCGGTTATTTCTGCGTCAGTAATGCTGGTTTATTTTTTGTACAGCTGGATTTCATACGGGAATGATATAACGAAAAAGCAAATGCCTGTGACCGATCTTCCCGCGATACTCATTATTTCGTTTATCTGCGCTGTCGGCACGGTATTGATAAATGGCTCTGATGAAACAAAAAGCCGTAAAGGAACAATACTGCGCTATATTATCCATATAATATTCTTAACGGTGGTTGTATTGACGGGCGGATATATTCTCGATTGGTATACTCCGAGCGTTTTGGGAGTTATTATGATGCTTGTGTCAATTGCTTTTGTTTATGCAGTCACTTTCTTTTCTCTTTATTACACGGGCAAGAGAACCGCCGACAAGGTCAATGAAAAAATAAAGGAAAATAATAAGCGCAGATGACACTTTTACGACAAAGAAAAAGCCAAGCGCAGTCTGAAAGATGGGGGCTACCATTGCCCGAATTAACAGACGCACTTGGCTCTAATGATATTATATACCAAAGTTTTAATGTTGTCAAGGGATTTAATGAAAATGGTCACGAATTTTTTGAAAACACCTTTCAAACTCTTACGGTCATTACTTGAAAATCAATCATTTGAACAGCAGTATTCGGTCGAAAAATACGGAGTATCGCAATATGAAAAAGCTCACCTTATCAGTTGGGATTTGGCGAGGTTTTGAATATTGTCAGGGTTGGTCTGATTGAACGTCAGAATTTGATAAATTTTGGAATACTTCGTTTGCTGACAATTAGCACTTTGCAGTAAACTTGGGAAATACCTTTTTCATAAGGACATACAACGCATAACCTAAAGCTGCACCGGCTGTATTGCACAGCAAATCATCAATATTGCTCGATCTGCCATTAAGAAAAATTTGTACTATCTCTATAACAAAACTTAAAGAAAAACCAATGAGCGTTATCTTAAGTAATTTCGCCTTTTTACAGATAAACGGCAGAGCTAAACCCAATGGAACAAATAATGAAATGTTTAACAGAATATCAGTTATGTGTGCCGAATGGAAAAACCATTCGGGATGACCGTTCAAAATACAAGACAATAAATTTGGAAAGGGGTTTGGCATACGGGGAGCACGGAAAAAATCCTCAAACGGATTGTATTCAAATCTGTGAACCATACATTGCCAAAAATATTTCCAGAATTCTGTAGGCGTCAGCAACCCGCAAATTATAAATACACCCCAAAAAACTAAAAGAAATCTGATAAATTCGTTAAGTCGGGATTTTTTTCGCACGATTGCAAAATCAGCACCGAACCTGTGCTTGTGCCAAACAGCGCGCGCAATACAATAAATTGCGCAAAACAATACAAATATCGGCAACAAGTAAATTAAAGCGTCAAAACTGCCACAATTCATATATATCCAATCGATCAGATCGAGCAGTTTATTTTTAGTGTCATCCATAAATGTATCTTCCTTTGTTAATTCAATCAAAATTCATAGTGTAGCAGGTAATTTTATCATTGACAATACGTTATCAGAATTTATGACTATAGTATAAAAATGAAATTGAAAAAATATGTCCCCAAAGCGAAACCATTCGTCCTTTCTTGTTATCCGTATCGGAACGGCATTCGGCTTTTGATATTAATGATTATACCCTAACCGTAAAAAACATTCAATAGGAATTTTTAAATGTAAGAATACCTTTAGAAAATTGTTAGAGATACTTCAGAATAATTTAAGAAAATTTTAAGGAATTAGCGCGCTAGGAGAAAAAATCAGTATTTATTTCCCATTCCGTTTAATAACTCCCAAATTTTGAGTTCCGACACATATTTTGAAAATATTGTATTGACAGTAAGAGGTAAGAACTCGGCGAACAAACGTTCGGTACAAATTCTAACCTCTTATAAGTCAAGACCTGCAACCAATTTTTAAGCCCGCAACCATAAAACACACAGCCGAACGCTATATTTTCAAAATAAAGAACAAATAAAGAACAAACCCTAAAATGAGCAAAAAAGAAATCCCGCAAACGGCTTTGTTAAGCCATTTACGGGAAGTAAAATTGGTCGGGGTGACAGGACTCAAACCTGCGGCCTCAAAGTCCCAAACTTCGCGCGCTATCACCTGCGCCACACCCCGATGATATTCAACAATACTCAATAATTATACAACAAAAACTTTGTTTTGTCAAGGGGAATAGGGCAGACGCGCAGTTGATTTGTGCAATCCGACGAAAATTTGATATCCCGTTGACAAAAATGAACGGTCATGATATAATGATTGAAATATTATTGTTCGTATGTGGCTTTATATAAAGCGCCTTGGAATGGATAGGTTATAATTATATCACAACTTTGCGGTTATGATAAAATACACTTCACCAAAACTTCTTGTAATGCATATAATAAATTGCTATAGTACAACTGAGCAGGCGGCGAAAGTTAGTTTTCGCGCAGTCGGGCCGCAAAAGTCGGCAGTGGGAAAATCGCCCGCGGGACAGAAAATGTCCTGCGGGCTTTTTGTATAATGCCTTATTTTTCGGGAGGTAATAATGGGAAATAATAATGTTCAGCCCGACGATAACAAAACGGCAATGCGCGTTTCCGCCGTGAGCATTATCGTAAATACATCTCTTTCAATTCTGAAACTTATCGCGGGAATATTTGCAAAATCGGGAGCAATGGTCTCCGATGCTGTTCATTCCGCTTCGGATGTTTTCAGTACTTTTATTGTTATCATCGGCATAAAATTGTCCGAGAAAAAATCCGACGACGACCATCCATACGGTCATGAAAGAATGGAGTGCGTGGCGTCTATCGTGCTTGCGGTGATATTGGCGGCAACGGGCTTCGGTATAGGTGCAGAGGGTATCGGTAAAATTCTTGAGGGCAATTATAAGGAAATTGCAATTCCCGGAGTAATGGCGCTTATAGCGGCAGTTGTTTCGGTAGTTGTAAAAGAGTGGATGTATTGGTATACAAGAGCCGCGGCAAAGAGGATAAATTCGGGAGCTTTGATGGCTGACGCATGGCACCACCGTTCGGATTCGCTGTCATCAATAGGCGCATTTGCGGGAATTTTGGGCGCAAGGCTGGGTTTCCCGATAGCGGATTCGGTTGCGAGCGTTATAATATGCGTGTTTATTTTAAAAGCGGCGTTCGATATATTTAAGGACGCTGTGGATAAAATGGTCGATAAGGCTTGCCCGATGGAAATTGTAAATAAGATGAAAGAGATTATTCTTGAACAGAGCGGGGTAGAGGGGATAGACGATATAAAAACGAGGTTGTTCGGCTCGAAGATATATGTTGATGTGGAGATAGCGGTAAACGGGGAAAAGACGCTGATAGAAGCGCATAAGATAGCGGAGGCAGTACATGACGCAATAGAGGGTTCATTTGAAAACGTGAAGCATTGTATGGTGCACGTTAACCCTTTTAGAGGTTAGAGATAAGAAGTAAGAGGTAAGAAAGCCGGGGAGCTTTTGGGAGAAAAAGTTTTTTGGTTTTCAGAGAAAGAAGCTAGAGGCTAGAGTTTGAACTTTAGCCTCTTTATTGCTTTTATTCAGCGGACAGACTTTCGGCTGTTACTGCATACTGTACCCTGTCAACTGACAACTGCCAATCCCACTTCACATTTTTTTCATTTTTCTATTGATTTATTTGTAAAAATATGTTAGAATAAAAACGTATAAGTAAAAAAACAAAGGAGTAAATAAATGGAGTTTAATGTTTATACGGTCGCGGCGTTTGTGCTTTACGCCGTGGTAATAATCGTAATAGGAATAATTTCCTTTAAGCGCTCGAAAAATATGAGCGACTATTTCCTCGGTGGAAGAAACCTCGGAAGCTGGACAACAGCAATTTCCGCGCAGGCTTCGGATATGAGCGGCTGGCTGCTTATGGGACTTCCGGGTTCAATTCTTGTCGGCGGTCTTACGCAAAGTTGGATAGCGATAGGTCTGTTTGTCGGTACATACCTCAATTGGCTTATCTGTGCTTCAAGACTTCGCAAAATGTCTTATGCGGCGGGCGATGCCATAACGATCCCCGAGTATTTCCAGAAGCGCTTTTTCAGTTCTTCTCCCGTTTTAAGATTTGTCTGCGCGGCGATTATTTTCTTCTTCTTCCTTATCTATACCGCGTCTGCATTCAGCAGCGGCGCAAAGCTGTTTAATTACGTTTTTGGGATAGATTATACTCTTGCGCTCACTATAGGCGCGCTTATTATCATCTCGTATACGTTCCTCGGAGGATTTCTTGCGGTCTGCTATACCGACGTTATACAGGGTATGCTGATGTTCGCGGCATTGATAGTAGTGCCTGTAGTTATATTATTCCGGACAAAGGACATGGGCGCTGTATTTGACGCGGCAGTTGCAAACGAAACCATTTCTAAGTATTATCTCAGCTTTATACATAATCCCGACGGTTCTTTGGCTATTACTACCATTGTTTCGGGACTTGCGTGGGGACTCGGTTATTTCGGTATGCCCCATATTCTTGTTCGCTTTATGGCAATTAAGAGCAGTGATCTTATCAAAAAGTCCCGCATAATCGCAACGGTTTGGGTGTTTGTAACACTTGTATGCGCAGCGCTTGTCGGAATTTTCGGAATGCTATTCCTGAATGCTCCCGAAAACGCAGAGCTTCTTGCTAAATTCAACGCTATAGGCGACAATGAAAAAATCTTTATGTTCCTTTCAAGCTCGCTCTTGCCCGCGCTTATTGCAGGCATAATCCTTTCCGCAATTCTTGCGGCAATTATGAGCACCGCCGACAGTCAGCTTCTTGTAACCTCTTCGGCGGTAACGAACGATATGTTCAAGCTCTTTAAGAAAAACGCTTCGGAAAAAACGCTTATGTGGATATCGAGAGCCGCGGTAATTTTAGTTGCAGTTATAGCTTATTTTATCGCGTTCGACCCGAACAGCTCCGTTATGGGACTTGTATCTTATGCATGGGCAGGCTTCGGCGCGGCGTTCGGTCCCGCAATGCTCCTGTCGTTGTTCTGGAAGAAGATGACAATGCCGGGCGCAGTTGCAGGCATTATAGCGGGCGGCGCTTCGGTAATTTTGTGGGAGAGCATACCCGTGCTTTCGGGAACAGGCGTTTATTCGCTCCTGCCTGCGTTCTTTATCGCGCTTGTAGCAGTAGTTGTTGTTTCACTTATGACAAAGGTCGATGGGAAAAAGGTAGACGAGCTTTTTGCAAAGGCAAAGGAGACAAAGCTCGATTAAAACCGTTTAAATTCAGCACTTATGCTGTATAATAAAACATGGAACTAAATTTTTTCAAGGAGGAAAAATTATGTCTGTAAATCTTCAAAAAGGGCAAAAGGTAGACCTTACAAAATCAAACGCAGGTCTTAAAACAATCGTTGTCGGACTTGGCTGGGACGAAGCTCCGAAAAAGTTCTCGCTGTTTTCAAGACAGGAGGACATAGACTGCGACGCTTCGGCTCTGCTTATCGGCGCATCGGGAAGACTTGAAACGCCGAATGACGTAGTGTATTACGGCAATCTCACACACATGAGCGGTTCGGTGCGCCATTGCGGAGATAATCTCACAGGCGCAGGCGACGGCGACGATGAGCAGATAATAGTAGAGCTCAACAGAGTTCCCGCAAATTATACTAAAATAGTGTTTACTGTCACTATCTATCAGGCACGCGAGCGTAAACAGCAGTTCGGCATGATAAGAAATGCGTTTATCCGCGTTGTAGACGCAGACAATGGAAAGGAACTCTGCAAGTTCAACCTTTCCGAGAATTATGACGGAAGAACGGCTATGGTCTTCGGCGAGGTATACCGTCACAACGGCGAGTGGAAATTCGGAGCAATAGGCGAGCCTACAAACGATAACGGCATAGGCGAAATGGTAGAAAGATTCCGCTGATAAAACCGCTGGAGGTAAAAATGAACGCTAAAATTTTATGCATTGTTTCGGGAATATTAGTATTTATTGCAGCCGCAGCGTCTGTTGCCGCGTTCTTGCTTCTGAGAAAAACGGATATGTGCGAGGACGATTATTTTGACATAGAAGAGGGAGTCTGATGTCAAAGGAAGCAAAGACAAACGCCCTTAGAATGCTTGATAAGTTGAAGATAAGCTACACTGCTCATACCTATGAATGCGAGGATTTTTCGGACGGAATACAGGTGGCAGATATGCTCGGGCAGGAGTATTCGAGGACGTTTAAGACCATTGTCACGGCGGCGAAAAACGGGAAGAATTACGTTTTTGTTTTGCCCGTTGACCGCGAGCTTGATCTTAAAAAATGCGCGAGGTGCGCGGGAGAAAAGGCGCTTGAGCCTGTGCATGTAAAAGACATAAACGCGCTTACGGGATATATACGCGGAGGTGTTTCTCCGATAGGAATGAAAAAGCCGTTCTTGACGTTTATAGACGAAACGGCGAAAGGGCAGGAGAGCATATTTGTAAGCGGAGGAAGATTAGGGCTTCAGATAGAGCTTTCGCCCGACGCGCTCGCAGGAGCGTGCAAAGGGAACTTCGCGGATATTACGTTTTAAGCAAGGGGGGGGGGGAAAACCTTTTAAAAAAGGTTTTCCCCCTTGAACCCCATCTAGAAGCTAAAGTTTTAGAGGCTAGAAGCTAGAATTTGTTTCGAGCGGGAAAGCGCTTTTCCGCTCAAACCACCAAACGGGCGGGCGCACGAAAGTTTTTTGAAAGGGGAGCGCAGCTAGAAGCTAGAGGTTAGAAGCTAGAGGCTAGAAGCTGCTTCGAGCGGCGAAGCACGTTAAAATTTCAAACGACCTGACGAGCGTGCGCACGAAAGTTTTTTGAAAGGGGAGTCCAGAGGGGAAAAATTTTTTTCAAAAAATTTTTCCCCTCTGGTCGCGGCGAAGCCGCGAAAC
>CANQVE010000020.1 GCA_947627205.1 uncultured Clostridia bacterium | reverse complement strand
TTCCTATCCTCAACTTTATTTTGATCTCCTTATTTTTTTATATTTTTTGTCTCACATCATTGACAAAAGTACATTTTGCGAATTAAAAAGAAAAAATCGCTTGAACCGTAAAAAAGATAAAAAATATTGACAAATAACAGATTATGAGTTATAATTTATATTAGGGTACTGTTAGTACAAATTTAAAACTTCAGGTTTTTGAAAGGCGGGAATTTTATGGAACTCGACAAAATAAAAGCACTCAGAAAAAATCTTATTTTCCTTGCAATGATAGAGCTTATCGGCGGATTGTTTATGATAATCTATCATACCGATACGCTTGACATTATCGCCATAACTTTGGGCGTTGTGGCGGCGGCTTACGGCATTGTGTCGTTTTTTGTGTGGCTGGTAAAGAAAGAAAAGTCAAACACGGTTTCTGTTATTGTTACGCTTGTTTTAGGAATTGTGGTCGCGGCGTTCCTCATTTTCTTCAGAGATGAGGAGCATATAAAGATGATACTTACGCTCATTCTCGGCATTGTCGCGGCGGTTTTGGCTATTATGAAGCTCCCGCATGTCTTTGCGCTTAAAAAAGCGGGATATAAAAAGTGGGCGTTTGTGCTTATTCCTATCGCAATTACGGTTGCGCTCGGCATTATTATCGGTCTCAAACCTTACGGCGATAACCCGATAGTTACTTCCGTGCTTCTCGGAGTTTCGCTTATAGGCGACTGTGCAACGGACATTTTCCTTTTCGCGGGCGCATCGGAAACAGAAAAAGCATTTAAAAACTCTACCGAGATAGTTGAAACGGACAAGGGCAAATAATGCCAGACTGTAGATAAAGCCCCATCTACGTCGTAGCGTTATCCGCCAAGGGCGGATAATGCGGAAGCTCCAGACGGCAGGCACAAAGCCTAGCCGCAGGACTTCTTCAGCGTTGCACGCGTAGCGTTCAATGCGGTATCTGGGACTTTCTCTACAGTCTGGAGCAGGACTTTTTATACAGACTGTAATGCTTTATATTCCGAAAACAACCTCTTTTACTAAATAAAAATGGGAGCTAAAATAATTGACTGAAATTTCAGGAAACGAAAAAAGAACTTGGGAGAAAATACGCGGATTTTTTAAGAAAAACTATGCGTATTTTCTCGTGTTCTTTTTGCCGCAGATCGTTCTCTTTGCGGCGTATGCGCTGTTTGAAGTATATCCTTTCGGAGAACGCTCGGTATTGGCACTTGATTTAAATGCACAGTATGTGACATATTTTGACTACCTGCATGACGTTTTTTCGGGCAGGGCGAGCCTGTTCTATAATTGGTCGGGTTCTCTGTCGGAGGGTTTTTTGGGGCTTTTCGCATATTATCTCGCGAGCCCTTTTAACCTCATAATCGTAATGTTCCCGCGGGATATGATAACCGAGGGAATAATGGCTATGCTTCTCGTAAAGTCGGGAGCGGTCGGACTTTCGTCGTGCTTTTTCCTTAAAAAACACCGCGGTTATTCGGATTTTACGGCGGTGCTGTTTTCGTGCATGTTCGCGCTCTGCGGATATTTTACGGCACATACCATAAACCCGATGTGGCTGGACGGGCTGATTGCGCTTCCGCTCGTACTGGCGGGGATAGAGAGGATAGTAAAAGAACGCAGATTTTTGCTTTATTCGCTCTCGCTGTTGTATATTTTCATTGCGAATTATTATATCGGCTATATGGTCGGCATTTTTTCCGCGCTTTATTTCGTTTATTATCTCCTCGCCTGCGGAGCTCTCAAAAAATTTAAAGAATATCTCTATGCGTCAATAACTTTCGGTCTTGCGTCAATAAGCTCTATTCTTATGTCGGGGGTAATTATTCTCCCCGCATACAAGGCTTTGCAGAACGGCAAAATGGACTATAACGCGACCGCGGATTTTTCCTTTGCCGAAAACTTTAATATAGGCGATATCTATATAAAACTTTTCCCCGCGACTTATGACACGGAGCGCCCCGACGGGCTTCCGATGCTGTATTGCGGAACGCTCGCGCTTATATTTGCTGTCATTTATTTCATGATGAAAAAGATACCGCTTATAAAACGCATAGGCGGGGGAGCATTGCTCGGCGTTATGACGCTGTCGATGTATATAAAGCCCGTTGATATGCTGTGGCACGGCGGACAAGTTCCCGTGTGGATGCCGTACAGATATTCGTTTACGATTATTTTTCTGCTTATAACCTTTGGCGCGGAGGCTTTTGAGGATATTTCGGACGTGCGCAGAAAGCAGATAGGAAAAGCGTTCGGCTTGCTTACGCTTGGTCTGGTGCTGGCGGACTATTATGCGGGCGGAGAACATTTTGACACGTCGCTTATTATCGTTATCCCGCTTATTTCTCTTTGTGCAATGACCTGCATTGTCCTTGCATACAGAATTAGCAGGAACAACAGGATACTGAAAATTCTCGCGGGAGCGGCGGTATGCCTTGAGCTTTTTATAAGCTGCAGAAGCTATATGAGTTCTATACACAGCGACGTTTATTATTCTCCGAGAGAGGATTATTTCGGCGAGATACTGCCGACAAGAGACGCCGTACAAAAGCTCAAAGAATACGACGACGGCTTTTACCGCATGGAAAAGACCTACCACCGCACCGTAAACGACAATATGGCTCTCGGAATTTACGGCGTTTCACATTCTACAAGCACGTTCAATTCTCGCGTTCTCCAGCTGCTCAGAGACTTGGGCTTCGGCTCCCGCGACCATTATTCGAGATATGACGGCGCGACAATGCTGACGGACGATATCCTCGGCATAAAATACGTTCTGTCAAAGCGCGAGATACTGACGCCTTATGACAGCGTTGTTCCCATTGACGCGGAGAACGGCATAGAAGTCTATGAAAATCCCGATGCGCTTGAAGTTGCATTTTTAGCCGACAAGGGCATAATAAACTCATATATTTCCGACAGCTCGCCTTTCGGTTTTCAGCAGACTTTGGCGTCGCTCCTTGCGGGCGAAGAACAGGATATCTTCGTTCCCGTGACCGATACGATCTTCGACAGCATGAACGTAAATATAGGCTCTACTACCGACAATCACGCTTCATATAAGAAAAGAAGCGACGACGCGGAAATAACCTATACCGTCTACCCGCAGCAGAGCGGAGCGGTCTATGCTTATTTCCCGAGCTATTACGAGCGCGAATGCAACCTTTATATAAACGGCGAGTATATCAAAAACTATTATGAAAACGAAAACTACAGTATAGTTTATCTCGGCACTTACAGGGTGGGCGAGTGTTTTGACGTTACTTTAAGGCTTTGCAGAGACGATCTTTATATAAAAGATCCCGAGTTTTATGTTCTCGACAGCGAGGCTCTCGAAAGGTTTACGGCGGGCATACGCAATAGAAATTCGGAAGTAACGCAAAACAGCAACACTTCCTTTACAATAAAGGTAAACGCAAACGAGGACAGCGCGCTGTTTACGTCCATTCCCTTTGAAGAGGGCTGGACCGCGGTAATAGACGGAGTTCCAACGGAAATATGCTCAGGAGTGAATGAAACGCTTCTGTGCCTTGATGTTCCGAAAGGCGAACACACCATAGAGCTTAATTATTTCCCTGCGGGGCTTAAAACGGGCGTAATGCTCACCGTGGCGGGCGTTATGATGCTTACGGTCATGGTAGTGGTTAAGAGTAAACTTAAGAACAGAAAGAGCGTTAAGTGATATTATAAACTTTCAAATCAAATTACAGGCTGTTGTGCAGATGAAGTTTTTATCGACAGCCTGTTTGTTTTAAGACAACGGGAGGTGAGGTCACATGATAATACCAAAGTCTGTTTCGGAAATAATCGAGCTTTTGGAACAGTCAGGTTTTGAAGCGTATGTTGTCGGAGGGTGCGTCCGCGACAGCATTATGGGTATCCCCGCCCATGATTATGACATAGCGACCTCTGCGCTCCCGTCGGACACAAAACGCGTTTTCGGCTTTTGCAAGGTAGTTGAAACGGGAATAAAGCACGGGACAGTTACCGTTTTATACAAGGGCAGTTGTGTCGAAATAACGACCTTTCGTATTGACGGAGACTATCTTGACGGCAGGCACCCGCAAAACGTTGAGTTTTCGGTCAACCTGTACGACGACCTTTCGCGCCGTGATTTCACGATAAACGGCATTGCTTACAGCCACTCGCGCGGATTTTCCGATCCTTTCGGCGGTACAAGAGATATACTTTCAAAAACGATACGATGTATAGGCGATCCCGAAAAGCGGTTTTCGGAGGACGCTCTGCGCATACTTCGCGCGCTTAGATTTTCGGCGGTGCTGGGGTTTGAGATAGAGGAACAGACAAAATCAGCTCTTATCGCTCATAAAAGCGACATAAGGCGCGTTTCAAGAGAGCGCGTTTTTTCTGAGCTTAAAAGGCTTATCTGCGGGAAATATGCCGAGGGCGTAATAACGGAGTTTGCAGAAGTTCTGTCGGAGATAATTCCCGAGCTTAAAGCCGAGATAGGCTATGACCAAGGCTCAAAGTATCATAACAGAACGCTTTTGGAGCATACTGCCGCAGCTGTCGGCGCATCTCCCGAAGAAATAAGGCTCAGGCTAGCTATGTTATATCACGATATAGGAAAGCCCCTTTGCAGGACGAGCGATGAAAACGGAGAGTGCCACTATTACGACCATGCTTTTATAAGCGCAAAGATAGCCGACGAGTCGCTCCGCGCTCTTAAATGTGACAACGAGCTTCGCGAGAGCGTCTGCGAGATAATTAAATATCACGATATGCCTATAGAGCCTACGGAAAAATTTGTCCGCAGACAGCTTTCGAGACGCGGTTACGGCTTGTTCTGCGACATTATCCAAGCAGAAATTGCGGACAATTCCGCGAAGATACCGAAAGCCGCCGAGCGCATACCCATGCTTAAAGACATGCTTTCGCTCGCGGAAAAGATAAACTCCGAACAGCCGGGGCTTTCGCTTCATAAGCTCGCGATAAACGGAAACGACCTAAAAAGTTTCATTCCCCCGTCGCCCGTTATGGGAGAGATACTCTCGGAGTTGCTCGAAGAAGTGGCAGACGAGACTGTTGAAAACGAAAAGACAGCGCTTATTTCACGCGCCCGTGAATTGTATGAAAGCAAAAAGTAAAAGCAAATTTAAGGCTTAATTCACACCTTGATTATTTACTATCATTATATACAACTTTTATTTACATTTATCGGTCGTTTTGTAGATTTTAACTATTTTTTACTTGACAAACAGATATAATTGTGATAGAATGTTTTTAGTAAGATCCGAAAATTTTAATTCTTTGGAGGTAATTATCATGCAGCTCGGAAATGTTGTAGTCGGTCAGTCCGGCGGACCTACTTCTGTTATCAACTCAAGCCTTGTCGGTGTTTTCAAAACCGCAAAGGACGCGGGTTGTCCCCATGTTTACGGCATGAGAAACGGTATTGAGGGACTGTTGAAAGAGAACTTTATTGAGATGTCGGATTATGTAAAGAACGACCTCGATATCGAGCTTTTAAAGCGCACACCCTCGTCTTTCCTCGGAACGTGCCGCTATAAGCTCCCCGATTTTACAAAGGACGAGGAGACCTATAAAAAGATCTTTGCGATCCTAAACAAAATGGACATCAAGCATTTCTTCTACATCGGCGGAAATGACTCAATGGATACTATCGACAAATTGTCGAAATATTCCGAAATAATAAAGAGCGATATCACATTTATCGGTATCCCCAAGACCATAGACAACGACCTTGCTTGTACCGACCATACTCCCGGCTACGGAAGCGCGGCAAAGTACATAGCCGCGGCAATGAAAGAGATCATCCGCGACGCCACGACTTACAGCACGGACAGCATAAACGTCGTTGAAATAATGGGACGCGACGCAGGGTGGCTCACTTGCGCGGCGACGCTTTCACGCTCGGAGGACTGCGCGGGACCTGACATAATCTGTCTCCCCGAAAAGGTTTTCGATTATGATAAGTTCATGAACAAGATAGCCGATATCCGCAAGGAAAAGAAAGTCATTACTATCGCGGTTTCAGAGGGTATAAAGACGGCTGACGGAAAGTATGTCTGCGAAGCGAACAGACGCTCAATGACAGAGGACGCTTTCGGTCATAAGACGCTCGGCGGTACGGCGCTTTATCTTGCCGACTTTATCGGTGGGGAAACGGGCGTTAAGTCGAGAGGTATCGTATTCTCGACGCTTCAGAGATGCGCTTCTCACCTTGTTTCGCGCCGCGATATAACCGAGGCATTTACGGCGGGAGCAGACGGCGTTCAGCTTGCGCTTAACGGCGAAACGGGAAAGATGATAACGTTTGAGAGAATTTCAAACAATCCCTATCAGTTAAAGACTTCGTCTTGTCCTGCGTCGGCAGTAGCAAATGTTGCGAAAATGGTTCCCGACGAGTGGATAATAAACGACGGCGCTTATGTTTCAAAGGAATTTGCCGAGTATGCGCGCCCGCTTATAATCGGAGAGCTTTCTCCGTTTATGGTAGACGGTCTGCCGAGACATCTGTTCCTTGACTAAGAGGCTAAAAGGGAAGAAGTAAAATAATAAGAGGTAAGATTTTTCTTACCTCTTATTTTTGTTTAATTTAACTTGCATCATTACTCACGATAATTGCCCTTGACTTTTGTCACTATTATTGTCACTGTCAATTTCACTGCCGCTGTTATTTATCATACTGTTACTATGGCAATTCACTTTCGCTGACAGATGTTGCTTCAAGCTCTGTATTCAGATTATTCCAATACGAACCAATGTCCGCACTTGTGAAATACTGAAAATCGCCTGTTTTTGATCTCAAACTGCCGTTCTTAATTCCATTGCAGGCATATATCAGTTCGTAGTTCGTTCCATTTGAAAGATTAAATCTAAAACCGGTCACAGCCGCTCCTGCGCTGTCGTCAGCTTTTTTATCCTCCAACGATAAGCTCTCAAACATATCGTACAGAGTTTTTATATCGCTTTCAGAAGTAACGACTTTTTTCTCTGCTGATGTGGGTACTCCTTCATAATAATACATTTCAATATTCTCAACTTCTTCTGTTTCAAATGGAAAGTCAATATTGTGCGTTTTTATATTGCAGCCGACCAAACTCGGCAGTAAAACCAACAAAGATATCAAAGCGATTATTTTTTTCATATTATCACTCCTTTTAAAACGCAGATTTGTTCACCGACACAGCCTTTAAATAAACTGCCATTACTCACGATAATTGCGCTTGGCTTTCATCGCTGTCGTCACTGTTATTGCCACTGTCAATTTCACTTTCAATCTCAGCGCTGCTGTCAACCTTACTGTCGCTGTTATTGTCAATATCGCTGCTGCCGCTGTTATTTATCATCAGGTAAATTTCTTCGGCATTTTCGGTGGTATAGGTCCTGCCCTTGTATGTAACATAAACGCCCGCACATTCCTCAAAAACGCTTTCTCCCATATCCGTGACGCCGCTCGGAACATTTGCATTTCTAAGCCCCGTACAGCCGTAAAAGGCGCTGTCGCCTATAGAAGTAACCCCGTTCGGGATATATACCGAAGTCAGCCCCTCGCACTTAGAAAACGCCCATTCGCCTATTTTTTCAAGGTTATTCGGAAGCTCCGCCGCCGAAAGCATTGTACAATCGCTGAAAGCGCCGCTGCCTATCTCCTTTACGCCCTCGGGAATAACTATAGAGCTAAGCTCACTGCACCCGCTGAAAGCATAATCGCCTATGGAAGTAACATTTTCGGGTATTTCAACGAAGTTCAGCTTTGTTGAATAAAAAACGCCGCTGTTTATTTTCGTAAGTTTCTTCGGGATATTGACCGAGGTTATCTGCGTCGAGGCAAACGCCCAGTCGCCTATTTTTTCTACGTTCTCGGGAATTGTTATCTCCGTTATGCCCGTACAGCCGAAAAACGCCGCGGAGCCTATTTCCGTTATTCCGTTTCTTATTGAAAACTTTCCCTTTTTCCCCGCGGGACACTGAACGAGCTTTGTCATATCCTTGCTGTACAAAACGCCGTTCTGCGCGGCAAAATAGGGATTGTTTTCGTCAACGTCAATTGCCGTGAGGTTTGTACAAAAACTGAAAGGAGAACCGTCTATTGCCGAAAGGCTTTCTGGAAGTTTTATAGAAGTAATACCCGTGCAATAGCTAAAGGCGTTGTTTCCTATCTGTCTTAAGCCCTCGGACATTCTGATGTTTTTAAGGCTCGTACAATGAGCGAAAGCTTCTTCGTTTATTTCCGAAACGCCCGAGGAAATAAAAATGCTTTCGAGCTTTTCACAATAACCGAACGAAAATGTTTCCGCCGCCGCAGGAACATTTGCATATTTCAGCGCTACGCTTATCGCTCCCGAAAGTTTAAAAGAACGCACGCTGTTCGGCAAGATCACTTCGGTCAGTTCCTTTTGAGTTTCGCTTAAATCTACCGCGACCACGGGCTTGTCCTCAATTTCATCGGGAATTCTTAATACTTCCGCTTCTCCGCTGTAGTCTGAAACAACTATCCCGCGCTCGTCTGCGTTATATGTATAAACAAGTTCATCTGCCGAGGTATATTCCGCTTCGGGAATATACTCCCACATCTCGCTGTATTCTTCGGGATAGACTGTTTCATAGCGGTTTCCGCTCCCGAAAATACCCGTGTTGTGAGAATTCGAGGCATTGCCGTTTGAATTATCCGTGCCCGAGGTATTATCGCACCCTGCCGAAAGGAGCAAAACTGCCGTTATTGCAGTTATTGTAACAAATAACTTTAAATGTTTCATTTTGCTCACCATCCTTTGGCATTATGAAAAAGCATTATTTATTCAATAATAACGACTGCATACGCCCCTATGCCTTTTCCCGCAAGCCCCAGACTTTCCTCTGTCGTAGCTTTTACGGATATTTTTGATAAGTCACAGCCGAAAGCGTCCGCTAAATTTTCTCTCATCTGCATTATATAAGGCGCGAGCTTCGGCTTTTCCGCGACTATCGTTATATCAAGATTTCCGAGCGCAAAACCGTTTTCTTTCATCAGTTCAATTACCCTAGCGAGCAGTTTCATGCTGTCAGCGTCCTTATACTGCATGTCGCTGTCGGGGAAGAGTTTTCCTATATCGCCTAGCGCAAGCGCGCCGAGTATTGCGTCCATAAGCGCGTGAACGGCAACATCGGCGTCCGAATGTCCCAAAAGTCCCATTTCGCAGGGAATATCCGCTCCGCATAATACGAGCTTTCTGCCCTCGACAAGCCTGTGAACATCATATCCGAAGCCTATTTTCATCTTATCACTTCCGTTTAGCGTTTTGTGCGGAAAAATTGCTTCTGCCATAATAAGATCTTCCTGCCGTGTTATTTTCATGTTACAGCAGGAGATTTCGGTTATCTTTACATCTTCCCCGCAAAGCTCAAGTATCTGACTGTCATCAGTAATACTTTCGCCGCGCTCTCCTATTTTTTCGAGGCAGGACAAAAAAAGCTCTTTTCCGAACACCTGCGGAGTTTGAGCATAATAAAGCGAGCTTCTAGGGGGAGTAGCTTTTATAAAGCCGTCGGATACGGCCTTTACCGTATCGACCGCTTTTACCGCCGCAACAGCCGCGCCGTATTTCTTTGCGTCGGCTATTACCTTTTCGATTTCTTCGGGCGTTATAAGCGGACGCGCTCCGTCATGAAAAGCGACAAACTCCGCGCAGGGGCTTACTTTTGAAAGTGCGTTTTTCATTGACATAAAACGCGAGCTTCCTCCGCTGACAATTCCCGAAAGTTTTTTTATATCATACGTTTTTGCAAGTTCTTCAAATTGTTTGCAATTTTCTTTCGGCGCGGCAATAATTATCTCCCCGACGCTTTCACATTTTTCAAACGCCCTTGCCGCCGCAATAAACACGGGCATACCGCCTATTTCCGACAGCTGTTTGTTTATGCCGTTCATCCGCGAGGAGCTTCCTGCCGCAAGAATAATGACCGAGACCATTTTACTCCTTTCGGCTTATATTTCCGAAGTTTCCGTGGAATTTAAAATAGTTCTGCTCCTGCTCGAAATTTTTAAGGAGCTTTCGTATAACGGGATCGTCTATGCTTCCCTCAAATTCAATGTAGAACATACAGTCCTCAAAGCGCGGCGTCTTAAACTGAGTCGGGAGAGGCTTTGACTGTATCTTTGACATGGAAATGCCGTTTACCGCAAATTTTGTAAGAAGCCTGTAGAGCGCTCCCGAAATATTCGGGATAGAAAGCGAAACGGAAACAGTGTCCGCGCCATCGTAGACTTCGGGCTGTTTTGCTATGCAGATAAAGCGGGTGCGGTTGTTTGGATCGGAGGCTATGTCCGGATGAACTATATCCAGACCGTGTAAATTCGCACATTCCGCCGAGCAGATACAGCCTAAACTGTCGCTCGGATTTTCGGATACCATTTTCGCCGCGGCGGCGTTGTTGTGATAGGGGATAACGGTAATGCCGTCTCTTGTGCCGAGATACTCCGAACACTGGCGTATAGCCTGTTCATGACCGAAAATTATCTTAACGTCATTTTCGCTTACACCTTTTTTAGCCGCAAGAACATGCGCGCACTCAACGTCCACCGTCCTCGTTATAAAGACCTTGTGCTGTTCGAGAAGATCCATATTCGCGGCAACTTCGCCCGCCGTTGAATTTTCAATGGGGATAACGCCATAGTCCGCCGCGTCTTCTTCAACTGCCGTAAAGACTTCGCCGAATGACGCATAAAACTGCGGAGTGCCTTTTGTAAACAGTTTTTTATATGCGGCGTGGCCGTATGCGCCCTCTATACCCTGAACTGCTACGACCGGATCGCTTTTAATTTTTCTTTTGCAGTCGAGCGGCTCGTCGGGCGTTATTTCATTTATCTGCGAGCATTTGGAAATGTCTATGATATTGTAGAACAAAAAAGCCGCGCTCTTTTTCAGACTATCGGGAGTTTTCCCGCAGATATCGTTTATGATAGCTTTTTCGCGGTCGCCCTGATAAACGACCATATTGTTTTCCGCTTTGTATCTTGCGACATCGGTCGCAAGCTCCATTCGCTCCACAAACAATTCAAGTATCTTGTCGTCTATATCGTCTATCTTTACGCGAATTTCTTTTAAGTCCATCTGTTAAACCTCCGTGATGTCAGAGTTTTCCTCATAGTTTTCGGCAATAAAGACAATGACCGTTTCCGCTTTTTCCGTTTCTACTATGACCGTATCGCCTATTTCCTTACTGCATCTCAGAACATTGCCCGTAGGAACTGTGTTGCTCCGTTCCCTCATAACGTCATATTTTATATTCAGCTTTTCAAGCTCGGCTACATATTCCGCTTCTGTTTTTCCCGTATAGTCGGGCAGAGGAACAATGCTCGGACCTTTGCTGACTTTGACTTTTATCTGCGTTCCGGATGCGACAGCCTTTCCTGCTTCGACAGACTGGTCGAACATAACTCCCGCCATAAATTCATCGGAATAAACATAGGTCGGGATAAATACAAACGTACCCTGATATTTAGCCGCCGTAAGCTCATATATTGCCTCTGTAAAATCGGGAACGACAATATCCGCTGACGGCTCTGAAGAGCTGTTCTCCTCGCTGTTGTCTGCAGGTTCGCTTTCCGTGCTGTCGGTGCTGTCCGAAATATCGGAGCTTTCGGCAGGTGCAGAACTCTGAACATAAAAAGAACTCTGAGAAGAGGACTGTATCGGCTGTGAGGGCGCGCAAACTCCCGAAAGGGTAAGCGCAAACGCCAGCGCGAACAAAATAAGTCCCGCTCCGACAAGAATAAGCGCAATGAGCGTTTTAAGGCGTTCTTTCTGTTTCTTTTCTTGGATCTTTTCCTCTTTTTTGCTCATGGGAGAGCCCGGACTTTCTACCGCATATTTTGGCGGAGAAAACAGTTTATCGACAAATTCGGTTATAGTGCTTATGCGCTTTTCGGGCGACAGCCGCATACCGCTCATTATGACCTTTGAAACATGCTGGGGGATATTGCGGTTTATCATCATCGGTTCGAGCAGGCTTCCCGGCGTTCTCGCTATTGCTTCTGCGGGAGCGGTCCCCGTGAGCGTTTTATATAAAACCGCCGAAATGCCGTATACGTCCGTCCATGTCCCGTTTACTTCGTTTGAATACTGCTCGGGCGCGGCATATCCGCTGAATATCTCGCAGGCAATTTCCGTGTTTGTTGTTCTTCCTGCGGAAATGCAGAAACCCGAGAGCTTCAGCTCCATTTTATCGGTGACAAAAATTGTCTGCGGGGATATGCCTCTGTGGATTATTCCCGCCGCGTGTATAAGAGAAAGCGTTGTGAAAATGGGAGGGAAAAGCTCTTTTACTTGTTCCCACGAAAGGTTTCCGCCCGAATTTACGAGATAAGTTTTAAGCGTTATGCCGTTTATAAATTCGGACACGGCATAGCAAGTCCCGTTTTCATAGAATACATCGAGAACCGCCTGTATATGTGCCATTCCGCGCAGTTTTATAAGAGAACGATAGAGATCGGCAAATTCCGACATATACGTTTTATAAAGTGCGCTGTCCGCATTGTTTACAGTAATTTCCTCCTCGCCTTTTTTGCGCGAACAGAGCGTATCGGGCATAAACTCCTTTATAGTGACCTTTGTTTCCGTCGCGGTATCATAGCCGATATATACGGCGCCCTCGCCGTTATATGACATGAGTTTTCCTACTATATAGCGCTCGTTTAAAAATGTCCGAGGCAGAAGATAAGTCGGTATGCACAGATCGTTGTCGCTGTATCCGCAGAACTTGCAGGGACCATCATAGTCCTTTTCATTCATACATCCCATACAAAGATTGGTTTCTTTCCGCAAATCATTCACCGTCCTAAAAGACTTAATTCCAAAATAATTTCATAGCTTATCACTATATTACTATACTCTAATTTTTTGTAAAAGTCAACAATTATGACAACATTGTAATTATTTTTTTAATATCGTACTCACTGTGAGAATTTTGCGTTTGTGAGTTTGATTAAACATTTATTTATAAAGAAAACTTTTTTGTGCAAAATCACAAATCATTTTTCCCGAAATTGTCATTCAAGAACCTTTAATAGGTCCGATTTTGTAACTTAAACTTATTTTTTGTAAAAATTTAAACAAAATATGCACAATTTATCATTGGATAATTTGTGCAGGATGCCGATTTTTTTGTTAAAGCACTTGCTGAAACATCTTTGTATAAGTTATCTCTTGAAAAATTATGAAATATATGTTATAATTCTTTACAAGGCAGTATTCGTCTGTCAGTAATGAAAGGAGCGTTTTAGCAATGAGTTTTTTAGATGATGTTGTAAACACGGGTAAAAATGTGGTTTCTACCGCAGGTACAAAGGGTAAAGATGCCGTAAACTTTTCAAAATTCAAACTCAGAGTTTCCCAGCTTCGCAGCGATATCAAGGTAAAGTATGCGAAACTCGGAGAGATCGCTTATGGAGCGGTAAAGTCGGGCGAGAAGAATGACGAAGAGTTTGACAAGCTGGTAGCTGAGATCGACGCGGCTTATGCTGAGATAAACGATATCCAGAAGCAGGTCGATGAGCTGAGAAATGTTGTAGCTTGCCCGAGCTGCGGAGCAAAGACCTCTAAGGAGAACTTCTATTGCCCCAAGTGCGGCACAAAGCTCCCCGAAAAGGAAAAGCCCGTTGAGGAAGAAAAGCCCGCAGAGTGATCATTTTTCGGATAACATCACAGTCAAAAAGAGCGCATTTTGCGCTCTTTTTTGTTTATGGTGCAGCAGAAGGGAAAGGCAGTTCGCGCTCATTCATCACTTTTGAAAAGCCTTAACGCTCTTTCTTTCCCGCTCAAAAGTTTTTTGATGGCCACAAAGAAGAAGTTAGAGGCTAGAATTTGTTTTGAGCGGAAAACAACTTTTCCTCTTGAACTCTAGCCTCCAGCCTCTTTCTCTGAAATACAAATAACTTTATCTCCAAAACAACCTTTGATTTCTTACCTCTTACTTCTAACCTCTAACCTCTAGAAGGGAAAACTCTTGTTTTCCCCACACCCCAGGTTCAATGCCGTAGGCATTTAACCTGATGCGCTTTTGAAGCGATATTGAGGGAAAACTTTTTTGTAAAAAAGTTTTCCCTCAAACTCCTTTTCAAAAAACTTTCGTGCGACGCCTGTTTTGTGGTTTGAACGGAAAAGCACTTCGACGCTCGAAACAGCTTCTAACCTCTTACTTCTAACCTCTAACCTCTAGATGGGTTTTTCCCCTTGCGTTCTTTGTTCCTTTAGTACCTTATCGGTTCTTCCTGCGACCAAGTTCCGTTTTGTACTCTCTTTGCAGCTTCGGAGTCCATTTCGCTCCAGCGCGCAAGTATCTGCGCCGCTATTTCGTCGCAAGCGCCCGTGCAATAATCGGGAAGATTTTCTCTCCTGTAATATCCCACGTTCGTCGATTCGCAGTCCTCGCTTGCAAGCAAGCCCGTTTTCGTGCAATATTTGCGCTCTATGGTATCGGAATCGGGCTTGAACTTGTTCACCGTCTTTGTGTCCTCAACACCTACCATAACGTCATGCCATATCTGCGAGCAATATCTGTGGTGGTCGGCGCTCGTTATCTTCCGTCCGTCGTCGTATCCAAGCCATGTCGCTGTAACGTGTTCGGGTGTAAGTCCCATAAACACAAGGTTTTTCTCATCATTTGAAGTACCCGTTTTACCTACAACTTCGACCTTTCCGAAGTTTGTATAACGTCCCGAACCCGTCGGATCGAGAATAACCGTTCTCATCATTCGGTTAGTTATCCACGCCGTGTCGCGGTCTATTGCCTGAATGCCGTAGAAATCCTGCGAAAGAACGACATTTCCTTTTGAGTCTATAACTCTGCTGTACAGCTTCGGCTCGTAATATATTCCGCCGTTTCCGAATATCTGATACGCCGCCGCAAGCTCCATAAGCGTAACGCCGCTTGTCATTGCACCGAACGACATAGGCGACAAAGCTATATCGCTCTGCAAGAGTGTCGAAATTCCGAGGTTCTGCGTCAGCTGATTGAAGCAAACCTGCGGAGTAAGCATCTGTGTAACTCTGACTGCAACCGTGTTCCTTGAAAGCTGGACAGCCTGCCATGCGGGCATAAGCGCGCCGTTGTTTCCTGCATTTGAATAGTTGCTGGGCCAATAGTATACCTTTTTCGGATCTTCTTCAGACGGCGTCGGAATCTTTTTGTCAGGGATCATTGTCGAATACGTTATGAGATTTTGCTGTATCGCCGTAGAATAAACCGAAATGGGCTTTATCGTCGAACCAGGAGCGCGCTCTGCCATTGTCGCGCGGTTGAAACAGCCGTTTCCGGGCTTATCGCCAAGTCCTCCGACAAGCGCAAGAACTGTTCCCGTATAGTCCATTATAACGCACGCCGACTGTATCAGCGTTTCCTTTTTTGCGTTGGGGTCATATTTTGTAACGGCTATATGCGGATCGTTATATTTTTCTTCAAGATAGTCCTGAAGCTCCATATCCATATTGATATACATCTTATAGCCGCCGCCGTATATCTCGTTCTTGGCGGCAGTGGTCGTTATTCCCTTTAACTCGGCATAGTCCTTGATTATCTGGTTAATTGCCGCGTCAACATACCAATTCTGCGTTACTTCGTATTCGTTCCACCTATAAGCCTCATAACCCTCGGTCTCCTCTTCTTCGGGTTCTTCCTCTTCGTCGGGTGCTGTTTCAAGAGAGCGCGGATCGATATATCCGAACGCGTCGCCGTATACCACTTTCGCAAACTTTACCTGCTCTGCCTTTGCGTCCTCATATTCTTTAAGCGTTATATAGCCCTGTTCATAGAGGTTGTAGAGCGCGGTTTCCTGGCGTTCCTTGCATTTTACAAGGTCATAATAAGGCGAACGTTTTACGGGGTTTTTGATAATTCCCGCGAGAATAGCCGCCTCTGCCGCGTCAACATCTTTTATGTCTTTCCCGAAATAATACTGAGCCGCCGCGCCGACACCGCTTATGTTGTTGCTGTAGGGTACGCGGTTGAGATAGCTTTCGATAATGTCTATCTTCGTATACTTTTCTTCAAGAGACAATGCTCTGAAGATCTCGCGGAGCTTGCGCTCCCAGGTCGCCTCGTCATCACTGGTTATGTTCTTTATAAGCTGTTGAGTAATGGTCGAGCCGCCCTGACCTTCTCCCGACAGACCGAAAACGTCTGCCGCGAGAGCATAGATAGTTCTGCTCCAGTCTACGCCCTCATGCTCCCAGAAGCGCTTGTCCTCTGTCGCAACTATCGCGTTTACTACTATAGGCGGGATATCCTCATAGTCCACCCAGATGCGGTTTTCTCCCGCGATAAGTCTGCGTACCTCTTGCTCCTGACCGTCCTTGTCATAGGCATATATAAAGCTCACGAAATCCATCTGCGCTTCTTTAAGATCGGCGTTGAAATCGGTCTTTGTAAAGCTGAGTATATACACCGTTATGACGGTAACGACTATGCACACCGCCACCACAAGTATCAGCAGCATTGAAGAAATGGTCGTTCCTATAACGGCAAACGAGCCTCCTATGACTTTCTTTGCTGTTTTAGCGGGACTTTTATTTTTTGATTTGTTCATTTTTTTACCTCTTATCTGTGCCTTTGTTAAAATGTAAATAAAAGCGTTTCAATAGCTACACTTGAATAATAATGATAACTTAAAACCGATATCTGTTTTTACACGGTTTGTGATGATCATTATTCTTCATCATATAGTATAACACAATTATTTCGGAATGTGAATACTTTTTTCTGTGTTTTTTCTGTGAAATTCAAAAATTGCCGAAAATTTGCAAACTCACTTGAAATTCACATAATAATGTGTTAAAATTAACTAAGAGGGGTGTTGCTATGAAAAAAGTTTTAGCTGTAATAAAAAGATTTTGGTTTCTGATACCGCTTGTCATAGCGGTGCTTATGTTTTTTTTGCTTCCGCTTATGCCCGAAGTGACGGAATATGTTTTCTCGCGCGGACTTTTCAAAGTAGTGACCGTCCCCGTAGGTTTTATAACGAGCCTTTTCCCGTTTTCATTTACCGAGCTTCTGGTCATACTCGCGCTTCCGCTTGTTGTGCTTATCATTGTTCTGCTCATAAGAAAAGTGAAAAACTGTGAAGTAAAGGACGACAAGAAAAAGGTGCTTGTAAAAGCGGGCAGAAGACTTTGCGGATTTCTGTCGTTCGCTTGCCTTATGTATATGATATGCCACGGCGCTAACTATTACAGACTGCCGATAGAAAAGACGATGGAACTTGACACCTCCCCAAAAGACGCAGAGTTTTTGCTCGAAGTGTGCAAAGATCTTATAGCAGGGGCAAAATCAGCCTCCGAAACTCTCGGACAAAACGACGACGGCTCAACTGTTCTCCCCGAAAGCTATGCAAACGAGCTTAAACGCGCGGGAAACGGTTATGAAAAGCTGATAGAGGACTATCCTTTTTTGTGGACATCTGTCAGCAAACAGAAGATAGTGCTTTTGTCGGAGCCTTGGTCTTATACTCATATAACGGGAATGTACTTTCCGTTTTTCGCAGAGTGCAACGTAAACACCGCCCAGCCCGCCTATCTTATCCCGTCTACCGCGGCTCATGAAAGCGCACACTCGCGCGGAATTGCTTTTGAAAACGAATGTAACTTTCTTTCGTTTTTATCCTGTATAAACAGCGACTATCCCGAATACAGATACTCGGGGTATATGCTGGCTTATACATATTGTTCAAACGCGCTTTTCGCCTACGACCCCGAAATGTGCAGAGAAGCTGATTTGCTTCTTGACGGCAGAATGATAGCCGACCTCAATGCCAACAACAAGTACATCTACGACCATTCTTCCCACGGCACGGGAACGGTAGTCGATCAAGTGATAGAAACTGTAAATGAAGTTTCGGAAAGCGCGAATGACACATTTATAAAAGTCCAGGGCGTAGAGGACGGAGTGCTGAGCTATGACAGAGTGACGGAGCTGATACTTGCATATTATGCAAAATGATCGGCGCAGAAGAATTAAGGCTTACAGACTGTAAACAAAACCTTTATCTTTAAAACAGCTTACGATTTTTTAGATCTTACCTCTTACCTCTAATCTCTTACCTCTAAAAGCGCAGAGTGACGGAGCTGATACTTGCATATTATGCAAAATGATCGGCGCAGAAGAATTAAGGCTTACAGACTGTAAACAAAACCTTTATCTTTAAAACAGCTTACGATTTTTTAGATCTTACCTCTTACCTCTAATCTCTTACCTCTAAAAGCGCAGAGTGACGGAGCTGATACTTGCATATTATGCAAAATGATCGGCGCAGAAGAATTAGGGCTTACAGACTGTAAACAAAACCTTTATCTTTAAAACAGCTTACGATTTCTTAGATCTTACCTCTTACCTCTAATCTCTTACCTCTAAAAGCGCAGAGTGACGGAGCTGATACTTGCATACTATGCCAAATAATCAGATGTGAAAAAATAAGGCTTGTTCGCTTGAAATTAAAAAATACTGAAAAACCTATTTTATTTTCAAGCGTTATATGCTATAATGTGAATACTGACAATAATAATTGAATATAAGGTTTATATTATGAACGGAGAGTTTATATGATATCACGAAAATGTAAGGTCCTGGCTTTAATAGCCGCGGCGGCGGTGTTGTGTTCGGGCTGTGAGAGAAGTTTTGGAAGATTTGACTTTTCGGACTATTCTGAAAGCTCGGATAATTCCTATAATTCGGACAGTTCAAGCAGTTCGGGCAATTATGATAATTCTTCGGACAACAGTTCGGACATTGAACCAAGTGATCACGAAAATTCATCATCAGACGGCACGGGGAACAATTCGTCATCTTCGGGCAATACAAGCAGTTCGGGGAATTCAAACAACAGTTCGGGCAGTACAGGCAGTACGGGCAGTTCGGGGAATTCAAGCGGTAACACCCCGAGCGGAAGTTCGAGCAGTTCAAGACCGTCGGGTTCTTCGAGCAGTTCAAAGCCTACGGGCGGCGGGCTTTCTCCGAGCGGCACGGGTACAACGGGTACCGCTTCTACGGGAAAATTCAACTACGGAGAAGCGCTTCAGAAGTCCATTCTGTTCTATGAGCTTCAGAGAAGCGGAGACATTGACGAAAAGACCATAAGGACAAATTGGCGCGGAGACAGCGGAATGAAAGACGGCGCGGACGTCGGTCTTGACCTTACGGGAGGACTTTATGACGCGGGAGATAACGTAAAGTTCAATCTCCCTATGGCATACACTGCGACTGTACTTTCCTGGAGCGTATACGAGGATAAGGACGCTTATGAAAAGAGCGGACAGCTCAGCTATGCTCTTGCAAATATAAAGTGGATATGCGATTATCTTATAAAATGCCACCCCGAGGCAAACGTTTATTATTATCAGGTCGGAAACGGAAGCGCAGACCACGCATGGTGGGGACCTGCTGAAGTTATGCAGATGCAAAGACCTGCATATAAGGTAGACAAAAACAATCCCGGCTCTACTGTAGCGGGAGAAGCCGCCGCAGCTCTTGCGGCATGCGCGGCAGTCTATAAGAGCGTAGACAAGTCGTATTCGGATAAGTGCCTTAAACACGCAAAGGAGCTTTACAATTTCGCCGAGTCAACTCACAGCGACGCGGGATATACCGCCGCAAACGGCTTTTATAACAGCTGGAGCGGTTATCAGGACGAACTTGCGTGGGCGGCAACTTGGATTTACATAGCTACAAACGACAGCTCGTGGCTGACAAAAGCTAAAAACAATGAAAGCAAATTAAACGGCGATCCTCAATGGACGCTCTGCTGGGACGACAAGTTTATAGGCGTAGAGTGCCTGCTCGCAAATCTCACGGGCGAGAGCAAGTATAAGACAAAGCTCGAACAGAGCCTTGATTGGTGGTGCAACGGCGCAAAGGGCTTTACTCCAAAGGGGCTGGCGTGGCTCGATACATGGGGAAGTCTAAGATATGCGACGACAGCGGCTTTTGTTGCGGCGAGCTATGCGGAGGGCGGAAAGTGTCCGTCAAATAAAGTGCAGAAATATATGAACTTCTGCGAGAGCCAGATAAATTACGCCTTGGGTTCAACGGGCAGGAGCTTTGTAGTAGGCTTTGGCGTAAACCCGCCCGAACACCCCCACCACAGAACGGCTCAAGCCTCGTGGGCTGACAATATGAACGAGCCGAATTATCACCGTCACACGCTTTACGGCGCGCTTGTCGGCGGACCGAGCCAGTCCGACGGGTATAACGATTCTGTAGGCGATTATACTGCGAACGAGGTTGCTTGCGACTATAACGCGGGATTTACAGGCGCGCTTGCGAAAATGTACAATAAATACGGCGGAAAGACTATAGCAAACTTCGGCGCGGTCGAACCTGTCGGCGAGGAAATGTATGTCGAATACCGTAAAAATACTGAGGACAATGGCTTTACCGAAATAAAAGCTATAATATACAACAAGTCCGCATGGCCCGCAAGAGTTGCAAATAATTTAGAGCTTCGCTATTTTGTGGACCTTTCGGAGCTGTCCGATCCGTCGAGCGTTAAAGTTAATTTCAATTACAACGACGGCGCGAAATACGGCGGTCTTTACAAGTGGGACGAAAAGAACGGCATTTACTATGTGAGCATTGATTTTTCGGGAGCAAAAATATACCCCGGCGGGCAGAGCGCTTATAAAAAAGAAGTTCAGTTCAGAATGAGCGCAACGGGCTGGAATCCGAACAACGACCCATCGTATAAAGAGCTTGTCGGAACGAACGGCTCGGAGCTTATAAAAGCTGTTTCATGCGCGCTTTACGAGGGCGGAAAACTTGTTTTCGGAAAAGAGCCGAACGGGAAATCTTCGGGAGCAGTAACGCCGGGTTCATCAAGCTCATCGAGTTCGTCAAGCAAACCGCAGACGCCGTCGTCAAGCTCTTCTTCAAAGCCGAACACGCCGAGTTCCGGTTCTTCAAGCTCGTCAAAGCCCTCGACTCCTCCAGTAAACAAGGGCGTGCAGGTGACATTATCGCAAAATCAGACGAGCGGAACAACGGGCAATATCCAGTTCACGGTAAAAGTCACGAACAACACAGGTTCTAATATCGACTTGTCAAAGCTTGAAACAGACTTCTTCTTTACAAAGGACAACTCACAGGCGCTTGAATTTGCATGTTATTATGCAGCGATACAAGGCAGCAGCTATGAAGAAGTAACAAAGAGGGTAAGCGGAACATTTTCGACTGTTTCCGGAACAAACGCAGACACGAAGTGCGCGATCAAAATAAGCTCGGGAACGCTTAAAAACGGAGATACTGTTGAAATTCAGGCGAATATAAGGGATAAAGACTGGCTGCAAACCCTTAATCCCGCGAACGACTTCTCCTGCGGCAATGCCGACAATCTCTGCATAACAAACAACGGAACCGTCATCTTCGGAAAAAAGCCGTGAGCGGGCTAGTTTTGGCGTTTAAATGATATTCATTATATAAATGACAGAGGTAAGATCTTATGGTCTTACCTCTTATTTTTATATACGTTATATTCTGCGAACAACTGTTTGGCTTTTGCTACATACTGTACATTGTACCCTGTCAACTGACAACAGGGGCGCGGGGACGAAGTCCCCGCGAGGCAGGGCGCGGGGCGCGCCGGCGCCCCGCTCTCTCCCCCTTCCCCTTCGGGGAAGGGGGCAGGGGGTTGGGGCGAGATAACGTTATTAAGAGAAACAACGTTTGAAAAGAACTGCAAATAGGTTTTATACAAGCAAAGAGGTAAGAATTTTGAATTCTTACCTCTTTTTTTATTTATTTCAGCTGGCACTACAATGCTCTTAGATATTTCGTAAAGGTAAATCATTGACGAAACAGGGGTAAAATATTAAATTTTCAAGGATCTAAAAAGTCGTAGCAAACCTCACGCAAAAGCAATTCGTTTCATGTATTCCTGTTTAATTGAAAAGTCGGAGTGAACGTAACGTTCAAGTGTTATGCGGACGCTTGAATGTCCGAGCAGCTCGCTGAGCGCCTTAATGTCAAATCCGAGCTTTACGCACTCTGACGCAAACATATGACGGAGTGCGTGGAAATGCACTGACGGCAAATTTACGTTTTTGAGGATTTTTGCAAAACGATATTGCATCGTCCTCGGTTCAACAGGCTTTTCCTTACCCGAACATATGTAAAAATCGTCGTTTCCCTTGAACCTGCTTAGCAAACTTATAACACTTTCGGGCAATGGTATACAACGCTTAGATGTTTCACTTTTAGGCTCGGTCATGATTAGTTTTGTCTTGTTCGTTTTACAGTGCGTTTGTATCCTCTGGATAGTTTTCCTGACGGTCAGCGTCCGTTTTTCAAAGTCGATATCTTTCCACTGCAATGCGCACAGCTCGCCTATTCTTATGCCCGTTGTCATAGCAAGCATTATGCCGAGATTTTTAGTGTTTAAATTCTCTAGCAAATAGTTTTTAAGGTCATCTTTATTGTCATCTAAAATTTTAATTTCCGCAGGCTTTTTCTTAGGCATAACAATCCCGTCAAGTGGATCTTCTATGTGATAATGCTTAACTGCAAATTTAAAAATGCTTTTCATCAGCACGACAATATCCGAAATATACCTGTCAGAAAGTCCATTGTTCTGCTTTATATGAATAAAATCATAAATATCATTTGTAGTTATTTCCGAAATGGCAAGCTCGCCGAAAGCTGGATAAATATGATTATTCCATTTAAGTTGATAATTAGCACGAGTGGATTCTTTTGTTCTGAGCTGAATGCTTTGTAGCCATTCGTTGTAAATGCATTTCAGCGGCGTATCGCATTTTGTATTGTTAGTTTTATTATTAAGCTTGAAACTTATCATTTTTGACTGAACGTCTTCTTTGGTTTTGGCAAAAAAATAAATGAAAGAGCGTTTTGTGCCGCTCTCTCCGTCCTTTTTAATACGCCCCTCCCAGCGATTGTCCTTGCGATGATAAATATTAAATCCCACCATAATGCCCTCCTTGTAGATAATTCACAAATTTTTACGGAAATTTATGTGCTGTTTGCAATAACCTATTGACAACCTTTATAATTTGTGATATAATTCAATTGTTTATAAGTTTAATAAATCTGCGACTAAACTAAGTGTACAGCACTTTCCCGTTTTTTCACTTCTGATTATACCATTTTGTACATCGGTTTTTTCGTCAATGATTTACTTTTGCGAAAAAATTTTCTGTAGTTATGGTATTCGACGATAAATCGGCGTTATTAATTTTGACATTATCAGTTAAAGTGCTTGCAATAAATTGTTGTTACCTTTCGTTTATTTAAGTGAAACATTACATCTATAGAGCAAGTAAACAGGATTTTAAACCGGCATGCAAAAAGCTGAAAATCCATGTATTATTGTTTAAACCTGTAACGTATATCAGTAATTTTATAAATAAACGAAAGAAAGATAAAATCTAAAAAATGTATTTGAGGTGAAAACTTGGAACCGATTCGTGTAGCACAAGTTGTCGGTAAGATGATGAACGGCGGGGTCGAGGCCGTAGTAATGAATTATTATCGACACATTGATCGAGAAAAAGTTCAGTTCGATTTCATAGTTGATGAGGATTCGACGATAATTCCGCGCGAAGAAATAGAAAGTTTCGGCGGACGAATTTTCATTGTCCCGCCGTATCAGAAACTGAACAAATACATACCTGCGCTGATAAAATTGTTCAAAGAAAACAAGTACAAAATTGTACATTCACACATAAACACGCTTAGCGTTTTCCCGCTTTACGCAGCAAAACGCGCAGGTGTTCCGGTGAGAATTGCCCACAATCATTCGACAGCGGCAAAAGGTGAAACAAAGAAAAACATTTTGAAATATATGCTTCGTCCGTTTGCGAAAGTTTATGCCACGAATTACGCTGCTTGCTCAGAATACGCGGGAGAATGGCTGTTCGGAAAGAAATCTATGGAGCGTGGCGAGGTCACAATTTTCAATAATGCTATAGATCTGGACAAGTTTAAATTTGATGAAAATGTCCGAAATGAAGTCCGCAAAGAGTTAGGACTTGAGGGAAAGTTTGTCATAGGTCATGTCGGACGGTTTTGCTATCAGAAAAATCAGGAGTTTCTGGTTGATATTTTTGAGGAAGTTTATAAACAAAACCCGAACGCGGTGCTTATGTTGGTCGGTGACGGTCCGGACAGAGAAAAGATTGAAGAAAAAATTAAGAAATTATCGGGGGGGGGTAATTCTTTTAGGTAATCGGACAAATGTTGAGAGGCTTTATCAAGCGATAGATATATTCGTTTTCCCATCAAGATATGAGGGATTGGGAATAGCGGCAATAGAAGCACAGGTGTGTGGAATAAAAACAATTATTTCGGAAACTGTGCCGAAAGACGCAATCATGACTTCAAATACAGAACAATTATTTTTGGAGGACGGGGTAGGTAGCTGGGCAGAAAAAATTCTTACTAACAAAAATTATGATAGACCATTTGTTTATTCGGAAAAATATGATATTTCTGTTCAGGCAGATAAATTAACAGAATTTTACGGAGGGTTATCCTATGAATAATCAGGAAAATGACAAGCTAAAAGGTATACGGGAGCATATACTATTTCTCGGCAACAGAAATGACGTTCACAGGCTTTATAATGCTATGGATATTTTTGTGTTGCCGTCAAGATATGAAGGTTTGCCGGTGGTAGGAGTAGAAGCTCAGGCAAACGGACTTCCGTGTTTGTTATCCGACAAGATGACAAAGGAAACGAAAATGACGGAAAATGCGGAGTTTTTGAGTATTGGTGATGGTGCTGAGGAATGGGCAAAAAGAATTTACCTTTGCTTTGAAAATATAAGAGAAGACAATAAAAAATGCTTGACTGAGTGTGGGTTTAGTATAAATCAAAAAGTTGAATATTTAATTAATTACTATTTTGGTTTAATTTAAATTATAGGTAGGATAATTATAATAAAAAATTTTTGTAAACTGGAATTTTATGTTGCAAACTTTTAGGGTGATTTATTTTGGGACTTGTAAATAACGTGATAATTGTATGCGATCATTGTTATATAAATGGAGGTGCAGCGAAGATAGCTTTAACTGAAGCTATAACCTTAGCTGAAAATGGTATCAATGTAGTATATTTTTGCGGTGTTGGACCTGTCGATAATAGACTTGTTGATGCAGGCGTTAAAGTTGTATGTTTAGTTCAAGATGAATTAAAAAATCATCTTAAAACATTTAAGGGTAAATTTATAGGAGCAATTCAAGGCTTGTGGAATAAAAAGGCTACGATAGAATTTGATAATGTTATTAAGGAGTTTAGCCCAAAGGATACAATAGTCCATTTTCATAGTTGGTCGCTTTCTCTTTCTCAAGCTTTGTTTAGCATTACATCAAAAAGGCATTTCAAAATCGCTTTAACGTGTCATGATTATGAAGTTTTTTGCCCTGTGAAGATATTTTACAATTATAAAAAACATATGCTTTGCCAATCAAATACGTCATTATTTAGGTGCTTGGTTACAAATTGCGATAAAAGATCATACCTACAAAAATTGTATCGTAGCATACGACATTTGATATTAAAACATTTATTGAAGATTAATGACTTGTTTTTGATTTGTCTAACAGGCATGGAAGAAAATATTATAAATAGTCACTTTAAAATAAAATGTGATAAATATATTTTACAAAATCCTGTAGAAATTCAACCGTTTGAAGATGTAAATCCTTCAAATAATTCAAAATTTCTTTTTATTGGAAGGCTTACGTCTGAAAAAGGCGTAGATATGTTTTGTAAGGCGGTGTCATCAGCAGGAGTGGAAGCTGATGTTATTGGAGATGGAGAAGAATTAGAAAGCTTGCGTGATAAGTATCCTAATATTACATTTCGCGGTTGGCTAACGTCTGAACAAATGCTTCCTTACATAAAAAAAGCAAGATGTCTAATAGTTACTTCATATTGGATAGAAACAGGACCACTAAATGTTTTAGAGTTACAGTGTTCTTACGCAATACCTTGTATTGTGCCGACAAAGTGTGGAGTAGCAGACAAGATTGTAACAGAAAATACAGGATTAGTATATGAAATAGGCGACGAAGAAAAATTGATAAATTGTATAGAATATTGTAAAAGCAACGAAATTATTAAAAAGCTTTCAGATAATTGTAAGAAAATTGATAGAAAGTTATACTTAGAGTCAACGCATTTAGATAATTTGATTAGAATATATGAAAGTATTTTATCCAAATAGGAGGTTATGTCATTATGCAAATAAATGATGGAACTATCTTTTGGATTATAATTTTAGCAGGAGTGTTTTTAGTTTTCAAAATTGATAATGCAATTAAATTTTTAATTATTTCATCATCGTTGACAACTATTGCTGCTTTTAATATCAACAATAATAGTATTTTAGTTATGCATATTGCTTTTTTAATATGCTTAATTAAGTTTTGTATGTATACGTACAATAATGGTATCTCAGTTTCAATAAATAAGTGCATGTATTTTTTTGCTATATGGTGTTTGATTACGATACCGTTTTCTTTGTTACATGGAAAGACAATTGTTCATAATGTCGATGGATTAAATACCTATGTTGAATTTAATTTTCAACAGATTACACAATACGGATATTTGTTCATCGGGCTGCTTACATGTATTATGTGCAATTCTTTACTTATAGCAAATAAAATATCCCTTAAAGCTATTGAAAAATGTTTGGAAATATCTTATGTTCTCTCTTTATCAATTGCACTTTTGCAGCATGTTTTGCCTTTGACATTTGTGAATACATATTTGAGAAATGCCGTTCACGTTGGCTATAATTATGGTCAAGCAAGGATATCCGGAACATTTTTTGAGGCATCAATGCTTTCTTTATATTGTGCTCCTCTTTTTGGCGGTTACTTGTATCGGTTCCTATCTGGATTTAAATTAAAGTATCTCATATTTTCATTACTGTTTATTATTGTAACATTAGATAGCAATTCATCATCCGGAGTAATAGGAATACTCTTGTCAATATTTCTTATATTCGTTATAAGTTTGAAATCAAACAAAAAAATATCGAAAAATAATCTTTTCTTGAAAATAATTTTTTTAGTAATAGGGGCAATATTTGTAATATATTTTAGTTCAAGTATGATGTCGGGGATTGACACTTTAACTGACAAGATAAATGGCATAGGTGTTTCGGGAAGTGCCAGACTTTATGCTTTTAAATATCATTTTGAACTTGCTTTTAGTAATATTATTCCAACCGGATTTGGAACTGTACGTTCTTATGATCTACTTTCAACATGGTTATGTTCTATTGGGATTTTGGGATTAATTCTTTATTTAATACCTGTTATTGTTTTAACAATAAAACTATTTAAAATTCAAACAACAGAGGCGTCAGTGTTGTTCATAAACATAATTATACATAATATCATCATGATGATAAGCGTTCCTGAATTTTCATTTTTAAGCATATGGATATATTATGGAGCGGCTTACTATATGGTAGGACATACACAACGAAGAGAAATAACAGATTTACGGCTAAATAAAGCGTAAATTATAATAGGGGAATTTTATGAAAATTATTACGTGTGCTAGTTATATCGCAACCGGTTCAAGCGCTGTTACAGACTTCTTTTCAGAGTTTGATAATTGCTATTGCGCCGATGATTATGAGTTTAGGTTTATATTTGACCCGAACGGAATACGTGATTTGGAATATAAACTCATAGAAATGAATGACAGGCATAATTCAGGATATGCTATAAAAAAATATTTTGAATATGCAAAATATTTAAATGGTGATTTGTTTATAAAAGGATATAAATATTATATGGGTGATGCCTTTATGAAATATACAAAAGAATATGTAAACAATATTACTGAGCTTAAAACAGATTGTTGGTGGCTATATGATACTATCGACAAAGGTAAATTATTTCACTATCTTAATGGGGCAGTGCATAAACTTACTAGTTGTTTTACTAAAGCGTATGGAACCAATCTCTTAAAGCTTTTTCATACTCAGTCGTATTATTCGGCTATAGACAAGGAAACATTTTATAAATATACAAAAGAATATATTGGTAAGATACTAAATTGCCTTAACAAAAATAACTCGGAATATCTCATGGTTGACCAGCTTTTGCCGGCGTCTAACATAAGCAGTTATATGAATTATTTTGATGATATAAAGGTTATAGTTTCTGAACGTGATCCACGAGACGTTTATTTGTTTGAGAAAGTAGAGCTTCGTTCAGGAATAATTCCTGCCAAGAATGTACATGATTTTTGTGAATGGTATAGGATTATTCGTGAACACAGAAAAAGAGAAGTATATGATGTCGAAAAGGTATTTTTAGTACACTTTGAGGATTGGATATATAATTATGAAGAAACAGGTAAGAAAATTATGGAATTTGTAGGGATAGATCCTAAAAGACATACAGCTCCAAAGACGCATTTAAATCCCGAAATATCTATTAAGAATACGAATTTAAAAGTTAAATACCCTCAGTACAAAGATGATATAAAGTATATTGAAGAACATTTAACGGAATATCTTTATGATTTTCCGGTATGACATATTAGTATGAGGATGGTGAAAGTTCATGATAAAAAAAATAAAATCGGAACAATTCATATTTGTAATAAATAAAATAGGAAGTTCACCTTATTTGTTTTATGATTTGTATTCTGATGAAAGAGCGGTTGTTTTAAAAGGTTTTTTAAAAAATATCAGAAATCCGATTATAAAAGGGATCAGAAAAGTTCATTTAAGTAAAAAAATAAATAGCCAGATTAATCTTCCGTTTAAAAATGTATGGGGATGTTCATTAAGAGAAATACATTGGGATTATAATTTAAAATATTATGTTATTTTATTAGGGTCGTCATTATGGCCGATAGATTATACTTATCTGTTAAAAATAAAAAAAGAATATAATGTAAAGTTTATTCTGCTTATGCTTGATCCGTGGGAAAGTGATAGAATGTCTGCATCAGCACGTAAATATGCTGATGTAATTAAATTTGACTATATTTTTTCGTTTGATCCGTCTGATGTTAAAAAGTATAACTTTATCTATGAAGATGCACCGTATTCAATTATATATGACAGTAAACCTTGTATGATTGAAAATGATATATATTTGGCTGCCAATGCCGCAATAAGAGGCGGGGCAGGTTTATTTCATCGAATTTACGCTGATATGAAAAGATATTGTTTGAAAGCAAATTATAGATTAATAAATGTTCCTAATAAGGATCAGAAATTCAAGAACGAGATCATTTATAATCAATATATACAATATCCAGAAGTAGTTAAAGAAGTAATTAGAAGCAATTGTATTTTAGAAGTTTTATCGACAGGTCAAAGTGGAGCAACAAATCGCTATCATGAAGCAATTTGCTACAACAAAAAACTGCTGACAAACAATAAAAACATTGTAAATCTTCCATTCTACAACCCCGACTACATTCACGTTTTTGAAAAGCCTGAGGATATCGACTGGGAGTGGGTAAAGGAGCGAATTCCTGTAGATTATCACTACGACGGAAGATTTTCGCCTACACATCTTATAGACAAAATAATCGAGCTTGAAGAGGAGAGAGAAAAAAAGGAGAATGGCGAAAAAGAAGATAATTGATTTTGTCAAAAATATGTCATATACGGTGGGTTCCAATCTTCTTACAACATTGATAGGTGCGATCATGGTATTGATTGTTCCAAAGCTTGTTGGTGTAGAAGATTATGGATATTACCAACTGTATACATTTTACATAAGCTATGTGGGTGTGTCATATTTTGGCTGGTGCGATGGTATTTATCTCCGTGAGGGTGGAAAATATTACAACGACCTGAATAAACCATTGTATTCCGCTCAGTTCAGAATGTTGGGCTTGTTTGAGATCATATTCTATTCTCTCCTTTTTGCGATATTTATGTTTATTGTTACTGACGGCAATAAACAGTATGTAATTGGGTGCACCTGTATAGTTGCAGTGGGAATGTGCCTTCGCTGGTTTGTCACATTCATTTTACAGGCAACGGCAAGAATCAAGGAATATGCAATAGTAACTGTTTCAGAAAAAATCTTTGTAATCGTCTTTGTGTTACTGCTGATGATAGTAGGCTACCGGAAGTTTTATCTTATCATACTATCTGATGTCATCGCAAAATTTATTTCTCTATTCATAGGCCTATTTTATTGCAGAGATATTGTTTTTTCTAAAGCCGTACCGTTCAAAACAGCTGTGCCGGAAGTAAAAGAGAATATATCCGCAGGAATAAAGCTGATGTTTGCGTCTTTGTGCAGCATGTTGATTATTGGAGTGGTAAGGTTCGGTATAGAAAATCATTGGGATATTTCCACATTCGGAAAAGTTTCATTGACGCTAAGCATTTCAAATATGGTTATGACAGCAATAAACGCGATAGCAGTTGTTATGTATCCGACTTTAAGACGGTCAAACGCTGACAATCTACCTAAAATATACAGAATTATGCGTATTATTCTGATGGGTGTCATTTACGGCGGTATCATTTTCTATTATCCCGCTTACAAGTTGTTGTCAATGTGGCTGCCGCATTACGCTGAGAGTTTGAGGTATGCGGCTATACTGTTGCCTATGTGCGCATATGAATCCAAAATGTCAATGCTTGTGAATACATATTACAAAACCTTGCGTCTTGAAAATCTTATGATGAAATGCAACATAGCAGCGTTGGCATTAAGCGTTGTGCTGACGCTCGTTTCAACGCTCGTTTTGAACAGTGTCACCGCGGCTATAATTTCAATTCTCATCGTTCTAATCTTCCGCTGTATTTTAAGCGAAGTCATTCTGTCAACAAAAATTTCAGTTAATGTTGTCAAGGACATATTTATCGAACTTGCAATGACCATCGCATTCATAATCTGCAACTGGTATTTCGGACTTGTAGGAATGTTGATATACGCCGCATGCTACGTCATTTATCTCATCATCAAGCGTAAAGATATTACCGAGTCGATACATTTTATCAAATCAATGAAATAATAATGGTTATGTATTAAAACACAAGCAATTTTTCGTAAGCAACTTATTCTCCATATATAAGTTTTTCCTACAAAGAGTTTATTGTAGAAAAATGGAATTATTCATATTTAATTTCGATCAAATCAATTAAATGTTTTATTACGAAAGGATATATCATATGAAAGCCATAATTCTCAACTCTGGTCTTGGAACTCGTATGGGGTCTCTGACCTCAGAGCACCCAAAGTGCATGACCGAAATTTCGCCAAGTGAAACGATTCTTTCACGACAACTAAAACAGCTTGCAGATGCGGGTATAGAAGATGTTGTCATAACAACAGGATATTATGACGGCGTTCTTGTAAATTATTGTAATTCTCTTGAGTTGCCGTTACATATTACTTTTGTAAAGAATCCGCTGTATGACAAGACCAACTATATTTACAGTATCTATTGTGCGAAAGATTATCTTGATGACGATATTATACTTATGCACGGAGATCTGGTCTTTGAAAATGAAGTTTTTGACCGTATAGCTGCATCGCCTGTTTCATGTATGACAGTATCTTCAAATCTTCCATTGCCGGAAAAAGATTTCAAGGCAAGAGTTGTCGACGGAATGGTTATGCAGGTCGGCGTGGATATTTTCAATGAATCAATGGCAGCGCAGGCCTTATATAAACTTAAAAATGAAGATTGGAAGATCTGGCTTGATAAGATAATTGAGTTCTGCGAAAATGATAAGAGAAATGTCTATGCGGAAAATGCGCTGAATGAGCTGAATGGCGCTGCGAATATTTCTGCTCTTGACGTAGGAAACCTTCTTTGTGCTGAAATAGATAACCCGGATGATCTTGCAGTTGTAAGTGCAAGGCTGAAAGAGGTCGAGCAACGTACCGTGTATATGTGCTTTTCAACAGACATAATTCATGGCGGACACATTTCAATAATCAAAAAAGCACAGCGTCTCGGAAAACTTATTATTGGTGTGTTGTCCGACGAGGCGGTCACTTCATATAAACGCTTTCCGCTCGTTCCGGCAAAAGAAAGGAAAAAACTCTTTGAAAATATAGCCGGAGTATATAAGGTCGTCGATCAGGAGACGATGTCTTATACACCTAATCTTGAAAAATATAAGCCTGATATCGTCGTTCATGGCGATGACTGGGTGACAGGTTTTCAGCGTCCTATCCGAGATGAAGTAACATCTGTTCTGGCATCTTACGGTGGTAAACTGGTGGAATATCCTTATTCGGATAATCCTGAATATAAAGCAATAGAGGACAGGGCAAGGTCAGAGCTGTCTTTGCCTGATGTACGACGTGCAAGGCTTAAAAAGGCTTTGGAAATGAAAGGGCTTGTCACCGCTATGGAAGCGCACAGCGGTATAACAGGTCTGATCGTGGAAAAAACCATTGTTCACGAGGACGGCGGTTCAAGGCAGTTTGACGCAATGTGGGTAAGCTCGCTCTGCGATTCGACAGCCAAGGGCAAGCCCGACATAGAACTTGTTGATATGACAAGCCGTTTTCGCACTATTGATGACATTATGGAGGTCACGACTAAGCCCATTATATTTGACGGTGATACGGGCGGGCTGACCGAGCATTTTGTATATACTGTCAGAACGCTTGAACGTATGGGCGTTTCAATGATAATAATTGAAGATAAAACAGGACTGAAGAAAAATTCTTTGTTTGGTACGGAAGTTCAACAAACTCAGGACAGCATAGAGAATTTCAGTACGAAGATCGCTGCAGGCAAAAAGGCTCAAAAGACAAAGGACTTCATGATTTGCGCGAGAATTGAGAGCCTCATTCTCGAAAGAGGTATGGAAGATGCTCTCACCCGTGCTTTTGCATTTGTAAAAGCGGGAGCTGACGCGATTATGATACATAGCCGTAAGAAAGATCCGAGCGAGATAAAGGAGTTTATTGCTAAGTTCCGTGAGCAGGATAAGTCAACACCTATTGTCTTAGTGCCTACTTCTTTCAACACTGTTTATGAGGATGAATGGAAAGAACTTGGGGCTAACATAATTATCTATGCAAATCAATTGACAAGGACAGGCTTTCCGGCAATGAAAGATGCGGCGGAAACCATTCTGAGAACGCATAGAGCAAAAGAATGTGACGATAAATGTATGAGCATTAAGGATATAATAACGCTTATACCCGAAGAAAGATAATTCATCATGGAGGCAATTATATGAGATATGCTGTTGTAACTGGTTCAACAAAAGGTATAGGGAAAGCTATTGCAGAAAAGCTTTTGAGAGAAGGCTGGTTCGTGTTTATTAATTACGCCAAAGATGATAAGAACGCAGAAGAATTTGCAGAAACCCATAAAGAACTGAAAAATCGCTTTAAAATCATAAAGTGTGAATTGTCAAGCTATGACAATGCTAAGGCGTTTGTTAAAGAAATTCTTGATAATGCAACATGCATAGATTGCCTCGTGTTGAATTCTGCCGTTACAGATAAAAGTCCATTTGAAGAAATCACCAAGGAAAAATGGGAATATGTTATGAACACCAATGTTAATGTACCTTTTTATATCACGCAGGGGCTGTTTAATAACATTCCTAAGGATAAAGGTAGGATTATATTTATTGGTTCAATATGTGGAGTGTTTCCTCATGCACAGTCTTTGGCATATGGGGTTTCCAAGGCAGCCATTCATCAAATGGTAAAAGAACTTGTAAAATTCTTTGAACCTAAAAGGATTACTGTGAATGCTGTAATACCTAGCTTTGTAAAAACACCTTGGCAAAGCACAAAACAGCCTGATCACAGAAAGCGGATCGAAGACAAAATAGCTTTGCACAGATTTGCAACTCCGGAGGAAATTGCAAGCTTGTGCTGGGAAATTATCAATAACCAATATATAAATGGTGCAAACATCAGAATTGACGGTGGGTATTGCTACTGTTAGGAGGTAAAAATGAAAGCACTTATTATGGCAGCGGGAAAAGGAAGCCGCATTTCAGATAAGATAAACGGAATCCCTAAATCTACACTACCCTTGGAAGATGGTACTCCGATAATAAGACACAGCGTTATAAATATGCTTGAAAAAAATATCGAGGTTGTCGTATGTGTCGGTTATAAAAAGGAGAATATCAAGGAGTCACTAAAAGGACTTCCGGTAAAGTACTATGAAAATCCATTTTACTCTATCACAAATAACATAGTAAGTCTTTGGTTTGCAAGAGAAGAATTCGGTGATGATGATATTCTGCTTACAAGTGCTGATCTTTATTATCCCAAAGAGTTTCTTGATATGGTTGCTGATTCAAAGAAAGCACTGTCTATGATAGTCGCCGGTGACAGGATCGATAGTGGAGATTTTTATTTCTCTGTCGATAATAATGGGATAATAGTTGAATACGGACCTGATACTCCTTACGAAAAAAGAAATTTTGAATATATGGGTATAACCTGTATAAAAAAGGAAAAGACCGCGGAAGTCAAAAAAACGATTGAAGAATATATTGAGAACGAGAAATTTAATACATATTTTGAAGACATGGTCATTTCTCTTAATATGCAGAAAAAGGAAAAAATCGACTTCATAGATGTCAAGGGCTATTTCTGGAGAGAATTTGATTTTTATGAGGATTATTTGGCGATTTTAGCACATGAAAGGAGAAAATGATTTGGACATCAATAAAATATCAGATATTGCTAATGGCATGAGAGAAGATATAGTTGAAATGTGCTATCGTTTAGGAAATAATGCAGCTCATTTAGGCGGCTGTATGTCCTTGGTCGAACTGCTTGCTGTGTTGTATTATGGGCATCTCAGATTTGATATAAATGATTTAAAAAGCGAATTCAGAGACAGAGTGATAATGAGCAAAGGACAGGGCTCAATAGCTATGTATTCGGCTATGCACCGTGTTGGTATCATTAAAAATCTGTCAGAGGTAGGCAGCTTGCTTGGAGAAAGAAATATTTACTATAAGCAGACTGTGCGTAATATAAACTATGGTATTGAATTTTCTTCGGGAAGTCTTGGACAAGGACTGGCATATGCTGTGGGTATTGCCTGGGCGCTTAAAAAGAAAAATAACAATACATCAAAAGTGTATATCGTTTTAGGTGACGGCGAGTGTGACGAGGGTTCTGTATGGGAAGCTGCATCTCTCGCCGGACATTTGAAGCTTGACAATATTGTAGTTTTAGTTGATAGAAACAATTTACAGATAGATGGATTTACTTGTACCATAAACAGAATGAACATGATGGAAGAAAGATGGTCGGCGTTTGGCTTTAATGCCGTTACAATAGATGGTCATAACATCAGCGAAATAGACAGAGCGCTGTCGTTTACAAGTCATGGCAAACCATATGCCGTAATTGCAGATACCATAAAAGGCAAGGGAATAAGTTTTGCCGAAAACGAGGCAGAATGGCATCAGAATGTTCTGACCGATGAGCTTTATAAAAAAGCTATGCTTGAAATCAGAGGTAACAATTATGATGCATTATGATGAAAAAGTGATAAACGGAATACACACGCAGGGAAGCAGGGGTATTGTAGGATTTATGCTTGAGAAATTGAGTAAGCAGGATCCTCGCATTATAGCTGCTTATGCGGACGTAGGAAGCCGATTTGGACTGATACAGAAAATGAACGGGTCGGGTCTGCAAGTAAGTATTGCAGAGCAAAGTCTCATAGGAATAATAAGTGGACTTTGCCATGAAGGTTTTATTCCTTTTGGAGTTGCATATGCTCCATTCATAACCATGCGAGCAGCCGATCAAATAAGAATGAGTATTGGCGAAATGGGTTTAGGAATTAAACTTATAGGAGGATCCGCCGGATTGGTATCTGGGAATTTAGGGGCTGCTTCTATGGCACTTGACGATATAGCCATGATGAGGGCAATTCCTAATATTACGGTACTTTCACCTGCCGATTGTTTTGAAGCAGCAAAAATGATCGAAACCGCCTCTGTTCTGGACGGCCCTTTTTATATAAGATTGACAGGCGGTATTAATATTCCTCGCATTTATTATAAAGATTTCGACTACAGAATAGGTAAAGCTGATATAGTAGCAGAAGAAGGCAGAGATGTTGTTATATATGCCTCAGGTATGCAAGTTTACAGTTCAGTCAAGGCGGTTGAGATGCTAAAAAATGATGGTATAGGCTGCACCGTAGTTAATATGAGCTCAATTAAACCTATAGATGAAAAAATGATATGCAGTCTTTCTGATATACGTTTAGCCATAAGTATAGAGGAACACAACGTAATAGGAGGATTAGGCAGTGCTGTAGCAGATGTTCTGGCGGCACATTCAAAATCGCAAAAGCTTGTAAAAATAGGCATAATCGACGAATATCCTAAGCCTGACACATATGAAAATCTCTTAAATAAATATGGACTGACTTCGGAAAAAATATATATGAACATCAAGAACTTGTTGCAATAAGGAGCGTTATTATGGAAGAAAATAACAAAAGTCGTAAATTAACTCCGGGGGGGGGGTACATGCCCTGGGTAGATACTGCTAAAGGTATCGGAGTTATACTGACTATAATCGGTCATCTTTTATACTTCAGCAATATACCTATAATGAATAGGATAATATATTCTTTTCATGTCCCAATGTTTTTTATTCTTTCAGGATATGTTTTTTCAAAGAAAGAGAATGTCTCCTATGGCGTTTTTATTAAGCGGAAAGCTGAAAGACTTTTGTTGCCTGCATTTTTGATAATGCTTATATTTTCACCGCTCAATATAATTTTAAGGATCCGAAAAAATGAATTTGATCTTGCGAATATATTCTTGAATATGTTTTTCTTTAGGGGAAGCGTTATATTAGGATTGGCATATTGGTTCTTCATTGTCATATTTGAAGTCATGGCTATAGAAGGGCTGCTGTCAGTTACGGCAAAAAAGTTTCATTTGAAGTGGTTATATGCAGCTTTAAGCTTTTTGTTAGGATATGTATTATATAGGTCCCAATTGTTCTTTGATTTCTTCGGAGTACATAAGGCGATAATCGCTTACGGCTTTTTTGTATTCGGAAATATACTTCATGATATAGACTTAAAGTTTAGCTCGTGCAAGAAATGTTTTAAGACTATTATAATATTTATTTGTTTTACTGCTTGGGCTGTTTCAGGAATATTATTAAATGATAATGTCACCATGTATGGAATGCATTTGGGAAAATACTGGATGTTTATTGTTTCAGGGATCACCGGAAGTATAGTATACTTTGAAATATGTAGAATTATTGATAAACGGATCTCTGTATTCAGAAAATTTGCACCAAATACAGTATTTATAATAGGAACCCATGTAATTGCGACCACTGCTTTCAGCATGATAATGACACGACTTCAATTGGATAATACCTATATTTACAGCATTATAGCATTTATATTTGCAATTATTTTAGCCATTATTTATTTACCTGTATGTAAATTTATAAATGACAAATTTCCAATATTAAACGGGAGAGTAGGTAAAAGAAAATGAGAGTAACTTCACTTATCGAAATAATAGGCTCAGATTTTTACACGGGTGTACCCGACAGTCAGTTGAAGGCACTGTGTAATTACCTGATGTCTCAGTACGGCATAGACCCTAAACATCACATTATCGCCGCGAACGAGGGGAATTGTACTGCCCTTGCCGCAGGATACCACCTTGCAACAGGCAAAATTCCTGTTGTTTATATGCAGAACAGTGGTGAGGGAAACATAATTAACCCCGTTGCAAGTCTTATGAATGACAAAGTTTACGCTATCCCTTGCGTATTCATAATCGGCTGGCGCGGTGAACCGGGAGTTCACGATGAGCCGCAGCACATCTATCAGGGTGAAGTAACTCTTAAACTGCTTGAAGATATGGATATTGCATATTTTGTAATATCAAAGGAAACTACCGAGGACGAGCTTGCTGCTAAAATGGAAGAGTTTAAGCAGATCCTTGCAATAGGCAAACAGGTAGCTTTTGTTGTCAGAAAAGGTACGCTTGAGTTTGACGGCAAAGTTAAATACGAGAACGATAACAGCATGACCCGTGAGGAAATAATTAAGCATATTGTTGAGCATACGGGTAATGACCCGATCGTATCTACGACAGGCAAAGCAAGCCGTGAGCTTTTTGAGATACGAGAGGCACGTAGTGAGGGTCACGAACGTGACTTCCTGACCGTTGGTTCAATGGGTCATGCATCATCTATCGCGTTGGGTATTGCTTTGCAAAAGCAGGATAAGAAGATCTGGATAATTGACGGCGACGGCGCTGCGCTTATGCATATGGGCGCGATGGCAGTGATCGGCGCTAATGCTCCGAATAACATTGTCCATATTGTTATCAACAATAGCGCACATGAAACGGTTGGTGGAATGCCAACTGTTGCCGGTAAGATTGACATTGTTGCAATTGCCAAGGGCTGCGGTTATACGTACGCAGTGAGTGTAGATAATTTTGAAAGCCTTGACATGGAGCTGGAAACTGCAAAGATAAGAAACGAACTCAGCCTTATCGAAGTAAAATGCTCGATCGGTGCGAGAGAAAACTTAGGCAGACCTACAACTACGGCAATAGAGAATAAACTTAACTTTATTAATTTTATAAAGTGAGGTGGAAAAATGCCGCTTAATAAAACAGAATATCTTCTTGAAAGAATTGTGGATAAAAATAAAACGATTAGCGTCTCTTTGAATAAGATCTTTCTTGATCAATGTACCCAATGGCTTTATGACACCGAAATCGGAGAAATTCGCAATCAAAACAGAAGTTTTTTTCAGATAAAAGGCTTGCAGATAACAGAGAATAATGAGATAGTTTCCTCCCAACCCATAATCCTCCAAAACGAAATAGGATATTTGGGGATAATCTGCAAACGCTTTGACGGCGAAACGCACTACCTTATGCA
>CANQVE010000019.1 GCA_947627205.1 uncultured Clostridia bacterium | reverse complement strand
TTAATTCACCGTCCGCTCAATGAATTTAGTCGGTGCCGATGGCGGCGAGGGCCCACCTGTTCCCATTCCGAACACAGAAGTTAAGCTCGTTTGCGTCGAAAATACTTGGCGGGCGACTGCCCGGGAAGATAGATAGGTGCCGACACTATGCAGCTTTAGCTCAGTTGGTAGAGCAACTGACTCTTAATCAGTGGGTCCAGGGTTCGAGTCCCTGAAGCTGTACCATAAGTAAGGAATAGGATCTCCTATTCCTTACCTTTATATGGCCCGTTGGTCAAGCGGTTAAGACAGCGGCCTCTCACGCCGTTAACATCGGTTCGATTCCGGTACGGGTCACCATTATACGGGAGTTTTCCCTATTTGCGCCAATAGCTCAGTTGGTTAGAGCAACCGGCTCATAACCGGTCGGTCCGGGGTTCGAGTCCCTGTTGGCGCACCATCGCTGAACCTCGTGTTCAGCGAAATTTTATATACGGGTATAGTTCAGTTGGTAGAACGACGGTCTCCAAAACCGTATGTCGAGGGTTCAAGTCCTTCTGCCCGTGCCACAAAATGGCTTATTGTAGAGCCAAAAACAGCAACAAAAGCAAGTAAAAAACAACAATTTTTCCCACGAAAATTCCCACGAAAAAAAGGGAAAATATGGAAATTATTAGCACGCAAGCTCAAAAAATTAAGAGAGAATCTTCGGGTTCTCTCTTTTTTATACTTTTTATTAAGCTAACATCTTTCGTTTTTAGCTTTGACCTCTTGCTTCTTTTTATAAGCAGTGCCCTATCCTAAAAGGGCAGGTGTGTTTATAATTATATAAAACTTATAGAACAATTCGGAAGATGAGTTTTAAGTTGATATATATCTTCTTTGCTTATTTGATTATCGCTTAAATTCAAATATTTCAGTTCAGTAAGATTTACAAGAGGACTTATATCGCCGATTTGATTATTGCTCAAAACCAAACTTGTCAGCTTAGTAAGATTTGAAATCGGCTTTATATCGCTGATTTGATTATTCGACAAATTCAAATCTGTCAGATTAGTAAGATTTTTAAGCGCACTTATATCGCTGATTTTATTAGTATACAATCCCAAATATTCCGTCAGATTAGTAAGCTCTGCAAGCGCACTTATATTGCTGATTTGATTGTTGCCCAAGCCTAACCACGCCAAATTGGCAAGATTTTCAAGTGCAATTATATTGCTTATTTGATTATCGCTCAAATTCAAATATTTCAGTTTAGTAAGATTAGAAATCGGACTTATATCACTGATTTGATTATAATTCAACATCAAATTATCCAACTTAGTAAGATTTGAAAGCGGAGTTATATCTCTGATCTGATTATAGCTCAAATGCAAATATGTCAGATTAGTAAGATTTGCAAGAGGGCTTATATCGCTAATTTGATTATAATCCAAACTCAAAGTGGTAAGATTAGTAAGATTTGCAAGCGAACTTATATTGCTTATTTGACTACTGCTCAAATACAATTCTTCCAGCTTGGTAAGATTTGAAAATGGACTTATATCTGTAATTTCTACACCACTAATATATATAGTTGTCAAATTTACAAGTTTGCCGATTTTTACTGCATCATCAAATGTAACGCGGTTAACATCTACGGAATAGCAATAAAACCCTGTTGTAGTTGCTATATCATATTCTTTCCCGAAAATTGTCACCGTACCGCTTGCAGGAGGAGTTGCAGGCGTTGAAGAACTTGCTGACTTAGAACTTGAAACAGACTTGCTTGAAGAACTTGCAGGTTTGGAGCTTGAAGCAGATTTGTTTGACGAGCTTGATGTACTTGAAGATTTTGAACTTGAAGCGAGCTTGCTTGAAGAACTTGCAGGCTTAGAACTTGAAGCCTCTGCGCTTGAAGAAGTTTCAGCCGAACTGCTTTCCTCGGAACTGCTGACAACGGAACTTGAAGAACTTTCGGTTATTTCGGAAGAACTGCTTTCAGACGAGCTACTTTCAGTTGAGCTTGAAGAAGATGTACTATTGTGAGAAGAACTGCTTGAATTGTCTGTAACGCTATTCTGCTGTGAGCTTTGCGAGGAATTTTCGGTGCTGTTCGCGCACCCCGACAGAAGAAGCGATGTTGCTAAAATTGCCGATAATAATTTTGCTTTTTTCATTTCTTGTCCTCCTTAAATTGTCAATAAAAAAGTGCGCAGCCGAAGCCGCGCACCTGTAAAAACGCAAGCTCCGATTGCTGCGACACAATCTCGTTATACTTTATTCACTAACAGCATACGAAAACAGAGCCCACACTTTTACCGCAGTAAAAGTGTATGCTGTATGTGAAATAATATGAGATTATGTCGCAATTAAATTGTACCATAATTTAAAAATATTGTCAACCTTTTTTCTATTATACATAAAATTCAGCAAACAACGCTTTAATTTAAACTTCTTACTTCTGTATTGACAACCTACCGAAAAAATGTTACAATTAAACCACAGGACATGGCTATAGAATTATGGAGGTAATTATGTTCGGAAAAAAGAAACAGCTTACGGAGCAGCCGCTCGGGTATTGGGAAGCATTGTCTTGCTTTATGATAATTCCCGAAAACAAAAACAAGCTCCCCGATATGGAGCAGGTGGTCAATGCGATAAACAATATCGACGGCTTTAAGGTCAATCACTCAAAGCAGAGCGAAAAGTCCAATGCATTTATGGTGAATTTTGATTACGACGGCGAAGAATACGAGGGAGTTTTTGATGCGGGAGGATTTTCGCTCCCCGAAAGCTACCTTTATACAATGCGCAATTTTACGCAGGCGGAAACCGAAAAACTTAAAAATGCCAATTCTTCAATGAACTTTTCAATGCGCTTTACTAAAAATCCCAAAAAGTTTTATCATATCCAGCTGAAAATTGCAGTGGCGGTAATTCCCGACCTTATCGGGCTTATAGACGAAAGCGCGGAAAGAGTGCTGCATCCGAAATGGGTAAAGCTCGCGGCAAAGTCGAAAGTTGTTCCTGCCGCGCAGGACTTGTTTGCGATACAGGGCGTATCAGGCACGGGAAATTCGGTGTGGCTCCATACTCACGGACTGTGCAGATTTGGGCTTACAGAGATCGAAATTCTTGATTCGGACAGGGAGCATTGTAACGACCACTACAATCTTCTTAATGCATACGGCTCATATCTTCTCGATATGAACGAGGATTTCGATCCGCATAAGGACGTAGCTTTTATCGGACTTCTGGAGGGGAATACGCCGATTGTGGCAATTTGCCGTTCGTGGACGGAAGCGCTTTCCGAGTATAAAAAACTTGAACTTGGCGGAGAAAAGGACAGGGAGAACGCTCATAACTCAAAAACAAGCCCTGTCTTTTTGTACAAGTCCGAGGACGATATGAAGAAAGACGTTTTAAGCAAGGTTTCAATTTACAACGACAAGTACCCCAACAATCCCGTTTATTTTTTCAGCAACGAGGAAACGGAGCGGATGAAAGCGCTTGCGCAGGAGCGTTTTGGTTATGCGAGGAAAGCGTTTGAGGACAAGGAAAACAAGGTGCTTATAAAGATAGGTCTGCAGACGGACGGCGGAAAAGCGGGAGAAAAGGAGCATGTGTGGTTTGAGCTTGTGGGTGTCAATGGTGATAAGTTCACGGCTAAGCTCACGCATGAGGCTTATGATGTAAGCGGGATACATACGGGCGACGAGCGGGAGTTTGAGGTTTCGGACATTACGGATTGGATGATATTTACAAAGGAATTTCCCGTTACGCCGAATGAGGTATACTTGCTAGAGGCTGGAAGCTAGAAGCAAGAGGCAAGAATAAGTTTTGAGCGGAGAACAACGTTTATTCTATCCGACCGCGCCGTAAGGCGCGGTATATGGGTTTCCAAAGGGCGCATTGCGCCCTTTGGTGGGGGCGCGGGGGCAAAGCCCCCGCAAACGCGTCAGCAAGCGCTAAAGGGTGCGGGGAAAACAAGAGTTTTCCCCGCATTGCCGTTTCAAATGCTTGCATTTGAAACGGCAATCCTACCAAGAGGTGTAGAGCGGGGAACAACCTTGAAAATGGATTTACAGTAGGGCGGGGGAAAAAGAGCGATAAGGCTATTCAAAAGTGATAAATGAGAGAACTGCCTTTCGGCTGTTACTGAATACTGTCCCCTGTCTCCTGCCAACCTGCCGAAATTTCCGATTTCTTAAAAGTCATATTTGACTTCTTAAAAGTCAAAACTGTTGTATTGAAAAAAATTCACTTTTATGCTATAATAATCTCAGAATGGTTATTATATGCTTAGTATTTGCATTGTAACAGGGATAGGGACTTTATCCCGTTTGATATAAAAACTGCCTTTATTCTTCGGCGATCTTCTTAGCCGAACTCGGGAGGAAAAGTTATGCGCATCGCAATTTGCGACGATGAGCTGCATGAGCGGGAGCATTTTGAAAAAGCGCTGTTCGGCTGGGACGCAGCACGAAATGCGGAAAAATTTTCAAACGGCGCTTCTTTGCTTTCGGCTGCGAAAAATATGCCGCCCTTTGATATTGTGTTTCTGGACATTTATATGCCCGAAGAAAACGGGATCGACATAGCAAAGGAGCTTAAAAAGATATCTCCCGAAACGGGGATTGTCTTTGTTACGACAAGCCGCGACCACGCTATAGACGCCTTTTCGCTCTATGCCTTGAACTATATCTTAAAGCCCGTCACGACCGAGGGCATTGCCGATTCTTTCAGGAGACTGAATATGCTGCGTTCGGAAAACAGAGAGCGCATAACGCTTTCTGTAGGCTCCGAAAGGCACACGGTGTTTCTTGACGAAATATCGAGGCTTGAAAACGAAAATCATGCGGTAAATGTTATTCTGGCGGACGGAAGAAGCCTAAAGGTGTGGTTGTCTTTGAGCGAGCTTGAACATAGGCTCGACGGCAATTTTTTGAAGATAAACCGCGGCATAGTCGTAAATATGGAGCATATAGAGCAGATGAGAACGGATATCTGCGTTATGCGCGACGGAACAAAGCTCCCTATCGCCGTCAGGCAGAGCGCCGCGATCCGTGCGGCTTATGACAACTATGTCTTTGACAGGCTTTCGCGCCGCAAAGGCTTTAATGTTGGAGATGGAAAACAATGATCGCTATTTTACAGAACGCTGCGGGATTTCTTATACAGTTTTTGCCGTGCGTTTTTATTATATTCCTGCCATTTTCGCAGGAGGCATACCGCTTTAGCAGAAAGAAAATTTTCGTCGTTATGATGATAATTTCCGTGCTGTTTGCGGTGGTTTTCTCGGCGGTGCTGTGCCTTAGAGATATGGAAAAATATCCTCTGCACATAAACATTTCAAACTCTTTTATGCTTGCAGCGATTCTGTTTATGCTCGCGGCGTATATCTGGCTCGTAAAAGAGGCGGTATTAAAAAAGCTCCTGGTATTTTTTATTGCAATGTTTTACGGCGTTACGGTCTATATTCTGGTAAACGTTATGTATACGATAATATTCCCAAACCAGATAGATACGACGATATACCCGTATACCGACAGATTTTTGATACTGTTTTCGGCTGTTACGGCGCTGCTCCTGCCTATGCTTTTGCTGGCGGTAATACGCCCGCTTAAAGAATACATCGAGCTTATAGAGCCGCACAACATGAAGCGCGAGTTTTTCATCGCGACATTTTCGACTCTGCTTTATTTTGTTATTACGGTTTATTGCGAAACGTCCGCGGGAAACTACGGAGTGTTCCATTTTTTCCTAATACCGATGATATTCCTGACGATAGATCAGATATTGATATATTGGCTTATATTCCGCGAGTCTGTAAGACGAAAGCTCGACGGAGAACAGCTCCGCGCAATTGAAATAAGACAGATACAGTATGAAAACATAGTAAACGACATGGAAAACACCCGCCGTATGCGCCACGATATGCGCCATCACTATAATTCCCTCACCGATATGCTGAATAGAGGCAAACTCGACGAAATGAAAGACTATCTCTCAAAGCTCATAGACACAACGGTAAAGCGCGACAACGAGGTCTACTGCGAAGACCTCACTGTAAACGGGCTTTTACAGTATTATATCGGCATGGCGAGAGATCATAACATAACCTGCGAGGTAAACGCAGAATGCAAAGAGCTGAAGATAGAGCCTGCGGATTTGACTGTCCTGTTTGGAAATACCATGGAAAACGCTATAAACGCCTGTGATAAATATCCGGGCGAGCGGCTTATGGAGATCCGCGTCGGAACAGTACAGGGCTCTTTTGCGATAGAAATTTCAAACTCCTGCAAAGAAGTTTCGCTCGACAAACGCTATCGCTCGGAAAGCGGATTTTTGCCCGCAGAGGCGTTTATAAGCGGCAGAGAGGGCGGAGGCTACGGGCTTCGGAGCATAGCGCATACCGCGCGCAAATACGGCGGAAGCGCAACGTTCAGATTTGACGCGGAAAAGGAATTGTTTACGGTGCGCATTAGGCTTAATATGCATACGAATGATGATATAGAATAACATTTTTCGTTCACAGCGGGAGATCCCGAATTTTAAACATTATAACGGAGGTCAATATGACGATAACTAAAGAACAGAACGGTTCGGAGCTTGATATTGCTCTTGAGGGAAGACTCGACACGACTACCGCTCCCCAGCTTGAGGGCGAGCTGAAGCACATTATAAACGACATAACGGACTTGAGGTTTGATTTTGCGGGGCTTGAATATATTTCCTCGGCGGGGCTTCGCGTTTTGCTTGCGGCGCAGAAAGTCATGAACAAGCAGGGCAGTATGACCATAAAAAACGTAAATGACACCATAATGGAAGTATTTGAAATAACGGGTTTTATAGACATTCTAACGATAGAATAAGGAATTAAACCGCATAACGGAGATTTATAAACATGAAGAAACGAAGATTTAATTTACAGCCAAAACTGCTGCTTGGTCTGGTTATTATGGCGGTAGTATTGGTAGTCGCACTTTTGTCTGTAATAATGATAATCTTCGGCGGATTTATGTACACATATTATTCGTGGATAACCTATGACAACGCCTATATGTCCTCCTACGTCATTGACGGCGACCGTATCGCGCAGTATTACGACAGCGGAAAAGCCGGCGAAAAAGACGGCTATTATGAAGAAATTGCCGATTATCTTATGACTGTAAAAGACGAAGTGAGGTTTAAATATCTGTATGTGGCAAAGCCCGAGGGCGATAAGCTCGTTTATATATGGTATGCGGGCGATAGCGACGGGGAGAATTATAAGACGGGCGATACAGTCGAGCTGTCCGAGGGCGAAATGGAGTTTATGAAAAAGGCGGCGGACGTTAAAGGCGCGTCGATAGACGAAAACGTTCTGATAACGGAAAACTTCGCCAAGGCATACGTTCCCGTTTATGACAGCAATAACAACATTGTGGCTTATGTCACGGCAAGTATGTCCACCGAAAGCATGAACCAAAACAGCGATGTTTTAGCGATAATTACGCTTATAGTTACGCTCGTTATACTTATTATATCTTCGCTCATTTACTATATCTACATAAAGAAAATACTTATCCGCCCGCTCTTTACACTTCATAATGCCGTAACGGGGCTTGTAAGCGGGCACATGGACGATCTCGAAGAATTTACCGTAGACGTTAAAACAAGAGACGAGGTAGGCGACCTTGCGGACGGTTTCGGGCAGATGGTAAAAGAGCTTAATGTGTACATAAACGACTTGAGCCGTGTAACAGCCGAAAAAGAGCGTATAGGCGCGGAACTTGACGTTGCGGCGCATATCCAGAAATCAATGCTCCCGTGTATATTCCCCGCGTTTCCCGAGCGAAAGGAATTTGACATCTATGCGACAATGACGCCAGCAAAAGAAGTTGGCGGAGATTTCTACGATTTCTTTATGGTAGACGAAAGACACCTTGCGATAGTAATGGCGGACGTTTCAGGAAAGGGCGTTCCCGCGGCGCTGTTTATGGTGATAGGAAAAACGCTGATAAAAGACCACACCCGCCCGGGAAGAAGTCTCGGAGAGGTATTTACCGAAGTAAACGGCCTGCTCTGCGAATCAAACAGCGAGGGCTTGTTTATAACGGCGTTTGAGGGCGTGCTTGACCTTGTGACGGGCGAATTTAATTATGTAAACGCAGGACACGAAATGCCGTTTATCTGCCGTGCGGGAGAAAGCTATGAAGCGCAGAAGATAAGAGCAGGCTTTGTACTTGCGGGAATGGAGGGCATGAAATACCGTGCGGGGAGCATAACTCTTTCTGTCGGCGACAAGGTCTTTCAGTATACCGACGGAGTGACCGAAGCCACAAATGCCCAAAACGAATTATACGGAATGGAACGGCTCGGAGAAGTGCTGAACAAAAACAAGGACAGCTCTCCCGAAGAGCTTCTGCCGATGGTAAAAGAGGATATTGACGCATTTGTAGGAGAAGCCCCGCAGTTTGACGATATAACAATGCTGTGCCTCGAATACAAGAGCAGAATGGAGCTTAAAGATGAAAGAACTGACAATTGACGCGACAGTAGACAATATCCCCGTTGTTACGGATTTTGTAAACGAACAGCTCGAAGAACACGGCTGTTCGATAAAGTCGCAGATGCAGATAGATATAGCGATAGACGAGCTTTTCGGGAATATCGCTCACTATGCATATAAAAAAAATGTCGGTTCGGCAACGGTCAGAGTTGAGCTTTCGGAAGAACCGCTCTCGGTCGTTATCACATTTATAGACAACGGCGTTCCTTATGATCCGCTCAAAAAAACCGATCCCGACACCGCTCTTTCCGCAGAGGAAAGGGAAATAGGCGGTCTTGGGATATACATGGTAAAAAAGAGCATGGACGGCGTTGAATACGAATATAAAGACGGGCAGAACATTCTTAAAATAACAAAAAATCTATAATATACAGTCTGAAGCAGGACTTTTAATATAGACTGAAATCTATAAAATAAATTTTTTTAATTTGCGGAAATAAAAAATTTCCGCAGGAGGTGCAGAAGTATTATGGTTACTTTTATTATTGGTCTGGTTGTTCTTCTGGTAGGCGGCGCGCTTTACGGAAAGGTCTGCGAAAAGGTATTCAGACCTGACGACCGCGAAACGCCCGCTGTTCGTCTGAATGACGGAATGGACTATGTGCCGATGAAGAAGTGGAAAAACTCGCTCATTCAGCTTCTGAACATAGCGGGAACAGGTCCTATCCTAGGTCCTATCCAGGGCATACTTTTCGGGCCTATAGCGTTTATTACAATTCCCATAGGCTGTATAATCGGCGGAGCATTCCACGACTATATGTGCGGAATGATATCTGTCCGCGAGGACGGCGCGCAGATGCCCGCGCTTATAAAAAAATACCTCGGAAAATATACATATCCCATTTACAATATCTTTGTATGTCTGCTTATGCTTCTTGTCGGAGCGGTCTTTATCTATACGCCCGGCGATCTGTTTGTATCGCAGATACTTAAAGCCGACAGCGGAGTAACAAACCCCGTTTTGTGGATAGTATACGGAGTAATTTTTGTTTATTACATCGTGGCGACGCTTTTCCCGATAGACAAGATAATAGGAAAGGTCTATCCGATTTTCGGCGCGCTTCTTATTTTATCGGCGGTCGGCGTTTTTGCGGGACTTCTGATAAAAGGCTATCCGCTCGACGATATCTGGACAACGGGAGTTATCGGCGTACACCCGAAAGGACTTCATTTTATCCCCGTGTTCTTTGTAACGGTTGCCTGCGGAATTGTTTCGGGATTTCATTCTACACAGGCTACCCTTGTTTCGCGTACAATGAAAAGCGAAAAAGAGGGCAGAATGACGTTTTATAACATGATGCTGGCAGAGGGATTTATAGCCATGATATGGGCTGCCGCGGCAATGGGCGTTATAAATCTCGGTCTTGCAAATGCCGACACAAGTACGACCGCCGTAGTAGGCATAATAGCAAACGATCTTCTCGGAAACATAGGCGGTATAATCGCGGTTATAGGAATAATCGTTCTTCCCATAACCTCGGGCGATACGGCGCTTCGCTCGCTGAGGCTTATAATTTCCGACGCGCTGAAAATTGACCAGACGAAAAAGTCAAAGAGGCTCGCGGTGTCTCTCGTTATATTTGCGTTGGTTGCAGGGTTGCTTATTTTCGCAAAGATAAACTCCGACGGCTTCGAGGTGCTTTGGCGTTATTTCGCATGGGCAAATCAGACAATTGCGGTATTTGCTTTCGGCATGATAACAATGTATATGATAAAGAACAAAAAGCCGTTTATAATGGCGCTTATCCCGGGAATGTTCTATATGTTCATCATCTCCAGCTTTATTTTGAATGCGCAGATAGGCTTCAATCTCCCGTGGGTAATAAGCTACTCTGTCGCGGGAGCATTAACTGCGGCATACGGTGCGGCGCTTGTAATATGCGGAATGAGAAGCGTTAAGCCCAAATTAAACTAAAGCGCATAGCTTCCAAAAAATCGCACTGAACACAGGAGGAAACAATATGGCTTCTATTTTCAGAGAAAAAAGCATGGAAAGGGTATCGTCTCCCGAACAGCTCAATGATTACATAAAGGTCACAAACCCCGGTATCTGGCTTACTCTCGCGGCGATAATTGTTCTGCTTGCAGGCTTTATTGTCTGGGGAATTGTCGGAAAGCTCGAAACAAAGGTAAATACCGTAGTTGTTTCCGATACGGAAAAGACCGTCTGCTATATAAAAGAAGCGGACATTGCGAAAATCGAAGCGGGCGATACAGTACGCATAGGCGAAAAAGAATATGCCGTGAAAGCTGTTCCCTCCGAGCCCGTTTCGGCAGACGGGAGCTTTTCGGAATATGCAATGCATATCGGAAACTTTACTGCGGGAGAATGGGTATATGCAGTAGAGCTTGACACTGCGCTCCAGAACGGCGTTTATGAGGCTTCGGTAATAACCGACAGCGTTTCTCCTATATCCTTTTTGTTTGAATGAGGTGCGAGATGTCCGCTAAGAAAATAAAACAGCCCGTAACAAACGGCGTGGCTAAGGTGCCTGTAGTTATGCAGATGGAAGCGCTCGAATGCGGAGCGGCTTCGCTTACAATGATACTTGCATATTACGGAAAGTGGGTGCCTTTGGAACAGGTGCGCGCGGACTGCGGCGTGTCTCGCGACGGCTCTAGCGCAAAGAACGTTTTAAAAGCTGCGAGAAGCTACGGAATGACCGCAAAGGGCTATCGCTATGAGCCCGAACAGCTGAAAGAAAAGGGAAAGTTTCCCTGTATCATTCACTGGAATTTCAACCACTTTGTCGTTCTCTGCGGATTTAAAGGCAACAAGGCGGTATTAAACGATCCTGCAAACGGAAATTATGCCGTTTCAATGGAAACTTTCGACAAGAGCTTTACGGGCATTTGCCTTATGTTTGAGCCGACAGAAAGTTTCGAGCCGGGCGGAAAGCCGAAAAGCGTTCTGTCTTTTGCCGCAAAGCGCCTTGCGGGAGCAGGCTCGGCGGTGGCGTTTGTTGTACTGACGACCGTTATAACCTCTCTTATAGGAATTATACAGCCCGCGTTTTCGAGAATATTCCTTGACAGACTTCTGACAAAAGAAGATCCCGAATGGTTCTATCCTTTTCTGGGAATTTTAGCGGCGGTGTCGTTGGTACAGATAATCACAGCGTTTGTTGAGGCGAGAACGAAGTTCAAGATAGAGGGAAAGCTCGCCGTTGTCGGCGACACTAATTTTATCTGGAAGATACTGAGAATGCCCATGGAGTTTTTCTCCCAGCGCATGGCGGGCGATATCCAGCAGCGCCAGGGGGCAAACTCCGAGATAGCGAAGAATTTTGTAAACACGTTTGCCCCGCTGGTATTAAACGCGGCAATGCTCATTTTCTATCTCGCGGTAATGATACAGTACAGCTGGTTTTTAACGCTCATAGGCGTTGCTTCGATAGTGCTGAATTTAATTCTTTCGCACGTTATTTCCAAAAAGCGCGTAAACATAACGCGCGTTCAGATGCGAGATGAGGCGAAGCTGGCAGGCTCTACCGTCGCGGGAATTGAGATGATAGAAACAATAAAGTCGAGCGGCGCGGAAAACGGCTATTATGAAAAATGGTCGGGATATCAGGCGAGCGTAAATACCCAGCAGATAAAATTCGCAAAGCTGAATGAATATCTCGGAATGGTACCGAGTCTTGTAACCCGGCTTACAAACACCATAGTTCTTATCCTCGGCGTTTTCTTTACGATAAACGGACAATTTACCGTCGGCATGGTCATGGCGTTTCAGGGATTTCTGACGGCATTTACCCAGCCCGCAATGACGCTCATAACCGCGGGTGAAACTATCCAGGAAATGCGCACGCAAATGGAGCGCATTGAGGACGTTATGGAATATCCTACGGACATAAACTATGAAAACGAGAGCGGTATAAATGAAGACGCGGAATATGACAAACTTTCGGGCGCGCTCGAAATGAAAAACGTTACATTCGGATATTCTCGCCTCGGCGAACCGCTTATTGAAAACTTCAGCCTTTCATTGAAGCCTGGGAGCCGAGTTGCATTCGTCGGCGGCTCGGGGTGCGGAAAATCCACGCTTTCAAAGCTCATTTCGGGATTATACCAGCCCTGGAGCGGAGAGATACTCTTTGACGGAAAGCCGATGAAAGACATTGACAGAAGCGTCTTTACGGGTTCTCTCGCGGTAGTCGACCAGGACATAATCCTGTTTGAGGACACTGTCCGCAACAACATAAAGATGTGGGATTCTTCCATAGAAGATTTTGAGATGATACTTGCCGCAAAGGACGCCCAGCTCCACGAGGATATTATGAAGCGCGACGGCGGTTACAGCTATATGATAACCGAGGGCGGAAAAGACTTTTCGGGCGGTCAGCGCCAGCGCATTGAAATTGCGAGAGTATTAGCCCAGGATCCTACAATAATCATACTTGACGAGGCGACGAGCGCGCTTGACGCAAAGACGGAATATGACGTTGTGCGCTCGATAAAGGACAGAGGGATAACCTGCATTGTCGTTGCGCACAGATTATCCACTATACGCGACTGCGACGAAATTATAGTCATGGATCACGGAAAAGTCGTTGAGCGCGGAACTCATGAGGAATTATATGCAAAGAACGGCTACTATACGCAGCTCGTTTCCAATGAATAAAGAAAGGAGCGTGTATATATGGGTTGGTTTGACGAACAGATAAAACAGCGCAACGAACACGACCAGAACATCTTTGAAGAAGCGTTTTTAGGTATCTCCGACGCAGTTACGGGCGCGCGCGTTTCCGCCGCGCTCGGCGACGAGCAGAGCCGTGCAAAAGACGCCATAGACGAGATATTAAGGTTTTATCATGTTAAAACGCGTGACGTTCCCGACGAAATAAAGGACATGAACGAGAGGCTCGAATTTCTCATGCGCCCGCACGGCATAATGAGAAGAACCGTCGAGCTTGAAAAGGGCTGGTATAAGGACGCAATGGGCGCAATGCTCGGCGTGAGAAAATCGGACGGCACGGTAGTAGCGCTTGTTCCTAAGGGATTTTCGGGATATTCGTTCCTTGATATTGAAACGGGAAAGAGCGTCAGAGTTTCCAAAAAGAACGAGGACCTTTTTGAAAAAGAAGCCGTCGCTTTTTACAAGCCGTTCCCGCTGAAAAAGATGACGATAGGCTCGCTTATGAGATATATCGCCGAGATACTTTCTCCCGCGGATTATGCGCTTGCGGCGGTCGCGACGCTTGTTGTAACGCTTATAGGAATGTTCGCTCCGAAATTAAATCAGCTTTTGTTCGGAACGGTAGTAGAAAGCGGAGATATGACATTGCTCGGCTCAATAGCGGTGTTCTTGCTTTGCCTGACGGTATCGACGGCGCTTTTCGGCGCGGTAAAGAACCTTATAATCGCGAGGATAAGGACGAAGATGGACGTTACAGTCCAGGCGGCGGCAATGGCGAGAGTTCTTTCGCTCCCTGCGGCGTTCTTTAAAGACTACAGCTCGGGCGACCTTTATACAAGAACGCAGTATATAAATATGCTCTGCACGATGATAGTTGACACTGTTTTATCCACGGGACTTACTTCGGTGTTCTCGCTTATTTACATAACGCAGATATTTGACTTTGCGCCCGCGCTGGTCGTTCCCGCGCTTATTGTTGTGGCAATAACGGTCGTTGTTTCGTTGATTACGGCATTGGCGCAGATGAAAGTGTCAAAGAAAAGGCTTGAACTTTGCACAAAGGAAAGCGGCATGAGCTATTCGCTAATTACGGGTGTTCAGAAAATAAAGCTCTCGGGCGCGGAAAAACGCGCTTTTGCGAGGTGGGGAAAGCTCTATGCCGAACAGTCGAAAGTCACCTATAACCCTCCCGCAATAATCAAATACAATAAGGTCATAACGACCTTTATAACTCTTGCGGGAACATTCGCTATGTATTATCTGGCTGTATCGAGCGGCGTTTCGGTCGCGGATTATTATGCGTTCAACACCGCATACGGTCTTGTTTCGGGTGCATTTGTAGCTCTCGCGGATATTGCTCTCACCGCCGCGAACATAAAGCCTGTTCTCGATCTCTCAAAGCCTATTTTAGAGGCAGTCCCCGAAGTTTCCGAGGGCAAGCAGGTCATAACGCGTCTTTCGGGCGGAATAGAGCTAAATAACGTTTCTTTCCGCTACAACGAAAATATGCCGAACGTTGTGGACGACTTGTCGCTGAAGATACGCCCCGGACAATATGTGGCGATAGTCGGCACGACGGGCTGCGGAAAATCCACGCTCATGAGGCTTATGCTGGGATTTGAAACGCCGCAGAAAGGTGCAATTTATTACGACGGAAAGGATATAGCGGGCATTGACCTTAAATCACTTCGGCGCAGGATAGGAACGGTCATGCAGAACGGAAAGCTCTTTCAGGGCGACATCTTTTCAAACATAACCATTTCCGCACCGTGGCTCACTTTAGATGACGCATGGGAGGCGGCGGAGCTTTCGGGCATAGCCGAGGACATTCGCCGTATGCCTATGGGCATGAACACCCTCATTTCCGAGGGAAGCGGCGGAGTTTCGGGCGGTCAGCGCCAGCGCCTTATGATAGCAAGAGCTATTGCGCCGAAGCCGAAGATACTTATGTTTGACGAAGCTACTAGCGCCCTCGACAACATCACCCAGAAAACTGTTTCACAGTCGCTCGACAGGCTTAAATGCACAAGAATTGTCATAGCGCACAGGCTCTCTACCATTAAACAATGCGACAGGATAATATACCTTGAAAAGGGGAAAATTGTCGAGGACGGTTCTTATAATGAACTAATCGAAAAGAACGGAAAGTTTGCGGAGCTTGTCGCGCGCCAGCGACTCGACGATACGGAGTATGCAGGTCAGACGACAGCTTTTTAAATAATTTTCGAAAGCCTCTAACAAAAAAGAATTTTCTCCGTATAAATAAGTGAAACGCAAGATAAAGAACAGTTGCCTTTAAAACAGGCTCTGCCGTATGGAGGGTAGATGGAAAAGACCGAAGATATAATTCGCAGGCTGTTTGACTTTCAGCGTTTTGCCTCAAACAAGCGCCTCGATAAAATTATAGCCGACTGCGAAGACGGCGGTGCTCTGCTTGAGGACAGCGAGCTTGATATAAACGCCGCGGGCGAAACGGACATAAAAAAGCCGGGGAGCGGTCCGAAGAAATGAAGATAACTCCCGAAGAACTCTATAATGTCTACCGCGAAAAGGTCGAGCGCTACATACGTTCTCATGTCAGAAACGAACACGACCGCGCGGATATCGTACAGCAGGTGTTTTTAAACGCCATATCGGCTTTAAAAGACTATGATCCCGAAAAGGCGTCTATAAGCACCTGGCTCTACGCCATAACGCGAAACGCCGTCATTGACTACTACAGAAGCCTTGAAAAAACACCGCTTTCAGCGGATGACAATGAACTTCAGCTTTTATCGCAGGAGGAAAAACCGCTTTCCGAAGAAACGCTCGAAGCCCTTGCCGATGCTCTCGAACAGCTCCCCGAGCGCGAGCGGAAAATAATCGTGCTTCGGTTTTACGGCGGTTATTCCGCAAAAGAGACTGCCGAAAAGTTAGGACTTAGCTATGCGAACGTCCGATTTCTGCAATACAATGCCATTAAAAAGCTGAGAAAGCTGTTAGAAATAACAGGGCTTTTTAAATAGATAATATTACATTAGACAATAGAAAGGATAAACTGAAATGAAAAACAACCCCTCGGGAATATCGGGCTTTTATCGCTCAACAAACAACTGCCGGCACACCGTAAGAATAGCCGTAAAACTTATCGATGCGGTAGATGAAACGGCTTTGAGAAAAGCCTTGGATATTGCAGTAAAACGTTATGATTACTTTTCGGTGAAATTTGTTTTAAAAGACGAGGTTTTACATTCGGTCGTTCCGAATGACGAGCCTATCGTTATTACAAACAGCTCCGAGCCTGTTACGCTTCTTTCCGAAGAATCAAACTTTCATGCCCTCGCCGTAAACTATTTCGGAGATACGGTTTATTTCGACATGATACATTCCATAACCGACGCTACGGGAATTATGGAGTTTATAAAAACAACGCTCTATTATTACATAACCGAAGAATATAAGACCTCTCTCCCCTCAGACAATATCCGCACGGCAGAAATGCCCGTATCGGACGAGGAGAGAAGAGATCCCTATCTTGATATTGAAACTTCCGATGAACAGCAGGACAGTGCGAAAAAGCCCGATATGCCCTCTGCGGTAACATGGGACAAGATAATGGATATAGACACAGGCAGTCAGACCGTTTTTGAAATAGAGTTTTCGGAAGCCGAGTTTGTGGACTATTGCAAGAAAAACGGCTCTACTCCCGCAATTATGCTCGCAAATATGTTCGCGAAAGCAACATTCGGGCTTTGCGAAAAATTTGACGCGCCGTTCAGAATAGTTCTTATGAAAAACTACCGCGCGTTTTTGAAAAAGCCCCTTGCACATAACAACATCACAGGCGTTATCGCCCTCAACTATACGGACGAAATGCGAGGGCTGACTTCCGAAAAGCTGAACGGTATATGCCGTCAGATGGCGGCGTATCAGTCCACAGACGAATATATGCAAAGCGCATTGCAAAGGAAACTTTACAACGAAAGGAAGATACTTGCCCTGGGCGATCTCGAAAAGATACGCGAGGCTTTCAGAGGGGCTTCTAAGGAGAATTTAAGGCTGGTAAATCTTACTTTAAGCTATGTTAGAATGAATACCCTTGGTGCTCTTGAGCCTTATATAAAGTCTGTGAGAACATACGTTGATCCGTCGGGAAGTCATGTAATTGTAGAAGCTAATGCATTAAACGGAAAGTTCTTTATGAATATTATGCAGGATTTTGCGGGAAACGCGCTCTCCGAGGCGTTTATAAACGAGTTAAAATCTGCGGGGATAAAAGTTTCGGGCGGCGCGGAGCAGGAGCTTTCCTGTCCGAAAATGAGAATATGAAAGCGAAGTGTATCGGTAAACAGGTTTTTTGGTTGTATAACTTAAATGGGTGAAACCACGCAGGTGCGTTTCAAATAAATTTTAAAAGGAGAAGTTGCTATGGAAGAATTTGTAAACAAGGTCAAGGACGCGAAGTCGGTGGACGAAATAAAGGCTATCGCAAAAGAATGCGGGCTGGAGCTTGCTGACGACAAGGCTGAGGAGTTGTTTAAAATGATAAGCAACCAGACCGGCGAGCTTTCCGACGACGAGCTTGAAGCAGTAGCGGGCGGCGGAATAGTTGACACGATAAAGCATTGGGTAGGCAGCTTATTCGGCAGGTAATAGGCTCACATTCTCGGTGTCTGCTTCGGATAGCACATATCCGAAGCAGGCTCCAAAAACGGAGGTATTATGGACAAAGAAGAGTTAAATAAAAACGGCGAAGCTGTCCGATGAAGAGCTTGATAAAGTCGCGGGCGGCGAGGAGTATGGTGTCGTTATAAGCCGTGACGAGATCGTGGGCAGTTTTTTAAAAGCCATGGAGCAGTATCGCAAAGACCACCCAAAGGATTAACTCTTGAAAGGAGCTTAAACAAATGAACAAAGAAGAATTTATTTCCAAGCTCAAAGAAGCAAAGTCCGCCGATGAAATCCTTGCTCTTGCAAAAGAAAGCGGAATTGAACTTGACGAGGAAAAGGCAAAGGAGCTTTTCGCCGAGCTAAACGCAAGCGGCGAGCTTTCGGACGACGACCTCGACAAAGTCGCGGGCGGGAACATTTTCGACAAAGTACAGGATCTTCTCAGCGAAATTATGAAAAATATGTAATTTTATGATTGCTTATTGTAAAATTAAACAGTTTGTGGTATAATGCAATTGTAAATTCGATGTAAGGTGGTGAGGCAGGCAGTAGTTTCCTTTGCAGGGAAAATGCACGTTTTTAATTTCAACGCGCGAATTTCATCATGAAAAAAAGGAGAAAGTATGAAACTGAAAGAAAAAGTATTGTCGATACTGGTGTCCGTGGCAATGGTATTTTCACTGCTTCCTGCGGGGGCATTCGCGGCTGATGCCGAAACGGTCACTATTTTTACGACAAACGACATTCACGGCGTTGTTGCCGAAAATGACGAAACAAAAACCATAGGTATGGCGCAGGCTGCCGCAATGAAAGCGTCGACAACAAACTCGCTTCTGGTAGACGCGGGCGACGCAGTACAGGGAGCGTCCTTTGCGACAATTTCACAGGGCGAGGACGTTATTGAAATGATGAACGCCGCAGGCTATGACGTTATGGCGGCGGGAAACCATGAGTTCGATTTCGGAACGGATCAGCTCAAAAAGCTCGAAGAAGCGGCAGAGTTCCCGATACTCAGCGCAAACGTTATGAAAGACGGGAAGACGCTTCTTGAAAGCAGCGCTGTTATAGAAGCGGGCGGCAAGAAGATAGGCTTTGTCGGCATTACCACAAAGAACACCGCGACTTCTACAAACCCCGCGAAACTCAGCGGCGTTACTTTCGGCGACGAGATACAAGCGGCGAAAGACGAGATAGCGAAGCTGAAAGATAAGACCGACGCTATCGTTCTTATCACCCACCTCGGCGACAGCGAGGCTGCAGTAAGCTGCACGAGCAAAGATCTGCTCGACGGTCTTTCGGAAGATGAACTTAAAGAAATAACGGCAGTGATCGACGGTCACAGCCACACAGTAGAACAAAGTACATATACAAAAAACGGCGTTTCTATCCCTGTTGTTCAGACAGGAACACAGTTTGCAAGCATCGGAATGGTTGAAATTACCTTTGGCGCAAACGGCGCTTCCGCTACTTGCGATGTGCTCAACCAGGCTGATACAGACAAATATCCCCTCAATGAAAACGGCACAGCAAAGAAAGCCGCAGTAGAAAAGGTGCTTTCCGACATTCAGTCCGAGCAGAATAAAATTCTCGGCGAAAAGCTCTGTGTAAACGACATTCCTCTCTGGGGCGGTTATATCTGCTGGAACTATGTAGAGTCGCGTATAGTTGAAACTCCCTACGGCGATTTCGTTACCGACGCTTTTGCAGAATATGCAAGAGAATTTGCAGAGAACAACGGAATTGATCTTCCCGTTATTGCAGTTGAAAACGGCGGCGGCATAGGTCAGACGCTTCCCGCGGGAACAGTAACGCGCGGCGATGTTCTGAATGCCTTTAACCACGGAAATATGGTAGAGGTATACGAAGTTACTCCCCAAATGCTCCGCACGGCGCTTGAAAAAGGGCTTACAATGACAGGACAGGACGAAACGGGTATGCTCGTAAGAGAAAGCGTAAGCGGCAGCTTTTTACAGGCGGGCGGCTTTAGCTATTCTTATGATCCCGCAGGAGAGGCAGGCAAAAAGGTCACAGCCATAACGCTTGCTGACGGAACGAATCTCGGTCTCAATGACAACGAGACAAAGCTCCTCCTTGCCACAAACAACTATGTCGGAACATTTAACGGCATTAAAGACGGAACAAAGGTCGGCGAGCTTGGCGGCGAAGACCAGATAGTTATGGACTACATTCTGGCTAACCTGAAAAGCGGCAGACTCACCTATGAGATTACCGAGCCTCGCATAATCATTGCAAACGACAAGTCTCCCGAAACCTATACGGTTACTATCCCCGTGCTTGCGGACGGAGCTGCTGTTGCAGATACCAACGTTACGATAAGCATTGACGGCGAGGACGGCATTACGGTAACGACAAATGGAGACGGCGAAATAGAAATTGAGCTTGAAAAAGGCGCGCACGTCATCTGGCTCAGAGAAACGACTGACGAGTACAGTCCTGTTTATGTAAACAACTATTCGGGCACAGGCACAGCCTATACCAAAGCGGGCTATTATGAGTTCAGCTTTACCGCTCTCGGCTTAGACGACTACAAAGCGGAAGTTGCTCAGCATATAGAGGATTATGCCGAGCGCAATATAAGCGATATAAACAAATATCTCACTTATTGCGAAGCAGATGTAAAAGAGCTGGCAATAACCCGTACGGAGAAACTCAGAGATGCCGCTATAAAAATTCTTGACGGTCTTGATACTTATGAGGAAATAGGCGAGCTTTATGATGAGTTTGTAGACGGCGCCGAAATAATGTACGAAGTAGCGGCTTTGAATAACGTAGTAGAATATTACAAAGCCGAGACCGAGGATAATGTAAATGATGGCACTATGACAAGGGAAGAAGCGGACGCATTGATAAAGAAGCTCAAGGATATCGAGCGCGATGCATTGGAAAATATCAAAAATTTACAAGAGGAAGAAATCATTGACAAATCTTTCGAAATACTTGACTCGGCGTTTGATGAAATAGACAAAACCATTGTTGATGCAAACAAGGACATGGTTAAAGACGAAGTTACGGAGTATAAGGACTATTTCCAAAAAGCCGTAGACGACAACCCCGAGTGGTTTGAGTATGCGCCCGAGGGCAAGACCGAAGAAGTGCTGAATGACATAATCACAAAGCTCGACGATTTGCTCAAAGAGTATGAAACTTTGACGGATATTGATGAACAGGTAAAACTGTATGACGATACCATAAACGGTATACTTAGCGAATGGGCAGAACTCAACACGCTTTGTGCAAAAGCAAGAATCTCCGAGGTCACACAGAATGTAACCGACATAATTAAAGAAGCCGAAGAGATAGACGGCAAGGACCGCAGCGACATGAAGACGGCTGTAGAGGCTCTTAAGGCTGATGCGGAAAAGGCTGTAGACGCTCTTGATGATGAGGATACGGTAGTAAAGGGCAATATTGCGGTTGAGGTCATGGACGCGTATATCGAAGTAGTGGATAATTTCAGAACTGATGTTTCCGCAGAATACCTCGAAGCATTTCTTGTTGGAGTAGAAAAGAGCTATACAGATGATATCGAGAACTTTACAATGCTCACCGATGAAGAAAGAGTTCAGTATAAGAAAGATCTTGATGAAGCTATAAAGTCTGTAAGAGATGAAATTGCGACAAAGACAAAGGACGAGATAAAAAAGAACATCAAGAAGTACGAGGGTACTGTAAATCTCGCTTATACAAAGCCGCTTGCGACCAGCATTGTAAGAAACGCAAAAGCAACCGTAGAAGAACTCGACTATGTAACGGAAGAAGAGAAAGCGGAAGTTTTGAAGCTGATAGAGGATAACTACGCCGCTGTTCAAAAGATAATAGCCGAAAACGACGTTTTAAATTGGGAGAAAACAGACGAGCTTTTGGGCGAGATCGAGGGTAAATCAGACGATCTCTGGCGCAAGGACGTGTTCTTGTGGGTAGATAAGTATGCGCTCGAAGAATATGACGCGGCAATAAAAGAATTTGGCCCGAAGTGTACTTATATAAACCAGGAACAGTTCGAAGAATTAAGAAATTATCTCAAGTTTGCAACAGCGATAGCAAGTGTAGGAATGAAATTGGCGGTCGGAACAGACGACGAAGTTGAAAAGATGAATTATTACGGCGAAAAACTCCAGGATATGTATGACTCAACAATATTCGCTTTGTTCCAGTCAAACGCAATGTATGGCATAAATTCGGCGGCAGACGAAACTACAGAAGCCATAAAGGCTCTTGAAGAGAAAGACGGAACAGATCTTAGCGAGCTTACGGCGGCTATCGAAAAGCTACAGGAAGAGGCTGAAAACGCTCTGCTCGGCGTAGAAACCGAGTTCGCCTTTATAAGCGACATGGACGCTGTAGCGGCGCTCTATGACGAAATCGCAAAGATCGGCGCAGATTACGAAACGAAGATACGCGCGGTATTGCCCGAGCAAGAGCCTGAAAAAGATCCCGAGCAAGATCCCGGAAAGTCACCCGAAACAGGCTTTGATATGTCGGCAATAGCTGTACTTATCGCGCTGTCTGGTTGCCTTACGGTAGTTCTTGCAAAGAAGAAAGCAAGAAGCAGATAAGCTCAAACACACATCACAGCATAAAACAGGGGAAACCTTTAAAAAAGTTTCCCCTCAACTTTTGCCCGACTTCTAAAAACGCGCGCATCCGCGACAAAGTTCGCTCGTTTATCACTTTTGATAACCTTAGCGAACTTCTTTCCCGTTCAAAAGTTTTTTCATACTGTAGGTTGTTTTACGCTCAAATGTTGTTTCATGATTTTCAAATTTAAAACTCACGTTTTAAATTTGAAAATGTGGGGAAAACTCTTGTTTTCCCCACACCCCAGGTTCAATGCCGCAGGCATTTAACCTGATGCGCTTTTGCTAACGCGTTATTGAGGGAAAACTTTTTTGAAAAAAAGTTTTCCCTCAAACTCCCTTTCAAAAAACTTTCGTGCGCCCGCTCGTGAGGCGGTTTGAACGGAAAAGTGCTTCCCCCGCTCGGAACATCTTCTTCCCTCTTGCTTCTAGCTTCTTGCCTCTAGCAGAACTCCCTTTTCAAAAAAACTTTCGTGTGCCCGCTCGTCAGGTGGTTTTAAATTTAAAGTGCTTTCCCGCTCAAAACAGTTTCTTACCACTTACTTCTAAACGTAAGCGCTGTTTGGTTATCGTCCGCCGCGTCAGCGGCGGCAAGTAAAAGTTTTGGAAAGGGGTTCAAGGGGGAAACCTTTTTCAAAAGGTTTCCCCCTTGCGTTACTAACCTCTAGCTCCTAATCATCCTCATGGCATTCAATATCGCAATGACCGAAACGCCCACGTCCGCGAACACTGCCGCCCACATATTCGCAAATCCCAGCGCCGACAGCACCAGAACTCCAACCTTGACCGCAAGTGCGAAAACAATGTTCTCCGTTACTATCCTGCGCGTCTTTGTTGCTATCTTCACCGAAAGCGGAATACAGTTCATATTATCGTTCATAAGCACAACGTCCGCCGCCTCGATCGCCGCGTCAGAGCCGAGCGCACCCATTGCTATCCCTATGTCCGCTCTCGCAAGCGACGGCGCGTCGTTCATTCCGTCACCCACAAAAACAAGCGCGCTGTCTTTCGGCTTGTCTGCAAATATCTCCTCTACAGCCTTTACTTTTCCGTCGGGCAAAAGCTGCGCTCTCACCTCATCTATCCCTAGCTTCCGCGCAATATCCTCGGCGGCTTCTTTTCTGTCGCCCGTAAGCATTATCTTTCTCGCGTCAAGCTCCGAAAGCGCTTTTTTCGCGTTATCTTTCGGCGTATCAGAAACTGTTATGCTCCCCGCATACTTCCCGCCGCAGGCGCAGAAAACGACCGTACCCGAAGAGCTGGGTTCTTCTTTGAAGATACCCTCTTTTTTCATAAACCGCGCATTGCCCGCGAGTATCTCTTTTCCGTTTATAATAGCCCTTACGCCGAAGCCTGCTATCTCTTCCGCGCTTTCGGCTTTCGGTATATTTTCACTTTCCGCGGCGTTTACAATTGACTTCGCTATAGGGTGGTTGGATATCCTTTCAGCCGCCGCGCATAAGTTCAGCAGTTCACTTTCCGACAATCCCAAACTCCTGTCGGGCTTAATTTCCGAAACCGAAAAGCTCCCTTTTGTCAGAGTGCCCGTCTTGTCAAAAACAAATATCTTCGCTTTTGCAAGTCCCTCGAGATAGTTTGCGCCTTTTATCATTATGCCGTGTCTCGCCGCCGCGCCTATCCCGCCGAAATATGACAGCGGAACGGAAATTACCAGCGCACATGGACAGCTCACCACCAAAAACGTAAGCGCCCTGTATATCCAATCGCTCCAATTCCCCATAAACAGCGGAGGAATAACCGCAAGCAATACCGCCGAAATAACCACGATCGGCGTATACACCCTCGCAAAGCGCGTTATAAAGCTCTCGGTCTTGGCTTTGTTCTCCGAGGAATTTTCCACAAGCTCGAGAATTTTCGTCACTGTTGAATCGCTGTAGGGCTTTGTAACTCTCACTTTCAGAAGTCCGTTTGTATTGACCGAACCGCTGAAGATCTCGTCGCCCTCGGTCACATCTCTTAGAGCGCTCTCGCCCGTCAGAGCGGCGGTGTTCAGCCCGCTTGAACCGAAAATAACAACGCCGTCCAGCGGCACTTTCTCTCCGGGCTTTATGACAATGGTTTCTCCAACTTCAACTTCGTCCGGCTCAACTTCGATAACTTCGCCGTTTCGCTCAACATTTGCGCTTTCGGGATTTATGTCCATCATATCGGAGATAGACTTTCGCGATTTACCCACGGCAAGCCCTTGGAACAATTCTCCCACCTGGTAGAATATCATAACCGCCGCACCCTCGGAATACTCTCCGATTATCATTGCGCCGATCGAAGCAATAGCCATAAGAAAGTTTTCGTCAAATACCTGTCCGTGGGCTATGTTTCTGACTGCTTTCCACAAAACGTCCCAGCCCGCAGTGAAATACGCCGCGAGGAAAACTCCGAGCCTTATGAACCATATCACCGAGAATGTTTCACAGCCATGCGGCAATAACAATCCGCCCGCGAATAAAACTGCCGAAATGATTATCCTTGTCAGCAGTTTTTTCTGTTTTCTGCTCATTTTAATACGACCGTACAGTCGGGCTCAACTTTTTTAATGCACTCGACAGCCTTTTTCAAAACCTCGTCAAACTTGCCGTCGTCGGCTTCTATCGTCATTTTCTGCGTCATAAAGCTGACGGTGGCGTTATTTACGCCGTCGATCTTCTTTATTGCCGTTTCCATTTTTGCCGCGCAGTTAGCGCAGTCAAGGTCAATGAGCTTAAATGTCTTTTTCATGGTGCAAATTCCTTTCTCAAAAAATTACTCTTTTACAATAACCGCATAACAGCAGGGAACAAGCCCGTCGATAAGTTTTGTTCTTACCCTGCCGTAACCGCAGTTTTTAAGCATTGTTTTAAATTCATCGGGAGAATACTCCGCGGCAGGTTTAAAGCCTATGAGTTTATACAGCTTTAAAAGCGTTTTCCCCTTGCCCTTAGTAGTAAATGTCGGCAAAAGCAGTTTTCCGTTCGGCTTTAATACCCTGTACATTTCTTTTACCGCGACTTCGGGATTTTCAAGAAGATGAAGCACATTTCCCGCAATAACTATATCATAAGTATCATCTAGGTCTTTAATGCCAAAAATATTCCTTACGTCAAATGAAACGTTTTTGACATTTCTTGCTTTTGCCTTTAATTTCGCTGTTTTGAGCATATTTTCGGACAAGTCAGTGCAGAGAACGCTCTTTGCTTTTTTAGCCGCCGCAAACGACAACGCGCCTGTTCCTGCCGCGCAGTCAAGGACCTTAGCGCCTTTCGGCACGATCCGCGCCGTTATCGAGAGCATCTGACTGTAGACTTTGCCGTTTACAGCCTCGGCTAAGTCGTAAAATCCTGCGATATTGTCCCAGAAATTCATATCATACGCCCCTTTATTCGTTGACGTGTTCAAGTCCTTGCTTTAAAATGGTGTTTACATGGTCGTCTGCGAGAAAGTAGAACACTGTTTTTCCGTCGCGCCGAAAGCTGACAAGCTCGGCATTTTTCAGTATCTTCAGCTGATGTGAAACCGCGCTGCTTGACATTCCGACCGCGGTCGAAAGGTCGCAGACGCAAAGTTCTTTTTCCGAGAGCGCGCTCAATATTTTTATGCGCGTGCTGTCGCCGAATACCTTAAACAGCTCCGCGAGGTCGATAAGCGTGTCGTCGTCGGGCATTTTATTGCGGATAGTTTCAATTTCCGTTGGGTGGGCATGTATAAGCTCACATGACGGAAGTTCATTGATAATCTCGTTCTTCATAAAGTTTTCCTCAAAAGTTTGTTCATTTGAACATCTGTTCAAATGTTTGATTTTATTTTAGCACTGTTATTTTATTTTGTCAACGCCTGATATTGTCAAAAATTAAAAATAACACGCTAAATCTAACTAATTCTTTGAATTTCAATAATATACTCACTATATCATAATATTGCAGAAAATTGAAATGAATTAAGAGAAATTGAGAAAAACAGAGAGAAATAAAGAGAAACATAAAGAAAACACGATATATTTTAAAATTGCGTGAAAAACTACTTGACAAACGGATAAAAAGGCGCTATAATAACAAATGTTGCAAATAAAATTTAAAAAATCTTTACAGGAGGAAAATAAATGTCAACTTATATGCCTAATGCAAAGACAGTTGAGCGCAGCTGGTACATTCTCGACGCTGCCGACAAGCCGCTCGGAAGAGTTGCGGCTACTGCTGCTCATCTGCTCAGAGGAAAGCACAAACCGACTTTCGCTCCTCACTGCGACTGCGGCGATCATGTTATTATAGTAAACTGCGCAAAAGCGGTCCTCACAGGAAAGAAGCTCGAGAAAAAGTTCTACAGATGGCACACGGGCTATATCGGCCACCTCAAAGAGGTAAGCTATGACAAGCTCATGAAAACAAACCCCTGCAAGGCTATGACGCTTGCGGTAAACGGAATGGTTCCCGATACTACTATCGGAAGAAAGGCTCTGACGAGACTTCGCTGCTATGCGGGCGCAGAGCACAACAACGCGGCCCAGAAGCCCGTTGAGTACAAATTTTAAGGGAGGGCTTTTGAATGTACGAATCTAAACCTTATTACTACGGAACGGGCAGAAGAAAGCACTCTGTTGCGCGCGTAAGAGTTTATATCGGAAGCGGCAAGATCACTATAAACAACAGAGACATCGACGACTATTTCGGTCTTGACACATTAAAGCTCATAGTTCGCCAGCCCCTGACGCTTACTGACACCGTTGGAAAATTTGATATCGTCTGCACTGTTGCGGGCGGCGGTGTTACAGGTCAGGCGGGCGCTATCCGTCACGGGCTTTCGAGAGCGCTTCTCCAGTACAGCGACGAGCTTCGCCCCGTTCTCAAGAAAGCGGGCTTCCTCACTCGCGATCCGAGAATGAAAGAAAGAAAGAAGTACGGACTCAAAGCGGCAAGACGCGCTCCGCAGTTCTCGAAGAGATAATTTATTTTACAAAAAAATTATCAAAAATTCAAATATCCGTCCTTTTGCGAGGACGGATATTTTTTATGTTGTAATTCTTAAAAATGACGAAATGGGAGAAATCCACTTGAAATTTACTCTATAATATTGTACAATATAAATTAGATTTATAACATGAAATTCTGCGGGAAAACTCAGAACGATTTTACCTAAGCATCGGATAATAACGGCTATTATTCGAGAAAGGAACAGTTTATTATGGCGGACGTATTTATAAGCTACAGTTCAAAGGACAAGGAAATAGCGGATAAAGTCTGCGAGTTTCTGGAGGGAAAAGGACTGCAGTGCTGGATAGCGCCGAGGGATATTGTCGGCGGAGTGCTTTGGGCGGCGGAAATAAACACGGCGATCACCTGCTCCAAGGCCTTTATTGTTATATTCAGCAAGAACAGCGCTTTGTCCACACAGGTCCCGAAAGAGATAGACATTGCCGATAGAAAAGGCGTTGTCGTTATTCCTTATAAGATAGATGATACCGAGCTTGAGGGCGTGTTTGAATATTATCTGTCAAATTCTCATTGGATAACTGCCGATTACAGCAAGAATGATCTTCAGTTTGAAAAACTGTATAAAGCCGTTGCAAGAGTAACGCCTGTTCGGAATAATTTCTACCATTACCCGAGCAACATCGAAAATGACAATACCCCGGCTGTTTACCATAACAAAGAATTCGGGTTTTCCGCTGCAGTCGGCAAAGTACACGAAGATAACCATAAACGTAAAGTTGAAAAAATAACGTATCAGAGCGGAAATGTATACGAGGGCGAAACTGAAAACGGAATGAGAAACGGCAAAGGAAAAATGACTTTGGCGAACGGCGCTGTGTATGAGGGTGAATTTAAAGACGGAAAATATAACGGCAGGGGGAAAATTACCTATCCCGACGGTACTGTATATAACGGCGAATGGCAGAACAGCAAGAAAAACGGCAAAGGAAAGATGACTTTTGCTAACGGTACTGTATATGACGGCGAATGGCTGAACAGCAAGAGAAACGGCAAAGGGAAGATGACCTATCCTGACGGTACTGTATATAACGGTGAATGGAAAGACGACAAGAAAAACGGCAAAGGTAAAACGATCTTATCCAATGGCACTGTATATGAGGGCGAATTTAAAGACGGAAGAATTAACGACAAAGGGAAAATGACCTATCCCGACGGTACTGTATATGACGGCGAATGGCAGAACAGCGAGAGAAACGGCAAAGGAAAGATGACTTTTGCTAACGGTACTGTATATGACGGCGAATGGCTGAACAGCAAGAGAAACGGCAAAGGGAAGATGACCTATCCTGACGGTACTGTATATAACGGTGAATGGAAAGACGACAAGAAAAACGGCAAAGGTAAAACGATCTTATCCAATGGCACTGTATATGAGGGCGAATTTAAAGACGGAAGAATTAACGGCAAAGGGAAAATGACCTATCCTGACGGTACTGTATATAACGGTGAATGGAAAGACGACAAGAGAAACGGCAGAGGCAAGATGACTCTTGCTAACGGAAATTCATACGAGGGAGAATTTAAAGACGGAGTATATGCCGGCAACGGAACATTTATCTGGACGGACGGCGCAGTATATAACGGGGAATGGAAAGACAACAATAGAAACGGCAGAGGCAAGATGACTCTTGCTAATGGAAATTCATACGAGGGAGAATTTAAAGACGGAGTATATGCCGGCAGCGGAACATTTATCTGGACGGACGGCGCAGTATATAACGGCGAATTTAAAGATGACTGCAGAAACGGATATGGAAAAATTACCTATGCAAACGGCGAAGTATACGAAGGCTACTGGACGGACGACAAAAGAAGCGGCATAGGTAGATACACCTATGCAAACGGCGATGTATACGAGGGCGAATGGAAATACGACCAAAGACACGGAATAGGTACATACACCTATGCAAACGGCACAGTATATGTCGGCGAATTTAAAGACAACGTTATGCACGGCAAGGGGCAGATGACCTATGTAAACGGTGATGTTTTTCAGGGCGATTTTAAAGACTATAAAAAACACGGTTTTGGAATAATGCTGTATAAAAACGGCAAAGCAAAAGCCGGTATATGGGATAACGACATATTAAAGGCGGAAATTCCTACCGACGATTGACATTATACAGCCATGGAATTATGCTGTAAGAGGTTAGAGTTAAAACTCTTACCTCTTACTTCTTATCTCTTACCTCTGACAGGGAACGGTTTATTATGGCGGACGAATTTATAAGTCAAAGTACCGATGTTTGCAATAACAAAGAAAATGTTTTTCCTCTGCAGGCGGTAATGTATCCGAAGATAATAGCAAAACCGAAAAAATAACGTATCAGAACGGTGATGTAGACGACGGCGAATTTAAAGACGGAAAATATATCGGCTTAGGAAAAAAGACCTACTTTATATAAGAAATGAGCGTACAAACCATTAGGCTTTGTACGCTCTTAAAAATTTCAAAACAATCTAAATCTTATCCGCGAAGCGGATACATTCTGCTGTACACTGTATACTTTCAAACTGCGTATTTTAGCGTCATGAGCTTACAGTTACAAATCACTTAAAGTACTCAATACCGCTCTTAAATATAGGCTGGTCCTTGTTTCCGTCAACGTTCTTCGCAACAAAGTCCGTAAGGCGCTCGGTGTGTCCCATTTTTCCGAGAACACGCCCGTCGGGCGAAATTATTCCCTCTATAGCGCACATAGAGCCGTTGGGATTATAGCGCGTGTTCATTGTCGGCTCACCCTTTAGGTCAACATATTGCATAGCGATCTGCCCGTTGTCTATCATCTTTCTAAGAGCCTCGCCGCTTGCGACAAGCCTGCCCTCGCCGTGGGAAATAGGAATTGCGTGGATATCTCCGACCTTGCAGTTTGCCAGCCACGGCGACTTGTTCGAGGTAATTTTTGTGTAAACAAGCTGAGATTGGTGGCGTCCTATCTTGTTATAAGTAAGTGTGGGAGAGTTTTCCGCCGCGGGAACGATATGCCCAAACGGCACAAGACCGAGCTTTATCAGTGCCTGGAAACCGTTGCAGATGCCGAGCATAAGCCCGTCGCGCTTGTAGAGCATATTCTCTACTTCTTCCGTTATCCTGGGATTGCGGAAGAACGCGTTTATAAACTTCGCGGAGCCCTCGGGCTCGTCGCCTCCCGAAAATCCTCCGGGAATTGCGATTATCTGCGCCTGCTGTACAAGTTTTGCAAATGCTTCAACGCTGTCCTCAATGTCGCCTGCCGTCAGATTGCGGATAACGAAAATCTCGGACGTACCGCCATATCTGTTGAACGCTTCCGCGGTATCATATTCGCAGTTAGTGCCCGGGAATACGGGGATAAGAACTTTCGGGCTTGCAATTTTCGGGGAGATGTGAGTTGTAAGAAGCTCACAGCCCTCATTATAGGATATCTTTTCAATTTCGGGCAGGAAGTTTGTTTTCTGTCTGAAAACGGGTTCGAGGACATTGTCCCACTTTTCTTCAAGTTTTGTCAGATCAAGTTCAGTGCCTCCGCTTATCAGCTTGTAGTCCGCTATGGTCTCACCTATAACGATAACGTCCGATTCCTTAAAGTCATTTTCAAGCTCCAGAGCGAACGCTCCGTAAACGGGAGTAAACAGTTCTTCCTCGGACAATTTTTCAAGTTTCGCGCCCACATGGTTTCCGAGCGTCATCTTAAATACGGCCTCGGCTAAACCGCCGTTTGCAACGCTTCTTACAGAGATAGCCTTGCCGTTCTTTATGAGCTTTTCAACGGTCTTGAACACTGTCTTTACGCTCTCAAAATCGGGCAGACCGTTCTTGTCGTATTCGGGAGCGATATAGCCGATCTTGCTGAACGGTATCTTAAATTCCGAAGAAATAACGTTCTTTGCGTTTGCCGTGCAGACTGCGAATGAAACGAGCGTCGGGGGAACATCTATATGCTCGAATGTTCCGCTCATGCTGTCCTTTCCGCCTATAGCGGGAAGTCCTAATCTTATCTGCGCTTCATACGCTCCGAGCAGAGCTGCAAAAGGCTTTCCCCAGCGTTCGGGCTTTCCGTTTGTGCGCTCGAAATATTCCTGGAATGTAAGACGGCATTTGTCATACGCGCCGCCTGCCGCAACGACCTTTGCCACGCTCTCAACTACCGCGCATACCGCGCCGTGATAGGGCGACTGCTGTGAGACGGAGGGATTAAAGCCCCAGCCCATAATGGAAGCAGTCGTAGTTTTTCCGCCGAGCACGGGCAGCTTCGCCGCCATAGCCTGAGCGGGAGTCTGCTGATAGCGTCCCGAAAACGGCATAAGCACCGTTCCCGCGCCGATAGTGCTGTCAAAACGCTGTACAAGTCCTCTCTGCGAGCAAACATTAAGGTCGCTCACAAGTCTTTCCCAGCCCTCTTTTGTGTCCGAAACGCCGCTGTATTTCCAGTCGGAGTTATATTTAACGTCAACATTCGGAACATAAACGGTCGTGTGTTTTTCCGCGCCGTTTGAGTTCAAAAATTCGCGCGAAATGTCAACAATCGTTTTTCCGTTCCAATTCATTCTAAGGCGCGGTTCTGCCTTTACCTCTGCGACAATGGTGCTTTCGAGATTTTCCTTAGCAGCTAAAGCCATAAACTTCTTCGCGTCTTTTTTGGCAACAACGACCGCCATTCTCTCCTGGCTTTCGGAAATAGCAAGCTCCGTTCCGTCAAGACCATCGTATTTCTTCGGCACTTTGTCGAGGTCAATTTCCAGCCCGTCCGCAAGCTCGCCTATAGCGACCGAAACTCCGCCTGCGCCGAAATCGTTGCAGCGCTTTATAAGGCGCGTCGCTTCGGGTTCTCTGAACAGTCTCTGGAGCTTTCTTTCTTCGGGAGCGTTGCCTTTCTGAACTTCCGCTCCGCAGCTTTCGAGCGACTGTACCGAATGAGCCTTTGAAGAGCCTGTCGCTCCTCCGCAGCCGTCGCGCCCCGTTCTTCCGCCGAGCAGTATAACGACATCTCCCGGCGCGGGACGTTCTCTCCTTACATTTTCTTCGGGAGCAGCGCCTATTACCGCGCCTATCTCCATTCTCTTAGCCATATATCCCGAATGATAAATTTCGGCGACATGACCTGTCGCAAGTCCTATCTGGTTTCCGTATGAGGAATAACCCGCCGCCGCAGTCGTCGTTATCTTTCTCGGAGGGAGCTTTCCCGGGAGCGTCTGTTCTATCGGCAAAAGCGGATCGCTTGCGCCCGTAACTCTCATAGCCTGGTATACATACGAGCGCCCCGAAAGCGGATCGCGTATAGCTCCGCCGAGACAGGTCGCCGCGCCGCCGAAAGGCTCAATTTCGGTAGGGTGGTTGTGAGTCTCGTTTTTGAACATAAGAAGCCAGTTTTCTTCCTTGCCGTTTACGTCAACTTTAACTTTGACCGAGCAGGCGTTTATTTCCTCGCTCTCGTCGAGGTCGTCTAAAAGTCCGTCCTTTTTCAGCTTCTTCGCGGCAAGCGTCGCAATGTCCATAAGGCAAACGGGCTTGTTCTGCCTGCCGAGGTCTATTCTGTGGAGCTGATATTTGTTGAATGTGTCGGCGATATATTTAGGTTCAATATCCGCCTTGTCTATGATCGTGCCAAAGGTAGTATGACGGCAGTGGTCGCTCCAATAGGTGTCTATCATGCGTATCTCGGTTATGGTAGGATCACGCTGTTCTTTCCTGAAATATTCCTGACAGAATTTAATGTCGTCATTGTCCATAGCCAGACCGTATTTTGTGACAAACTCGGCAAGCTCGTCATCTGTCTTTTCATTAAAGCCTTTGAGCGTTTCGACTTCGGTCGGGATAGAATAGCTGACTTTAAGCGTTTTCTTTTCCTCAAACCCACATTCGCGCGCTTCTACGGCGTTTATAAGATAGTGCTTTATCCGCGCAAAATCCTCGTCCGAGATATCGCCCTTTAAGATGTATATTTTAGCGTATTTAACGTCAGGTCTTTCGCCCTTGCACAGCATTTGTATACACTGTCCCGCGCTGTCGGCTCTCTGGTCGAACTGTCCCGGAAGAAACTCTACCGCAAACATACGCTCGTCAGCCTCGGTTTTCGGAAGTTCATAATAAACATCATCAACAGGTGGCTCTGAAAACACGGTCGGCACAGCCTTTTCAAAATCCTTTTTTGAAAGTCCCTCTGCGTCATAGCGGTTTATAACGCGGACATTCTTTACGCCTTTCATTCCGAGGGCGGTCGTAAGGTCCGAAAGCACCTCCGCGCTTTCTACCGCAAACAGCTTTTTCTTTTCAACATAAACTCGGTATACCATTATGTTCTTTCCTTTCGTTTGTAATTCAAATTCAAGGTTTTGCCTATGCAAATACTTATTTGTATTATATCATAAAACTTTGTTTTTGTCATTAACTTTTTTAAATTTTTTTGACGAAAATTGCTCAAAAAATTTTTCAGACTGTAGATAAAGCCCCATCTGCTGTGTCAGCGGCACTACGGCAGGCACAAAGCCTAGCCGTAGCACCGCTTCCTTGCATCTGGGACTTTCTCTACAGTCTGAAGCAGGACTTTTTATACAGTCTGAAAATTTTTAACGGCTTATTTCTAAAATGTCACGGCGAATTTTGAAAAAAATTATTGACATTTTTCTTATATTGTGGTACAATTTATTTGCGACGTAAATTGAATAGTTTTTAATTTGGAAGTATACACTTTTACGGTAAAAGTGCATGCTGTTTTTCGTGTATCCTTTCTGGATAATACTTCCAAATTCGAAAACAATTTACGTCGCAGTGATTGAGGCTTGCATTTTTACAGTGCGCGGCTTCAACGCTGCGCACTTTTTGTTTTTGCGGGGAAATTGCGCGGGAAAAAATAACAAACCGCAAAAAGAAACGGAGGAGAAAAATATGAAACTAAAGAAAATTGCCGCGTCAATAGTGGCTGCGGCGGTCGCTTTTTCAACAGTCGCTTACAGTTCAATTGCAGAAGAAGTTAAAAGCGAAAAAATCGCGCTTGTGACTTCTGAGCTTAAAACCGAGATAAAGTCCGATTTGGTCTTTATAGAGGGAATAGGCGTTGTTGATACCACGGGCGTGGGTATTGCCTCAAGCGAAAACGGAAGCGCTGATGAGGACGCAAATCTTGACGTAAGCTTTGACGATATCGGCTATATAAGCCAAGAGAGCCTTAAAGCCTGGAAAGAAACAGGCGAGCTTAAAGTAGAAAAACTCAAAGCCGATTTCGACACAACAGGCTTGAAGTGGGGAATGTTCAACGGCGCGAACGGCTATGTTCAACTTGTTAAAATGGAAAAGCAAAAGGTTGAGAACAGCGAGGAAGAAGAGGACGTTGTTATATACAGAGGACTTTATAAAATCGAAAACGGCGAAATAAAACACCTCTGCGACCTTGATACTTCTTGGACTTATTCAAGAGAAGACGGAATTTCAATTGGGTTTAAAACCTTAAATAAAGACATAACTCTGTTGAAAGAAAAATCCGCAGGAGATATCTATGATGACGGTGAAGAAACAGACAATATTTCTTGTGGCGTTGAATTCAGAATGATTGTAACTCAACCTGACGGCAATAAAAATGAAGTTGTTATTGCAAAAGCAGAAAATATTCCCGATGAAATTGAAATACCGGTAGTTTATTATGATGAAGATATGAGCCAAGGCTTTTATGATTATAATGTTCTTGATACAATATTTGAGTGTTATGGACGTTCTTGGAGTGTTCCTATCCGCGGAGATATATATGCAAATGTATGTTCCGTAAAGTCACCTTGTAGCAATTGGGTTTATATGGCAGGCGGCTGGAGTTATGAGCTTGGACAAGTAGATAAAGATGGTAATTACAAAAAAATTTATTCAGAAACATCTGTTCATGAAGACGGATTTGGCACCGGAGCAGATTTTGGCGGAATATTATGGGGCGATGAAGGCACTATAGTATGGTGGGATGACGCACCTCCTGCAATAGGCTCGACAACATTACACGGTTATAATGCAAAAACAGGTAAGGTTGAAAGCTATGGCAGTGAAACATTTGATTATAGCCAAGGCTCAACGGACGGTTGGTTCTACAGCGAAGAAGATGATTATCCGTCTTGGTTATTTGATATAAAATACTATTCCGAAAAATGCACAATAGCGACAATAGATGTTACTGCCAGCATATATGTTCCCGATGAAAACAACCCCGATGATCCCAAAAAACCTTTTGACCGTCACGGAACATATAAAGATGTAGTTCTTGCCGACGGATATATTGTTCTGGATAATTTCAATGATTTTAAAAACTGGCAAAGCAAAACGTGCTATGAAGATATTGACGTTAATCTCGTTGGAGATAGTGTTATCTTAAAGTACACAACCAAAGACGGCAAAACAGGCTTTATGGACGAGAACGAAAAGATCCTCGGCGAATTTGACGCTTTGGATAATTTCGCAGGCGATTACGCTCCCGTTGTAAAGAACGGCAAGGCTTATCTTGTTGACAAGGATATGAACACCGTTTCGACAGAAATTGAGGCTGATGATGTCATAGCGATCGACGAGGATCTTTTCCTCGCAAAGAGCGGCGATAAGACCTATTTCGTAACTTATCAGAATGAAGAAAAAGAGCCTGAGGACAGCTCAGACAGCGAAACAAGCTCGGACAGCGAAGCAAGCTCAGATAGTGAAACTTCTTCCGACACTGAAACAAGCACGGATAGCGAAACATCATTTGACAACAGCACTGACAGCGAAACATCTACCGACAGCAATTCTTCAGGCAGCGGCGCAACCTCTCCCGACACGGGCGTTGCAGGTATCTCGCTTACGCTCGGCATTGTTGCCCTTGCAGGCGCGGCAGTTGTTATTTCCAGAAAGAAACGCTGATGATCTCAGACGCTTTCATAATACCCTTTTTAACACGCACACCCAAACGAAAGTTTGGGTGTGCCTTTTTTGCCATATTTTTACATAATTCGTTATAATTTTTGTTATTAGGTACAAAAGTTCGTTAAAAAAATTGTGATCTGCCCTTGACAATTCGTTAAAAAAATTGTATCATAATATATGGAGGTGCTTAAAATGTATATGTCAAGAAAGGCTGACCGATTTCTCAAAGAGTGGAAACAAGATCCCGACAGAAAGCCGCTTATTATAAAAGGTCCGCGGCAGGTCGGCAAAACCGAAACGATACGTCATTTTGCCGCCGAGAATTATGAAAACGTTATAGAGATAAATTTCGTCGAAGAACCGAAATATGAAAATATAACCTCTGACGGCTACAAGACCGACGACATTATCCGCAATATATCACTTCTTGATCCGTCAAAACGCTTTATAGCGGGGAAAACGCTTATTTTCTTTGACGAATTGCAAAAGTTCCCCGACATTGCGACCTCGCTTAAATTTTTCAAGCAGGACGGGCGGTTCGATGTGATATGCAGCGGCTCTATGCTCGGGATAAATTACCAAAATATCGAAAGCAACAGCGTTGGTTACAAAAGCGATTATGTTATGTATTCAATGGACTTCGAGGAGTTTTTGTGGGCAAAGGGATATGACGGAGACCTTATCGAGAGACTTTACAAGCATATGACGGAAATTACGCCGCTTGGTGAAACGGAATTTTCCGTATACCGTTCTATGTTTCTTGATTACTGTGTTCTCGGAGGTATGCCCGCAGTTGTCGTCGATTATATAACTAAAGGAACGTTTGAGGGTTCGCTTGAAACCCAGCGTCAGCTTATCGCCGACTACAAAGAGGATATCCGAAAGTACGCCGAGGGTATTGACCAGACTCGCATACTCAATGTATTCAACCGAATTGCTCCCCAGCTTGCGAGAGAAAATAAGAAGTTCCAGATCTCTAAGGTCGCATCGGGAGCGAGGTTCAAGGATTACCGTGGGTGCATTGAGTGGCTTGTAGACGCAGGAATGGTGAACATCTGCCATTGTCTGAACTTTCCCGAACTTCCGCTTGGCGGGAATTATAACGATAACAAGTACAAGCTGTATTTTGCAGACACAGGTCTGCTTGTTGCAATGCTTGACGAGGAAGCTCAAGACGATCTGCGGGCGAATAAAAATCTCGGCGTTTATAAGGGAGCGCTGTATGAAAATATCGTCGGCGAGGCGCTCGTTAAAAGCGGGTATTCGCTGTATTACTACAAGCGCGAGGATTCTCCGCTTGAAGAGGATTTTTTTGTGCGGACGGCAAATTCGCTTGTTCCCGTGGAAGTTAAGTCTGCAAACGCCCGGTCAAAATCCCTGCGCACACTTATAGAGTCGGGGCATTATCCCGATATACGCTTCGGTATCAAGCTGACAAGCGGAAATATCGGATACAGTGACAACATTTACACGTTCCCTTATTTTTGCGCGTTCTTGCTTAAACGATACCTTAAAGAAAACAACCCGAAGTAAGAAATTAGAAGTAAGATATAAGAAGTAAGAGGTAAGAGTTCAGACTTAAAAGTTGTTTTCCTAATCAGAGTAAGTTTGTTATAAAAGAAAAAGAGGTAAGAGCATGAACTCTTACCTCTTACAGCGTTTTGCGCGAAGCGCATAATGCGCTAACCTCTTACCTCTAAAAGCGGCTGAATTTGTTTTCCCTCCAGCGCGGCGACAATCGTTTCGGGTATTTTCTCAAAATCCGCGACAAGCGAAAACGGCTTTTTGATATAATCATCCTGAGCCAGCGGAACAAAGTAATAGTTTTTATAATTCCTAAGCAGTCCGATATTTTTCGCAGATGCTGAAAGCCCGTCGTTTGTGGACACCGCTATAACAACGGGTTTTTGGTTTCTTAGGTGGCTTTTTACCGCCATGCATACGGGAGAATCCGTTATCCCCACAGCAAGTTTTGCGAGGGTATTTGCCGTGCAGGGTGCAACTACAAGCACATCGAACATCTTTTTCGGACCTATAGGCTCTGTCGAAACTATATCATGAAGCACCGTCTTTCCCGTTATTTCAAACATCTTCGCGGCGTTTTCCTGTGCCGTTCCGAACCGCGTGTCGAGAGAGTAGGCGTTAAAGGACATTATCGGCGTAAGCTCACAGCCCGCCTCTTTCAGCGCCGAAAGAGCCGAAAACGCTTTTTCAAACGTGCAGAAAGAACCGCATACCGCAAACCCCACTTTCAGTCCCGAAAGTTTTTCTATGTCATTCATAAATGTATGCTCCTTAGTGTTCCTTATTGGACGCGCGTTTGCGCGGAATGTCGCATTATGAAAGCATGATCCTTGATTTTATCTCGCCTGCAATATATTCTCCTGAGGTTTTCGGCGAGTATTTGCCCGGAAGTCCTCCCGCAAAAATATACTTTAAGCCGTTTGCTTCACAAAATGTTTTCGTCGGCTCCTGCGGAAGAGTTGCAAGCTCAATAAATATGGCGCCTGCGCCCTTGAAATCTTCTTTATTAAATAACTGTGCAGGAACGGTATTCGCTATATATCCGAATTTTCCGATATTGCCGTGAAAATTGTTTATGTCAATTGCTTCGTATCCGTCAAGCTCCGCCGCCGTGCGGGCTTCGGGCTTTCTTGCCGAGATAGTTACCCCACAGCCGAATGAAGCAAGATCCCTCGCCAAAAACCTCGCTATCCTCCCATAGCCTGTTATAAGCGCCTTTTCGCCGAACAGCGCACCTTTTGAAGATTGTATCATCAGCATAACCGCGGCTTCGGCGGTGAGCCTTGCGTTTTTGAGCGTCAGCGTTTCACTGTCAAAATAATTTTCGAGCCTATAGCCTTTCTCACTGCATATCTCGTTTAATTTCGGACAATTCCCGCCCGCGAAAACTAATGCGTTCTCCTTTGCAAATTCCGTTATTTTTTCAAGCGGGAATTTTGTGTTTTCGATCGGACAAGCTACGTTTTCGCCGTCCTTTGAAAGAGGCACGGGAAGAACGATAGTTTCGTATTTCCCGCTTATGTTCACATTTTCGCCGAGATAAAGCGTGTCTGCGCCGAGTGCGCGGGCCGCGAATATCATGCGTTCATCTCCGCCCATGACCAGAATTTTCATAGCGCCCTCCTGATAGATAGCTTACAGTGCATTTTATGCAGTCGGGTTTTAATTTGTTACGGTTTAAATTTTCGGGATATGTGCATAGAGCGGGGAATTTTTTTCTTTCAAAAAATGTACTTTTGTCAATGATGTGAGACAAAAAATATAAAAAAATAATGAGAGCAAAATAAAGTTTAGATTACGA
>CANQVE010000018.1 GCA_947627205.1 uncultured Clostridia bacterium | reverse complement strand
CTCTTACTTCTTACCTCTTACTTCTTACCTCTTACTTCTTACCTCTTACTTCTTACCTCTTACTTCTTACCTCTTACCTCTAAAAGAGAAGCTCCCGAGCTACCGTTCGGGAGCAAATTATTCTGAAACCGCAGCGGGGAGGAAATGGAAGGAGATAAAAACCAAGAAGTATATGTAAAAACCCGCGCGGTTTCGAAAAATGGAAGGGGTGAGGACCGGTCAAAAGATACTGTTAATTATCAATGGAACATTTTTCGCGGAGAAGAGTGGAATGTTTTTTAAGATCAGAACCGAGATGATTGCTTTTTCGTCCTCTTGATATTATTATAATCATATATGTCCCTAAAGTCAACATTTATTACAAAACTGTAATTATATTGTAATTATTTTGAAAGATTTTCTAAAAATTGCAGACTAAATAAAAATTCCGATTTGAGGCTTTTGATAAAGTTCATGTAATTTTTGTTTCTGTAAACTATGTGAAAAAAGTATACAAATACTATACAAATAGGTAGTTTTTGTAGAAATTGCACAAAAAATAGTGAAAAAAATCTCTTTAAAATGTTATAGGTAATTCTTGAGAAATTCTTGATAACTCTAGACTTTTTTTAAAGGTTGTGTTATAATAATATAGTATGGATGTGGAACAACTGTTTGTTTCACGAATTATCTCGCAAAATATCCGCAATAACGCGGAAAAAACAAGGAGGCTACATAATGGCTTTTAAAAAGAGTGCGGTTCCTTTTTCGGGAACGCCCGAACAGGAAGAACAGCTCAGAAAGGTCATCGCTCAGCATAAGGACGACGCCGGTGCGCTTATGCCCATTCTCCAGGGTGCACAGGAGATCTACGGGTATCTGCCGATAGAAGTCCAGCAGATGATCGCAGACGCAATGGAAATACCGCTCGAAAAAGTTTACGGAGTGGTCACTTTCTATGCGCAGTTTTCCATTAACCCCAAAGGCAAATACAAGATCTCGGTTTGCCTCGGCACGGCTTGTTATGTAAAGGGATCCGGAGATATCTACACAAAGCTCCAGGAAAAGCTCGGCATTTCAGGAGGAGAAATAACGTCCGACGGAAAGTTTTCGCTTGACGCGTGCCGCTGTATAGGCGCGTGCGGACTTGCTCCCGTTATGACGATAAACGAGGAAGTCTACGGCAGGCTCACGCCCGACGATATAGACACTATCCTCGCAAAATATAACTGATAGAAGGGAAAGTTTACGAATGAACGTTATTAAAACAATCGACGAGCTGAACGCCGTAAAGGCGAAGTACGCCGACGTAGTAGGCACCCGCATAGAGGGAAAGGAAAACGGCGTCCGCGACGTTCTGGTGTGCGGCGGTACGGGCTGTACCTCGAGCGGCTCTATGAAGATAATCGACGTACTTAAAGAAGAAATAAAGAAAAACGGTCTTGAGGACAAGGTAAACGTTATAAAGACGGGCTGCTTCGGTCTTTGCGCTCTTGGTCCTATCATGATAGTTTATCCCGAGGGTACTTTCTATTCAAAGACAGAACCCGAGCATATCCCCGAAATTGTTGAACAGCACCTGAAAAACGGTCAGCCCGTAAAGAAATATCTCTATGCCGAGACAGTAAGCGGCGACGAGATAAAATCGCTTAACGAGACCGCTTTCTATGCTAATCAGCACCGCGTAGCTCTCAGAAACTGCGGTGTTATAAGCCCCGAGCATGTTGAAGAGTACATAGCGCGCGACGGATATCAGGCGCTGTATAAATGCCTTACACAACTTACTCCCGACGACGTAATTGAAACTATCCTCAATTCAGGACTTCGCGGACGCGGCGGCGCAGGCTTCCCCACGGGAAAGAAATGGATGCTGGCGAGAAATCTTGTAAAAGACGCAGACCAGAAGTATGTATGCTGCAACGCCGACGAGGGCGATCCCGGGGCGTTTATGGACCGCTCGGTGCTTGAGGGAGATCCCCACACGGTTATTGAGGCAATGGCTATAGCAGGCTATGCAATAGGCGCAAACCAGGGTTATATTTATGTAAGAGCGGAATATCCTATCGCAGTTGAACGTCTGAAAATTGCTATAAGTCAGGCAGAGGAAATAGGAATGCTCGGCGACGACATTTTCGGAACAGGCTTCAGTTTCCGTCTCGGTCTTAGACTTGGCGCAGGCGCATTTGTATGCGGAGAAGAAACAGCTCTTATGACTTCTATCGAGGGCAACCGCGGCGAACCGCGTCCTCGTCCTCCTTTCCCTGCTGTAAAAGGTCTTTTCGGAAAGCCCACGGTACTTAACAATGTTGAGACCTATGCGAACGTATGCCAGATAATCCTTAACGGCGCGGACTGGTTCGCTTCTATGGGTACGGAAAAATCAAAGGGAACAAAGGTATTCGCTTTGGGCGGAAAGATCCATAACACAGGTCTTGTAGAAGTTCCTATGGGAACAACGCTCCGCACAGTTATCGAAGATATCGGCGGAGGCATTCCGAACGGAAAGAAGTTTAAGGCGGCGCAGACAGGCGGTCCCTCGGGCGGATGTATCCCCGCACAGCACCTCGATATCCCGATAGATTATGACAACCTTATTTCTATAGGTTCCATGATGGGTTCGGGCGGACTTATCGTAATGGACGAGGATAACTGCATGGTCGATATTGCGAAGTTCTTCCTTGACTTTACAGTCGATGAGAGCTGCGGAAAATGTACTCCCTGCCGTATAGGCACAAAGAGAATGTACGAAATGCTCGAGAAAATAACCAAGGGCAACGCGACAATGGAGGACCTCGACAAGCTCGAAAAGCTCTGCTATTACATCAAGGACAACGCACTGTGCGGACTCGGGCAGACTGCTCCGAACCCCGTTCTTTCCACAATGCGCTACTTCAGAGATGAATACGAGGCTCACATAAAGGAAAAGAGATGTCCCGCAGGCGTCTGCAAGTCGCTTCTGAACTTTACGATAGACAAGGATAAGTGCGTAGGCTGCGGACTGTGCGCAAGAAACTGCCCCGCTTCCGCTATTACGAGAACGGACTATGTCGCTCCCGGAAAGAAGCTCGCGGCAATGGCTATCGACTCGCAGAAGTGCGTTAAGTGCGGAGCTTGTATGGACAACTGCAAGTTCAACGCTATCTCAAAGGGATAATTCCAACCATTTAAAATTGAATTGAAAGGAAAAATTCTGATGGTCAATATTAAAATAAACGGCGCGGAATATCAGGTTCCCGATGATTCTACTATCCTCCAGGCGGCAAGGATCGCGGGCATAAAGATCCCGACGCTGTGCTATTTAAAGGATATAAACGAGATCGGCGCCTGCCGTATCTGCGTTGTTGAGGTAAAGGGCGCAAGATCGCTCGTTGCTTCGTGCGTTTACCCCGTAAACGAGGGAATGGAGATCTTTACAAATACTCCTAAGGTCGTTGAAAGCAGACGGACAACTCTCGAGCTTATCCTCTCCAACCACAACATAAGCTGTCTGAGCTGTTCGCGCGGCGGAAACTGCGAGCTTCATGAGCTTTGCAACGAATACGGAGTTGATCCGCATAAATTCGAGGGCGAAAACCCGACGCCCGAAATAGATTACAGCGCAGCGCATATGTACCGCGACAACTCGAAGTGCATACTTTGCAGACGCTGTGTTGCCGCATGCGGAGTAACACAGGGCATAGGCGTTATCGGCGCAAACGAGCGCGGATTTGCTACTCAGATAGCGTCGGCGTTCGATATGGATCTTGCCGATACTGCGTGCGTTTCCTGCGGACAGTGCATAACGGCTTGTCCTACGGGCGCGCTCAGCGAAAAGGACGACACTGCAAAGGTGCTTGAGGCTATTGCTGATCCCGAAAAGCTCGTTGTTGTTCAGGCGGCTCCTGCGGTACGCGCTTCTCTCGGCGAGGCGTTCGGTCTGCCGATCGGCACAAACGTTGAGGGCAAGATGATCGCGGCTCTGCGCAGGCTCGGCTTCGACAAGGTATTTGACACGAACTTCTCTGCTGACCTTACCATAATGGAAGAAGCTCACGAGTTCCTGGACAGAGTTCAGAACGGCGGAACGCTCCCGATGATAACATCGTGCAGTCCCGGCTGGGTTCGCTACTGCGAAAACTACTTCCCCGAGTTTATTCCGAACCTTTCTACCTGCAAATCGCCGCAGCAGATGTTCGGCGCTGTCGTAAAGACATATTATGCAAAGAAGCAAGGCAGAAACCCCGAAGACATAGTATGTGTTTCGGTAATGCCCTGCACGGCAAAGAAGTTTGAAATAGGCAGAGACGACCAGAACGCAGGCGGAGTTCCCGATGTTGACATTGCTATAACAACACGCGAGCTTGCAAATCTCATAAAGAGAGCGGGAATTATGTTCAACGAGCTTCCCGACGAGCAGGCAGATTCTCCTCTCGGAGGATATTCGGGCGCGGGAGTTATCTTCGGCGCAACGGGCGGAGTTATGGAGGCGGCTCTCAGAACAGCCGCATGGAAGCTCACGGGCGAAAACAACGACGCTCCCGTTGATTTCAAGGAAGTACGCGGAGTTGAGGGCGTTAAGGCTGCTACCTATGAAGTCGGCGGAAAGACCGTAAGAGTAGCCGTAGCGAGCGGACTTGCAAACGCAAAGAAGCTCTTAAAGGACGTAAAGGCAGGCAACGCAAGCTATGACTTTATCGAGATCATGGCTTGTCCGGGCGGATGTGTAAACGGCGGCGGACAGATAATCCAGCCCGCTTCGGTACGCAACTTTACCGACATTCGTGCAGAGAGAGCGAAAGTTCTTTACGGCATAGACGAGAAATGCGAACACCGCCGTTCTCACGAGAACCCCGATATTCAGAAGCTCTACAAGGAGTTCTTCGGCGAGCCTAATTCTCATAAGGCACACGAAGTTCTTCATACAAGCTATAAGGAGCAGAAGCTCTATCGTTAAAGCATAATAAAAATTCTCCCCGAAATGAAAGTTTCGGGGAGAAAGTTTTTTATCTGTTTTATTATAATTTGCCTCCCCGTACTGTTCGTTTCGGGGAGACGCTTTCTGATTACTTTGCGCTGAATGTGTATGTAGTTGTAAAGCAGACTTCCTCGTCGGCATTTAATACACAGCTCGGGAACTGCGGTTTGTTCGGGCTGTCGGGGCAGAACTGACTTTCAAAGCAAAATCCGCCGTATTGAGGATAAACATGACCGTTCTTCCCGGGCTCTTCATTAAGACCTATGCCTACATAGAACTGCATAGCGGGCATATCGGTGTCCATCTGCATGATAATTCCGTGAGTAGGTTCGTATGCATAAGCCGCCGTCCGCATTTCGCGCGTCATACCGAGCAGGAAGTTGTGGTCATAACCCTTTGGCAGACGTCCGTTATCCATTTCGGTGCGTATGGTTTTCGGCTCGCGGAAATCAAAAGGCGTTCCCGCAACGTCCGCTATCTCACCCGTAGGAATAAGCTCGCTGTCAACAGGTGTATACTTCTCGGCGTTTATCTTTATAAGGTGGTCTTTTATGTCGCCCACGCCCTCGCCTTTAAGGTTGAAATATGCGTGGTTCGTTATGTTTAAAATGGTGTCCTGGTCGCATTTTCCGAAATACTGTATCTTCAGACCGTTCTGGAGAAGCGTGTATTTTGCTTTAAGATAAAGGTTTCCGGGGAAGTTTTCTTCTTCGTCGGGGCTTTTGTATCCGAAAGTTACATAAGGCTCGGGACCGTCCTCAATGTCGTCTATTGTCCACATTCTTTTTCCGAAACCGAACGTTCCGCCGTGGAGGGTGTTGTTTCCGTCATTTTTCGACAGCTCAAAAGTTCTCCCGCCGAGCGTAAACTTCGCGCCGCCGATACGGTTTGCAAATCTTCCGACAGTCGCGCCGAACGCCGAGTTTCCCGCTTCATACTGCTCTACCGAGCCATATCCCAGAACAACATCGACAGGCTGTCTGTTTCTGTCCAAAACGGTGAGCGACTGAATTGCCGCGCCGAAATTCGTTATGCTCACGGACAGACCGCTTCTGTTCGCAAGCGTTGCAAGAAAGCATTTATACCCCTGAAAAAAACCAAATTTTGATATTTCGGTACTCATAAAAAACCTCCAAAGTAATTTGTTTTAAGACAAAACAGCGCCCGAATTTCAAAAGGCTCCGCCTGCCCGAAATTTATTTCAAGTATTGCTTGAAAAACTCTAATTAAATCATATCACATTTAAGAAATAAAGTCAATAATTTTGCGAAATTTTTACACCCTGAAGCTCAAGAAAAAACTCTCTCGCAAATCTGTCTGTCATATTGCATACACAGTCTGTTGCGAAAAGAAGCCTGTAATAGCACTGCTCTGCATCCGTTTTTCCCTCGCAGGCTCTTCGGCATATTTCGAGAAAATTTTTCGACAAGACTTCGATCATATCTCTGTCAAAAACAGTCATTTCGTCCGTATCGAACGACAGCGCCGCGGAGGTTATCTTATCGAGCAAAAATGAAATGACGGAGCTTTCGGAAAGCTCGCTTCTGATTATTCCGTCGGAACGAAAGGCATATCTGTATGCAATATCCCCCAAAGCGAAACACAGAACGCTGACGGAAGATTTTGAAAGCAGCTCTGTTCTGAACTCGCCGTTCATTATACTTTCATAATTGTCGCAGAATGCGTCTGCCGCGGCATAAAGCATTTTCGTCTGAAGTTTTATTATCCACCTCGAAACAGCCGCCTTGTCGGGGGAATCCATGCGGAGCCTTTCGGCTGAACCGCGCGAATTCATAAGCATATTTACGGCGTCCGAAAGAGCCTCTCGCTCGTCACTGTTTTTGCATTTATTTACATATTTCTCACTCTGAAGCTCGCGGATAATGATGTCATACGACAAAAGCCCCTTTTCTACCGCGTCCTCTATATCGGCGGTCTTATAGGCAATATCGTCCGCGCTTTCGAGAATGAAAGTAAGCGGATATCTGCAGCCTGTTGCTCCTGTCTTTTCCGTAATTTTCCCGAAAAGCTCCTTTTCGGAAACATAATACCCCATTTTCTTTTTGCATATATCTCCGCAAGAAGCGTCTATCTCCGTCGAGCCTACGGGATATTTGACAATGGTATTCAAAAGCGCGAAAGTAAGGTTCATTCCCGTTTCCATATCCATAAGGCAATGCAGTCTTGAAAGCACTCTAAGAGCCTGGGCGTTGCCCTCGAAGTTTAAAAAGTCCGCTTTCATCTCGTCTGTCAGAAGCTCGGAGGCAGGAATGCCCTTAAATTTCAGTCTTTGCAAATTATCCTTGAACCACTGTCTGATAGAAAACTCGCCGAAATGCCCGAAAGGCGGATTTCCTATGTCATGGACAAGTCCCGCGCACTCTAAAATATCACAGCAGTTTTCTCTTACTCTTTCGTCAACGCCCGCCTTTCCCGCTTCAATAAGGCGCGTAAAGACGGTATCTCCGAGGCTTCCCGCAAAGGAGCTTACTTCGAGAGAATGAGTGAGCCTTGTCCTCACAAAATCTCCTCTGTAAAGCGGGTAGACCTGGGCTTTATCCTGGAGCAGTCTGAAAGACGCGCTCCCGATTATCCTGTGATAATCCTTTCTGAACTCCGAGCGTATATCGCGGGTATTTTCAGAGGCGCTCCTGCGCTCGCGCTCGGAGCATAAAAGTTTTTCCCATTTAAGCATAAATTCACACTCAACTTTCCGAAAATCTGAATAATTATTTTCCTTATGTCAATAATACGAATACAACAAAAAATCAACTTTTTAGGAGGAATTTTTATGTTAGTAAAACGCGGTGAGATCTATTATGCGGACTTAAGTCCCGTTGTCGGCTCGGAACAAGGCGGTATAAGACCTGTGCTTATCGTTCAGAACGATATCGGAAACAAGCACAGCCCGACCGTAATTGCCGCAGCTATCACAAGCCGAAAGGAAAAAGCAGGGCTTCCAACGCACATTTCCGTTACGGGTTCTTCCTGCGGGCTTGCAAAGGACTCGGTGGTGCTGTTGGAACAGGTCCGTACATTGGATAAAAGACGCCTTAAAGAGCGAATGGGCGAGCTTGACAGCGCGTCTATGCATGAGGTGGACAACGCCCTCTCTACAAGCCTCGGTTTATAATTTTTCACACCCTCGCTTCGGCGGGGGCTTATTATTCGCTCATACTGTATAAAAAGTCCTGCTTCAGGCTGTAGAGAAAGTCCCAGATACTAGGAAGCGTGGCTGCGGCTAGGCTTTGTGCCTGCCGCAGTTACGCTGACAACGTAGATGGGGCTTTATCTACAGTCTGTTATTCGATTTCGGGCGTTCTGTATTCGTGCTTTTCGTAATAACCTATCAGCTTTTTATTGTCATCGCGAAGCGCTATCATGTAAACATCTTTGTTTTCTTTGGGGTTGTGATAGGTAAACATAATGTTGTTTTCCGCGCTCTGTTTAAACCATTCGACTACTTCTCGTATCTTTTGGCAGGAACGCTCGTTGTGGCAGTCCATAATGCTCTTGCCTATAAGGTCGCCGTGCTTTTTATAGCGCTCTTTCGCGGCGGGGTTCATATAAATGATAATGTCGTTCATGTCGCAGATAACAACGGCGCACCTGTCCTGCTCGACAATGCTCTTGAAATAAAGATAAATGTCCTGCATAAATTCTCCTTAGTGTACATCGAACCAAGTTTTTCCGACCTTTGCTTCTGCGGGCAGAGGGACGGATAGTTTTACGGCGTTTTCCATTTCTTCTTTGAGAATTTTCGCCGCTTTGTCCGCAAGAGCTTCAGGCGCTTCTACTATAAGCTCGTCGTGTACCTGCAGTATCAGCTTTGCTTCGGGCAATTCCGCTTTCAGCCTTTTATATACCCTCACCATGGCTATTTTTATTATATCCGCCGCTGTTCCCTGAATGGGGGTGTTCATCGCTATGCGCTTTCCGAGGGCTTTTACGGTCTTATTCTGCGAAAGTATCTCGGGGATAAAGCGCCGTCTTCCGAACAAGGTAACCGCATATCCGTCGGCTTCGGCAGACGCGCATACCTTTTCCATATATGTCTTGACTCCCGAAAAATGCACAAGATAATCGTCTATATATTTCTTGGCTTCGGAAAGCGACGAGCCTATGTCTTTAGCCAGAGAAAACGCGCCTATGCCGTATACTATCCCGAAATTTACCGCTTTTGCCTTGCGCCTCAAATCGTCGTCCACCCACTCTATCGGCTGGTTGAATACAGAAGAGGCAGTTTCAGCATGAATATCGCGGTTTTCCTCAAACGTCCTTATCATCGTTTTGTCGTCAGCAAGAGCCGCAAGAACTCTAAGCTCTATCTGGCTGTAATCTGCGTCGCAAAGGAGTTTCCCCTCCCCTGCCGTAAAGAACTTTCTGAATTCTCTGCCCATTTCCGTTCTTACGGGAATGTTCTGTATATTCGGCTCGGCGGAGCTAATTCTGCCCGTGCGCGTTTCGGTCTGCTTAAAGGTCGTGTACATTCTCCCGTCCTCGGAAACTGCTGCAAGAAGCCCTTTTACATAAGTGTTGTATAATTTCGTAAGTTTCCGCCAATCTATTACTTTCTGCACTATCGGGTGCTTGTCGACGATTTCTTCCAATACGTCCGAATTTGTCGAATAGCCTGTTTTGCTCTTCTTTCCCGACGGGAGACCAAGCTCCTCAAATAAAACTTTTCCGAGCTGTTTAGGGCTTCCCACGGTAAATTCGTGACCTGCGAGAGTATAAATTTCTTTTTCAATTCCGCTTATTTTCGGCAATATCTCATCTCCGAATTTTTTAAGGCTCTCCGAGTCTGTGGCAATTCCCTCTTTTTCCATGGAGGACAGCACCTCTGCAAGAGGTATCTCTATCTCACGCAAAACTTTTAACATTCCGAGAGAGCATATCCTGCTGTAGAGAATGACATTGAGCATACTTATATCGTCCGCTGAATATTTTGCGAGCAAGCCCGAAATGTCATAATCCTTTGCGTTTACGTCGAGCAGATACGCCGCGAGCGTTGTGTCAAACGTTACGTTTCTAAGCTCTATGCCCTCTTTAAGGCATTTTGCATAAACGGCTTTGGCGTTGTCGGTGTGCTTTGGCTCGTCACTTTCGAGGACAGCTTTAAGCTCGCCGCTTAACATTTCTTTTCCGCGATAAACCGCTATTTCTCCGTTTTCAATCAAGACATTCAGAGCCTCTTTGTCATACTCTTCTTTGTCGGGAATAATATCCGCTCTTGCGGCGGTTTCGGGTTTGCTTTCCGTTTTCGGCGCTATTTTTACAGCCTTTGCCTTTTCCCCGTCAAGACCTAGTTTTTTGAGCGCCGAATTCATTTCAAGCTCGCGCAGTATTCCCGCCGCCCGAGCCTTGTCACCCTCGCCGAATTTGTAGTCGTCGAGATTTTCCGAAACAGGCGCATTAAGGCATATCTCGCCCAGCTTTCTCGAAAGAAATGCGCTTTCCTTTCCGCTTTCTAGCTTTGCTTTTACGGACTTTGAGGCTTCTATTTCGTCAAGGTGTCCGTATATCCACTCGACCGAATGATATTTTGAAATAAGAGAAAGCGCGGTCTTTTCGCCTATTCCCGCTACTCCGGGGATATTGTCGGAGCTGTCGCCCATAAGCGCTTTTACTTCGAGCATTTCAAGGGGCTTTACTCCATAAACTTCCGCTATCTTTTCGGGAGTGTAGATTACATCCTCTTTATTTGACGCGAGGCGCACCGTTACTTTTTCGTTTACGAGCTGGAAACTGTCGCGGTCGCCCGTGCTTATAATGCACTCCGCGCCGTTTTCCTTTGCAGTTCTCGAAAGAGTGCCGATTATGTCGTCGGCTTCATAGCCCTCTGTTTCAAGTACGCTTACGCCAAGGGCGCGCAGTATATCCTTTATTATCGGCATCTGCTCCGCGAGCTCATCGGGCATTTTATGCCGTCCCGCCTTATATTCTTCGTACATTTTATGGCGGAATGTCGGAGCTTTCAGGTCAAACGCCGCCGCTGCCCTGTCGGGCTGTTCTTCTTTCAGAAGTTTCATATAGATGTTCAGAAAGCCCGTGAGAGCGTTTGTATGAACGCCCTTTGTGTTTGAAAGCAGGCGTATCCCGTAAAACGCTCTGTTCATTATACTATTTCCGTCGATTAGAAGAAGTTTCATAAGCCCTCCGTTATTTGTTCCTTATATGTTCCAAAAGTTTTTTCGGCAGTTTTTTCAGCAGAAGCATTGTGCATATTCCCGTAAATGCTCCGCCGATTATTGCGCTTGCGAGAAAAACGGGAGTGTAAGCTAAAACGTACTTTGAGCCGTATAAAAAAACCGCCGTCAGCATTTGCCCCGCAATATGAAAAATCGCTCCGCATACTCCCGTAAACGGAAGAAATCTTGTGTCGCATTTGCCGTTGTCCTTTGGGAAAAGCGTTTTCGCTGTGAGCATAGCCGTACAGGCTAAAACGCCTCCGACAAGTCCGTAAATCGCACTCATCAGCGAACCTGTAATAAGCGCCGCCAGAAAACATCTAAGCACCGCGACAATATAAGCGTCATATATTTTCCACTGCCCGCCCGCATACAGAATAAACAGCGTTACGATATTTCCAAGCCCCACGCGTATTCCCGCTATGGGAACTATCGGCGGCAAGAGCGTTTCGAGCGACGACAGCGCTCCCGCAAAGCAGATAAACACCGCCAGAAGCGTAATTTTCTTTACTGTCATAATTGTTTTCCGTTTTTGTGTTATTAAATCAAGCCACGCGAATGCGGAGTTTTATCCGCTGTCCGACTCGCTTTCGGGCTTCCCGTTTAAAACATCTTTAAACTTTTTCGCAAGCTCACGCATTTCGCTGTTCACTGCTACTGCGGTTTTCTTGTTCATCTTTTTCTTAACAGGCATTTTTTCAGCTCCGTCCGATGTTATGCTTCTAAGATATTCTCGAAGATAAACCGCTCTCATTTGCGCTGTTCCGAGCAATGCGCCTATAATTGCCGATGCTCCGCTCGCTATGCATATAAGCCTGTCGTTTCCCGAAAGCAAAACGCCGTATGTTATTCCCCCTGCAGCGAGAATAATGTCAAGAGCTACCAGCGAGCCTTTTGTCGACATTTCCCCGCCCGAGGCAAAAAATGCTATAACAATATCCAGACCGACGCATACCGCTATATTTGCGGAATATTCAAACCCAAGCGCAAACCCCGCCGCCGTACAGGCTAGCCCGCAGATAAGGTGAAAGAAAAAACATAACCTTATAACATTTCTAAAAGCTCTGCACTTTCTGTTCTTGTATTCGGTAAAATCATCTTCAAGCGCACGGCTCAAAAACTTCTCTTTGGTTTTCTCAAACATAACAGCCTCTTAGCCCCTAAGTCCCTTTAAAGCTCTATATCTTCAAGCTCTTTAAGCCATAGCGCCGCCTGTGCATCGGACGGCATTCTCCAGTCGCCTCTGGGCGATAAAGATACCGAGCCGACCTTTACGCCGTCGGGCAGACAGCTTCTCTTGAACTGCTGTGCAAAAAAACGCCTGTAAAAGATCTTTTCCCATTTTAAAATAATTTCGGGAGAATAGGCGTTACCGAACGCATACTTTGCGAGCCTATAAACTTTCTTCGGCGAAAAACACCAGCGTATGCCGTTGTACAAAAAGAAATCATGCAGTTCATAAGGACCTACTATATCCTCTGTTTTCTGAGATATCTCTCCGTCCTTTGCGGGGAGAAGCTCGGGGCTTACGGGCGTTTCGAGTATGTCATTCAGCGCAGTTTTAAGCTCGCTGTTCTCCGAAACGTTCATAAAATAACGGACAATATGCCTTGCAAGCGTTTTCGGAACGGAGCAGTTTACGCCGTACATGCTTATATGGTCGCCGTTATATGTCGCCCAGCCTAAAGCAAGCTCCGAAAGATCGCCCGTTCCCACGACAATTCCGTTTGTTTCGTTTGCAATATCCATGAGCAATTGCGTGCGCTCGCGCGCCTGGGCGTTTTCGTATGTTACGTCAAGTTCTCCGTCTTTGTGTTCAATATCGCGCAGGTGGATATTTACGGCTTCGGCTATGTCCACTGTCTTAAACGTTACGCCGAGCGTTTCACAAAGCCTTTCGGCATTTGTCTTTGTGCGGACGGTAGTTCCGAAACACGGCATAGATACCGCAATAATATCGGTCATGGGGCGTTTTAAGAGCTTCATGGCTTCAACTGTTGCAAGCAGTGCAAGACAACTGTCAAGTCCGCCCGAAATGCCGATAACGGCAGTTTTCGAGTTTATATGCTTCAGCCGTTTTGCAAGGCCGTGCGCCTGCATTGCAAGAATTTTCGCACAGCGCGAGTTCTTTTCATTGTCCTCTGTCGGAACAAACGGCATGGCTTCAACGCTTCTTGTAAGCTCCGTAATTTCGGGCGTTATTTCAAGAATAACTCTGCGGACAGAAACACTGCTTTTGCATTCAAAAGAAGTATTTCTTAAACGCTCGGAATACAGCTTTTTAACGTCAATTTCCGAAACGGTAAGTCCTGTTGTGTAAAGCTCGCTTTCGGCAAGCGTTTTTCCGTTTTCGGCTATCATTCTGTGACCGCCGAAAACAAGGTCTACGGTGCTTTCTCCCTCGCCTGCCGAGGCGAAAACATAACCGCAGATAAGGCGCGCCGACTGCCCCGAAATAAGGCTTTCGCGGTATTCGTCCTTGCCTATCGTTTCATTTGAAGCGGAGAGGTTTGCGATTATTGTAGCTCCCGCGAGCGCAAGGTCAATTGACGGCGGTTTCGGCGACCACAAGTCCTCGCAAATTTCCACGGCGTATTTTAATTCGGGAATCCCCGAAAACTCAAAGACAATGTTCATACCGAACGGCACTGAATGTCCTAAAATAAGCTCTTCGGTGTTTTCGTCGGGCGCTGACATAAACCAGCGCTTTTCGTAAAACTCGTTATAATTCGGGAGATATTTTTTGGGAACAACGCCGCGAATTGCCCCATTCTGGATAACAACGGCGCAGTTATAAACTTTTCCGTTTACTCTGAGCGGCGCGCCGACAGTTATTGTCATGTCGCAGTTTTCGGTTGCATTTACGATATTCAAGAGGGCTTTTTCCGCTCCGTCAAGCAAAGACGGCTGAAAAAACAGGTCGCCGCAGGTATAGCCTGTTATGCAAAGCTCGGGGAAAACAAGAATTTTTACCCGCTCTGACTTTGCTTCGTTTATGAGGTCGATAATTTTTCCCGTGTTATATTCGCAGTCGGCAACTTTTATTTCGGGCGTGGCTGCCGCGGTCTTTATAAATCCGTCGAACATTTTGAACTCCTTGTTGTGAAAAATCTCATCATTGACAATATTATACACCATTTAGAGATAAAATTCAAGAGCAAAAAGGAAAATAGGGGCTAGAAACTGTTTTGAGCGGGAAAGCGCTTTCAAGTTTATAACCGCATTACGAGCGGCGCACAAAAGTTTTTTGAAAAGGGAGTCCAGAGGGGAAAAATTTTTTTCAAAAAATTTTTCCCCTCTGGCAGGGGTGCGGGGACGGAGTCCCCGCAAACGCGTTAGCAAGCGCATCAGGTTAAATGCCTACGGCATTGAACCTGGGTGCGGGGAAAACAAGAGTTTTCCCTGCTAGAGGTAAGAGGTTAGAAGTAAGAGGTAAGAAGTCAAAGGTTGTTTTGGAGGAAAAGTTATCTGATTTTCAGAGAAAGAGGCTAGAGGCTAGAATTTAGAGCGGAAAAGAAAAAGCGTACAAAACCAACAGGTCTTGTACGCTCTCCTATATTAAACAACAGCGAGTTTATTTTGACGAAGCATTGTCAGCGCATTTGTCAAATTCCTCTTTTATGCTCGTCTTTTTTATTTCCGAAAGTTCGCTCAGGATAAAATTACTTTTAAGTCCCTTTTCGGTAAAGCCGTCACGTACCCAGCTTTCATAAGCCTCAAGATATTCATAGGTTTCATAATCAAGCCTGCGAATGTCGGTTATAGCTTTGTTTTCGCGGTCGAAAATTGCCGTAAATCCGTAGTCGATAATTCCCTTTTCGTTGCGCATAAAGCCGAGTATATAGCAAACGCCCGTTTCGGGGTCGAATTCAAGGCTGTCCAAAACCATTTTTTCATCGTCCGCAAACAGCGTTTCAATCTTTGAAAACGTCTTTGTTTCATAGACGGAAAGCTCGGTTTCGGTGTTGGAGCGCGGTTTTTCAATGTTGTAGAAAAATTCACCGTCGGGCGAAAACGCAAAGCCCTCGTCCTGACAGCCGATCTTTGTGATAGTATGCAGTTTGATAAGCGATAATTTATCAAGGTCGTAAAATCCCAGACAGCCCTCAATTGACTTTACGGCAATTATATTTCTGCCCGGCATGAACGCCGCGTTGTACGCATAAGGAAAGTCCGAGAATTTGGCTATTTCCGTGTTTTTGCTGTCGTATATGTAAATTGTTTTTCCGTTACAGCCGACGCCGTATTGATCGTTCTTATAATACCCGTGAAATTTTTTCATAACATCACATCACCTTTCGTTCACAGTATACCACATTTTTTTGATAATGTAAAGGGGTTTATGTGGTTATATCCTTTTGAAAATGGCTTTCTCATTTATGTACTTCGCCTCGCGTTTTTCAAATAGCTAAAACGGACTGCCGTAAAAAGCAGTCCGTTTGAGATTTATTTGCTCTGATAAGCGGGACAGGATTTGTATTTCTCGCCATAATCGCATTTGCAGTAATTATTAGCCTTATAATCGTCTGAATACATTCTTTCTCCCGTCACCTTGCATATGTACTTATCAGAGCTTGTGCCGATATAACTGTTTGATTCATAATCCAGATAAGGACAGCGCGCCATAGTTTTTCACCTCCTCCCAACAACTTAGATATAGCATTAAGATAATAAGTTTGGGAATTGCTACAAAAGTATACCATTTACACTCTAAATGCCAAATTCCAAGCTAAAAAACCATCCGTCAGGTCCATAATTTAAACCACCTTCGCGAGGATCATAAATTTTTGCGTCCTTAGGAAGATATTTCCTAACACTTGAAAATATCATATCTGTTATTTTTTCACGCTTTTTATACGATATATGAAAAAAGAACAGTTTTGTCAATGTATTCGTTTCAAGATAATAATGATATCCGTCTTGAAGAAATTCTCTAAGTTCACGATCGCTTTCATATTCCTTAACAACTTTAAAATGTGGGGCAATATATTGTACTTCATTATTCCAATGCATTATAATTTCACTGATTGGCTCATTGATTACTTGTTTACCATCAATTATATAAATTCCTCTGTTTGGAATTTCAACTCTGCATTCATAATAAAGTTCTTTAGAAAATCCACAATCACATTTGCAAGAACAAGAAAAATATGAAAATTTAAATCTATTTCTCCAGTTATTATTATCCAATACATTTCTGAACTCCATATAATAAGCTACAATTTCTCTCGCAATGTTGTCTATTTCTTTTTCGTCCATAAAAATCTCCTATCGTAATTACAACTGTAGTTAATATTTAACTATCGCAATTTTATTATATAACATTTCCGCAATTTTGTCAATACTTTTAGTTAAAAAAGTTATAATAAATTAAACAGGAGGTGTTTTTATGACTTTAGGCGAGAAGATACGAAACGCACGCGAGGATATGGATTTATTGCAGTCGGATATGGCAAGGCTCATCTCAATGAACCAATCTAATTACTCCAAAATCGAACGCAACGTTCAAGAACCCAATATGACGCAGCTTAGAAAAATATGTCGGGTGCTGAAATTAGATCCGCGTTATCTGCTCGACCTTGAAGAATTTGAATTCGTTTCAGCCGATGATATGAAACTGCTCAAAGATATAAAAGCTTTCATCTCCGAACATAAACAGGAATAAACAACTCCCGAACCGCTAAAGGATCGGGAGTTGTTTTTATTAGATCATTATCAGTCCTCGTCTGCGCTCTCGGGTTCGTCCCAGTTATGCCACACGTTCTGAACGTCGTCGTTGTCGTCGAGCGCCTCGAGGAGAAGTCCCATTTTTTTCAGCTGGTCTTCGTCTGTAAGCGTCGTGTATGTTGACGGCACTTGCTCTGCCTCTGCGGATATAACGTCATAGCCGCGCTTTCTCAGCTCCGCCGCAACATTGTCAACCTCGGCGGGATCGGTCGTTATCTCGACAACTCCGTCCTCAAACGAAAAGTCCTCCGCTCCCGATTCGAGAATGTCCTCCATTGCCTTGTCCTCGTCAATGTCGCCGTCCTCGTTGTTTAGAACGATAACTCCCTTTAAGGTAAACATAAACGAAACGCAGCCCGTTGTTCCCATATTGCCGCCGAATTTATCAAAATAATGGCGAACTTCGCCCGCGGTGCGGTTTCTGTTGTCCGTCAGACAATCGACTATTACCGCAACTCCGCCCGGTCCGTAGCCCTCGTAAACGCAGTTTTCATAGTCGTTTTTCTCTGCGTCGCCTGCCGCTTTTTTCAGCAGACGGTCTATGTTGTCATTTGGAATGTTGTTCGACTTTGCTTTCTGGACAAGCGCGGCGAGCTTAGAGTTGTTGGAAGGATCGGCGCTCCCTGTTTCCTTTATGCATACAAGTATCTCGCGGCTTATCTTTGTGAAAACCTTTGCGCGCGCGCCGTCCTTTTCGCCCTTTTTGCGCTTTATCGTACTCCATTTTGAATGTCCCGACATAATATTCTCCTTTTTGATTTTCTTGATATGTAAATTTATAAGGTTGTAAATACAAACACCTAAAATATATTATACAACATTTTTCCCGACTTGTCAATAATTTTTCTTCTGCTTGACAAAAACGTCGGGTTGTGATATTATAGAGTTAATAATAATCGTGTTGCAAGTAAAATAAATCGGAATTTGCAATATAATAGAGGAGGAAATGGTATGGTTGCGATCCATTTCGGACATCTTTGTTTTAATCGTCCATCAGGTGAGCAAAGTATCCTGATTGTGTTAGCTCCCAAAAAGGACTATTCATCAATGGATGATTTTGTAACCCACGCATTGAACTATCTGGAATCAAATCCAGAGTTTTGTGATGCATGGAATGAGATGTACAAAAACCGTATATATTCACCCATTGATGAAGAAGGAAGGGAATGGATGAAATCAAGATTAGAAGAAATGGATCAACGTATAAGCATTGCCTATGAACCTGTTATTAGTGCGGTTCATATTATTGCTCCGGAATGGAATGATATTACTATAGGGATTGAAACAAAGTCAGAATACATTTTCTATCAATGGGGAACATCTGCCTAAATTCTGATTTACATAAAACTCTTTTTGAGGGCGTTGCAGGTAAGATAAATCGGGATTTAACAGAGGTATAATGTTATGATAAGAGAAATTGAAGAAAATGATTTTGACGGTCTTTTGTCGCTTTATATGCAGCTGCACGATAATCCGTTTCCCGATAAAGACGATAGAGTTATTTCAATATGGAACAATATCCTCAATGACAAAAATCATCATTTAATCGTTGCAGATGAAAACGGTATTTTAGTATCTTCTTGCGTATGCGTTATTATTCCGAATTTGACGCATGAACAGCGTCCATACGCTCTTATCGAAAACGTTATTACCAACAAAAATTACAGGAAAAAAGGTTATGCGACGGCTTGTCTGAATTTTGCAAAAGAAATTGCCCTGCGCGAAAATTGCTACAAGATGATGTTGCTGACCGGCTCAAAAAGTAAAGATACCCTTGATTTTTATGAACAAGCGGGATATAACAAAAATGATAAGACAGCTTTTATACAATGGCTGTAAATGCCGATTTACATAAAACTCTTTGGAAAGCGAATTAGTGATAAAAAATGCAGAAAATGTTGGGATACGTCCGCAGGGCTTGTCAGGAATTTGACCTTATTGAGGACGGAGATAAAATAGCGGTAGGCGTTTCTGGCGGCAAGGACAGCCTTGTGCTTTTGTGCGCGCTTGCGAAAATGCGCCGTTTTTATGAAAAAAAGTACGAGGTATATGCCGTCACTATCGATCCGAAATTCGGCGGAGTTGAGTGCGATTATTCGGCAGTTGAAAAACTTTGCAGTGAACTTTCCGTGCCGTATAAAATAGTAAAGACCGATATAGGGGAGATAGTTTTCGACATCAGAAAGGAAACAAACCCCTGTTCATTATGTGCGAAAATGCGCAGAGGGGCGCTATGCGACGCGGTAAAGGAAATGGGGTGCAACAAACTTGCACTCGCCCACAACAACGACGACGCTATTGAAACATTTATCATGAACCTATTCAACGAGGGCAGGATAGGCTGTTTTGCGCCGATTTCATATCTTTCAAGAATGGGCGTTACGGTAATAAGACCGCTCGTCTTTGCGCCAGAAAGCGCCGTTATGTCATGTGCAAAGCGAAACGCGCTCGAAATCGTCAAGAGCAAATGTCCCGCCGACAAAACCACAAAACGTCAATGGACAAAAGAGTTTCTGCGGGAGCTTGAACATAACGACCGAGGAATTAAAGAACGCATTTTCGGGGCAATGAGGAGAGCGGGAATTGACCGCTGGGGCTATAAAAACAACAATTCGGACGAGGAACAGTCATGAGAAAACAAGTTAAATTAAAAAAGAAAGTTGAATACACACCGAGAGAGAGCGGAGGATTTTTCTCCGCGGAACACGTCACGGGAAAAGCGCTCGCCGTTGTTACGACAATAAAAATGTTCGAGATGATACTAGTTACTATCTTCGGGCTTTTTCTCGGAATATTCGCGCCGATAAGCGTGTTTGCAGGCTCGGAGGATCCTCTCCCCGAAGCGGTAAGAGCAGGCGTTTTCTGGCTTATTTCATCGGGGCTTTACATTATAGGATTTTTTGCGCTTATGCTCGGAAACTCAAAAATAGCTTTGATAATTCACACGGTTGCTTCTGTCGGTTCTTTTATCACTTATGCGAACTATCAGCAGTTATATGCGGACGATCCTACCACGAACGGACCTGCGATTTTATTTATGCCGTGCATTTTCATAACGCTTATGACGCTTGCTGTTATGCTTGTGATTAACGTTCCGAAGTGGCTCGATAAAAGAGAAAGAAAGCTCAGCGAAAAAGCGCCGAGCATTCTGGGAAATGATGATAATAATGAAAATGACAAAAAGGAGTGATACTTATGGCAACAATAATGAATGACGAAGTAAGATTTCACCTTAAAATAAGAAACGGCGACGTGGGGCGGTATGTCATTCTTCCGGGAGATCCGGGGAGAGTGCCGCTTATTGCCGAAAAGCTCGAAAATGCGGTGCAGGTCGCCCAGAACCGCGAGTACAACATTTACACGGGCTATCTTTCGGGAGAAAAAGTGAGCGTCTGCTCTACGGGAATAGGCGGTCCGTCCGCGGCAATTGCAGTCGAAGAGCTTGTGGACAGCGGCGCTGACACGCTCATAAGAGTAGGCACGAGCGGAGGAATAGAACTTTCCGTTTTCGGAGGGGATCTTATAATTGCCGAAGCGGCGATACGCGCGGAGGGAACTTCTTATGAATATCTTCCGCAGGGCTATCCCGCGGTTGCGGATTTTTCGGTCACGTCTGCGCTTGTAAAGGCTGCCGAAAAGCTTTCGGGAACGGAAAACGGAACGCGCTTTCACGTTGGCGTTGTCCACAGCAAGGACAGCTTTTACGGCGAAACAAACCCCGAACGCTCGGCGGTATGCGACAATATAAAAAGCCGTTGGGACAGCTATGTAAAATGCGGGTGCCTTACGAGCGAAATGGAGTGCGCGGCGATTTATTCGGCGGGAATTGTGCGCTCGACATCAGAAAAGAAGATACGCTGCGGAGGCGTTTTAACGGCGCTGTGGAATGCGGAACGCTCTAAGCAAGGTCTTCCCGATACAATATGCTATTCGAGCGAAAGGGCGATACAGTGCGCTATTGACGCGATAAAGATACTTATTGCGGAAGATAATAAATCTCATCTCTAAAAATTAGCCTTAAATGTTAAAAGCGTTTCTATTACTGACTACTTGCCAATAATGGAAACGCTTTTTTAGTTTTTTATTCTTACCTCTTATTTCTTACCTCTTACTTCTAAACGGATTCCAGCCTTATAGTATTTGTATTACCCGATTTTCCGCTTGTCTGTCCGCCGGTGAGGACAACATTATCCCCGCTTTTAAGTCCGAAATATTTCTTCGCGTGCTGCATAGCGTGATAGAACATAACGTCAACGGAATTGAACTCCTCGCTGAGAACGGGCGTTACTCCCCAGCTTAAGTTCAGCTTTCTCCATGCCTTTTCCGAGGTCGTCATTCCGATTATGTCAACGGGCGGTCTGAAACGGCTTACCATTCTGACCGTTCTTCCCGAAAGCGAGCTTATTACTATTCCTTTCGCCTTTGTGTCTATCGCCATTGCGCAGGTCGCATGAGAAACAGCGTCCGTGTTGCTCTTTATGTCATAGTCCGTAGTAACAAATCTCTTTTTATAGTCGATATTGTTTTCGGTACACTCCGCTATCTCCGCCATATTCTTAACCGCCGCAACGGGATATTTTCCCGCCGCGGTTTCTCCCGACAGCATTACCGCCGAGCTTCCGTCATAAACGGCGTTTGCAACGTCGGATATTTCCGCTCTCGTGGGACGGGGTTTTTCTATCATGCTTTCGAGCATTTCCGTTGCGGTTATAACGCGCTTTCCCAGAAGCCTGCACTTTTTAATCAGATACTTCTGTATTGACGGCACTTCTACAAACGGTATCTCGACGCCCAAGTCTCCTCTTGCGACCATAATGCCGTCCGCAATTTCGCATATCTCGCCGATATTGTCAACGCCCGAGCGGTTTTCTATCTTTGCGATTATGTCAATATCCTCGCCGCCGTTTTCATTTAGGAAAGAACGCAACTCGGCGACATCATTTCTTGTCGAAACAAAAGACGCCGCTATAAAATCCACGCCGTTTTTTATCCCGAAAAGAACGTCGGCTTTGTCCTGTTCGCTTAGATAATCGCCCTTTAAAACATGGTTCGGGAAATTCATGCTCTTTCTGTCGGACATCTCTCCGCCTACGACAACATCGCACACAACGCTGTTTTCTTGTATTTCCTTTACCCTGAACACCAGAAGCCCGTTGTTTACAAGTATGGTGTCGCCTATGCTCACTTCTTTCGCAAGGTCTTTATAGCTCACGGAAACGCGCTCGCTGTTTCCCTCGCATTCGTCGGAAGTGAATGTAAAGGTGTCGCCGTCTTTAAGGGTGACTTTGTGGTTTTCAAAAGTCTTTATGCGGTATTCGGGACCTTTCGTGTCGAGCATTATCGCGATAGGCAAGGACAGCTCTTCTCTGACCTTTTTTATGGTGTCAATTTTTATCTGGTGCTGTTCGTGAGTGCCGTGGGAAAAGTTGAGGCGCGCAACGTTCATTCCCGCATTGCACATTTCTCTCAATACTTCTTCGCTCTCGCTCGCAGGACCTATCGTGCAAATTATTTTTGTCTTTCTCATGTTATCTCCTTTTAATTAGTTCAATTTACTTTTAATTCATTTCTTCCTAAGATAAAAATACAGCGCCCACTGCCCCGCCGCAAGAAGCGCGACAAGGACAACTATAATTACCTGTACCGCTCCCCATTCTTTCATAAAGAATATGATAACGAAAAGAGCAATAGAAAGTATTACAGCGCTGCGGAGAAATGCCTTTGAATTATTATTATTCATTGTTCTGAATTTTAGCCGCCGTGAGCGTATTTTTCATAAGCGTGGCTATAGTCATAGGTCCAACGCCTCCGGGAACGGGAGTTATAAACGACGCCTTTTCGCTTACTTCGTCAAACTTTACATCTCCGCAGAGCTTTCCGTTTTCAAGACGGTTAATTCCTACGTCAATAACCACCGCGCCCTCTTTGACCATATCGGCGGTAACAAAATTCGGCTTTCCTACCGCGGCAACGAGAATGTCCGCGCGTCTGCAAACCTCGGCGAGGTTTTTCGTCTTGCTGTGGCAGACGGTGACAGTTCCGTTTTCGTGGAGCAAAAGCATAGCCATGGGCTTTCCGACAATGTTCGAGCGTCCTATGACAACGCACTCTTTTCCCGCAACGGAAACTCCCGTGCTGTGGATAAGCTCCATACAGCCCGCTGGCGTGCAGGGCAAAAACGAATAGTTTCCTATCATTATCTTTCCGACATTCGTTTCGTGGAATGCGTCAACGTCCTTTTTCGGCGAAATTCGCTCGATAACCGCCTTTTCGTCAAGCTGTTTCGGAAGAGGCAGCTGAACAAGTATACCGTTTACGTTCTTATCTGCGTTAAGCGTATCTATAAGCTCTAAGAGCTGTTCCATAGTTGTTTCTTCTGGCAGAGCGTATTCAAAGCTCTTTATCCCGCAGAACTCGCAGGCTTTTTTCTTGTTGTTGACATAAACCCTGCTTGCGGGATCGTTTCCTACAATAACTACCGCAAGCCCCGCCTTGATGTTATCGCGCGCTATCTCGTCGCGCACCTGTTCTTTGATCGCCGCCGAAACGGCTTTTCCGTCAATGATCTGTGCCATTTTTATTCTCCTTTCAATTTAACCGTTTATCACGGAATAAAGTTCGTCAATATCGTCATATCCATAGGTTTTGCCTTTGTAGGTGAATTTTGCGTTTTTGCAGTAAACAAACGGATTTCCGAGGATTCTATCCTTAAGCTCCATCGCGCTTTCAACTGTCAGACTGCCCGATATTACCGCCATGCCGTCTGTTATAGGATTTGCGACAGTCGGCGCGATTAAAAGTTCATCGTCCGCCCATATTGAAATCACCTGACCTGTAAGCCTCTCTGTCGCTTCCGCAAAGATTTTTGTTCCCTCTTCGTCAAGTTCAAGCTGAACGCCGTACTCCCCGTTATTGCTGTCATAAAACGCGCCGGCGTCCTGTACATTCCTGCCGTCAAATATCAGCTTTTCGGCGTTTTGTTCACTGCCTTCGTAAAATTTAAGGCAGTCGCTTTTTCCTGTCCTCACGACAGTTTCGGGTATCTCTATACGCTTTATCTCACCGCAGTTTTCAAACGCCCTGCTCCCTATTTCAACAACGTCTTTCCCGTCTATTTGCTTAGGGATGACGGCATTTTCGCTGCTCCCCGTATATTTTTCGATAACAATCCCGCCGTCAGCGTCACTGCATTGAAATTCGTCTGCGAAATTTTCGTAAAGCTGTTCATTGTCCGAAATTTCCGTCCGCGAATTTTCTTTGTATTCTTCACACCCGCACAGCATCAGTGCAGATATAATGCAAATTACTGCAAGTTTTATTTTCTTCATAGTTCAAAATCCTCAAAGCCGTCATTATTGCCGTTATCACCGCTGCTCTCGGAGAATTTAAAGCTCTCCTCTCCCATAAGCTCAGGAAAAGACTTTTCGGGATGTTGGTAAGCTATGTTCAAAAGCTCTATAAAATCCCTTATCATCTCGCGCGGGGTTATGTTTGTCTGCGCACCGACGCGCTCAAACTCCGCCTTTACGAAAAATATCCTGTCCTCGAGCGTTATTCTCGGCTCGTATTCATAAAGCACGGCGTGAATTTCCGACAGCTTTTCCGTAAGCACCGTAAGTTCTTCATAAGAAAGCGGTTCGAGCCTTATTATAGGCGCTAATAAATCATAAGTTTCGTCTGTGGCAAATCTTCCGCGTTCAAGTCTGGAACGCAGAGCTTCATAGCTGAATAATCCCCTGCGCGTATCCTCAACGCACTGCGGAGTACCGCCCATAATTATTCCTAAATGCGAGGCTTTGCCCTGCATAACGTCATTGTACATCATAAGAATTTTTTCATAGTTATACTGCCGTGTTACAGAGTGAGGTATCTTCATTATGTTTACAAGCTCGTCTATCATAACGACAAGCCCCTTATAACCCGCGCTGACTAGAAACGCCGTCATAAGTTTTATATAATCATACCAATTATCGTCCGTTATTATAACGTTTACGCCGAGGGCTTCTTTTGCCTCGGTCTTGTTTGCAAACTCACCGCGAAGCCATTTCACGGCGCTTGCCGAAAGCGTGTCGCTGCCGCTCGAAAGCCCGTGGTAATATGCCGTAATGACTGCCGCAAAATCGAACCCGTGAACCATATTTTCGAGCGAGTTTATTTTTTCGTAGATCTTTCTTTCTACCGCCGCATCGAAAAACGTATTCTCGCGGGAAGTGCCCTCGGAAATAACCTCGCTTCTTATACCGTCTATCCATTTTTCAAGTATAAGCGGAAGCGCGCCACCGTCGGGCTTTGCCTTTACGGAAAGAGAGCGCATAAGCTCGCGGTATGTCGCAAGCCCCTGCCCTTTTGTTCCCATAAGCCTGCGCTCGGGAGAAAGGTCTGCGTCTGCCGCCGCAAAACCCCTGTCCATAACGTTTGCGCGCATTATCTGCATAAGAAAGCTCTTTCCAGAGCCGTATTTTCCCACGACAAAACGAAAGAACGCTCCGCCGTCCTCTGCAATAGAAACATCATGCAGAAGAGCATTTATCTCGTTTGTTCTTCCGACAGCTATATATCCAAGCCCCACGCGCGGCACAACGCCGCCTTTTAGAGCGTTAATGACAGTGCTTGCTATTCTCTTAGGTATCTTCATTTTTAAAAGGTGTCCTCCTTTTAGGGGTAAGAGGTAAGAAATAAGAGTTTTAGAGTATAGAAATATTATACCATATTATGTTATTTTTTTCAATAGCAAAGTTAAAATTCTTAGGGGCAGGCATTTTGGGGGTTGTTACAATTATTTTTAACATTCGCCGATTTACTAAAAAATCGCTTGACAAATTCCCTTAAAAATAGTAAAATAAATCAGACTGTATAAAGTCAGACTTCAGGTCAGAGAAAGGATAATGATCATGAACTATAAAGAGTTAGCCGAGCTTCTTTTTCCCGAGACAACGCTTTCTGCCGAGGATATGGAAAAGCGCTTTCCGAAAAGAGAACTCCCCGAAAATGCTTTTGTAACAAGAATAGGACCGTCTCCCACGGGCTTTGTACATTTGGGAAACCTTTATAACGCGATAATTGCCGAGCGTCTCGCACATCAATCAAACGGCATTTTCTACCTTAGGATCGAGGACACCGACAACAAGCGCGAGGTTGAGGGCGCTGTCGAAACGATAATAAACTCAATGGCTTTTTACGGCGTGCTTTTTGACGAGGGCGCTGTATCAGACGGCGACAAGGGAAACTACGGTCCTTACCGCCAGCGTCAGCGCAGGGAGATATACCATGTGTTTGCAAAACAGCTCACCGAGCGCGGGCTGGCTTATCCTTGCTTTTTGACGGAAGAAGAGCTTTCCGCCATACGCGAGGAGCAGGAAAAAAACAAGGAAAACCCCGGAATATACGGAAAATATGCCGAAAAGAGCCGTTCTCTTACCATTGAGCAGATAAAAGAAAACCTCGCGGCGGGAAAACCGTGGGTTTTGCGCTACCGCGGAGAAATGACGGACGAGTATATCTGCGTAAACGACGCGATAAGAGGAAAGCTCGAAATGCCGAGGAACAACATGGATTTTGTTCTTCTGAAAAGCGACGGAATTCCTACCTATCATTTTGCGCATGTCATTGACGACCATCTTATGCGCTCTACTCACGTCATACGCGGCGACGAATGGATATCCTCGCTTCCCATGCACGTTGAGCTGTTCAATAAATTCGGCTGGGAAATGCCGATATACTGCCACACGGCTACGCTCCAGAAGCTCGAAAACGGCGGAAAACGCAAGCTCTCAAAGCGCAAAGATCCCGAGCTGTCATTAGCTTTCTATCAGCAGGAGGGCTATTATCAAGAGGCTGTGTGGGAATTTCTGCTTACTATTCTTAACTCGAATTTTGAGGAATGGCGTATTGCTAATCCCGAAAGCAGTTATCTTGACTTTGAGTTCTCTCTTGAAAAAATGTCAAATTCGGGCGCGCTCGTAGACCTTGATAAACTGAACAATATTTCAAAAGAAGTTATCGGAAGAATGCCGCCCGAAGAAGTCTATAAGATGTGGCTCGAATGGTGCGAAAAGTATAACGAGCAATATGCAGAGCTTCTGAAGAAATACCCCGAGCGTACAATAAAGGCTCTCGGCGTCGGAAAGAGCGGAAACAACCCCCGAAAGGACATAACGAGCTGGAAACAGGCGTGCGGTTTTATGTCGTTCTACTATGACGAAACGTTTGAAATTTTCGACGAAATGCCCGCAGAGGTTGACGAGCAGACAAGAAAGCTGTTCTTTGAAAAATATATCGCAAGCTACGACCACAGCGACGACCAGCCGGCGTGGTTTGAAAAAGTAAAGCAGATAACCTCCGAGCTCGGCTTTGCGGCAAAGCCCAAGGATTATAAGAAAAATCCCGAGCAGTATAAGGGAAGCATCGTTCATATAACAAATATGCTCCGAATTGCTCTCACGGGACATTCAAACGCTCCCGATATCTGGGAGATAAGCCATGTTCTCGGAAAAGAACTTATGCTCGGAAGACTCGAAAAGTGGGTTTAAGGTTTTAAACAGAGGTGATTTTCCATGTCAAGGTCATCTGTCCGCGACCTGACGCAAGGAAATCCGATGAAGCTCATTCTGGGATTTATGCTCCCTCTGCTTCTCGGAATGTTGTTCCAGCAGTTTTACAATATGGTGGACACAATAGTCGTCGGACGTTTTATAGGTTTAAACGCTTTGGCGGGTGTAGGCTCTACAGGCTCAATAAACTTTCTTGTGCTGGGATTTGTCATAGGAATGTGCGCGGGATTTGCAATACCCGTCGCGCAGAAATTCGGTTCTAAGGATATAGACCAGCTTAAAAAGTATGTAGGAAACACCGTCTGGGTGTCGATCGCATTTGCGGCGGTGCTTACGGCGGCGACCTGCATTTTGTGCGGGAAGATACTCGAATGGATGAACACTCCCGAAGATGTTTTCAAAGAGGCATACGATTATATTTTCGTCATATTCCTCGGTATACCCGTTACGTTTTTATACAACATTCTTTCGGGATTTATCCGCTCGCTCGGCGACAGCAAAACGCCCGTTATATTCCTCGTTATTTCAAGCCTTTTGAATATCGTGCTGGATATATTTACCATAGTCGTACTTAATATGGGCGTAGCGGGGGCAGGCTGGGCAACTGTAATTTCGCAGGCTTTTTCGTCCTTGCTTTGCATTATCTTTATAATAAAGCGCTTTGAAATTCTTCATCTCAGGAAAGAGGACTTAAAGCCCGATTTTTACTATATCGGGAGGCTCTGCGGAGTGGGACTTCCCATGGGGCTTCAGTATTCGATAACGGCTATAGGCACTATCATCATACAGACCGCCGTAAACGGTCTCGGCTCGGTATACATGGCTTCAATAACCGCAGGGAGCAAGGTCGGACAATTTATGTGCTGTCCGTTTGACGCAATGGGAAGCACAATGGCGACTTTCGGCGGGCAAAATGTCGGCGCAGGAGAACTTAAACGCGTAAAGCGCGGACTTTTCGACTGCATACTGCTGGGAATTATCTGGTCGGTCTTGGCGCTGGCAATTGCTCTTCTTTTCGGAGGCGATCTGGCTTCGCTGTTTTTGGATCCGTCCGATCCGAAAACTGCCGAAAACATTGAGCTTATTAAGGAATATGCGGGGCATTTTCTCGTTATAAACGCGCTGTTCTATATCCCGCTTGCGTTTGTAAATATCGTAAGATTTATGATACAGGGAATGGGCTCCTCGCAGGTGGCTCTTTATGCGGGAGTATTCGAGCTTGTTGCAAGGGGCGTTGTGGCGATAGTATTCGTGCCGATATTCGGATTTGAGGCGGTATGCTATGCAAACCCTATGGCGTGGATATTAGCCGATATGTTCCTTATTCCTGCGTTTTTTGCGTGTTATAATCACGTCAGGAAAAGACTTGGACAATAACACGCAACTCGGCTTATTATACGTTTATGAAAGCGGCGTTCGCTTTTTGCTGTGAACGCCGTTTTATAGTACATAACTGCAATTGAACACTATAATTAAACCGAAAAGGAGAAATGAATATATGAACATGTCCCCTCCTAGCGGTCAAATAAACGACCGCTACCGCGCAAAGCCCCCTAAGCATTTCAAAGATATCCCAAAATACATAAAAGAACTTATAACCGACACGGGCGAGCGTATGTTCTACATAATAAAGCTCGTCTGGGAGGCTAACCGCGGGGTGCTTTTCGTTATGGCGTTTATGACGCTGTTTAACGGAATTATGCCCGTTATAGGCTCGCTTATAGGAAAAGAAATTTTAAACGACCTTGCGAAAGCCTACGACAAGGAGCTTACCAGCTTTAAAATAATCGCGGTGCTCCTTATTTTTCAGTTTATTTATCTTCTCTTTAAGGATGCCATTTCGCGCGTTTATTCAACGGTACTGAGAATTTCGGGCGAGCTTGTGTCAAATCACATAAAGATAAAGCTGATGACAAAATCAAAAGAGGTCGATCTATCCAGCTATGACAGCCCCGAATATTACACAAAACTCGAAAATGCAACGCGCGAGGCCGCCCGCCGACCTATAGAATCCCTTACGGCGACTTTCTCCATTATTTCTTCTCTCATAAGCATGATAAGCTATATTGTCGTTATTCTTGCTATCGGCATACTTCCCGCGCTGATAATCATTGCCGTAGCAATACCGTCTACCGTTATAAACTTCTATTTCCGCAGAAAGAACCACTCTTATATTTCCCGCCGAAGCAAGGAGCGCAGACAGCTTGCCTATTACTCCGAGCTTATCACAAACAAAGACCTTGTAAAGGAAATGCGCACTCTTGACCTTACGGACACGTTCATTGACAAGTACAAAAACGTTTTCGGGATATATTTCCGCGGGCTGAAAAAGCTTATGATACTTGAGTGTCTTTGGAACATAGGCGCGGGCATTCTGTCTACTGCCGTGAACTGCGTTTTGTTTGTAATGATAGCGCAAGGCGTTTTTAACGGTCAGTATGAAGTCGGAAATTACGCGCTTTATACGGGAGCATTAAATTCCATAGCTTCGGGAATTGCCTCGCTTATAACAACGACCGCTTCTATCTACGAATCCACGCTTTTTATAAACAACATGATATCCTTTATGAAAGAAGAACCGAAGATAGTTCCTATAATAAACCCTCCGCGAAAAGTCGAAAGAGGACAACACACTATTGTTTTCGAGAATGTTTCCTTTAAATATCCGCAGACAGAACACTATGTCCTCAAAAACATAAACCTCACTATCTCGCCGAATGAATCGGTAGTCCTTGTAGGTCTCAACGGCGCGGGAAAAACCACGCTCATAAAACTGCTCATGAGGCTTTATGATCCGACAGAGGGAGTTATTCTGCTCGACGATCATGACATAAGGGAATATGACGTAAAAGAGCTTTATGATATGTTCGGAATTGTATTTCAGGATTACGGGAAATATGCCGTATCCGTCCGCGAAAACATTGCTTTCGGCGAAATTTCAAAGGACATAGACAACGGCAGGATAGAAGCCGCCGCCGCTCACAGCAACGCCAAAGGCTTTATAGAGGGACTTCCCCAGCAATACGACACCCCGCTCATGCGCTATTTTGAAGACAGCGGAACGGAGCTTTCCATAGGTCAATGGCAGAAGATAGCGATCGCCCGAGCGTTTTATTCCGACTCCGATATACTCATACTTGACGAGCCGACAGCTTCTCTCGACGCCATAGCCGAGCAGGAGATATTTGCGCAGTTTGAGACACTGCGCAGAGGAAAATCTTCCGTTTTCGTCTCGCACAGGCTTTCAAGTGCCACCACCGCCGACAAGATAATCGTACTGAACAACGGCACTATCGAGGAAACAGGCTCTCACTCCGAGCTTATGAAAGCGCACGGAGAATACTATCAGCTTTTCACGACACAGGCACAGCGCTATCGTTCGGCAGAAGAAGCATGATAAGGCTTTATTTACAGCCCGAAATTTAGGATATTATGCAGTTTTGAATAATAACGCTTATATTCGGCTATTGCAATTTTATGAAAAAAGCTCTTGACAAAATCAGAAAATGGTGATATAATAAGAGAGCTTTAGCCGGTGTGTTGGAATTGGCAGACGAGGCGGACTCAAAATCCGCTGCCGGCAACGGCGTGTGGGTTCAAGTCCCACCACCGGCACCATGTATTGAAGCCCACCTTTACGGTGGGCTTCAACGCTGCACATTTTTACTTTGAATTGCTCTAATGGCAATTCAATTTTGCTTCGCAAAACCGTAAAAATGTGCACTTCCCAAAACGTGGTTTTAAATTCTAACTTACAAAAATCTATTTCGTAAAGGTTAGACATTTAGAAATAAGAGGTTAGAGGTAAGAGGTTAGAATTTGTGCCAAACGGTTGTTCGCTCATTTCTAACCTCTTACATCTTATCTCTTACCTCTAAAAGCGCAAAACCGTAAAAATGTGCACTTCCCAAAACGTGGTTTTAAATTCTAACTTACAAAAATCTATTTCGTAAAGATTAGACATTTAGAAATAAGAGGTTAGAATTTGTGCCAAACGGTTGTTCGCTCATTTCTAACCTCTTACATCTTATCTCTTACCTCTAAAAGCGCAAAACCGTAAAAATGTGCACTGCCCGAAAAGTAGTTTTGGTCTATTGTTTCCAAATTAAAACGTTTTTTGATTTGGTTGAAGAAAATGCGGTAAGCGTTCTGATTATTGCTTTTGAGGATATATAATGAACAAAATAAAAAAGTTTCTTAAAGCCGAAACGGTTTTATGCATAGCGTTTGTTTTAGCGGTCGTTTCTATGTTTATAACGCCGCCGAGCGCGGATTATCTCGGCTACATAGACTATTCTGTCATCGCTACGCTCTTTTGCCTTATGGTGACTGTCCAGGGCTTTGCCAAAACAGGGCTGTTTGATTTTCTGTCGCGAAAGCTAACGGGGCGCTTTGGAAATTCAAGAGCGCTCTCCGCGGCGCTCACGCTTTTGTGCTTCTTTATGGCAATGCTCATAACAAACGACGTTGCGCTTCTTACGTTTGTACCGCTGACGCTTGCGCTGTTTAACGGGCGTGAAAAAATACTTATCCGCTGTATCATTCTTGAAACAGCCGCGGCAAATCTCGGCTCTATGGCTACTCCTATAGGCAATCCTCAAAACCTTTTCATCTACAACAACTACAACTATTCCCTCGGCGATTTCTTCGGAACAATGCTCCCGATAAGCCTTATAAGCCTTTTTATTCTCATGCTTTCGCTTTTGCTCATTCCGAATGAAAAGATATCTCACGGCGAAACGTCGGCAAAATTTTCTCCAACGCGGAATTTCTTCGTATATCTTGTTATATTTTTAGTATGCATAACTTCCGTCGCAAGATTTCTTGACTACAGGATATGCCTGATTATAACGCTTATCGCGGTCCTTATTTTCGACAGAAAAATACTTTCAAAACCCGACTATGCTCTGCTTGCAACATTTGTCTGCTTCTTTATTTTTGTGGGCAATATCTCGGCAGTTCCCGCCGTAAGCGAATTTATAAGCAACATTCTCCTCGGGCGCGAAATGCTTGTTTCCTGCGGGCTTTCGCAGATAATAAGCAACGTTCCGTGTGCGATAATGCTTTCAGGATTTATAGGCGCTGAAAATGCAAATTCACTGCTTATAGGCGTTAATATCGGCGGTATGGGAACGCTCATTGCTTCTCTCGCGAGTCTTATTTCCTTTAAGCTCTACTCCCGCTCCGAAAAAGCAAAAAAGGGCAAATTCTTCTTGGAATTCACCCTCTATAATTTCGCTGTGCTTGCCCTGCTTATCCTCGCGGTATATGCCCTGAAGATCGCCTGATTTCTATTATTCGGGATAAAGCTGAGTAAAGCTCTCATAATGATCGTCGGTGTAGAATATCAGCCCGTCGTTTGAAAAGACAATTCGCTTTGCGCCGCGTGATTTCTTTCCGAGCGTATCTATATCACATTCGGTATATTGTCTCCCGCTCTTTGTCGGTAAAAGTTCTTCATAGTTTCCGAAGCGGTCGCCGCCTATGCACTTTCCCGGCGCGTAATTTTCAAGTGAACCGCCTGTCCAGCCGAGCTTTTCGGCTTCTTTTTTTGTGATAAAATTGTTCGGAAGTTTTCCGTATGTGTGAATATAAAGCGCAACGTCTTCTTTTGATGTATAGCTCCCGTCCTCGTCTATCGGCGCTTCGCTGTTCTCAGTCACGGAACTGCTTTCTTCTGATGAAGAACTGTCACTGCTCTCATAACTGCTTTCTTCGCTGTCTTCGGGGGCGGAGCTTAATTCCTCCATACGCTCGGACTGTGAAACAATGTCACTGCTTTCCACAAACGCGAGCTTGTCGCAGCCGCAGGTAAACAGCGCTGCGACAAGCAAAAGGAGGACGCAAAATGTCAGTTTAAATTTTTTCATCTTACCTCGTTTTTATTCACCGAGCAGACGCTTTTCAAACTCATCTACGGGTATGGGCTTTGAATAATAAAATCCCTGTGCCATATCACACCCGCATTTTTCCAGGAAGCACGCCTGTTCGCGAGTCTCAACGCCCTCGGCTATTATTCCTATGCCGATATCCTGCGACATTGAGATAGTGTGTGAGATTATCTTTCTGCCCCTGTCGCTGCCCATAAATTCATTTAAGAACAATCTGTCTATTTTCAGCACATCAAACTGCGTTGTTTTGAGCATATTGAGCGAAGAATAACCCGAACCGAAATCGTCCATAAGCATAGTAAAGCCTGCTTTTTTCATCTTTGCGACTACCTCGTCAATGCCGAGGGCATCCATGCTTTCCGTTATCTCAAGCTCTAAAAGCTCTATCGGTATATCGTACTTATTTACAAGCTCCAGCATATAGCTTACTACATCAAAGCTCTTTACATACTCGCGCGAGATATTTACCGAGATAGGAACGGCTTCTATTCCCCTGTCGAGCCAGTCGCGAATTTGCATACAAGCCTTTTCCCACATCAGCCTGTCGAGCTTTAATATAAACCCGTTCTTTTCAAACACGGGGATAAAGTCCGCGGGAGAGATCATTCCTTTTTTCGTGTGTTTCCAGCGGGCAAGCGCTTCCGCACCGATTATGCGGTTTGAAGAAATGCTGAACTTCGGCTGGAGATACATCAAGAACTCGTTTTTCAGAAGAGCCTTGTTCATATCCTCTTCTATGCTCTGCATTTTCTTCAGCTCATTTTTGAGCGTGCCGTTATACCAGCCTATATTTTCGAGGGCGTTTCCGTGCATTTCCTGACGCGCAAGCGAAGCGTTATCTCCGCATCTGCGGGTATGGAGCGTTCTGTCCTCAACTACCGCAACGCCGAATACAAGATGATAATCCAAGCCCTTATAGCCTATTATCATGCTTTCAACTCTGCGTATAAAGTTTGTGACTTCCTCTTTTTCCCTGAAAGCCATAACCATCATAAATACGTCTGCGGTGAGACGGCAAAAAGGTATTTTATCTCCGCATATAACGCTCAAAGAGTCGTTTATGAACTTTAAAAGCTCGTCGCCTATCTCAACGCCGTATTTCTCATTTATCAGCTTAAAGCGCTCTATATCGAACTGAATGTACGCTATCTCCTCATCGGGGTGTTCGTCATATACGTCTCTGCAGCGTTTTCCGAGAAGCGCGGGCGCTTTGTCGGACGTAAAATCCGTGACTACCTTTCTATGGAAAGACTGGAGATTATTAAACGGTCGCACGCTTATAAAGACCGCGTCTACGCGCTTATTTTCATCAAATCTGAAAAGCGCAAAGCAGTGGCTCAATGTATATGTATCCTCTCCGGGGAATTTTATTTCTACGTCCGTAGAAACATATTCGCGCCCGATGCCCGAAAGTATTCCCTCTTCTACATGCGCCGCAAAAACGTTGAACGTGTCCTTTGATGTTTCGGACAAAAGGTCGTTCTCGCGGATATAATCGAGCGGTTCGGTCACATCATCGGGCAGCAGCGGCTTTCCGAGCGAAACCGTCTTTTCCTCGCCGCATATCCAGAGGATATGCGCCGCAGAACTCCCGTCGAGTATATTCATAAACATATCGCGGTATTTTTCGGGAATATCAGCCGTCCGCATCTTTGACCGCCTCCGATCTGTTCTTAACTGACTTTAATTGAAAATTACACGCCTGATCTAAAGCAAGTGAAAAATTCCGTAACACAAAAATTTTCACCTATAACATTTATAATATTGTAACATAATTTTCTAAAAAAGTCAAGTGCTTTTGTGTATTATGCTGAAAATGTTTGTAGGGAATGTAAAACAAAAAAGCATTTTTTAAAAGATAAACCGCAGATAGTTACTTATCTGCGGTTTAATTATCGGTGCAAACTTTTATTTATACAAGATCGGAATTATTTATCGCCGACACGAGAGCGTAAATTGAAGCATTTATTATATCCGTATCAATTCCCGCGCCCCAGAAAACTCTTCCGTCCTTTAAAGTTATGCCTATCATGCAGAGAGCCTTTGATTTAGAGCTTTCCTCAATTGCGTTTTCGGTATAGGTGTTTATCGTGTATTCAAGTCCGAGACCATCTTTTACCGCATTTGAAACAGCGTCGAGCCTGCCGTTGCCCTGCCCCGTAAATACGTTTCTTTTGCCGTCCTTTTCTACGGTGACTTCGGCGGTTATGCATTCACCCTGTTTATAATGCGCCTCGGGAACGGAGAACTTCGTGTGCTTATTCACATACGTTTCTTCAAAAATAGCGTGGACCTCGTCTGGGTGGAGCTCTTTATGCTCGCGGTCGGAAACTCCCTTTACGGTATAGCCGAAATGTTCGCTCATCTTCTTCGGCATAACTATGCCGAAATTCTGCTCCATGAGGTAGCCTATCCCGCCCTTGCCAGACTGGGAATTTATGCGGATAACGTCGCCCTCGTATTCCCTGCCGAGGTCGTGGGGATCAATGGGGATATACGGCACGTTCCAGTGGTCGGGATCTTTTTCTTCGCGATAGTGCATGCCCTTTGCTATTGCGTCCTGATGTGAACCGCTGAACGCCGCGAAAACAAGCTGTCCGCTGTACGGCATACGCTCGTAAACTCTCATTCTTGTAAGTCTTTCGTATATTTCCGTCAGCTTCGGCAGGTTTGTCAGATCAAGATTAGGTTCAACGCCGTGAGTGTACATATTGAGAGCGAGCGTTATAATATCAACATTTCCCGTTCTTTCGCCGTTTCCGAAAAGCGTACCCTCTACCCTGTCCGCTCCCGCGAGCAAGCCCAATTCCGTGTCAGCCACGGCACAGCCGCGGTCGTTGTGCGGGTGGAGCGAAACAATAATGTTCCCGCGGTCGTGCAGTTCTTTGCACATATATTCGATCTGCTGTGCATAGACATGCGACATACTTTCCGCAACGGTAACGGGCAGGTTAATTATTACCTTGTTGTCGGCAGTAGGCTTCCAGATGTCGATAACGGCGTTGCATATTTCCGCGGCAAATTCGGGCTCTGTTCCCGTAAAACTCTCGGGAGAATACTCAAAGCGGAAATTGCCCTTTGTTTTCGCCTTGTACTCATTCAGCATCTTTGCTCCGCTCGTCGCAATTTCGATTATCTCCTCCTTGCTCTTTTTGAACACCTGCTCGCGCTGTGCGACGGAGGTAGAATTGTACAGGTGGACAATGGCATTCTTACAGCCCTCAAGCGCCTCAAACGTTTTCTTTATAATATGCTCTCGGCTCTGCGTCAATACCTGTACCGTAACGTCATCGGGGATCAAATTCTTTTCAATAAGCGCACGGCAGAACTCATATTCCGTGTCAGACGCGGCAGGAAAACCTATCTCTATTTCTTTAAAACCAACGTCTACAAGCACCTTGAAAAACTCAAGTTTTTCTTCGAGCGACATGGGAATAATAAGCGCCTGGTTTCCGTCGCGCAGGTCTACGCTGCACCATACGGGGGGCTTTTCTATGCTCTCCTTTTTTGTCCATTCAAGACAAGGATAAGGAGGCATAAAATAACGTTTCTGATACTTGTCTGCAAATTTCATAAGACATTCTCCTTTACATAAAAATGTAGAATTATCAGTCAATATGATCAAATCGTCTAATATGGCACCACAAATAAAAAAGTCCCCGCCCAAACTTGGGGACGAGAACTAACCCGTGTTACCACTCCAATTTGCGAAAAGCCTTTCGGAAATTCGCCTCAGCCGCGCCAGACAGCGCGCTTCTCTTTAACGGGAGAAACCCGTAACGGACTATTTGCCTCTTGTTTTGATTTTGCAATATTGCAAGTCAAAACGCGGCGTTCGCCCGTTCTGCTCGGGGGCGAGTCATCTCCCTGCCGCTCTGCCGTTTCGCACCAAACAACGGCTCTCTGAAAGAACATACAAGGTCTTGTTCCCCTTCCACGCATTTGAAAATATCAACTTAGCTTATTATAACACGAAGAAATTTATTTGTCAAGGGGGATTTTAAAATTTTTCACGAAAAACTCTTGACAATATGTTGTGTATATGCTATACTGTTAATAACAAAATGCCTTATCAAGAGCGGCTGATGTTCCGCAGATAATTCAGTTTGTTTTATAAAGCCTTTTCAGACTGCCGAGAAAGTCTCAGGCGCTAGGAAACGCGCCGACGACTAGCCTTTGTGGCTTGGTGGCTGTCGGTGGTGCGTTGACGACGCGAATGAGGCTTTATCGGCAGTCTGAGGTTTGCGGAAAGGGGACTGGTCCCTATTAAGCCCGGCAACCTACATAGGTATCGAGCAATAATGACAGTGCAAAGTTTATTTGCAAATTTTGTATGCTTGGTTTTCCGAATGCAAGGTGCTACGTCCTGCGGCGGTTATTGTTAAATTCCGCCGAGAGATAAGGAGTGAAGAGGATCTTACCGCTCACTCCTTGTGAGCGTTTTGTTTTGCAGGCGGTAAAAAGAAGAGACCGCAAGAAAGAAAGATTTATATTAGGAGGAAAACTATGGCATTCAAAAAACTGTTCACCTCGGAAAGTGTGACCGAGGGACACCCCGACAAGATCTGCGATAACATTTCCGACGCAGTTCTTGACGCAATTTTAGCACAGGATCCTATGGGGCGCGTTGCTTGTGAAACTACCACGACAACGGGAATTATCTCCGTTATGGGCGAAATTACGACAACTGCAAATGTTGATATAGCCGAAATTGCACGGCAGACGGTACGCAAGATAGGCTATACCGACAGCGAATACGGATTTGACGCGAACACCTGCGCTGTTGTGACAATGATAGACAAGCAGTCGCCCGATATCGCTATGGGCGTAAACAATGCGCTTGAGGGCAGAGAAGAAAACGCCTGCGACACGGGCGCGGGCGACCAGGGAATGATGTTCGGATTTGCCTGCTCGGAAACTCCCGAGCTTATGCCCATGCCGATAAGCCTTGCTCACAAGCTCTCCAAAAAGCTGACCGAAGTCCGCAAGAGCGGCGAGATACCCTATCTTCTTCCCGACGGAAAGACGCAGGTTACCGTTGAATACGACGGAAACAAGCCCGTTCGTGTTGATACGGTCGTTGTATCCTCACAGCACCTTGCTTCCGCTACACTTGAACAAATCAGAGCAGACATTATTGAGAAAGTCATAAAGGCTACAATTCCCGCAGAGCTTCTCGACGAAAACACAAAATACTTTGTAAACCCGACAGGACGCTTTGTAGTAGGCGGTCCTATGGGCGACAGCGGACTTACGGGACGCAAGATAATCGTTGATACATACGGCGGATATTCACGTCACGGCGGCGGAGCGTTTTCGGGAAAAGATCCGACAAAAGTAGACCGCTCGGCGGCTTATATGGCGCGTTATACTGCAAAGAACATAGTTGCCGCGGGACTTGCGGAGAGAGCTGAAATTCAGCTTGCTTATGCAATAGGCGTTGCAAATCCCGTTTCGGTAATGGTCGATACTTTCGGAACGGGCAAGATACCGGACGAAAAGATTGCCGAGGCGCTTGTAAAGGAATTTGACTTTAGACCTGCCGCAATAATCGAAACTCTCGACCTTAGAAAGCCCCAATACCGTCAGGTAGCGGCTTATGGTCACATGGGACGCGAGGACTTGGGCGTTGCTTGGGAAAAGACCGACAAGGCGGAAGCGCTGAAGAAATACCTTTGATAGATTTCTTTTCTAGAAGCCTGATACTAAAAAAACACACGGTTTGCTGTTGACCGTTAAACAACAGCAACTTGCGAGTATGGCGGAATTGGCAGACGCGACGGTTTTAGGTGCCGTTACTTCGGTGTGCAGGTTCAAGTCCTGTTACTCGCACCAACTAACGTTTACAAAAAAGATATTATGCCCACAAACGGCTGTACAAAGCCATTTGTGGGCATAAATCTTACGAAAAATAGAAATCACCGTCCGTAGATATTTTCGACACGAAAGTGGACTTGAACCCCCTCCCTGCAAAATTTTCATGGTTGAAATTGTATATTTTGCCGAAATCGCCTGTGAATCATTTCTCGTCCTTGAGAAATCGTTCACAGGCGACTTTTTATTTCCCGAAAACCTACAAAAAAGATTTTAACGGGATTTGAACCCTTTGGCAACAAAATTTTTGCTGTGGAAATTGTGCAGATTACACATATTAAATAAGAGCCTGTAAATTGCTTTTCTAATTATAAGGAAGTCAATTTGCAGGCTTTTTTTGTTTTCAGAGAAAATGGCAATAAACTCCGCGCGGAGTAAATATAATTTTGGAGGAATTACAATGATTAAAACTACAATTGGGAATGGTTCGTTCAGTACGGAAATATGTTTCCCCTGTTCGGAAACGGAACTTTCCGACAAACTCGGCGAACTCGGTATGAATAAGGAACACCTCGCGCCTGTGGCGACGGTGCTTGAAATCGAACCCTCGGAACTGTCAATGCTCGTTGACAGCGAGGTGAGCCTTGATGCGCTGAACTACCTCGGCAAGCATGTGGACGGAATGGACAAACGTGAACTAAATAAGTTTCTGGCAGTATTATCGTGTGACAAACTTGGCAATAAATGGAATTTGAAAAGCATTATCAATCTCACTTTCAATTTGCCGAGATATACGCTTATCGAGGATACAGACGACCTTGAACGCATCGGACGAATTCATATGCTAAACGTTCGCGGAGTGCTTTCCGAGTCCGAATACAACAACATCGAATGGCTAAGATCCGAGGGACAAAAACTGTTGGA
>CANQVE010000017.1 GCA_947627205.1 uncultured Clostridia bacterium | reverse complement strand
GTGTGACAACTTTATTATAACAGATCTCAACCACTTTTTCTATACCTTTTGTCTCACATCTATTGTAACATAACACGCCTAATTTAAAAGTTAAGTAAAAAACTATTGACAAATTTTACATATTGTAGTATAATAAATTTGATTGCGGATTTAAAAGAGCTGTCCGCATTGGTTAGTAACAATAGGATATAAATGGAGGTAAATTATGTTTTGTCCAAACTGTGGAGAACAGTTGAGCGATGACGCTAAGTTCTGCGGAGCTTGCGGAGCAAAGATCGACGAGACCGCCGAAAGTGCTGAAAATGCTGCAAATATCGGGAATACTGAAAGTACTGTAAATCTTGAAAAGGCCGAAAATACTGCAAATGTCGGCAATGCCGAAAACGGCATTACCGCTGCCGACATAGCAAACAAGGCAAAGGCTGTCGGAGAAGAAGCGCTGAACAAGGCGAACGCTGTCGCAGATTCTGCAACGGCAGCCGTAAAAAAGGTCGTTCCCGGAGTAAATAAAACGATCCTGCTTATTGCATGCGCGGCTCTGCTGGTAATAATAGTTGTCTGCATTGTCATTTTTGCAAATCTCGTTGGGAATAAGGCTTCTTTTTCTTATGACAGAGTGCCTCATTCTCTTTATACTGCTGAAAATGATGACGGCGAACTTGTGCTTTTCCTTGACGGAAAAGAGCTGAAAAATCAAGAGGGCGTTTCTTATTTGTCGGGTTCTCCGTCTTTCGCCTATAACTGCAATGTGTTTGTTTATGCAGGCGACGTTTACAAGATTGACGGCGATAAGTTCACTCTCGTCAAAGAGGGTATTGATAGCGTCGCGGTTTCGTCAAACAAGAACGCTTTGGCTTATGCCTGCGATGATGAAGTATTTATTTATAAGGACGGAAAAGAAACAAACATCTATACCGTTGACGGAAGCCTTATGAGCCTTGCTATTTCTCCGAACGGAAGCGCTGTGGCTATAAATGTGCGCGAGGACGGCGAATATATTTCGTATATTTCAAAGGGCTCAAAGGCAAAGAAATTCTCCGATGATTATATGGTAGGCATTATAAGCGACGACGCTTCGGTCATTTATTGCAGTGATGACACTGAGCTTCGCGTTATAAAGAGTGAAAAGGCAGACGATTCTGTAAGACTTGAAAAATATGTAGGAAATATCGTCGCTATGTCTAAGGATAACAAAAAGCTCATTTATACGTCCTCGGGCGGAACATACTATTATGCTCCAGGCCTTAAAGACGACGAGCCTGTAAGAATAAGCAAAAACGGCGTTACTCCGATATTCCCTGTCGGTACAGTCGGAATGCTCGATGATTTCAGGAGCTTTTTGGGCTATGAAAATTCTTCCGTAAAGAAATACACCTTTAAGGGCGATGAGTTTGACAACTATACCGTTGTGAGCGGAATTTCATCCTACAGACTTTCTTCTGACGGAAACAAGCTCTTGTATTCAAAGGGCGGAAGTCTTTATGTAAAGGACACGAGAAACGAAAATGCCGAAGCAACGGAGGTTGTCGAGGATCTTTACGGATCAAGCTATTATTATGCAAACGCGGACCTTACAAAGATCTACGCATTTAATGACGACGATGATCTTATATTCTCCAACGGCAGATCAAACAAGACCACAAAGATAGATACCGATGTTGATAATGTTGTTGTAAGCGCAGACGGCGTTTGCTGTTATGTAAAGGACGACACTCTTTATACGACGAGCGGAGGTTCTAAAGGCTCAAAGGTAGATAAGATGAACGACGTCACTTCAATAAGACTGAACAACTATTCGGTATTCTATGTCCGTAACGACGACGCGCTCTATGTCAGCACCAACGGAAAGAGCTTTACTAAAACAAGCGTTGTTTCCGAATAAAATTCAGACTAGAAGATAATTTATAGTGTATAGTTAGTTAAGGTATCCGCTTTGCGGGTACCTTAATTTTTTTACACCGTACACTGCCGACAGAGGATTTTTTTAATTTGTACGAATAATTATAAAAAATGTGTTGAAAACTAATTCGGTTTGTGATATAATTACATTGGTTATATGTATGTAATTTATTGACAACATTTTGTGAAATAACGGGGCGGAGGTGTTGCGGCATGAAATGCGCTTTGTGGCTTAACAGGCAAAAGGTTTATTCTGCCGAAGAAATTCGCGGTAATCTCGATATTGCGTCGCTTTGCGGCTATTTTGCCGCAGGGAGCCTTGTCGAGTGGCTGAAAGAGCATAACGGCGAGGAATACGCCGCAGAGCTTGAAAAAATATCGCCCAAAGATCTGAAACTTTCGGAAAAGCTCGAAAAAGTCTTTGGGGGACAGCCTGTTTCATATAAAACATTCGGAAACGGTTCTGAGGTCAAAAATACAGCTCCTTTGCCTGCGGGGAGCGCGAAAATTATACAAAGCTCGGCGTTCGGCTCGGCGCGTTTTCCTGCTTTAGGCTCCGCGCCTTTCGGCTCGGGAAAAGCAGGCGCCCGCTTTATGATGCACGGTTCACGCGGGATAGGGAGCTTTTCGCGCTATACGTTTTCATCGGGGCTTTTGAGGATAGGCTGGCGCTCGGGGAGCTTTGGATATTTCGGGAGCTTCGGTCGTTACGGCAGTTTCGGCTATGAGTGGGAATGGGAGCAGTTTTTCGCAAGGTTCGGCTCGTTTTATTCCACAAGTTTTTCATACGGCAGTGCCCGTTCGTTTTTGCAATTGCTCGGCAGGAATTTCGGCTCATACCGATTTGGCAGTTTGAGAGCGCGCTATTTCGGGAGCGGAGTTTATTTTAAATACGGCAGCGGAATGGGTTCATTTCGTTCAATGCTTTCGTCGCGAATGGCAATGCCCGACAGCGACGAGTATGACAGGATCCTTATGGAATGTGTGTTCGGCTGTAGATTAAACGGCTACGGCTACGGCATACATAACATTTGAGATATAATGGTTATGGTGTGTTTGATATTTTGGTAATTTTGAAAGGGAGTTATTATGGCAAAATTTATCAGCAGGACATTGGTATTTCTCGCATTGCTTATCGCTGGCGGAATATTTTTGTTTACGAGCATTCGTGAAAAGGTCGAATGGGATAAGCCCCACGGCGATCTTGACACAATAAAGGAAACAGAGCTTTATGACGGAAAGATAGTCGAGGGCGAGATATACGACCTGTTCGACGAATTTGCTTATACCGCAGAATATGATACGACGCTCGGCATACAGACGAGCAAGGAGCGCACGACCGACAGATATTTTGCGCTTCCGCTCACCTATGCTTCAGATGAGGGAAGATGGTTCTTTATTGCTTTATCTTCGAGAAATGCGAGCGAGCTGAGGACGCTGGAAAAAATCGAAAACGAAACGCTTGATTATTATTTTGAGGACGTGTTGCTTGATGATTACACCACGACGCATTTTGTCGGCAGAGTACAAAAGCTCGACAAAGAGTATCTCGGCTTTTTCAGAGAGTACATAGGGGAAATGTTTGATGTCTCGGGAAGCGGGCTGGACGAATACTGCGCGCCGTATGTCCTCGAAAGCTATACAAACCCGAACAGCGCTGTTATAGGAATAGTAATAGGCGCGATACTTGTGTTTGCAGGACTTGTCGGCACGGCGTTATCTATTATCAGAAAGGGTTTGACAGGAGCATAAAATGAAAAAGACCATTGCGGTTTTTATTGCTTTTGCGGCGGCGCTGTTATTGGGAATAGCGGCGATTGTCGTAGGAGCATGCGGAGAAAACGGGGTTTTCGGCGGATTTACGGATATTTCCGAGCTTACGAGGGAAAACGTCGAAGAGGGCATGACGGTAAAAGGGCTTGTATACGGTATCTGGGATAAGTATGCCGTACACGAAAAAGATGAAAACGGAGAAAAAAAGGTAATTTCCGAATCTTATACCATGGTCATGCCGTATTCTTATGATGAAGAATCCCCCGTATTTATCGGCATTTCTTCCGGGGACAGCGCCGAGCTTTCTTTTCTTGAACAAATGAGAAGCGAAACAGAGGGAATATTGACCGATTCTTCTGATGATGAATATCGTACAAGCATGGTTTTCAGAGGCAAGCTAAGAAAACTTGACGAGGGTGAGCTTTCTTTTCTGAAAGTTTCCGTATCCACTCTCATGGGAGTTACGGAAGAAGACGCCGAAGAGTATATCGTGCCTTATGTTATCGAAAGCGACAAGTACAGCCCGTTTATGTTTGTGCTTATCGCAGGGATAGTGCTTACGGTCATAGGATTTGGCGGAGTGCTTGTGATGATACTAAAGGACATCGGCGAGGGCGACTGATAAATGAACGCAATTCATATTTCCTCGTTTGCTCCGTCGCGGGCAAAGGGGATAAAAGAGCTTTTTGTTGAGGATTTCGACCTGTATTGCACGGCGCTTTCGGCGCTTCAGTGGCGAAAGCTCGGCGGAAAAATAACCATGTGCTGTGACAGCTTTTATGCAGAGTATTATGACAAAATAGGCTTTTCAGATGTCTGGGACAGTATATGCTGTAATGTTCCCGACGATATAGACGGTATCGATCCGAAAATGTTCTGGGCGGGAGCAAAACTGCTTGCACTCAGAAAGGCTGACGCGCCGATAGTTATGATCGACACGGATTTCATTGTTTGGAAATTTCCCGAGTTTAAAGATGAAATTATCGCGGCGCACCGCGAGGAATTGTCGGAGGACATCTATCCCGATCTTTCTTTTTTCGGAGCGGAAAACCATATCATTCCCGATTTCAGCGAGAGCGTGCTTCCGCTCAATACTGCGTTCTTGTACATTCCCGACAATGATTTCAAGGAGTTTTACACCTCCCAGGCGATAGCATTTATGAAAAACGCAAAGCAGTGTGACGACTATCTGAAATATATGGTGTTTGCGGAGCAGAGGCTTCTTGCAATGTGCGCGGACTATACGAAAACGCCCGTTAAAACGCTTTTGGACAAGGACAGCCTGTTCTTCCCGCAGGACAGTTATACACATCTCTGGGGAGCAAAACAGGCTATGCGCGACGACAGCGAATTAAGAAAGGAATTTATCGATCGCTGCAAGCGCAGGATATTAAGTGATTTTCCCGAATATTCCTATCTTATCGACAATATAGAAAAAACAGGACGTTAGTAAATTGAACTTTTTATAAAAAGGGGTTGGATTTATGACATTACAGCAGATAATCGACGACAGCAGGAGAATAGTGTTTTTTGGAGGCGCGGGCGTTTCGACCGAAAGCGGTATACCCGATTTCAGAAGCGTAGACGGCTTGTACAATCAGAAGTACAAATTCCCGCCCGAACAGATAATTTCCCACAGTTTTTTTGTGGAAAATACCGAAGAATTTTACAGGTTCTACCGCGACAGAATGATATTCCCGAATGCAAAGCCGAACGCCGCGCATTTAAAACTCGCAGAGTGGGAGCAAAAGGGGATATTGTCCGCTGTTGTCACGCAGAACATTGACGGACTGCATCAAATGGCGGGGAGCAAAAACGTTATCGAGCTTCACGGAAGCGTCCACAGAAACTATTGCACAAGGTGCAGAAAATTCTATCCTCTTTCGGCGGTCACGGGATCTGCGGGCGTTCCGCGCTGTGACTGCGGAGGAATGATAAAGCCCGACGTAGTTTTGTACGAGGAGAGCCTGAACAGCGCCGATATCGAAAAGGCTATAACAGAAATAGAAAACGCCGACACGCTCATTATCGGAGGAACTTCGCTCGTAGTATATCCCGCAGCGGGATTTGTGAGATATTTCAGAGGGAAGCACCTTGTGGTTATAAACAAAAGCGAAATATCTGTCAGCGGTGCGGAGCTTGTCATAAACGACAGTATCGGAAAAGTACTCGGAGAACTGAAATAATACGAAAGGAAGATGAACCATGGACAGCGTCCAGACCGTTACATATCAATGTCCTAACTGTAACGCTCCGCTTGAATTTGACGCACATTCGGGAAAGTTCAAGTGCTTTTACTGCGACAGCACTTTCACCGACAAAGAGATTGAAGATATTTTCGGAAAACGCGACGAAAAAGTTGACCTTGAGGGAGCAGAACCCGAACTCACCGAAGACCAGGCTATACAGGAGGAATTTTCGGGGCAGAGCGCACTTTACAGCTGCCCTAACTGCGGAGCGGGAGTTATATGCGATTCGCTCACATCTTCTACAAGATGTCATTTCTGCCATACGCCCGTAGTGCTTTCGGGAAGACTTTCGGGAGAATTTAAGCCCGATGTGCTTATTCCGTTTGCCGTTACGAAAGAACAGGCACGTGCGAAATTCGATGATTTTACAAGGGGCAAATTTTTCCTGCCGAAAGATTTCACTTCCGAAGCACAGATAAACAACCTTTCCCGGCTTTATGTCCCTTATTGGCTCAAAAGCGGGCTTGTAGACGCAAGGCTAAAAGCTATCGGGAAAAAGGTCAGATCCTGGACCAGCGGAAACTACCGCTATACAAACACGAAAGAATATGATGTCCAAAGAGAAATGGAGCTTGCGTTTATAAGAGTTCCCTGCGATGGTTCCAAAAGAATAGACGACGGGCTTATGGAAAGCATAGAGCCGTTTAACTATACGGGAATAAAGCCGTTTTCAATGTCCTATCTGTCGGGCTGTCCCGCAGAAAAATATGACGTAAAGAAAGAAGAGGCGGCTCAGAGAATAGACCAGCGCGTCAGAGAAGCCTCCGAAGCGGAGCTTAAAAAAACCGCCGTGAATTATTCCAGTCTCGAATCCGTTCAGATAAACACGAGCTACCGCAACGCGCAGTATGTATACGCGCTTCTTCCCGTGTGGTTCTTGAATTATCAGTATAAGGGAAAGGACTATTCGTTTGTAATAAACGGACAGACGGGACTTACTTTCGGACAGCTCCCCGTCAGCGGTTTGAAGCTCGGTCTTGTTTCGGCGGCGATATGCCTTGCCGTGGCGATAGTTGTCTTTTTGATAGGGGGTATGCTCTTTGGCTAAAATAAAACCCCGTGCGGTTTTGTGTGCAATTTTGGCTGTAGTCATTCTGCTGTTCCCGTTGTTTGGTTTTAAGGCAGAAGCCGAGACGTACAAAACAGTGCTTTCCGATTTGGACAATTGCCTTACAGAAGCGGAAGAAGACGCTATCTCAGCAAAGCTCGTCGAGGTGTCGCAAAAGGTCGGTATAAATATCGGCATTGTCATAACCGCCGAGCTTTTAAATTCAAACGGACATCATATAAGTCATGAAGTGTATTCGGAAAATTTCTGCAATGAAAACTTCGGAGAGTACAGCGATTCTATCGTCCTGCTTTTGTTCAATTCCCACGACAAGCCCGAATATACATACGCCCAGGACGATATGTACATGTATGGCAAAGCCGACGAGCTTTATTACGAAAGGTCGCAAAAAATCTGGGACAGGATCTACGACGCTCTTCTGAGCCACAATGTAAAGTCGGATCTTCCGAGCGAGCCGAATGTTTATAAGGATTACAGCTCTGCAAGCTATTATATAGGCTGTATGAATTTCTGCAATGCTCTTGAAAGATACGGAGATCCTGCCAATGCGTTCTGGATAGGAGTTCAGGAGTTTATTGTGGAACATATAGGAATGTTATTCATCGGGCTTATAATAGGCGCAATAGTAGCGTTCGTTATCTTTACAAACACAAAGAGATCGTATTCAAAGAAAGCACCTATAAGCGCGGCACAGTATATTGACAAAAACAGAAAGAATATCGTCGGAAGCGAAGACAGGTTCATACGCGAATATACCACCAGCCATCGAATAGATACCTCGTCATCTTCGGGCGGCAGAAGCGGAGGCGGCGGTCACAGCGGAGGAGGCGGCGGTCATCACAGCGGCGGCCACCACAGATAACGCCTATACTAAAATAAAGAGGGTTTCCGAAAACAATCGGAAACCCTTTCTGCATTACCGTTTTCTATTTACACTCCCGGCTTTTCGGGCGGCTGTACCGATGATTGCTGTGATACGGGAGCAGTGATATTCTGGCGCAGTATGCGTATATCGTTCAGATCTCTCTGAAGAAGCTCTTCTATCCGCATAAGCATTTTGTCCGCAAAAGCGTCGGTAGATGCGCGAAGATCGGAGCATTGCGCCTCGGCGCTCCCTATGACTTCTGTCGCGCGGCGGCGTGCTTCTTTAAGTATTTCCGATTCGTCGATAAGCTGATTTCGGCGCTCCTCTGCCTTTCTGATTATGCTTTCAGCCTCGCGCTCTGCGTCGCCGACAATACTGTTCTTGTCCTCAACGACCTTTTGCGCCTGACGTATTTCCATAGGCAGAGCCATTCGCATATCGCTTATGATCTCGCTTATTTTTCCGACGTCTACCATACTTTTCTTTCCGAACGGAACGGGCGTTGCTGAGTTTACAACATCGTCAAGTGCGTCGATAAGTTCCTGAATTGAATATGAGTTTTGCATAACTATTCCCCCTTTAAATATTTACAAGTCCTGCTTTAATGCCGCAAGACGTTTTTTCTCCTCGAATTCGGCTTTTAGCCTTGTGCTTATTTCCTTATGTATTACCGACGGAACGTATTTTGAAAGATCTCCGCCGAACATTGCAACCTGCTTTACCATACTTGACGAAATGAACGTTGTATTCGCGCTCGCGGGGATAAACACCGTTTCCGCGCGGGGATTGAGATCCTTGTTTGTATGAGCCATCTGAAATTCATACTCAAAGTCCGATGTAGCTCTCAGTCCTTTTACTATAACGTCAACGTCCGAGCGCTGTGTGAAATAATCCGCCAACAGCCCGTCATAGCTGTCTATCTCAATATTTTTCATATCCATTGTAGCCTTTTCAAGAAGCGCTCTGCGCTCGGAAATTGAAAAACTGTAGCTTTTGAGCGGGTTTATAAGCACAACGACAATGAGCTTGTCGAACATTGTCGAGGCTCGCTTTATTATGTCAAGATGTCCGTTTGTACAGGGATCGAAACTTCCCGGATAAATAGCTGTTTTCATATTTCGTCCTCCTCATTTTTCGGGATACGGTAGATCGAAACGCTAAGCCCTACATGCCTTAAAACTCTCACGATTTCAAACCGTCCGAGCTTTTTCGGCAGATTACATTCGGCTTCGTGTTCGCAGATGATAATCCCTCTTTCCGACATTTTCGGCTCAAGCAGCGGCAGAGCTTTTCCTATAAGCCCGCATCGGTACGGCGGATCAAGAAACGCAATGTCGAAAACCTCCGATGTGCTTTTCAGAAACGCCGCAAACGGCTTTTGAACTATCGTCGAATATTCCCCGAACTTAACCCATTCGACATTCTGCCTTAAAACTTTTACCGACACCGCCGAGCTGTCCACAAAGACAGCTTTTTTCGCGCCTCTGCTTATCGCTTCGATACCGAGCTGTCCGCTCCCCGCAAACAGATCGAGAACGTTTGCTCCCTCAATATCGAACTGAATAGCGCTGAACATCGCTTCTTTAACGCTGTCAAGAGTAGGTCTTACTGTATCCGTACCCTCTACGGTATTAAGTTTCAGCCCCTTTGCTTTTCCCGTAATAACTCTCATATCTCACCTTTTTGTGTAAAAAGTCAAAATCTTTCCTGAATAAAGCCGTAAAGCTCTTTTGCTTTTTCCTCGCTTATCTTCGCGGTTTTTCTAAGCTCCTCGGCGCTTGCTTCTTTTATGGCGGCTTTTGTTTTAAACTCTTTCAAAAGCGCGCGCGCTTTCGCTTCGCCTATGCCTTTTATTTCGGTAAGCTCCATTTCATACGTTTTCTGCTTGTGACGAACGCGCTGGAACGTTATCGAAAAGCGGTGTACCTCGTCCTGTATATTCGTAAGCAGTGCAAACAGCGCGCGGTTCGATTTTATCTCGATTTCTCCGCCCTCTTTGGCTATAGCGCGGGTGCGGTGCTTGCTGTCCTTTACAAGACCGAACAGCGGAACATCTATCTTCAGCTCGTCAAGAACTTCCGAAACCGCGGCGATATGCCCCTTTCCTCCGTCAAGAAGAATAAGGTCGGGCAGCGGCGAAAAATCCTCGTCGCCCTCTATATACCGCGTCATTCTGCGCCTTAATACTTCCTGCATACAGGCGTAGTCGTTCTGCCCGTTTACGGTTTTTATCGCAAATTTTCGGTATCCCGCCTTAAACGGTCTGCCGTTTCTGTAAACTATCATTCCTCCGACAACGCCCGTTTCCCCGAAGTTTGAAATATCATAGCTCTCGATGATATCGGGTATCTTGTCAAGACCGAGCAATGTCTTTAAGTCTTCAAGCGCGGAAATTTCTTTAGCCGTTCTTCCCGTTCTGAGAGCCAAATACTCGCCCGCGTTCTTTTTTGCAAGAGCTATCTGCGCGGCTCCCTCGCCCCTTTGCGGAACGGTTATTTTAACATTGCGCTTGTTCTGCTCTTTTAAAAGCTCGGCCAGAAGCTCGCTGTCGTTCGGCTCTTCGTCAATGACTATCTCTTTGGGAACGTCGTCGTTTCCCGAATAATAGTTCAGGAGGAAATCCCTGCGCATTTCTGCGCCCTCGTATTCCTCGCCGATAAAAAAATTTTCCTTATCCACGAGCCTGCCCCCGCGGTATTTTATCACCGCCACCGACGCCTGACCTATATTCTGCGAAAGCGCGACAATATCCGTGTCGGTTTTCTCGCCGAGTATCTTCTGCCTTGCTGACAGCCTCGAAATAGCGGCAATCCTGTCGCGCAGCCGCGCGGCTTTTTCAAACTCAAGGTTTTCCGCCGCCTTTTCCATTTCTTCTGTAAGTTCCGCAACGCTCGCCTTGTTTCCGCTTTTCAGATACTTTACGGCTTCATCAACTATCTTTTTATATTCCTCCGAGGAAATTTTCCCCTCGCATACGCCCATGCATTTTTTTATATGATGATTAAGGCAGGGGCGCTCTTTCCCAAAATCTCTCGGAAATTTTCTTCGGCAGGTCGGGAGCATAAAGACCGTGTTTGTTTCCTCAACGGCGTTTTTTATCGTGTATCCGCTCGTAAAGGGACCGATATACTCGGCGTTCTTATCGTCGGTATTAAAGGAATATGATATCCTCGGGAATTCTTCTTTTGAGATCTTTATATAATTATAACCCTTTACGTCCTTTAAAAGGATATTGTACTTGGGCTGGTGGAGCTTTATAAGACTGCATTCAAGCACCAGCGCGTCAAGCTCCGTCTGTGTCACAATAAAATCGAAATCCGCGATATTATCCACTAGTTTCAGCGTTTTTGCGGTATGCTGAGAGTTATGGTGGAAATATGTCGTAACGCGGTTTTTAAGAGCTTTTGCTTTTCCGACGTAGATTATTTTCCCGTTTTTGTCTTTCATGAGGTAAACTCCGGGCAAAAGCGGAAGCCTGTTTGATTTATCGCGGAGAGCAGGAAGATGTTCGTTCAAGGTCTGACACCTCAAAAATTATTCACATTAGAAAAAAGTGTACATAAATCACATTAATTTTTCCTTATATTTATTATTTTATCACAAAAAATTAAATTTGTCCAGAATATATTTACTTTTTTATAAATTTTTAGTATAATAAGAGTAGAACCCATAAAAAAACCACAGATATGCAGGTTTTTTTTGGACAATTTGACTGTTTTTTCAGGAGGAAAAAGTATGAGAGCGGTTGTGGCTGTAATAGGAAAGGACACTGTCGGTATCCTTGCAAAGATAAGCGGTATATGTGCTGAGTACAGCGCGAACGTTATGGACGTTACGCAGACTATTATGCAGGATCTGTTTGCGATGACCATGCTTATTGACATAAGCAGGCTTTCGACGGACTATGCCGATTTTGCCGATAAGCTCAAAGCGACAGGCACAGAGATGAATTTGCAGGTACACGTTATGCATGAGGACATTTTTAATTCCATGCACAAAATTTAATGCACATACATTCGGGAGGATAAGAGAGGACAATGTTAAATACGGGCGATATTCTTGAGACCATAAAGATGATACAGGAGGAAAATCTTGATATACGCACCATAACCATGGGTATTTCGCTTCTCGATTGTATAGACGGAAACGCGAATACAGCCTGTGAAAAGATCTATGAAAAGATGATGAGAAAAGCTGAAAAGCTCGTTAAAACGGGAGAGGATATTGAAAAGCAATACGGTATCCCGATTATAAACAAGCGCATTTCCGTAACGCCTGTTTCCATCGTTTCGGCGGCTTCTTCCGCAAACGGGCAAAGCCCCGTTATCTATGCAAAGACGCTTCAAAAGGTCGCCGAGGGCACGGGAGTAAACTATATCGGCGGTTATTCGGCGCTTGTACATAAGGGTTTTTCGGCGGGTGACAGAGAGCTTATTGACAGTATTCCCGAGGCTCTTGCGGAAACGAAAAACGTTTGTTCTTCGGTAAATATCGGCTCTACAAAAGCAGGAATAAACATGGACGCAGTCGCGCTCATGGGAAAAATTATCCGCGAGGCTTCGGAAAAGACCGCCGCAGACCATTGTTTCGGCGCGGCGAAGATAGTTGTTTTCTGCAACGCCCCCGAGGATAACCCTTTTATGGCGGGAGCGTTCCACGGCGTAGGCGAATACGATACGGAAATAAACGTAGGCGTTTCGGGGCCGGGAGTTGTCAGAGCGGCGCTTCAAAAATATCCCGACGCGAATATTTCTCAGATAGCAGACGTTATAAAAAAGACGGCGTTTAAGATAACAAGAATGGGACAGCTTGTAGGCACCGAAGCCTCAAAACGGCTCGGCGTTCCGTTCGGGATAGTAGACCTTTCGCTTGCGCCGACGCCTGCTGTGGGCGACAGCGTCGCGCATATACTCGAAGAGATAGGGCTTGAAAGCTGCGGCGCACACGGTACTACTGCATGTCTTGCAATGCTGAATGACGCGGTCAAAAAAGGCGGCGTTATGGCTTCTTCTCATGTCGGAGGACTTTCGGGAGCGTTTATCCCCGTTTCCGAGGACGCGGGAATGATAGACGCGGTAAACAGGGGTTCGCTTTCTGTTGAAAAGCTCGAAGCAATGACGGCGGTCTGCTCGGTGGGACTTGATATGATAGTCATTCCCGGCGACACTCCCGCAGACACGATCTCTGCAATAATCGCCGACGAGGCGGCAATAGGTATGGTAAACTCAAAGACAACGGCAGTCAGAGTTATCCCCGCGATAGGAATGAAAGAGGGAGAAACGCTCGAATTCGGCGGACTGTTCGGTTCGGGACCTGTAATGAAAGTAAGCCCGTTCAGCTCGTCTAAATTCATCTCCCGCGGCGGAAGAATACCCGCTCCGCTGCAGAGCCTGAAAAACTGACAGATCCGTATTTTATAAAAAGGAGATAATTATGGATAAAAACAAACTGCTTGACCTTTTAAGACAGAACGCGAGGCTTTCAAACGCCGAGATCGCGGCAATGACGGGCGAAACGGAAGAAAATGTCGCAAAGGGCATAAAGGCGCTCGAAGACGAGGGCTATATTATCGGATATTCCGCTATTATCGACGAAGAAAAAGCGGACGACAGCGGAGTTACGGCGGTCATTGAGCTTAAAATAACGCCGATAAAGGACAGGGGCTTCGACGACCTCGCGCATACTATAATGGACTTTGACGAGGTAGACAGCGTCTATCTTATGTCGGGGGCGTATGACCTTATGGTCACTATTTCGGGAACATCGCTCAGAAATGTAGCACTGTTTGTTTCGGAAAGGCTCGCGGTGCTTGACGGCGTGCTTTCAACGGCTACGCACTTTATTCTTCGCCGATATAAAGAAAAACACCATATCTTCAACGAGGAAAAATACGACGACAGAAGTATGGTGTCTCCGTAAATGCTTAACAAAGAGGTCAGAAGAACATGAATTATGATGAAATTATCCCAAAGAAAATAAGGGATATACAGCCGTCGGGAATTCGGAAATTTTTCGACATCGCCCAGCACGTTCCCGATGTTATCTCGCTTTCCATAGGCGAACCCGATTTCAAAACGCCTTGGACGGTGAGAAAAGAAGCCATAAACATACTCGAGCGCGGAAAGACCGCTTATACCGCTAACAGCGGACTTATGCAGCTGAGAAGATCGGTCTGCGGATATCTCCATGATTTTATAAACACGGATTATGATCCCGAAAGCGAGGTAATAATAACCGTCGGAGGCTCGGAGGCTATCGACCTTGCGGTGAGGGCGCTGATAGAGCCGGGGTGCGAGGTGCTTGTGCCGGAACCGAGCTTTGTTTGCTATTCGCCGATAGTGAGAATGATGGGCGGAACGCCCGTGCCGATTGTGACAAAAGCCGAGGACAAGTTCAGGCTGACGGCACAGGCGCTGAAAGAAAAAATAACCGACAGGACGCGAATGCTCGTTTTGCCCTATCCGAACAATCCCACGGGCGCTGTTATGAGGAAAAACGACCTCGAAAGCATAGCGGAGGTTTTAAGGGGTACGAACATTATAGTAGCTTCCGACGAGATATATGCGGAGATGACCTATAACGGCATAAAGCACGTTTCTATTGCCGAAATCGACGGCATGAAAGAGCGCACTCTCGTTATAAGCGGATTTTCAAAGGCATACGCAATGACGGGCTGGAGGCTGGGCTATATTGCAGGACCGCAGCCCATAATAAAGCAAATGCTGAAATTACATCAATATTGCATTATGTCAAGCCCTACCGTAAGCCAATATGCCGCGATAAAGGCGATAGAGGACTGCAAGCCCGATGTTTCGCACATGGTCGAAGAATACGATATGCGCAGAAAACTTTGCGTAAAAGCGTTCAATGATATGGGGCTTGAATGTTTTGAACCCGAGGGAGCGTTTTATGTGTTCCCCTGTATAAAGTCAACGGGAATGTCGAGCGAGGAATTCTGCGAAAAGCTCGTTTATGACAAAAAGGTCGCCGTTGTTCCCGGAAATGCTTTCGGTGAAAGCGGAGAGGGATTTGTCAGAGTTTCATACGCATATTCCGTACAGCACCTTGAAACCGCGTTTTCACGCATAAGGGATTTTTTGAAAGAGAACTGATACTGCTTTAAAACCGAGTTATAATATGAATGATGAAATAAAGCTATATGCTCCCGCAAAGCTCAACCTTTATCTCGACATTACGGGAAAACGCGCGGACGGTTATCATCTGCTCGAAACGGTCATGACTAGCGTTAGCCTGTGCGATATCGTGACGATAAAGAAAGAGCCTTTGAGCGGAGAAATAACGGTCGGCTGTACAGACGGCGATATTCCCGTAAACGAGGGGAACATCTGCCATAAAGCCGCAAGGCTGTTTTTTGAGACGGCAGGCATAAAAGACGGCGCAAATATCTTTATAGAAAAAAACATACCCCACGGCGCAGGCATGGGCGGCGGAAGCGCAGACGCCGCGGCAGTTTTTAAAGGACTGAACGGGCTGTACGGCTGTCCGCTTTCGGAAGATACCATTTTAAAGCTCGGAGAAAAAACGGGAGCCGACGTTCCGTTCTGCATAGCAAAAGGAACAAGGATCTGCCGCGGTGCGGGAGAGATAATGGGAGAATGTATAAGTCTTCCGAAAAGGTATTATCTCATAGTTATGCCCGATATTTCCTGCGATACAAAAGCCGCTTATGCAAGATACGACGAAGCTCCGACAGAGCCTGAAAACGCTCTTGAAAAGTTTTTGCGCGGGTTTCCGAGATATATGTACAATGTATTTGAGGAGTTATATCAAAGCGGCGAGATACCCGCCATAAAACAAAAACTGCTCGAAAACGGCGCGGAGAACGCGTTGCTCACGGGGAGCGGCGCGGCGGTATTCGGAGTGTTTAAAAACCGCGAAAATGCCGAAAAAGCAAAACGCGCTTTTTCGGGAATGCTTTCGTATGTAGTCGAAAATTATCCTTGAAAGGAGTTTTAAATATGATCGTTTTGCAAAATCATGTCGGGAAAATAGCCATTTCCCCGCAATATTTCACCGAGCTTATCGGAAAGACAGTCACAAACTGTTTCGGCGTTATAGCAATGAACGTCGAGGGCTTCCGTGAAACGATCTCCGCGGTCCTGCCGGGAAAAAGAAAGGCTTATGCGCGCGGAGTGAACGTAAAGTTCGTAAAAGACAAGCTCATCATTGACCTGCACATTTCGCTTATGTACGGCGTAAATATGAACGCCGTCGCGAAAGCGATAATCCACAAGGTCGGATATAATGTTGAGCAAAGCACGGGAATTTCCGTTGAAAAAGTCAACGTTTATGTTGACAGCATAAGAGTATAAATGAGAGGAATACAGATATGACTGTAAACGGACAGACACTTCGCGACGCGATTATTTCGGGAGCGAACAATATTTACAATCACCGCCGCGAGGTTGATGAACTAAACGTTTTCCCTGTTCCCGACGGAGACACGGGAACAAATATGTCTATGACAATAAAAAATGCCGCGCTAGAGCTTTCAAACGTTCCGAACGGAGCGAGCGCGGGAGACGTAGCGAAAAAGGCGGCTTCGGCTATGCTGCGCGGCGCAAGAGGAAATTCGGGAGTTATTCTCTCGCTTTTGTTCAGAGGACTTTCAAAAGGTCTTGCAGGAAAAGACAGCGCAACCGCCGAAGACATTTCGCAGGCGTTCAAGATAGGCGTTGACGCGGCGTATAAGTCGGTTATGAAGCCTACGGAGGGAACTATTCTTACCGTAGCCCGCGAAGCGTATGAAAACACAAGAGACAAGACTTCTGCGACGATAGAGGATTTTATTCTTATCTATATCGAAGAAGCCAAAAAGTCTCTCGAAAAAACTCCCGATCTTCTCCCGACGCTTAAAAAAGCGGGAGTTGTAGATGCGGGAGGAATGGGATATATCGTTATCCTCGAGGGAATGTATTCCGTTTTAAGCGGAAAAGGCATTGTTCCGAATGATGACGAGATAAAGCCCTCTGCGCCTGCGGCAGTGGCGGCAGCGGAGCAGAAGCCTCATTTTGCGTATAACGCCGAATTTGTCATAGTAAAAAGCAACAGCAAAAAAACCAGCGACGCGCTTTTAGCCGTGCTTGAAACGCTCGGAGAAAACGTTATGGTCGCGGACGCCGACAATATCATAAAAGTAAACATCGACACCGACCACCCCGGAAAAGCCATAGAAGAGGGCATTAAATTCGGAGAGCTTACAAAGATAAAGATAGAGAATATCCGCGAGCAGAAAGAGCTTGTCGTAAAGGCAGACAAGGCTCAGCAGAAAAAACGCAAGCCCCCCGTTGAGCCGGTGAATGAAACGGGATTTGTGGCTATCGCTGCGGGCGCTGGCATTGAAGCACTGTTTAAGGATCTGGGTGTGGACAACGTCGTCTGCGGAGGACAGACCATGAACCCCTCTACCGAGGATATCCTCGAAGCTGTAGGGCAAACTCCCGCGAAAAACGTTTTTGTACTGCCGAACAATAAGAACATAATCATGGCGGCGGAGCAGGCGGCAGAGCTTTCGGACAGAAACGTCTGCGTTTTACAGACAAGGACTATCCCGCAGGGCATAACCGCGATGATGAATTATGACGCAGGCGGGAGCTTCGAGCAGAACCGTGCGGCAATGACAGAAGCGTTTGACCGCGTTTCGAGCGGACAGATAACCTTTGCGGTGCGCGACAGCGAGTTTGACGGGCACAAGATAAAAGAGGGCGAGCTTCTGGCAATGGATAACGGAAAGATAGTATTCACCGAAAGAAATCTTTCAAAGGCTCTCACAAAGCTCGTAAAGCGCCTTGTATCTCCGTCTTCGAGTTATGTCACCGTTATGTACGGCGCGGATGTAAGCGACGAGGACGCACAGCAGGCTTTTGAGGCTTTGAGACAGAGAATAAGCCAGGATATAGATATTGTGCTTGTAAACGGCGGACAGCCTGTCTATTATTACATAATATCGGTAGAATAGGCATAGTCGAATAAGATCGGGATTAGATAGATCCCGATTTTATTACTATTGAGGGGATATCCATGGAATTAACGTTTTTAAAGGGCGTAGGTCCGAAAAAAGCCGAGCTTTATCAAAAGCTCGGGATAAATACCGCAGAAGAGCTGGCAAAGTTCTATCCGCGCGACTATATCGATTTTACCGAGCTTACGCCGATAAAAGATATGTGCGTAGGAGAAACGTATGCTTTTCGCGCAGCGGTCTTTAAAAAATCCGAGCCGTTTTCGAGATATGCCAGAGTTGCCGTATATAAGGCGTTTCTGACAGACGGCGAATCTGAAATAACGGCGAACTTTTTTAATTCAAAGTTCACTTTCGACTCTCTCCAGCTAAACAAGGAGTATATTTTTTATGGCAAGATAACGGGTACTGTACTCGATCCTCAGATAAGCTCGCCGCAGTTTGTCCTGCCAGAAAAGCAGGGGCTTCTGCCGAAATATCCGCTTACAGCAGGACTTTCAAACAAAATGGTGAGCGCAAATATGAAAACCGCGCTTGCCATTGTAAGGTTTGAAGAATCCCTCCCCGAAGATATGCGCGAAAAGTACGGGCTTATAGGAATAAACGACGCCATTCAGAAAATTCATTTTCCGAAAAACGCCGAAGAATACAGACAGGCTCGCAGAAGACTTGTGTTTGAAGAACTGCTTATGCTGAAGCTCGGACTGTCACAGATGAAAAACCGCGGAAGAACTCTTTCGGGCGCGGTCATGACGGACGTTGACATGAGCGAGTTTTTCGAGTCGCTCCCATTTGTTCCGACAAATGCGCAGATGAATGCCGTAAACAGCTGTATAAGCGACATGAAACGCCTTTACCCGATGAACAGGCTAATACAGGGCGACGTAGGCTCGGGCAAAACAATGGTAGCCGCCGCCGCGGCATATTTCGCCTGCGTAAACGGTTTTCAGACGCTCGTTATGGCGCCGACGGAAGTCTTAGCCAGACAGCATTATAACACCTTTATGGGCTTTCTTTCGCCGCTCGGCGTAAGCGTGGGGCTTCTGAGCGGATCGCTTTCCGCCGCCGAAAAAAAGGAAGTGCGCAAAAAAGCCGAAAGCGGAGAGATAGAGGTGCTTATCGGAACTCACGCGCTGATACAGAGATCGGTCGGAATGAAAAATTTAGGGCTTGCGATAGTAGACGAACAGCACAGATTTGGCGTTGAACAGCGGTCGGTGCTTGCCGAAAAAGGCGCAAACCCTCATATTATGGCAATGAGCGCAACTCCCATTCCCCGAACGCTCGCGCTCATCATTTACGGAGATATGGACGTATCCGTAATAAACGAAATGCCCAAAGGCAGGATACCGATAAAGACCTATGCGGTAGACACTTCTTTCCGTCCGAGGATATATGCGTTTATAAAAAAGCATATCGCCGCAGGCAGACAGGCTTTTATAGTCTGCCCGCTCGTAGAGAGCGGAGAAAACACTCCCCCCGAAAAGCAAAGCGCGACAGAATACTATAATACACTTACGAGCGGTGAATTTGCGGGAATTCCCACAGGTCTGCTCTACGGAAAAATGAAGCAGGCGGACAAAGACGCAGTCATGAGCGATTTTCGCGACAATAAGCTGAAACTTCTCATATCTACGACCGTAATAGAAGTCGGGATAGATGTTCCTAACGCCGTTGTCATGCTTATAGAAAACGCCGAACAGTTCGGGCTTTCACAGCTCCACCAGCTCAGAGGAAGAGTAGGTCGCGGCGCTGAACAGAGCTTTTGCATACTGATGACTGACAACAAGAGCGACTATACAAGAGAGCGCCTAAAAGCAATGGTCGATACGACAGACGGCTATAAGATAGCTGACACGGACCTTAAACTCCGCGGACCGGGAAATTTTTTCGGACGCGAACAGCACGGCTTGCCTCCGATGAAGATAGCAGACCTTGCGGACGACGCGGACATGCTTTCGGAGATAGACAGCCTTGCGGAGAAAATAATTGCCGACGATCCGTTTATGTCCGCTCCCGAAAACAAAGGTCTTAAAGCAGGCGTAGAGGAGCTTTTTAATAACCTTAAAACACAATAAGGCTTATAACGGTTTTATTCCGTAAATTCCGTTTCATCTTCGCTTGTCGCGTCAATAAATTCAAGCACTCCGCTGTAGATAGTAAACGCGACTTTCTGCTGAAATTCCCATGTAGAAAGAAGCTGTTCTTCTTCGGGATTGGACAAAAATCCGCATTCTATCATAAGCGAGGGATTGGGATTTGATTTGAGCAAAAACAGCTCGTCTCCCGAAAGTTTTATTTCTCGGTCATTACCCGGGCGAAGCTCCGCAAACCGCCTTTGCATGATAGTGGCAAGAGTGCGGTTGTCGGGGTGGTTGTTGTTGTAGAACATCTGCCCGCCGAAATATTTCGGATCTGTAAAATTGTTCTGGTGGATACAAAGAAAAATGCTGTCGGGATAGCTTTGTATTATTTTCAGTCTGTTGTCCATGTCGGAAAGTTTCTGGTTTCGTATGCCCTCAACTCCCGGAGAGTATATCGAGATATCCTCGCTTCTTGTGAGGACGACCTTAAATCCCGACATCTCGAACATATCTTTAAGCGCTAGAACTATCGACAGGTTCACGTCTTTTTCAAGAACGCCCGTTGTGCCTACTGCTCCCGAATCTAGCCCGCCGTGACCTGCGTCTATTACTATAACGGGCTTTTCGGCGGTATCTGCCGAAGTAGGAAGTGCCCTTTCGGTTATCCTCGCGCATACCGCCAGAAGCACAAAACAGCCGATTATGGACAAGGTCAGCTTTAGTGACTTTGCCGTTATCTTTTTCTTTATCCCGCTCATTTTTTCCTTAAACATAATTCGCGTCATTCCTTTCATTACTTGTACGTTTTGTCCATATTTTATGAAAGGCAATTTCCGATTAGAACAACTTGTTCGTTTTTGTGCAATAAAAAACATAATTAGTGCGGACAAGTACATATTGTAATATTAAACAATTATAGCGTTTTAACGTTGAAAGTTTTTTAGTTTTTATACAAACGCAAAAATGCTACTTGTATAAAATTGTCGATTGTGCTACAATAGAAAAAGAACTTGAATTTATTTTTTAAGAGGTGCATATTATGTCAGACCGTAATTCATACGAAAGCCCATTCTGCACTCGCTATGCGAGCAAGGAAATGCAGTACATCTTTTCTGCGGACAAGAAATTCTCCACATGGAGAAAGCTCTGGACGGCTCTTGCGAGAGCCGAGATGAAGCTCGGACTTCCGAATATAACGCAGGAAATGGTAGACGAGCTCGAGGCAAACACCGAGAATATAAACTATGATGTTGCCGAAGCGCGTGAAAAACAGGTGCGCCACGACGTTATGGCTCATGTCTACGCTTACGGAAAACAGTGTCCGAAAGCGGCGGGAATTATCCACCTCGGCGCTACTTCCTGCTATGTCGGTGACAATGCCGATGTTATCATAATGCGGGACGCTCTGAAACTTGTGCGCAAAAAGCTGATAAACGTTATAGCAAATCTCGCGGGATTTGCGGATAAATACAAAGACCTCCCGTGCCTCGCTTATACTCATCTCCAGCCCGCCCAGCCGACAACTGTCGGAAAGCGTGCGACGCTGTGGATAAACGAGCTTCTTATGGATCTGGAAGAGGTCGAATACAGAATAGAAAACTTAGCTCTCCTCGGACAAAAGGGAACCACGGGAACGCAGGCTTCTTTTGTCGAGCTTTTCGGCGGTAATTCCGAAAAGATAAACGAGCTTGAAAAAATGATAGCAACCGAAATGGGTTTTTCGAAATGCGTGCCCGTAAGCGGTCAGACTTATTCGAGAAAAGTCGATTTTCAGGTTTTGTCGGCTCTTTCGGGAATAGCCCAGTCCTGCTCGAAATTCTCAAACGATATGAGAATTCTCCAGAGTTTTGAGGAAATGTCCGAGCCGTTTGAAAAAACGCAGATAGGTTCTTCGGCTATGCCGTATAAGCGCAACCCCATGCGCAGCGAGAGAATAACCTCTCTTTCGAGATATGTCATGATAGACGTTCTTAATCCCGCGTTTACAGCGGGAACGCAGTGGTTTGAAAGAACACTCGACGACAGCGCAAACAAGCGCGTTGCCGTTGCAGAAGCGTTCCTCGGAGTTGACGCTATCCTCAACATAATGATGAACGTAACGGACGGAATAAAGGTCTATCCCGAAGTTGTAAAACGCAGGCTAATGGAAAAGCTGCCGTATATGGCGACCGAGAATATAATGATGAAAGCGGTTGAAAAGGGCGGAAACAGACAGGAGCTCCATGAGCGTCTGAGGGTGTATTCTCAGGAAACTGCGGAGGCAGTGCGCGAGGGCGGCAAGAATGATCTTGCGGATAAGATAGCAAACGACTGTATGTTCGGCATAACAAAAGCGGAAATAGAAGAACTTCTGAAACCCGAAATGTATGTCGGACGCGCTCCCGAGCAGGTCGAACAGTTTTTAAAGGACTGCGTTTCTCCTATACTCTCTGCAAATAAAGATATTCTGGGAGAAAAAGCCGAGCTTTCGGTATAATTTGTTTATATGGAGATATGACATTGAAGAAATGGACAATTCCCGAGATCACCCGCGGGGGTGAGATAAGCGGAAAATACGGCGGGTTTCTGGGCGATATACTTTTAGCGGACGGGTTTGTTTCAAACAAGGAGATAGACGATTTCTTCGGCTGCGGAAAACTGTCCGATCCGTTTCTTATGACGGATATGCATAAGGCTGTTGAAGTGATAACCGAGAGCGTTGAAAACGGGGAGAAGATAGTTGTCTACGGCGACTATGACTGCGACGGGGTGACTTCTGCGGCGATACTTTACAGCTATCTTGAAATGATAGGCGCGGAGGTAGAACTGTATATCCCCGAAAGAGCAAACGGCTTCGGAATGAACATACCCGCGCTCGAAAAGCTCACGGCAAACGGCGCACAGCTTATTGTTACGGTCGATAACGGCATTACCGCAAACAAAGAAGCGGAGTATCTGAAAGAAAAGGGAGTAAAGCTCGTCATAACCGACCACCACCGTCAAAACGGCGAGATACCGATTTGCGACGCTTGTGTAGATCCGAACAGGATTGATGACGTTTCGCCGTTTAAGGATCTGTGCGGAGCGGGAGTTGCGCTGAAACTTCTTATCGCTCTGGAGGGCGACGAGGAGTTTATTCTTGAAAATTATTCCGATCTTGCGGCGGTGGGAACTGTCGGCGACGTAATGCCGCTTTGCGGAGAGAACCGCCTTATTGTTATCAGAGGAATTCAAAGCATAAAAAATGAACAGAACACGGGACTAAATGCCCTTATAAAAAAGGCGGGAATAAAGACGCGGAACATAACCGCCGAGGATCTTGCTTTTAAGATATGCCCGAGGATAAACTGCGCGGGAAGAATAGCTTCGGCTGACAGAGCCGCAAGGCTCTTGCTTTCGGATACGCCCGAAAGCGCGGAGAATATAGCCGAAGAATTAAACGAGCTTAATTCAAATCGAAAGAGCCTCAGCGACGAGATCTACGCGAGCGCCGAAAAGCAGATAGCCGAGCGCCCCGAGCTTATAAACGAGCGTGTAATAGTGCTTGCGGGGGAGAATTGGCATATAGGCATGATAGGTCTTGTGTGCTCGACTATTATGGAAAAATACGGAAAGCCGACAGTAGTCATTTCTGTCGAAAACGGCATAGGGCGAGGCTCTTGCAGAAGCGTAGGGAATTTTTCCATTCATAAGATGCTTATGAGCTGCGGCGATATTTTCACGGCATTCGGCGGACACAGCATGGCGGGGGGATTTTCTCTGCCTGCCGATAAGATAGAAGAACTGCGCGGGGAAATTTATAAGTTTGCGAGGGAATACTATCCCATAATGCCAGATTCGGAACTTTATCTTTGCAGGGAAACAAAACTCGAAGAACTGACCATAGAGAAAATACAGCTTTTAGAGAGGCTCGGACCGTTCGGCGAGGGAAACAGAAAACCGCTTTTCCTGTTCAGAAATTGCACCGTAAATTCAAAGTCCCCCATGGCGGGAGGAAAATACGTTTCGTTTTTGGCAAGGCAGGGGAAAACGTCTTTGAGGGCATATTCGTTTGACTTTTCGTTCGACAGCTTTTTTGCCGAAAACGGCTCACAGGTCGATATAGCGGCTTATGCGGAGATAAACGAGTATAACGGGAACACAAATGTAGAACTGCGTTTTGTGGATATTCGCCCGAGCAGTTTTATGCAGGACAGATTTTTCGCGGCAAAGAGAACCTATGAGGCAATAAAAAGAAACGAGGGCTGTGACGGAAGACTTTTTCCGAGAGTTGTACCGCAGTCGCGCGAGGAGCTTGTGAAAATATACGACCTGTTAAGGAAAAACGGCGAAAGAATGACTTTAGAACAGCTTGCCGTCTTTGATTGCTCCGTAAACTACTGTATGCTTAAAATTGCCGCGGACGCTTTTCTTGAAGCGGGAATGTTTGAACAGAGCGGGCAGTATTTAAAGCCCGTAAAGCTCGAGGGAAAGCGCGATTTGTTCAAAGAGGGCCTATTGAGCAGAATAACCGTAAAGGATGGAAAAGTCCTTTTGATAAACAATTAACACGGGAAAGCTCCCGTATAGGTTAAGAGGCGATTTGTATGGATATAAAGAAAAGTGTGACAATTGATGATCTTATGCAAAAAATCGCAGACACTGGCAGAGAGTACGACACGGAGAAGATACGCCGCGCTTTTGAGCTTGCAGACAAGGCTCACGACGGACAGCTCCGCTCGTCGGGCGAAAAATATATAACCCACCCTTTGTCCGTAGCTATGATACTGCTCGATTATCTCATGGACACCGATACAATATGCGCCGCGCTTATGCACGACGTTGTCGAAGACACCGATGTTGCGCTTGAAGAGATAAAGAAGAAATTCGGCTCGGACGTTGCGCTTATGGTGGACGGCGTCACAAAGATAGGACAAGTGCCGCTTAATACCAAAGAAGAACAGCAGGCTGAAAATATCCGTAAAATACTTATAGCCATGAGTAAGGATATCCGCGTTATCATCATAAAGCTCGCGGACAGACTTCATAATATGCGCACTCTTTATGCGCGTCCGCCCGAAAAACAGCTCAAAACCTCGCTCGAAACTATGAACTTCTATGCTCCCATTGCTCATCGCCTCGGTATGAGTGATATAAAAGAGGAAATGGAGAGCATAGCTATCCATTATCTTGATCCATACGGCTGCAAGGAAATTGAACGCCTGCTCGACCTGCACAAAGACGAACGCGACAGCTTTATCGACAAGATAATAACGCGCATTCGTTCGAGAATTTCCGACATAGATCCGCCGCCAATCATAGAGGGCAGAGTAAAGTCCATTTTCAGCATTTATAAGAAAATGTACGTCAAGAACAAGCCCTTTGACGAGATATACGACATCTACGCCGTGAGGATAATCGTTCAGTCGGTAGTTGAATGTTATAATGTTTTAGGCGTTATTCACGACCTGTTCAGTCCTATGCCCTACCGCTTCAAGGACTATATTGCGACTCCTAAGCCTAACCGCTATCAGTCGCTTCACACAACGGTAATAGGAAAAGAGGGCATACCGTTCGAGGTCCAGATAAGAACGGTCGAAATGCACAATACCGCTCAATACGGTATCGCCGCGCATTGGAAATACAAGGCGGGACTGAAAGGTTCTGTTGACGGAGAAAAGCGCTTTGATTGGATAAGACAGCTCCTTGAGCGTCAGCAGGAAGCCGACGACGTAGAGCAGATAGCAGACGCGATAAAGAACGATCTTACACAGGACGAAGTGTTCGTGTTCAGCCCGAAAGGCGATGTTTTTGCGCTCCCGCTCGGCGCAAACGTTCTTGATTTTGCTTATACTATCCACACCGAAGTCGGCAATAAAATGACGGGCGCAAAGGTCGGCGGAAGAATGGTTCCGTTTGACTATCAGGTAAAAACGGGAGACATTGTCGAGATATTTACGAGCGGTTCTCCGAGTTACGGACCGAACAGAAATTGGCTCAATATCGCGCAGACGACCGAAGCCAAGAGCAAGATACGCTCGTGGTTCAAGAAAGAGCGCCGCGAGGAAAACATAGCCTGCGGCAAAGAGGAGCTTGAACGCGAGTTTAAGAGAAACGGCATACCCGTTGAAAACGATATCCTCGAAGAAGCGGCTATGAAAGCGCATCTGAACAGTGTTGACGACCTTTATGCCGCGATAGGCTACGGCGGCGTTTCAATGTCGAAAGTTATCCAGCGCATAAAAGACAGCGTTATACGCGCACAGAAAGAGCATAACGCCGCGGTTATGACTGCCGAGGAGAACATGGAGCAGACAAACAGCCGCAGCCGCAAAAAAGGCATAATAATCGAGGGAATAGACAACTGCCAGATAAAATTTGCCCAGTGCTGCAATCCTCTGCCCGGTGATCCGATAATCGGCTTTGTAACGCGCGGTTTCGGCGTTTCGATACACAAACAGGACTGCGTAAACGTTATAAACAACATGGACAGCGAGGAGAACCGCGACAGGTGGCTAAAGGCTTCGTGGGCGGGAGTAGACGATTCGACCTACCGCGCGACCATTGACATAATCAGTGAGCAGAGATCCTCGGTCATTGCGGACATAACCGCCGCTATTGCCGCAAACCGCATACCCATGCACGAGATGAATATGCACAGGCTTAAAAACGGGAACACAAATCTTCTCATTACTATAGAAGTAGCGGGAGTTGAACAGCTCGCAAACGTTATTTCCCGTTTGCAGAAGATCCCCGGAGTAATTTCCGCAGACAGAACAGGTAAAGCCTGATTTAGAGGTAAGAGGTTAGAAGTAAGAGGTAAGAGTTAGAGGTAAGAATAAAGATGATTGAGATAACGCGAATGGCGCTGGGGGCGCTTGCTTCAAACTGTTATATAATAACGACCGACAGCAAAGAGGCGGTGGTCATCGATCCTGCTTCTTCGGCGGAAGTCCTTGGTTTTGCACAGAAGAACGGATTGAAGATCGGCGGTATTATCATAACCCACGGGCATTATGACCATTTTGCGGGAGTTTCGGACATAAAAGCCGTGACAGGCGCGCCCGTTTACGCGCCCGAGCTTGACAAGGAAATGCTCATAAGCGCGGAAAAATGCTGGGCGTGGTTTATGCAGGGCGTGGAATTCAAGCCCGTTGTTCCCGACAAAACTTTTTCGGACGGCGAAAAGTTTTCCGTGTGCGAAATTGAATTTCGCGTTATGAACGCTCCCGGGCATACGGCGGGGAGCTGTCTTTTGTTCTGCGACAGTCTGGGCGGATTTTTCGCGGGAGACGTGCTGTTTAAAAACGGCGTAGGCAGAACGGACGGTTTTTCGGGAAGCGAAAAGCAGATGTGGGAAAGCCTCGAAAAAATATCCGCGCTCGGCGGCGGCTACAGAGTTTTCACGGGACACGGAGAAACTACGACTCTCAAAGCGGAAAAAATGTATAATCCCTACTTGAAAAATTAGCAAAGTTTTGAGCTGCGGACAATTAAAATTTGTCGAAATTTCATAAAAGTTCTAAAAAATGTTTAATAATTCGTCCATAACGCTTGACAATTGTCCGTCTTTAATATAAAATTATATTATTGCGGAAATTCCCGCTGTACTTAATAATGAACTTATGGAGGGTTTTACTTATGGACACGAAAACTACCGGTATCGTTGCATACCTTACTTGGATCGGACTTCTTGTTGCATTTCTTGCAGGCGATAAGGAGGGCGCAAAGTTCCACATCAACCAGTCGCTCGTTCTTTTCCTTTTCGGACTTCTCGGAGCAATTCCGTTTGTCGGCTTGGCATGGGATATATTCATCTTCGTTTGCTGGATAATCGCTTTCGTCGGCGCTTGCCAGGGACAGGAAAAAGAAGTTCCCCTGCTTGGTAAGATCAAGATAATCAAGTAATGATCCGCTTTAATTTGATTGAATGATTTCATAGAAACCACCTTTGGTCGAAGCCGCGCATGAAAATGTGCGGCTTCGATTTTTATGTTTAATGGAGAGGAACCTTTTCAAAACGTTCCTCTTTGCGTTCTTATTGAAAAAATATGCCGAAATATATTGACTTTTTGGCAAAATGAGTTATAATAAATATGTATGTTTTTATTTTAAAATTCTGTAAAAGTGAGGAATAAAAAATGAAGTGGATGGGACTAAATGAACTGCGCGAGAGCTATCTCTCGTTTTTTGAGAGCAAGGGACATCTGCGTATGCAGAGCTTTCCGCTCGTGCCGCCCGCAGACGATAACTCTATACTGCTTATAAACGCGGGCATGACGCCGCTTAAAAAATACTTCCAGGGCATAGAAGAGCCTCCGCGTCACCGCGTTACTACCTGCCAGAAGTGCATTAGAACGCCCGACATTGAAAACGTCGGCAAGACCGCGCGCCACGGAACTTATTTTGAAATGCTCGGAAATTTTTCTTTCGGCGATTATTTTAAACACGAGGCTACCGCTTGGGCTTGGGAATTTCTGACGAAAAAGCTCGAGATCCCCGCAGACAGACTGTACATCACCATTTACGAGCAGGACGACGAAGCGGGCGACATCTGGGCAAACGAGGTCGGCATTCCCCGCGACCGCATTATCAGGCTCGGAAAAGCCGACAATTTCTGGGAGCACGGAAGCGGTCCCTGCGGTCCATGCTCGGAGATCCACTTTGACAGAGGGGAAAAGTACGGAAAGTTCGACCATATCGGTCAGGACAATTTTGAAGAAGTCGGCGACTGCGACAGAGTTATCGAGATCTGGAACCTTGTCTTTACGCAGTTTGACAATGACGGCAAGGGCAACTACACCCAGCTTGCCACAAAGAATATAGATACGGGAATGGGCTTGGAGCGCCTTGCGTGCGTAATGCAGGACGTGGACAACCTGTTTGAAGTAGACACCGTAAAAAACATAATGGGAAAGATATGCTCCATTGTCGGCGTAAACTATCATGACAACGAGCAAAATGACATATCTATCCGCGTCATAACCGACCATATCCGCTCCACAACGTTTATGGTGGGCGACGGCATACTCCCCTCAAACGAGGGCAGAGGCTATGTTCTCCGCAGACTATTGAGGAGAGCGGCGCGCCACGGCAGATTGCTGGGCTATCACAAGCCGTTTTTGTATGAAGTATGCGATACGGTCATTGACGAAAACCTTTCGGCTTATCCCGAGCTTGCCGAAAAGCGTTCTTATATAAAGAAAGTCATTCAGACCGAAGAAGAGAGCTTTGCAAAAACAATAGACAACGGCTCGGCGATACTTGACGAAATGATAGCCGAGCTTCAGAAAAGCGGAAACAAGACGCTTTCGGGAGAAAACGTTTTCAAGCTCCACGATACCTACGGCTTCCCGCTTGACCTGACGAAAGAAATACTCGCGGAAAAAGGTCTCTCTGCGGACGAAGAGGGCTTTAAGGAGTGCATGAAGGTACAAAAGGAAACCGCCCGCAAGAACAAAAAGCTCGGCGGCGGCTGGGACAATGCAAAGAACTCGGATCTTGACGCGCTTAAAACAGAGTTTCTGGGATATGACACGCTAGTTTGCGACGCGAAAATACTCGCTCTTACAAAGGACGGCGAAAGCGTTGAGTTCTGTGGAGAGGGCGACGAAGTGGGCGTTGTTATCAACAAAACTCCGTTCTATGCGGAAATGGGCGGACAGGTCGGAGACAAGGGAATTATTTTCCACAACAGCGACGAGCTTGAAGTTCTCGATACTAAAAAGCTCGGCGGCGGTCAGTTTATATGCAAGTGCAAGGTAACAAAGGGCGGATTTGAGGTAGGAGAAACCGTAACGGCAAAAGTAGACGAACAGCTCCGTATGGCTACACAGCGCAACCACACCTGCTGTCATATCTTGCAGGCGGCTTTGAGAAGCGTTCTCGGCGACCATGTCCACCAGTGCGGCTCTTATGTAGATCCGTATCAGTGCCGTTTCGACTTTTCTCATTTCAGCGCGCTTACTGACGAGGAAATACTTAAAGTTGAAAAGTATGTCAACAACGTCATAATGTCGGCTGTTCCTGTAGTAACGGAAGTATTGCCTATAGAAGAAGCCCGCAAAAAAGGCGCAATGGCGCTGTTCGGCGAGAAATACGGCGATATAGTAAGAGTGGTTTCCGTCGGCGATTATTCAACGGAATTCTGCGGAGGAACTCACCTTAAAAACTCTGCTCAGGCAGGCTTGTTTAAAATCTGCTTTGAAACATCGGTAGCCAGCGGCGTAAGACGTATCCAGGCAATCACGGGCATGGGCGTTATGTCGATGCTGTATGATTATAAGAACACGCTCGAAAAGACCTGCGCGGTGCTTAAAGCGCAGAACGAGGACGACCTTGTCCGCAGAGCGGAGAGCATAATGACTGAAATGCGCGAAAAGGACAAGAAGATAGAGAGCATGGAGCAGGCTGCGGCAAATGCAAAGCTCGGCGATATATTTCAAAACGTTCCCGAAACAGGCGGCGTAAAGATAGTCTGCGCAAGGCTCGACGGAATGGGCGCGGACGGCTTACGCAAGGTCGGCGATACCGTAGCTGACAAATACGACTGCTTTGCGGCAGTGCTTGCGGGAACGACCGACGGCAAGAGCAATATCCTCTGCAAATGCTCAAAGAGCGCAATTGAAAAGGGCCTTAACGCCGGAACGCTCGTGCGCGAAATTGCGGCAGTCGCAGGAGGAAAAGGCGGCGGAAAGCCCGACCAAGCTATGGCGGGTGTTCCCGACGCTTCAAAGATAGGCGACGCTTTAAAAGCGGCGGAAGAAATTGCCGCAAAGTATCTTAAGCAATAATTGTTTATAATTAGGAGAGTATTATGGAAAACTGTTTGTTCTGTAAAATAATCGCGGGAGAAATTCCCTCTACAAAGGTCTATGAGGATGATAAAATACTTGCGTTCCGTGACATCAACCCCCAGGCTCCGACGCATATCCTTGTTATTCCCAAGGAGCATATCGCGGGGGCAGACGAGCTTAATGAAAACAACTCGGCTGTAGTTGCGCACATTTTTGCAAAGATAGCTGAAATAGCAAAACAAGAGGGACTTTCAAACGGCTACCGCGTGGTATCAAATGTCGGAGAGGACGGCGGTCAGACCGTCCGCCACCTGCATTTTCATATCCTCGGCGGTAAAAAGCTGAACACGGAAATGGCTTAAAACATGGGCAGACTGACCGAAGCACAGCTTAAAACCGAGCTTAAGTCGGGCGCGCTCTCGCGGGTATATTTTTTGTACGGTGAAGAGGATTTTCTTGTAAAGACCTATGCCGACAGGATAATAGACGCCGCCGTGCCCGAAGAAGTCCGCGATATGAATTTTATAAAGTTCGCGGACGCGCCGCGCTCTGCGGAGATAGCGGATTATCTTGACGGAATGCCCGTATTTGCGGAATATAAGTGCGCGCTGATAAAGGACCTTGACCTTGAACAGCTTGACTTAAACGAGCAAAAAAATTATCTCGCGCTGTTTAAAAATATCCCCGATTCTTCCGTTTTGATAATCGAACAGCTCCATATCCCGCCCGAGACTTATAACGGCAAAAAGATAAAAGAAAAGCCCAAAAAGCTCTTAGAAGCGGCGGACAAAAACGGCTCGGTCTGCGAGTTTAAGTTTTTGTCAATGGACAGGGTTTGTACACAGATAAGAAGAAAAGCCGAGCGCGCGGGCTGTACCATTTCGGGAGAAAACGCGGCTTTTCTTGCGGAAGAATGCGGTATGAGCCTGACTGTCCTCGGAAACGAGATAGAAAAGCTCTGCGCCTACAGACAGAGCGGCGAGATAACAAAGGACGACCTGAACGCGCTTGTGCCGAAGCGTGCAGACGCGGGCATATATACACTTGCAGACGCGCTGTTTGACGGAAAAACGCAAAAGGCTTTTGAGATACTCGATGAGCTTTTTATACAGAGATTTGACGAGCACAGGATATTTTTCGCTCTTTCGGGATATTTTGTCGATCTATACCGCGCAAAAATCGGAAAGTTAGCAGGGAAGAGCTATCAGGACACGGCTCAGGCTTTCGGATATTACGGCGGCAGGAGCTTCGCGGTAAAGAATGCCTATCAGAAGTCGGCAAAACTTCCTCTGAGATACCTCGGCGACTGCATAACGGTCTTATACAGGACAAACAAGCTCCTGAATTCTTCCAAGATGAACAGGAGAACACTTGTTGAAAGCGCAATAGCGGAGATATCCATGCTCAAGAAAACAAATGACTAGATGATAAAAATAAACAAAGCTGTAATAGTTGAGGGCAAGTATGACAAAATAACGCTCTCAAATTATGTTGACGCGGTGATAATACCGACAAACGGGTTTTCGATATACAAGGACGGCGAGACCGCCGCGCTCATAAAAATGTTTGCGGAAAAGACGGGCGTTATAGTGCTTACCGACAGCGACAGCGCGGGTTTTCAGATACGCGCGAGGCTGAAAAACATTATCGGCGGCGGAAAGATAACAAACGTCTATATCCCCGAAATAATCGGAAAGGAAAAGCGCAAACGCGCTCCGTCAAAGCAGGGGCTTCTCGGAGTTGAGGGAATGACGGAAAAGATACTTCTCGAAGCGTTTGAAAGAGCGGGTGTCTTTGCAGAGGAATGTGCGGAAAATAAAGATCCCGTGACAAAAGCCGACCTTTTTGACCTCGGACTTTGCGGGGGAGAAAATTCCGCGGTAAAGAGAAAACTGCTCCAGCAAAAGCTCGGTTTTCCGTCGGGGCTTTCGGCAAATATGCTTCTTGAAGCGGTAAATGCACTGTATTCGCGTGAGGAATTTTTAAACGTTTCACAAAAGATTTTGGGAGAGTTGAAGTAATGGTATTTTCAAGCCTTACGTTTTTGTTTTTCGGATTTCTGCCGTTGACGCTGATAATCTATTATCTCGTCCCGAAAAGGTTTAAGAATATTGTTATTCTTATAAGCGGGCTTATATTCTATGCATGGGGAGAACCTATCTACGTTCTCGCTATGATAGCGTCTACTTTTATAGATTATACGGCGGGCAGGATCATAGCAAAATATGACGACAGACCGAAAATAAGGCTCGCTTGTCTTATAGTGTCAATAGTGATGAACTTAGGGCTTCTGGGCACTTTCAAATACCTCGGCTTTATCATAAACTCCGCAAACGCATGGTTTGGACTTGAAATACCGAACCCGAATTTACCGTTGCCTATAGGGATAAGTTTCTTCACTTTCCAATCAATGAGCTATACCATTGACCTTTACCGCAGGAATATAAAAGTGCAGAAAAACGCCGTAAGTTTTATGGCGTTCGTAACGCTTTTCCCGCAGATAGTCGCAGGTCCTATCGTAAGATACGAGGATATTCAGAACGAGATAGACGAGCGCACGATAGACGAGAAAATGGTAGGAAGCGGAATTTCGCGCTTTATCACAGGACTTGGAAAAAAAGTCCTTATCGCAAACAACATCGGCGCGCTCTGGACAGAAATAAAAGCCCTCGATTATTCAACTCTTTCGGCGGGAACGGCGTGGCTCGGAATTCTGGCGTTTACGTTTCAGATATACTTTGATTTTTCGGGATATTCGGATATGGCGATAGGGCTAGGAAAGATGATGGGCTTTAATTTCCCCGAAAACTTCAATTATCCTTATATGTCAAAAAGCATAACAGAGTTCTGGCGGCGCTGGCATATAACGCTCGGCGCATGGTTCAGAAGCTATGTCTATATTCCTCTCGGCGGAAACCGAAAGGGAAAAGCTCGGACGATAATAAACCTGCTTATAACATGGCTCGTCACGGGAATATGGCACGGCGCTTCGTGGAACTTTATGTTCTGGGGCTTGTATTTCGGAATACTTATCGTTTTGGAAAGGCTGTTTCTCGGAAAATGGCTGGAAAAAATCCCGCCGTTTTTCAGCTGGCTCTACACGTTCGTTCTGGTGGTATTCGGCTGGATACTGTTTGACGGAGTAGCACAGGGAACGACCGATTTCGGCGATATGTTCAGTCAGGTATTCGGATATTTAGGAGCAATGTTCGGAGCAAACGGAACTTTCATTGACGACAGAGCAGTAAATTCTTTTGTAAACTACGGCATAATGTTTGCGCTGTGCATTGTCGGCTCTACGGATATGCTTAAAAATATCGCGTCAAAGATAAAAACAAGCGCTCCGAAATGGGTTATGTACGGATATCCCGTTATACAGACGGCAGTCATGCTCGCAAGCGTCGCGTTTATAACGACTTCGTCCTATAATCCTTTTCTTTACTTTAACTTCTGAGGAGGGCAGGTTATCAGACTATGAAATTTAAAATGACACCCGACAAGCTGATGATAGCGCTCTTTGCGATAATACTGCTTGTCGTACCGATAACGACCATACTGCTCCCGAAAGCTGACAGAAGCGAAAATGAAAACCGTTATCTTGCAAAATTCCCCAGCCTTGTAAATCAGACAAAGCTCAATAAAGCCGAAAATCTCAAAGACGTCATTGACGCGTTCAAGTGGGATTATCTTGTAGAGCGCGAGGATGCGAGCTTTATGGACGATTTTGAAACGTATTTTTCCGATCATCTTGCGGGGCGCGAGCTTTGGGTAAAGGCGTCGAATAAGATCTCGAGGCTTATGGGCAAGGAAGAAATAAACGGCGTTTATACCATAAACGGCATGATGATAGAAAGTTTCCGCGATTATGACGAAAAAGAGGTCGAAAACTCCATAAATGCGGTAAATGAATTTGCTGAAAAATATCCGAACATTCCCATGTACTTTATGCTGGCTCCGACGGCACAGGAAATATACAAATCGAGAATACCGCCGTATGCAGGCGTTACAAATGAAAAGGCATTTATAGACGAATGTACGCAAAAACTTACAAACGTAAATGTCATTGACGCTTTAAGCTATCTTTCGGGCAGGTCGGACGAGTATATCTACTATCGCACCGACCACCACTGGACGAGTCTCGGCGCTTATTATGCATACTGCGCCGCCGCAAAGCAGCTCGGCTTTAGTGCGATAGGTCTTGATAAATTCAACGTTGAAACGGCGAGCAATTCTTTCAGAGGAACGCTTTATTCAAAAACCCTTGACGAGAGCATAACCCCCGACAGCATCGACTATTTTTATCTTGCGAGCGGAGAACCTAGCGTAAAGATGACGAGGATAAACGGAGCGGAAGCGGAGACTTTGGATTCGCTCTATGTAAGGGATTATCTCGAAGTAAAGGACAAGTATTCTTCTTTTACGGGGAGCAATGTTCCCGTTGTTACAATTGAAACAGATGTTGACAACGACAAAGAGCTTCTTATCATAAAGGACAGCTATGCACATTCGCTCGTACCGTTCTTATCAAAGCATTATAAGAAGATAACAATGGTAGACCTGCGCTATATAAACACCGACCTTAACCGCTTTGTAAATATCCGCGAGTATGACCAGATATTGTTTGTATATAACGCCATAACGTTCTGCGACGAGAGCTACCTCAAAAAGCTCGCTCTGACAAGCTGAAATGAGAGAGATCGTTTTTAAAGTCGGAAAAAGCGAGGACGGACTTTCGGCAAAAACCTTTCTTGAAAGACGAGGCATTTCGGGGCGCTCGGTTATGGTATTAAAGCATAACGGGGGAATTATCCGAAACGGCGGTATACTGCGCACGATTGACAGAGTATGCGAGGGAGAAAGCATAACTATCAGAACTCCCGAAGAAAAATGCGGGTTCGAGCCGAATGACAGTCTTTTTGCGCCGATAGTATACGACGACGAGGATGCGGTTGTTTTCGACAAGCCCGCGGGACTTGCGGTGCACCCGTCTGCGGGACATTATTCCGACACGCTCGGAAATTATTTCGCGGTAAAATATCCCGACTGCGTTTTCCGCGCCGTAAACCGTTTGGACAAGGACACGACGGGGCTTTGCCTTTGCGCGAAGAATTTTCTGTCCGCGCCGATATTGCCGAAGAGCTTTGATAAAACGTATTATGCGGTAGTAAAGGGAAATATAGAGCAGTCGGGAACGCTCGACTATCCCATAGCCCGAGTTTCCGACAGCATAATAATGCGTGAGGTAAGAGCGGACGGAGAGCGCGCCGTGACGCATTTCAAACCTGTGCTTTGCGAAAACGGTCTTACGCTTCTTGAAATAAAACTCGAAACAGGAAGAACACATCAGATACGCGTGCATTTTTCGCATATCGGCTATCCCTTGCTCGGCGACGAAATGTACGGGGGAGACAGGACAATGATAAACCGCCAGGCTCTGCATTGCGGCAGGATAAGTTTTAAAAAGCCGTTTTCGGATGAAACGGTTTCTCTCGAAAGTCCGTTTCCCGAAGATATGAAAAAATTGTTCTCATATACGAGATAAAAAATCACCAAAAAAGTTTTAGAAAAACTGTATAATGTTTATAAAATTTATAATATCTCTTGATTTATTTTAATCAATATTGTATAATATAAAAGGATTATTCTGTGTTGAAAATGAAAGAATGCCGAAAGACAGACCGCCGGATAAAAAACGTTTATCCGCGCGGCATACAGGCTCTTGCGGGGCTTTTGTTCCGGCATGGGTAATATCGGCTCATTTTCAATATTTTTATCATCAGGGGGAATAACGATGAAAAAGAACACGATGAAGTATTCTCTTATTGTTGTGCTGATAATCTTTGCGATCATTCCCGCCGTTATCATAGGCGCGGTCGGAGCAGTTTCGGCTATCGGCTTTAACAACAGTGTAAGAGAAAGCGAATTTCAGAACGGTTCGTATGCAAAGGCAAGCTCGCTCGGCACTTTGTTTTCAAAGTACAGCTCCGATGCGGCGTCTCTTGCAAAGCTCAATGTTGTTGTCGATGCAGTAAAGAGCGGCGGCACGGGCGCGGACAATACCGTAAAGAATTTCGCCGAAGCCGATCCCGGTATAATCGACGTTTTGCTGCTGGATAAGGACGGAACTGTCATAAGCTCTGCCGTGTCTGACGCGGTGGGAAGTCCTTTCGAGCAATTCAAAGCGAACAATATGCCTGCGGTATCTAATCTTTTGCATTTTGAAAAGCTGGATGCAGATGCGTTCTTTGTTTCTCACAGTATCGTTTCGGACGAACAGACTATCGGTTATGTCTGCGTTGTCGTTTCTCCATCTTCCGGTCTTATAGCGACAGCTCTTGCGGGCAACTATACCGACGGCGGTTCGGCTCATCTTGTCCTTATTGACAGCGAGGGCAATACCGTAAACTACAACGGAAACGGCGCGACTATGGGCTCGGCACAGCTTGACAAGGCTCTGTCAAACGAGCTTTCGACATTCTTTAACTCTAATGTAAATCTTACTTCTTCGGATATCACCGCAGATACACATTCAGGTACAGCAGGACGTTATACATATATCTGCGGTATTATCCCGAACGTTACAAATTGGCGCTGGATCGGTCTTATGGAGGGCTCCGTAGGAATGTCTATGTCGTCGATAATTTCAATTGTCGTTCTTGTGGTACTTGCAGTTGTTCTCTGCCTGCTCGGCGTTTTCCTCATAGAAAAGGTCGTAAACAGCATGAACGAAATGATAAAGACGATGAACAGCATAGATCCCGAGGACGGTCTTACGGCTATGCGTTTTGATGTCAAGAACAGCAAGAGCGAGCTTGGCAATATCCAGGCTTCATTTAACGAGTTCCTTGATGAAGTTGAGATAAACAGCGACCGTTATAAGACGATTTCAAAACTTTCGGACAACATGCTCTTCGAGTGGGATTTCCGCAAGGAAAGAATGTACATCTCCGATAACGCTCTTGCAAAATTCGACCTTAAAGCAGAGGGCGCGACGCTTTCAAACGGACGCTTTATAGATGGACTTATGGCTCCCGAAGATGCGGATAAGTATAAACGCGACATAAGCGCAATGCTCAAAGGTCAGAAAGGCTACAGCGCACAGTATCTGATAAAGTCCAAGAGCGGGGATAAGGTCTGGATATCGTTCCGCGCGAACTGCGTAACCGACCGTACAGGCGAGCTTCTGAGAGTTATCGGCGTTATGACCGATATAAACAACGAAAAGAAACTCGAGCTTCAGCTTTCCGAGCGTGCGTCGTTCGACTTCCTCTCACAGCTCTACAACAGAAGCACGTTTACGACAATGCTCAACACGGAGCTTGACCGCAGAGGTCCGAAGAAGATCGCGGTTCTGTTCCTGGACGTCGATGACTTTAAGTTCATAAACGACCGTTACGGACACTCAATAGGCGACGAGGTCATAAAGTTTGTCGCTGATACTATCAAAAAGAGAGTGGACGGCAGAGGCGGTTTTGCGGGACGCTTCGGCGGCGATGAGTTTGTAATCTGCATGACAAATCAGGACGATATCGCAAATGTCGAGCAGATCGCTATGGATATCATTGATGAGCTCTATATGGGTTATACCTCGACAAGCGACGTACTGATAAACATAAAGGTTTCAATAGGAATTACATACTGCCCAGATCATTCTACAGATGTAAACGAGCTTATTTCGTTCTCCGATACGGCGATGTATTTCGTAAAGAAAAACGGAAAGAACAACTATCACGTTTACGTTCCCGAGGACAGCGAAAACGACGAGTATAAAGATCCCGAGGGATTTTGATCTGAATGTAATAATGCGCCGCTCCGCAGCGAAAGAAAGCGCCTGCGGAGCGGATTTATCTGTTAATGAAAAAAGAACGGACGAATGAGAAAAGTAAAACTGAATATAATAAAGACAAAAGTTGGGAGAATGAAAAATGTCACTTGATATAGGAATAGACCTTGGCACAGCAAATATTATCATAACTATCGCGGGAAAGGGTATCGTTCTGAACGAGCCGTCTGTCGTTGCATACGACCGCAAAAAGAAAGCAGTCGTGGCTGTCGGCAAAGAAGCGTATAAAATGATAGGCAGAACGCCCGAATATATCGTTGCGGTAAGACCGCTTAAAGACGGCGTTATTTCCGACAACGACATGACGCAGGCTATGATAAAAGAGTTTATAACTATGGTAAACGGCGGTTTTATGGTAAAGCCGAGGATTGTTTTATGCGTTCCGAGCTCGGTTACCGACGTAGAGCGCAGGGCGGTCGTTGAGGCGGCGCTTTCCGCAGGCGCGAGAAAAGTGTTCCTGATAGAAGAACCTATCGCGGCGCTTCTGGGAGCGGGCGTTGACATATCAAAGCCGAACGGCACAATGGTCGTCGATATAGGCGGCGGAACTTCGGATGTTGCTATAGTTTCATTTAACGGCATTGTCCAGTCGCGCTCGGTCAAAATGGCAGGAAATAAGTTTGATGCGGCGATCGTCCGCCATATAACGCAGAAATATAAAATGCTCATAGGCGAGAAAACCGCCGAAAAGGTAAAGTTCGAGCTGGCGAATGTTTATAATCCCACCGGCACAAAGAAAATGACGATACGCGGCAGACATCTTCTGAAAGGGCTTCCCGAAAGCGTTGAGATAACCGATACCGACATCTACGAGGCGCTCCACGAAAACGCAATGGAAATTGTCGAACAAGTAAAGCTCGTTCTTGAAAGAACGCCGCCCGAGCTTGTCGGAGATATACTTTCAAACGGAATATTGCTGACAGGCGGAGGAGCGCTTCTCGGAGGACTTCCCGAGCTTATAAGCGAAAATGTCGGCGCGCCGTGCTTTGTCGCGGACAATCCTATTGAATGCGTAGCACGCGGCGTTGATATTGCATTTACAATGTCGAACGAGCTTCTTGACGGATTTGAACAAGTACAGCTTTACAGCTTCAAATAAAGAACGGAGAACATACAGTGTTAATTCAAAAACCGCCTTATATGAAAGACCTCGGCGAAAAAAGTCATAATATTTTCGCCGAGCTCGGTATAGCGATAGTTGTTTTTGTTGCGGCTCAAACACTTATGGGAATAATCCAGAGCATCGGCATAGTGTTCGGATTTTTTAATGACTCTATGCTCAAAGACCTGCTTATAAACCCGCCCGAAGACATTATTGAAATGTACAATGCGGTTATGAAAGCAATGACGTCGTCGCTGTGGGTGCTTATACCCATGCTGTACTCAAACGTGTTCCTGATAATTTGCCCGATCGTTTACTGCAAGGTGTTTGAAAAGCGCAAAGCAAGCTCAATGGGCTTTGTGAAAAAGGGCGCTGTGCCGCAGTATATTATAGGCATAGTCTGTGGGCTGGCTGTTTTTTCGGCGATTTTTTTCCTCTCCCTGCTTATGGGCGGAACAGAGCTTAACGGCGTTTCACCCGATATGAACAGCGCTTCAAAGATAGGTATAGTCGTTTTGTTTTTCTTCGGCTATCTTATACAGGGAATGGGCGAAGAGGTTTTCTGCCGAGGGTATCTTATGTCGAGCATAAGCAGAAGATATTCGCTGACGGTAGGAGTATTAGTAAGCTCGCTTGTTTTTGCGGTTTTGCATCTCTCAAATCCCGGAATTTCGATACTTGCATTTATAAACCTGTTTTTGTACGGAGTGTTATCGGCGCTTTTGATGATACGTTTCAACAACATCTGGATAGCGGGAGCGTTCCATTCTGTCTGGAATTTTACCCAGGGAAATTTTTACGGCCTTTCTGTCAGCGGTATGGCTGAAGTGCCGTCCGTTCTTTCATCTAATCAGACTGACGCAAGCGCGTTTATAAGCGGAGGAGCATTCGGGCTCGAGGGAAGCATTGCCACAACGATAGTCGCAGCTTTGTGCATTGTAGCGCTGTTTGTGTCAATAAAACTCAAAGAAAAGAAAAACAACAAAGCATAAGAAATGAAAAAAGTTTTATATCCGCTGTTTTAATGACAGCGGATATTTTTTATGTACTTTTGTCAATGATGTGAGACAAAAAATATAAAAAAATAATGAGAGCAAAATAAAGTTTAGATTACGAATTT
>CANQVE010000016.1 GCA_947627205.1 uncultured Clostridia bacterium | reverse complement strand
GTGTGACAACTTTATTTTAACATATCTCAACCACTTTTTCTATACCTTTTGTCTCACATCTATTGTAACATAACAGAAAAATACAAAAAAATATAAAAAAGTGCTTGACAAATACAAAATAATGTGGTAAAATGAATATACCTCGAATGGGGTATATTTTTTTGTGCAATTTTTTGTACGGAAAAATATACCGAAAAAACTGCCGAAAGGCAGGCGCGGATCTTTTGCAAAGCCCGCGTGAGGGAGGCTCAGAATAAATTAGGAGGTGCCGAAAGTGAGAGTAAAAATTACACTGGCGTGTACAGAGTGCAAACAGCGCAATTACAACACCATGAAGAACAAGAAAAACGATCCTGACAGGCTCGAAATGACGAAGTATTGCAGATTCTGCAAGAAACACACTCTTCACAAAGAAACGAAGTGACAAGAGGGAGGATTTTATGGCAAACGATTTAGAGCTTGAAAAAAACTCTCCCGAAAGTGAAGAAGATAAGTCTGCAAAGAAAGCTAAGACTGACGACAAGAAAAGCTCCAAAAAAGCGGACAAGAGCAAAAAGGCAAAGAAAGGCCCGATAAAGTTTTTTAAGGACGCTAAAGCGGAATTTAAAAAGGTCGTCTGGCCCGGACCTAAGGAAACAACGCGCAATACGATAGTTGTCGTTGTGGTATGCCTTATTGCGGGGCTGTTGGTTTTCGGCGTGGATTCGCTGTTCGGTCTTTTGAACAACTTGCTGTTCTGACGATTTACGGGGGTTAATATGGCTGATTCAGAAGCAAAATGGTATATTCTTCACACCTATTCGGGATATGAGAAAAAAGTTGCCGATGATATTAGGACACTTGTTGACAACCGCAATTTGGGACATCTTATAGAAGATGTCACTATTCCGATGACCAAAAAGACGGTCGAAAAGGAAGTAAAAGAAGACGGGGTAACTGTTAAAAAGCAAGTAGAAGTTGAAGAAAAGGTTTATCCCGGCTACGTTTTCGTTAAGATGGTCGAAACAAATGAAACGTGGTATATCTGCAGGAACACAAGAGGCGTGACGGGGTTTGTAGGTCCCGAGTCCAAGCCTACTCCGCTCAGCGAAAGCGAAGCAATGGCGCTCGAGCAGGGCAGATACAACAGCTCGGACAATTCAGCGCCCGCGTTCAAGGTCGGCGATGAAGTAGTTATTACGGGCGGCATATTTGTAGACTTTACAGGAACTGTCGCAGAGGTTGACGAGGAAAACAAGACGCTTGTCGTAAATCTCGTCAATATGATGGGCGGGATAATTCCCGCAACGATCGAATTTTCCGCGGTCAAGAGAGCTTGAGCGGTAATTCGAGGACGTTTTTCAGAAAAATTTACGGAGGATAATTGCAATGGCACAAAAGGTTACAGGTTTTATTAAACTTCAGATCCCTGCCGGCAAGGCTACGCCGGCTCCGCCTGTAGGTCCGGCACTCGGACAGCACGGCGTTAATATTATGGCGTTTACAAAGGAATTCAACGAGCGCACAAAGGCTCAGGCAGGACTTATAATCCCTGTTGTTATAACGGTTTACGCCGACAGGAGCTTTACGTTTATCACCAAAACTCCCCCTGCAAGCGTACTTATAAAAAAGGCTTGCAAGATCGAGAGCGGTTCGGGAGTTCCGAATAAGACAAAGGTCGCAAAGATCACAAAGGCTCAGCTCAAGGAAATTGCCGAGACAAAGATGCCCGACCTTAATGCGGCGAGCGTTGAGGCTGCAATGTCGATGATCGCGGGAACTTGCCGTTCGATGGGCGTAGAGGTAGTTGACTGATAAAATAAGTGGGAGGATATAAATTCCGCTAATGCGGCGAAAATCGCCGATAACCACAAGGAGGATTATTAGATGAAACACGGAAAAAAGTATGTTGAGAGCGCAAAGCTCATAGATCCCGCAAAGGTTTACGAGTCGCAGGAGGCTCTTGACCTTGTCTGCAAGACAGCAAAGGCAAAGTTTGACGAGACTGTCGAGCTCCATATTCGTCTGGGCGTTGACTCAAAGCACGCTGACCAGCAGGTCCGCGGTGCGGTCGTACTTCCCAACGGAACAGGCAAGACCATAAGAACTCTCGTATTCTGCAAGCCCGAGAAAGAGGCTGACGCAAAGGCTGCGGGAGCTGATTATATCGCTGATAATGAAACAGTCGCAAAGATCCAGGGCGGCTGGATGGATTTCGAGGTAGTTATAGCTACACCCGATATGATGGGTGTCGTAGGACGTCTCGGTAAGGTACTTGGTCCGAGAGGACTTATGCCTAACCCCAAGGCAGGAACAGTTACGCCCGATGTCGGAAAGGCTGTTCAGGAAGCAAAGGCAGGTAAGATCGAATACCGCCTTGATAAGTCAAACATCATTCACTGCCCCATAGGAAAAGCATCCTTTGGCATAGAAAAGCTGGAGGAGAACTTTGACGCGCTTATGGAAGCAGTTGTAAAGGCTAAGCCCGCGGCGGCAAAGGGACAGTATATAAAGAGCTGTACTGTATCCTCGACCATGGGCCCCGGCGTTAGGGTAAACACTCTGCGCTTTGGTGTGTGACGGGGGATTATTGCGCATAATTATCACCGCTCGGAGAGATCCGAGCGGCGGTTTTTTGAAATGGCATTTTATTGCGAACAGAGCCGTATGTGCATAAAATAATAAAAGAAAATCACAGGCTTTATCGACAGCCTGAAAAAAGAGGAGGTAGTTTTTTGAGTTTTGCCAAAGGTTTCAATCAGGTAGAAGCGGCGGCGGAAAAGGTCGTAAGACCTATAGTCGAGGGACACGGGTATTCTTTATGGGACGTTGTTTTCATAAAGGAGGGCGCGAGCTGGTATCTGAGGATACTTATAGATAAGCCCGAGGGCATATCTATAGACGACTGTGAGAGCATTGACGGACTAATAAACGCAGAAGTTGACAAACAGCCGTTCGTGGAGAAGATAGACTACCTCGAGGTAGGTTCGGCGGGGCTTGAACGTCCGATAAGACGTATAGACCAAATATACGTTTCTGTCGGAAAAAGGATAAAGCTGAAGACATATAAACTCTCGGAGGAGTTAAAAGCAAAGGACGTAAAATGCGTTCTGAAAGGCTTTGACGGCGAGAAAGTAAATATTTCGGGGGAATTTGGAGAAGCAGAGCTTTTGCTCTCGGAAATTTCTTCGATGAATTATGACGATTTTGATGATTTTGATGAAATAATGACGGAGGTATAACGGAAATGGCTAAACGAAAAACAGTAAAGGGCGAGGACTACGGCGACATATACGAAAATCTTGCGCTGTTGGCTCAGGAAAAAGGGATATCGAGTGAAATTCTTGCGGACAAGATAAAGTACGCGATAGAAAAAAGCCTGAAGTCAAATCTTCATTTTGATGATGACGAGGAGAGCTTTGTCATTGTAAATATCGACATTGAAAAGAAGATATTTGACGTAAGCATTATGAAAGAGGTCATTGAGGTCATTGATTCACTTTACGAGCCTGAAAAGGAAATAGTTCTCGAGGAGGCTCTGAAGATCGATCCGAAAGCAGAAGTCGGTTCGAGAGTAAAATGCCCCGTTGACACAAAGATGTTTAAGAGAATTGCCGCGAAGAACGCTAAAGACCTGATAAAACAGGGATTTTCAAACGCAGAGCGCCAGCACTTAAGCGAGATATGGGGCAAATATGAAAACGAAGCCGTATCGGCTGTTGTTACAAAGGTAGAGCCAAAAACGCTCATAGCTACGCTTGAAATAAACAAGAACGAAGTCATTCTGCCGAGAAACGAGCAGATACCCGGCGAAGTGCTTGAAGTAGGTCAGGTCATAAAGGTTTATATTTCGGGCATTTCAAAGGAGTATAAAGAGGGCGAGAAAAACCAGTATCTGAAAGTTTCAAGAACAGACAAGTGGCTGATAAAGCGCCTGTTTGAGCTTGAATGCCCCGAAATTTACGACGGAACAGTCGAAATAAAGGCGGTCAGCCGCGTCCCGGGAAGCAGGAGCAAGATAGCCGTTAAGAGCAACGATCCGAACGTTGACGCCCTGGGCGCATGCATAGGTCCTCAGAAGAGCAGGATAAACGCCGTTACAAAGGAAATAAACGGAGAAAAGGTCGATGTCGTATTGTACGGCGACGACGCAGAGGAGTTTATAACGCAGGCGCTGAAGCCCGCTGATGTTGTAAAGGTCATCATCACAAATCCAAATCCCGACAAAAAGTCCTGCAAGGTCATTGTTCCCGACAGTCAGCTTTCGCTTGCAATAGGAAATAAGGGACAGAACGCATGGCTTGCCGCGAAACTGACGGGATATAAGATCGACATAAAAGCACAGAGCGCGGTAAAACCCGAAGATTATGAAACCGTCCCGCTCGAAGAAAACGAGTCCGAAGAAACGGAGCAAGCCGATGGCTGATAAAGCAAAAGTCCCGATGAGAAAGTGCATTGCCTGCGGAGAAATGATAGGCAAGAAAGGCGCTATAAGGATAGTGCGAACTCCCGAGGGCAGTATCGTTCTTGATAAAACGGGAAAAATGAACGGCAGAGGAGCTTATCTCTGCAATGACATGAGCTGTTTTCAAATTGCAAAAAAAGGGAAAAAGCTCGAACGTTCTTTCAAGCTCCCGATATCGGATGAGATATACGAAAGCATCCGAAAGGAGATATTGCCCGATGAATAAAACGCTGACCGCGATAGGTCTAAGCAAACGCGCGGGAAAACTTATCACAGGGTTCGAGGCGGTATGCGGCGGACTTTCTGAAAAGGGATTCTGCGGAGTGATACTTGCTTCTGATATTTCGGAAAAGACTGAAAAGGAGATCTGCTTTTTTGCAGAGAAATATAACAGGTCGGTTGTAAAAGCTGATTTTACAATGGACGAAGCGTTAAATGCCGTAGGAAAGCGCACGGGAGTTTTTCTCATAAATGACGAGGGACTTTTCAAAGCGGCGGTAAAACACATAGTATGATCGCAAATAATAAATTTCGGGGCGTACAGCCCAAAGGTTTGGAGGAAATATACATTGCCAAGTAAACAAATCAAATACAAGGTCCAGACAGTTGCAAGCGATCTGGGCGTTGACAAATCGGAGCTTCTGAGTATTCTGGACGAGGTTTTTCCCGTAAAAACCCCGAGGAAAACTACGTCTGCTATCGGTGCGGACGAGGTAGGTTATCTTCTTGAAAAATTTACAAGAGAAAACGAGGTCAAAGACTTGGCTGCCGCATTTGCACAGACTAAGAGTATAAAAACTCCTAAGCCTGCGGCGGAGGAAAAGAAAGAGACCAAGAAAAAGACCTCCTCAAAGAAAGCGGAAACCGCTGACAAAAAACCGCAGGAAGCCGAACAGCAAGAACCTGCCGAGACAGAGGAAAAGCCAAAGACTAAGACTTCCGTAAAGTCAAAGGAAAAGGCGGAGAAGAAAGCCGACGCAAAGCCTGCCGAAAAAGCAGAAGAAAAATCGGAAGCAAAAACCGAAGCAAAGCCCGAGGAAAAAGCGGAAGAAAAGAAACCCGAAAAAGAAGCGGAAAAGGAACAGAAGCCCGAACAGAAGACTTCCGGCGATGCACGCAGTCACGAAAACCGCCCGAATAATCAGAACAGCCGTTTTGATAACAAGCAGGGCAGCGCGCAAAACCGTGATAACCGCGATAGTCATAAGCAGAACAATAATGGCAATAATAATCGCGGCTTTTCAAAACAGCAGAACCAGTCTGCAAATAATCGCCAGGGACAGAAAACAAAGCCGAATGATACGAACAAGCCGTCTGTTATAAAACAACAGCCTGTTTCAAAACCCGCTATTGACAGCAGTAAGATAAAGGTCAATACTCCTCCCGTACAGCAGAAGCAAAAAGGCGAAGCTGTAAAGCACGGCGAACAGGTTACGAAAAAAGTCGATACAAGAGGAAGCTATTTTGAGCTTGACAAATACAACGAGCGCTATGAAACAATGGCAGGCGGCAGGGGCATGAACAGCGACAATTTCCGCAGCAAGCAGAAATTGACGCAGAAATCCCAGCAGCGCGGAAAACAGCAGTATTCGAGCAAGCGCGAGACCGAAGCGCAGAAGCTGAAAAGGCTTGAACTTGAGCGCGCAAGAAAGCAGCAGATTAAAGTTCAGATCCCCGACGAGATAGTTGTCGGAGAACTTGCGACAAGGCTCAAAGTCACCGCGTCCGAGGTCATAAAGAAGCTGTTCGGACTCGGAGTAATGGCGAATATAAATGAAACCATAGATTTCGATACGGCTTCTCTTGTTGCCGAAGAACTCGGCGCAAAAGTCGAAAAGGAAATTGTTGTAACTATAGAGGAGCGTCTTTTTGAAGACGTTGAGGACAAGGACGAGGACCTTAAATCGCGTTCGCCTGTTGTCGTAGTTATGGGACACGTTGACCACGGAAAGACATCTATCCTCGACTATATACGCCATGCGCACGTTACTTCTACCGAAGCGGGCGGCATAACCCAGCATATCGGCGCATACCGCGTTCATCTTAAAGACCGCGACATAACGTTCCTTGATACTCCCGGACACGAAGCGTTTACGGCAATGAGAGCGCGCGGTGCAATGATAACGGATATAGCTATACTTGTTGTCGCGGCGGACGACGGAATTATGCCCCAGACTGTCGAAGCGATAAACCATGCCAAAGCGGCAGGCGTTCAGATAATCGTAGCTATAAACAAAATGGATAAAGAGGGCGCAAATCCCGACAAGATAAAGGAAGAGCTTACAAAATATGATCTCGTATGCGAAGATTGGGGCGGAAATGTTATATGCGTTCCCGTATCTGCAAAAACAGGCGAGGGAATGGATAACCTGCTCGAAATGGTAGGACTTGCCGCGGACGTAATGGAGCTTAAAGCAAACCCCGACAGACTTGCAAAGGGCGCAGTTATAGAAGCGCGCCTCGACAAGTCGAGAGGTCCTATAGCTACGCTCTTGGTACAGAACGGAACGCTCCATACGGGCGATATTATAATCGCTGGAATGGCAGTCGGCAGAGTAAGAGTTATGCGTGACGACACAGGAAAGAGCGTAAGCGAAGCAGGACCGTCTATACCCGTAGAAATAATGGGACTTTCCGAAGTTCCGTCTGCGGGCGACACATTTGCGGCGGTCGAGGACGAAAAGCTCGCGAGAGAGCTTGTTGAAAAGCGCAAGACCGAGGCAAAGGAAGAACAGTTCTCCGCATACAAAAAGGTAACTCTCGACAATCTGTTCAGTTCTATCGAGCAGGGCGAAATAAAGGAACTTCCTATTATCGTAAAAGCGGACGTACAAGGTTCTGTCGAAGCGGTAAAGCAGTCGCTTGAAAAACTGTCGAGCGACGAAGTGAACGTCCGCGTTATCCACGGCGGTGTAGGAGCTGTAAACGAAAGCGACGTAAAACTTGCTGACGCCAGCAACGCCATTATCGTAGGCTTTAACGTAAGACCGAACTCTGCGGCTGAAGAAGTTGCAAAGGAAAACGGTGTTGAGATACGCCTTTACAGGGTAATTTACGACGCAATTGAAGATATAACTTCCGCTATGAAAGGAATGCTCGCTCCTAAGGTCCGCGAAGTCGCTCTCGGAAAGGCAGAGGTAAGACAGGTCTATAAGATAAGCAGTGTCGGAACAGTCGCGGGTTCGTATGTCCTTGACGGAAAGATATCGCGCAGTTCGCAGATACGCATTGTCCGCGACGGCATTGTTGTCGGCGACGACAAGATAGCGGGACTTCAGCGTTTTAAAGACGCCGTAAAGGAAGTTTCTGCGGGATTTGAATGCGGAATAAGTCTTGAAAAGTTTACGGACATCAAAGAGGGCGACATTTTTGAAGCTTATGTTATGGAGGAATACAGAGAATAAGTATCCCTTTGTTATGAGTAAAGGAATGAACTATGCCAAATTATAATATTAAACGCATAAACGAGGATATTCTGAGAGAATTGTCGTCTGCGGTTGCGGGAGTAAAAGATCCGCGCGTTTCCGAGAGCTTTGTGACAATAACGCGCACAGAGCTTTCGAGCGACTTTTCATACTGTAAAGTATGGGTATCGTGCATGGGCGGGGAAGAACGCACCGCAAAGGCTGTAGAGGGCATGAAAGCCGCGGGCGGTTATTTCAAGAAAATGATAGCTGCAAGGATAAGAATGCGCAAAATGCCCGAGCTTATATTCCTTTCGGATAATTCTCTCGATTATGCGGAGCATATCGACAAGATCATATCGGGATTTTCAAAGGATAAGGGTGAAAGTGATGAGGATTGACATAAAAGAAGCGGTAAAATTTCTCCGCGAAAACGACGATTATCTTATCCTTATGCACGCAAGCCCCGACGGCGATACTCTCGGCTGCGGAACGGCGCTTTGCGGAGCGCTTCAAAGGCTGGGGAAAAAAGCAAAAGCGGTATGTCCCGAAGAGATACCTCATAAATTCGATTATCTTTTTGACGCCGTAAAGGCGCAGACTTTTGAGCCGAAAACGATAGTATGCGTAGATGTTGCGGATACAAAATTACTCGGCGATATGAAAGAAACAGGCGACAAAGCCGAGCTTTGCATTGACCACCATATATCAAACACCGAATATGCAAAAAGAACGCTTTTAGACGCGGACAGCGCGGCGGCTTGCGAGATAATTTACGAGATAATAAACGAGCTCGGAGTTCCTTTTGACAAGGCTCTTGCAAACTCCGTCTATACGGGAACGGCGACCGACACGGGCTGTTTCAGATACAGCAACACCACACCGCGCACCCACCGTATCGCCGCCGAGATGATAGGCTTCGGAGCGGATTTTGCGGGTATAAACTATACAATGTTTGAGCTGAAAACAAAAGGCAGGATAAAGCTAGAACAGTCCGCTCTGAATACCATAGAATATTATGCCGACGGTCATATAGCGGTGATCTATGCTCCGCTTTCAATGACCGAAAGCATAGAGGATATCGACAGCGACGACATCGGCGCGCTCGCAAATATTCCCCGCCAGATACAGGGCGTAGATATCGGTATCTGTGCAAAGGAAAAGAAAAAGGGCGTTTATAAATTGTCGCTCCGTTCTTCAAAGCTCATAGACTGTTCAGAGATCGCACAGCTTTTCGGCGGCGGAGGACACGAAAGAGCGTCGGGCTGTTCTTTTAAAGGCGGTACAATTGAAGAAGCCGTAGCGCAGGTCATAAAAGCCTGCGAAGAAGCATGTAAAAAAGCGGGAATAATATGAACGGTATACTTGTTGTAAATAAACCGCAGAACTTTATGTCGTTTGACGTTGTAGCCGTCGTGAGAAAAAAATTCGGCACAAAAAAAGTCGGACACGGCGGTACGCTCGATCCCATGGCGACAGGCGTTCTTCCCGTATTTATAGGAAATGCAACAAAAGCCGTAGATCTTGTTTTTGATAAAAGCAAGAGCTACCGTGCGGGCTTCAGGCTCGGAGTAAAATCCGATACGCTCGATATCTGGGGAAACTGTACTGAACAGCAGGAGATAACCGTATCGCGCGAAGAACTCGAAAACGCGCTCGGAAAATTTATCGGAGACATAGACCAGATACCTCCGATGTATTCGGCTCTTAAAGTAAACGGTCAGAAGCTCTGCGACCTTGCGCGAAAGGGCGTCGAGGTGGAGCGAAAGGCGCGGAGGATAACGATAACGCGCATTGAGCTGAAAGAGTTTGACGGCAGGGACGGCGTTATAGAAGTCGATTGTTCTGCGGGAACATATATCCGTTCGCTTATAGACGATATTGGAAAAACTCTGGGAACAAGCGCAGTCATGACTAGCCTTGTCAGAACAAAAAGCTGTGGCTTTACTCTATTACATTGCGTGACAATTGAAGATATAAAAACAAAACCCATTGACGAGCTTTGTTTGTGGGGGATAGATAATGTCCTTTTGGGATATTTTCCCATTGTTCTCAATGATGTGCAAAAAAGACTGTATTTAAATGGCGTAAGGCTTGACGCGGAGAAGCTGAAAAATACAAATGACCGTGACACTGAAATCCCCAAAGGAGAGCTTTTGCTGATATATGCCGAGGACACGCCGTTTCTGCTTGGAGTCGGAATGATAAACGAACAGGACGAGCTTGTTTCGGTAAAACATTTTGAATGCTGACAACAAAAACAGGTGAAATAATTTGATAGATATAACATACGGCGCGGCGCCGAGGAGAAAAACCGCCGTTGCGCTCGGATATTTTGACGGACTGCATCTCGGTCATGTCTATGTCATAGGAAAGACTTTTTCGCAGAAAGAGCTTGCGCCTGCGGTATTTACATTCAACTGCGACACGACACTCCCCAAATTCTCAAAGCAGGAGGACATAATCTCATTTGAGAACAAGCGGGAAATGCTCGAAAAAATGGGCGTTGAATATCTCTACGCTCCCGATTATGCCGCGGTCTGCGGACTTAGCTATGAGCAGTTTGTGAGCAGGATACTTGTAAAAAAGCTGAATATCGGGTTTGCGTGCTGCGGAGAGAGTTTCCGCTTTGGAAAAGGCGGAGAGGGCACGCCCGAAAAGCTCCTTATGCTTTCTGAAAAATACGGCTTTTCGGCTCATATCGCAAAGGACATCTGCATAGACGGCGAGCCTATAAGCTCAACGCGCATTCGCGAGCTTATCCGCGAGGGAAAAATAGAAGAAGCAAACAGGCTTTTAGGCTACGAGCTTAGCTTTAAGCTCAATGTTGTCCACGGAAACGAGATAGGCAGAAAGCTCTCTTTTCCGACGATAAACCAGATAATCCCCGAAACAAACGTTATTCCGAAGTTCGGCGTGTATAAAAGTTTTGTACAAGTGGACGGAAAAAACCTCAAAGGTATAACGAATATCGGCGTGCGTCCGACTGTCGCAAAAACAGATAATGTAGTCATGGAAACTCACATATTGAATTTCAGCGGCGATCTTTACGGGAAAAAGATACCTGTGTCGCTGTGCGGATTTTTGCGCGGAGAAAAGAAATTTGCCGATTTGTCGGCTCTTAGGGAGCAAATCGCCCAAGATGTAAAAAATACTCTATAAGTTTCATTTTCGGTTCACATATTTTTCACTGATATCAATTACAATTATAATAAACAATTATATTTCAGACTGTAAAAAAGAGTATTTCGGGCTTTATCGACAGCCTGAACGGAGGACGATATGATAGAGGTAAAAAATTTATGCAAGAATTACGGCTCGAAAAAAGCCGTTGACAATATTAGCTTCCGTGCCGAAAACGGCGAGATACTCGGATTTCTCGGACCAAACGGCGCAGGAAAATCAACCACCATGAATATACTTACGGGCTATCTTTCCGCAACGAGCGGACAGGTCCTCATAAACGATATTGACGTTTTAGAAGATCCCGTTTCTGCAAAGAAGAATATCGGCTATCTGCCCGAAATTCCTCCGCTTTATCTTGATATGACCGTAAACGAGTATCTTGATTTTGTATACGATCTTAAAAAATGCAAGCTCCCAAAGCGCTCTCATCTCGGAGAGATATGCGAGCTTTCGAGAATAGCGGACGTCAGAAAGCGCGTTATACGAAACCTTTCAAAGGGTTATCGTCAGAGAGTGGGACTAGCGCAGTCGCTAGTCGGAAATCCAAAGGTACTTATACTTGATGAGCCTACAGTCGGGCTTGATCCAAAGCAGATAATAGAGATCCGCTCGCTTATAAAAAAGCTCGGAAAAAATCATACGGTCATACTGTCGTCGCATATTCTTCCCGAAGTTCAGGCGGTCTGCGACAGGGTGGTAGTTATAAACAACGGAAAGCTCATCGCCGATGATACCGCAGAAAATCTGTCACATTCGCTTTCTCCCGACAGTAAGCTCCTTGTTCAAATAGAGGGGCCGTCAAAAGAAGTAAAGGATATTCTTACGGGAATTTCCGATATTGACCGTGTTTATGAGTTAAAAAGCCCCGCAAAGAATATTTCGGAATATGAGATATCCCAAAAAGAGGGCTGTGATGTGAGAAGAGAAATTTTCAGACGCATGGCGGCGAGAAATTATCCCATTCTGCTTATGAAAAACACCGAGCTTAGTCTTGAGGAAATATTCTTAAAGCTCACGACGGGCGACTTTTACGGGGAAAACGGGGGTGGAGAATAATGCTTGCGATAATGAAACGCGAGATAAGAGCATATTTCACTTCTCCTCTCGGATATGTTTTCCTTGCGGTATTCTGCGGATTTTCGGGACTTTTTCTGTGGCTGAACTGTCTGAATTTGGGAAGCTCGGCAATGGGCGGAGTTTTCCAGATGATGTTTTTTATAAACGTTATATTGATACCCGTCCTTACAATGAGAACGATCGCCGACGACAAGCGCCAGAAAACCGACCAGCTCACTCTTACAAGCCCCGTGAGCCTTTTCGGGATAGTCGCGGGAAAGTTTTTGGGAGCGTTTTTCGTTTTCTTCTGCGCGAGCATTGTTCTGATAATATATGCGGTCTTTCTGTCATTTGCAGTTTCGGCGGCGGACAGCCGATTTGAATGGGCGATGTTCTGGGGACATTATACGGGTTTAGTGCTTATAGGCATGCTGTTTATCTCTGTAGGTATCTTCATTTCATCTCTTACCGAAAGCCAGATGATAGCGGCTATAGGAAGTATAGGTCTTAATATCGTGATATGCATGTTTGACATTATCTCAAATTATATCTCGAATGATACGCTCGCGGGGATAGTAAATTCTCTCTCGGTTTATTACAAGTACAGCGAGTTTACTCAGGGGATATTCAGCCTTAAAAACACGGTGTTTCTTTTGAGCATAACGGCAGTGTTCAACTTTCTGACGATACGCGTTATTGAACGCCGCCGTTACGCATAAGGGGGATATCATGAAAAAGAAAAACAATATCCCCGAAAAGGAAAACGCAGTAAAGACCGAAAAATCAGCTGCTGCGTCTGTGCGCGAGGTAAATCCCCGCAAAAAACATATCGTCGTTGCCACAGTGTTTACGGCGCTGTTTATCGCGGCGGTAGTTGTGCTTAATATAATCGTAGGCATTTTGTCGGACAGGTTCGGACTAAAAGCCGACCTCACGGCAGAGGGACTGTATTCTCTCGACAGCCAGACGGAGTATTATCTCGACTATTTTCTGAATACGGACATTTCGCTTACTGTTACAAGCTCGGAAAAGAGATTTAACGAGGGCGGAGATTATTTCAAACAGGTAGACGAGATATTGAAAAAACTCAGCGCCTACAGCAGTCATATAACGCTTGATTTTCTTGACCTTGAACAAAACCCCGATTTCGCGGCGAAGTTTTCAGAAGATGAACTGACAGAAGCCTGCGTTGTCGTTGAAAATAAAAATTCGGGAAGATACAGGATAATTACCCCGAACGATTATTTCGGGCTTACAACCGAAAAAGCGTGGGAATATTACTATTACTATGGATACATTGCAGGCTCTTATATAGAGCAGGAAACCGTTTCGGCAATGCTCTATGTTTCAGACGACGATCCCGCAAAGGTAGTATTTACAGAGGGTTATGGTGAGCATGGGAGCGATGCGCTTTCGGATCTGCTCAAAAAGAACGGCTATGAAGTTGAAACGGTAAATATCCTTACGGGAGAAATTCCCGAAGACGCGGACGTTGTCGTAGTATATGCGCCGACTTCCGATTATGGCGCGGGACAGCTCGCAAAGCTCGATAAATTCCTTGACAACGGCGGACAGTCGGGAAAGAACGTTTTCTATTTTGCTTCTTCCGACCAGCCCGAAACTCCGAATATAGAGGGCTTTCTGAATGATTGGGGATTGTCGGTAGGGTATTCTGTTATAGGGCAGAAAAACCCCGATTATTTGATAAACCAGCAGACATATTATATCCATTTGCAGGATATAAAGGACACCGAGTTTACACAGGACGCGCTCGGAAAGATGATGATAGGTTCAGACCTGCGCCCCGTTTATACTCTTTCGGGAACTTCAAATCAGCTCGATGTGCTTTTAGGTTCATTTGAAAACTCGTTTTTGTATCCGCTCGACTTGGGAGAAAATGAAGAATTTGACCTTTCGACAGCAGAAACGGGTATTTATAACGACGTTGTTATGTCCTCGAAAAACGGCTCGGACAGCGTCAGCAGAGTCTGCGCGGCAGGCTCGGACACACTTGCGGGACAAACGCTTATGTCCTACTCAAACGCAGGAAATCAGCTCTTCTTCCTCGGAATATTCGACGGTATGTGCGGCAGGAACACGGGCATATCCATAACCCCGAAATCGTTTGATGCCGTAACGTTTGACATGAACGCGACCACTGCAAACGTTCTGGGTATCATATTGTGCATAGTGATACCCGTTCTGATAATCGCGGCGGGAATAGTTATCTATGTTTGCAGGAGGCACCGCTGATGAGCAGGGGAACAAAGGCTGTTGTCATAACTGCGTCGGCGCTTGCCGTTCTCGGAATAATACTTGCGGTCATATTGATATTCTTTCCCGAGAAACAAGAGGAAAATTCGTCCGATGAGAATGTTCCGACCGTAAGCGTCACAAACAAAAACCGAGAGAATGTCGAAGCTGTTTCCGTCAAAAATCAATTCGGCAGTTTTCTGTTTACAAGAGTTGAAAAAACAGAGGACAGCAAGACCGAGTTTTATTGGACGTGCGGAGAACTGCTTGGAGCGGAGCAGGACGAAAACGCCGTAAATTCACTTGTTGGAGGACTTGCCACTCTTTCAAGACAGCCTCTTGTAGAAGAAAACGCCGAGAACCTTGAAAAATACGGACTTGAAAATCCGCTTTCGGAAGTGACCGTAACATTCGACGATGATACGGTAACAAAACTTTATTTCGGTATTGCAAACCCCTCGGACACCGCATTTTATTTCCGTACAGATGACAGAAACGTTTTGACAGCGGATAAGGATAATGTTTCGGGAGTGTTTAAAGATATAAAGGATTTCGTCGGGCTTACGCTTACGGAAAGTTTAAGCGATACGACCGTTGAAAGCGTTAAGATAAATCGCAAGGATCTTGAAGAAGCAGTAGAGATACGCTATATGTCGGATATTTTGTCCGATGAAGATTTTGTTTCGGCAACGTCAAACACGCACAGATTTATAAGCCCGTTTACAGCCGAAGTTGACGAGTCGGGCTCGGCAGTTTACAACGACCTTTGCGCCCTCACCATGAGCCGTTGTGTTTATCTTGAACAATCAGAAGAAAATATGGAAAAATGCGGACTCAATGATCCGTTTACTGTCGTTGATTTCACGCTCGGAACAGATAGGAAAAAGCTACTTATCGGAGATGAGATAACGCAGGATGTCGGCAACGGATTAACGGAAGTCACGGGATATTATGCGGTGCTTGAAGATAAACCTGGCATTTTCGAGCTTTCAAAGGACAAAGCCGTCTGGGCGACTTTCAAGCCCGAGCAGTTTATCTCAAAGCGCCCGCTCTCTCCGTATATCTACTATGTTGAGCAAATAGAAATAACGACTGCGGACGGCACTTTTGTGTTTGACATAGACGATGAGAAAAAGGAGTTTTTCTATAAAGGCGAAGAAATTGACACAGATAAATTCCGCAGTTATTACCAACAACTCATAGGCTCATACGGAGAGGAATATTATTCGGGAGAGATAAGCGGAAGTCCTGTTTTTTCTATGAAGTTCATATATGCCGAAAAGTATGAGGAAAAATACGGCTGTAAGGAAAATCTGGTCGAATTTTACAAAGCGGACGAAAGGAAAGACATTGCCGTTATAGACGGAAAACCTATATTCAAAGTCAGCGCCATTTATGCCGAGCGGTTGAGCGAAAACGTTATGCGCCTCATAAACGGCGAGGATATAATAAATATGTAAATAATTTTCAGGAGGTAATTATAAATGGAAGAAAACAAGCTCATGTATTACAGAGGATTTCCTCTTATCAGAAGCGGAAACACGATCTATTACGGGAGCGGCGGCGATTCCTTTGCCGCAAGACTTGTCGTAAAGGAAACAAAGGAAATAGCAGACCGCGATGTTCCCGATAAAATAATGGTCCAGCTTGTCCCTCAGACGCCCGAAGCCGATATCACAAAAGCGCGCAAGGGAGACTTTATCGGTTTTTACGAGGCACTCGACGCGGCGTATGTCTGGCTTACGGAAGCAATTTTTTCGTAATTTCACTTGTAAATAACAAAAAGTCCCGAGAGCTTTTCTCGGGACTTTTTTTATCGGGATCTTTTATTTATTCTTCTTTTTGATCGTAACAACTATTATCGCTACTATTCCTGCAAGAAGCACAGCTACAGCTGAAATGCCGACTATAAGCGGAACATTTATATCGCCGTTGTCATTGTTGTTTTGCGAACTGTTTGACATACTTTGATCGGAAGAACCGTCTTGGCTGTCGTTACTGCCGTTTGCTTGCGCGTCACTGTTTTCGCTGTCGGAAGAAGCCGAGCTGTCATCAGATACAGGAACGCTGTCATTGCCCGTCACGGAACTACTTTCTGTAGGCTCTGACTCTGTCGGTGAGCTTGAAGAACTGTCGATATTTGATGAGCTTTCGCTGTTTGTCGGGCTGTCAGTGCTTGATGAACTGCTTGTGCTTGAAGAATTGTTTGAACTTGAAGAACTGCTTGACTTTGAAGAAGTGCTTGAGCTTGAAGAACTGCTTGAACTTGAAGAAATGCTTGAACTTGACGAACTGCTTGATTTTGAAGAACTGCTTGACTTTGAAGAACTGCTTGACTTTGATGAACTGCTTGAACTTGATGAACTGCTTTTGCTTGAAGAACTTGACGAGCTTTGAAGTTTTGGTATAGAGCGCTGTTCTTTCGTTCCGCAGGAAGAGCAGGTGCGCTCCTCAATACCCTCCGCCGTTGCTGTCGGCTTTTGTTTTACAACATAAGCGCCAAATTTGTGCTCGGTTTTCGGTATCGGCGTAATGTCTTTCTTATCCCCGCAAACTGTGCAGTGATGTGATTTTGAACCGTCCTCAGTACAAGTCGCGGCTTTGTCGGTCGTCCATGTTGAAGAATATTTATGCCCTGCTGCTTTTATGGTCTCGGTATATGTATTTTTGCAGACAGAGCATGTGTAGGTTCTGACGCCGCTTTCCGTGCAGGTCGCGGCTTTGGTTATGCTTGAAGTGTATTTGTGCTGTGTCTTGGGGATACTTTCAGTCTTTGTTTCTCCGCAAATTGTACAAGTATATGTCCTTGTGCCTTCGTGCGAACAAGTTGCCTCCTGAGTTACGGAAGAAGTAAAGTTGTGCTTATGGTTTATAGCGAAGAAATTTACGTCATATGAAATCGGGGTTTCAACGCCATTTTTATAAATTCCGCTTATTTTTACGGAAACCGTGTCGCCCTCGTCAAACATTCCGACGTTGAAAATAATGCATTTACCCATTCCGTAACCTTCGTTATTGACATTGAGGTATTCCGAATAGTTAGTACCATTATCGTTTTTGTCAAGATTCCATGTTTTATTTTTCTTCTTTGAAGTTACGGTTACCTTGACTTTTGATATATTTGGTGTATCATAAGCATTTCCCAAGTTAACGGAAAAAGCATAGTTTCCACTGTAGCTAGTATAAAGTTCCATGGGCATATTCTTCGGCGGCCATGCAACATAATCACCCGTAAAGGTTGTAGAACGGCTGTTATCAAATGAATATAGCGCAGTATAATAGTCTACATATCCAAAACCGGTATACTGCATATATGGATTTAAGATCCAACGTCTGTGCCCGACACGGTCTATGTTTGAAGAGTCAGAGTCCTCCATATAGCCGCGTACTATTGAATGTGCAATATTAGTGTAGCCCATTCCTATATTAGAACTGCTTGCACCATTGTAACCCAAACTGTAAAGTTCTTTAGACATTCCGCTCGGTTGAGTAGGGTAATGGCTTAAAACTTTGTTCGCCGCATTTACCAGAGAAGCTGCTTGGGTAAGTTTGTTGTATTCGTCATTCAATTTGACATCATTGGGAAGTCCTGCAACATATCTTACAAAATTAAGCGTATTAAGACCGTTTTGTCTGTCGGCGGAAGAAATATCACCCGCAGCATACGGTGAACTTAATGAATATTTTTCACTGTATGTAATGGATTTGTTAAGGTCTATATTCAGTTGTTTGTAGAGGTCTTTTATCTGCTGTTGTGTAGGAAGATTAAGTCCGTAAGTGCCCGCCGCATACGCGCTGTTGCTTTGCGTCCTTCCGCAAAAGAACAAAAGCGGCACAACAAAAATGATAGATGTAAGCATCAATAAAAAGCGCCTTTTCATACAAAAATTCCTTTCTTAATCAAATTATGCTCTACCTGTAATTTTACCATAAAAGCAATATTTTGTCAAGCGTTTTCCGCCTTTATAGTTCATTACGGAAATTTTTAATAATAGCCATTTTGTTGTTGACATTAAAATGATTTTATGGTATAATCACTACATAAGTATATCCGGGCGGCGATGGACGTTTGGGAATACAATATTCAAAAAAGGAGATGGTTTCAGTGTTAAAGATCACTACAGCGCAAAAACGTATCTTAGGTCTTTTGACCGCAGTCGTGTTTGTTTTGACCATGCTTCCGCTGAGCGGACTGTTCGACAGAGCAGGTGCGGCCGCCGCAGATGGCATGGAAAAAGCGTCTGTTACTGAGCTGACGGGTAAAGGCACGAAAGATGAGCCTTATCTGATAGGCAGCAAAGAGGCGCTTGAAAGCATGAGAGATGCGGTAAACAACGGTACTACGCCTAACGGCGGCAGTGAGCCTGCTGTTAGTGCGTATTATGAACTCACTGCGGACATTGACGGCCTCGGTGATTGGACGCCGATAAGCAGAAGCGGCGGATTTAAAGGTACTTTTGACGGAAACGGTCATAAGATAACCGGAATGAAAGTTATAAGAGTGTCCGGAAGCAATAGAGCCGATGGTTACTATTACGGCCTTTTCGGTCAGATAGGAAAGGGCGGTACGGTAAAAAATCTCACCATTGAGGGCACTGCAAATATTACCGGCGGTTGGTTTGTCGGACTGTTGGCAGGCGTAAATGAGGGCAATATAGAAAACTGTTATGTCAAAGGAACCGTAAACGCGGTAATTCAGTGCGGCGGTATCATGGGCGCAGGCACTAACGGTACCGTTAAGAACTGTTTTGCAGATCTGTCAGCGGAAAGCAAAGGTTCTTCGGGCGCTTTTGGCGCTATAGCAGGTACTGCCGGCGCAAATAATATAACAAACAGCTGCTATAAAAATAACGGCTCTCTTGCGGTAGGTACACCGGTAGGAGATCAGAATAAGAATATCCCTGCCCTTACCCCTGACGAGATAGCAAACGGCAAGGCGGCATGGATACTGAGAAATGCGCAGGGCGAAGAAATCCCTGATAAAGTATATTGGGGGCAGAAGCTCGGCGAGAACGGCGAAACTGAGCCTGCGCTCAAAAACAATGACAACGACAGAGTTTACAGAGCAGTATTTATGCTGAATAACACGGTATTTGCCGAAGAGTTTGCAAACAAGGACGGTAACTTTGCAAAGCCCACTGTTGAATATGACAATGACGGTCAGACTGCCGGAGATGATTGGTATGAAGATGCGGAGCATACAGGGGAAAAATATGACTTTGACAGTAGTGTTTCCAAGGATATTACCCTGTACGGCGGCGAGGCTCTTACAACCTATACCATAACGCTTGATCTTAAGGGCGGAACGCTGACAAACGCTGACGGTTGGGAATTTAAAGACGGCAAGTACATCAAAACTTACACAAAAGATGATAAAGATTTTGATCTTCCCACACCTGCCGCGCCGACTGATCAGAGGTTTGCGGGCTGGGTAGATGAAAGCAACTCTTCCGAGAATAAAAAAGTTACTATAGCTAAGGGCACTACCGGCAACAAGTCATACAAGGCTGTTTACAAGAATGCTGTAGGTCCTGAAATAACCGTAGAGCTCAACGGCGAAACATGGAATACCATTCTCACCGGCTACACGGTATTTGTAAAAGAGCAGACTGCTACAGTAACCGCAACGGCTACAGATGAACAGGATTCTGAAATAAAGGCTATATATTATATCGTAAGCGATGACGAGCTCACTGCTGAACAACTGGCTGCCAAAGAGCGCAATTATTGGACAGTTTACGACGGCAAAAGCGTTGTTGTAAGTCCCACCAAAAACAACAGAAGATATGTATACTTCAAGGCTACTGACAGCGACGGAAACGATACCTACGCCAGCAGCGCCGCAATAGTTTTTGATCCGTCTGAACCTACTATTTCGGGTATTGCAAACGGCGGCACATACTGCGAGAGCATTGAATTTACCGTAAACGACAATAACCTTGCAACCGTTACCGTTGACGGCGAAGTTATCTACAATTATGAAAACATTTTGCCGAGCGAAGACAGCGGTATAATTGCCACTATGACAGGCGACAAGAAGTTTTCTGTAAAATTTGATCACACCGGCACTGCCGATGTTGTCATCAAGGCTACAGACAAGGCAGGAAACGAGACCGTTTACAATGTAAAAATAAACGGTCAGCACGTTAAGGGCATGACAGTTACCGAAATGACGAGAGCTGCCTCCTGCGTAAATATCGGCGAGGGAACAAAACTGACATACTGTAAAAACTGTGGTCTTATAATTGAACGGAACGACAGTTATACAGAGCCGATGTTGGCACACAGATGGTCGGATTGGAACGAAGTTTCTTCCGTGCTTTGCGGGGATACTACAAGCCAGAGAAAATGTCAGTTCTGCGGTCTTACTGAAACCGAGACCACGGGCGGCTCGCACGAATGGGAAGATGATTACACCATAGATGTGCAGCCTACTTGTCTTAAGCCCGGTCAGAAGTCTAAGCACTGCAAGAATTGTCACATCTCCAACCCCGAGGCTACCGAAGTTATACCCACGCTTGCGCACCAGCCCGGTGAGGTTCAGACTACAGTTGTTAAAGATGCTACCTGCACCGCCGACGGCGGAACTCAAACTTTAGTGCTCTGCAGTGTCTGCAAAAGCGAATTGGACAGAACTTATACTGTTATCCCTGCAAAAGGTCATGACTTTACAGATTGGGTAAAGATACAAACTCCGAGCGATCCCGAAAGCGGCACTATGAAGCGTGAATGCAAAACTTGCGGATTTTCCGAATCAGCTTCATACCACACCGATCACGTCTGGAGTGAGAATAAGATAGTTGACAAAGAAGCGACATGCACCACTGACGGAAGCAAGTCTTACCACTGTGTAAACTGCGGTACTACTTCTGAACCCGAGACAATAAAAGCGCTCGGTCACGAAGAACTTGAACCTGTTAAGGAAACTGTTATAGAAGCTAACTGCACGACAGCAGGAAGATATAATGAGGTTGTATACTGCTCAAGATGCAAAGAGCGTGTAAGATCTACACCCGTTACTGTTCCGGCTTTAGGTCACAAGATGGGCGACTGGGAAGTAGTTGAGACCAAAGACGGCAAGTTCAACGAGCAGAGACAGTGCACAGTTTGCGGCATTACAGAAACCAGAGGAACAGACCTTGTAAATCACTCGTGGAACACTGAATACACTATAGACGCTGAACCTACCTGCACGACAGAGGGAAGCAAGTCTATTCACTGCACAGTCTGCGGACTTACAAAGCCCGGCAGCTCGGAAACGATAGCTGCTAAAAATCACGAATGGGGTGAATGGAAAACAATTACATCACCCGACTGTGATGACGAGGGCACACAGGAAAGAACTTGTGATGTCTGCGGAATTAAGGAAACAAGCGGTCTTGCGGCAAACGGTCATACATGGGAAGATCACTTCACAACGGACAAAGAACCCACTTGTACGACAGACGGAAGCAAGTCTGTTCATTGCTCGAAGTGCGACGCTGTTGAAAGAAGCGAGGTAATACCCGCAAACGGTCACAGCTTCGGCGAATGGGAAGAAGTAAAAACTGCGACAGGCGAAAGTAATCAGCAGAGAAAATGTACTGTCTGCGGATATACCGAAACAAGAGGCACTGACCTTGAAAACCACAAGTGGAGCAGTGAACTTACGGTAGACGTTGAGCCCACCTGTACGACAGAGGGAAGCAAGTCTATTCACTGCACGGTTTGCGGACTTACAAAGCCTAACAGCTCACAGGTAATTGAGGCTCTCGGACACAAGTTCGGCGAGTGGAAGACTATATCTTCACCCGACTGTGATGACGAGGGTACACAGGAAAGAACTTGTGATGTCTGCGGAATTAAGGAAACAAGCGGTCTTGCGGCAAACGGTCATACATGGGAAGATCACTTCACAACGGACAAAGAACCCACTTGTACGACAGACGGAAGCAAGTCTGTTCATTGCTCGAAGTGCGACGCTGTTGAAAGAAGCGAGGTAATACCCGCAAACGGTCACAGCTTCGGCGAATGGGAAGAAGTAAAAACTGCGACAGGCGAAAGTAATCAGCAGAGAAAATGTACTGTCTGCGGATATACCGAAACAAGAGGCACTGACCTTGAAAACCACAAGTGGAGCAGTGAACTTACGGTAGACGTTGAGCCCACCTGTACGACAGAGGGAAGCAAGTCTATTCACTGCACGGTTTGCGGACTTACAAAGCCTAACAGCTCACAGGTAATTGAGGCTCTCGGACACAAGTTCGGCGAGTGGAAGACTATATCTTCACCCGACTGTGATGACGAGGGTACACAGGAAAGAACTTGTGATGTCTGCGGAATTAAGGAAACAAGCGGTCTTGCGGCAAACGGTCATACATGGGAAGATCACTTCACAACGGACAAAGAACCCACTTGTACGACAGACGGAAGCAAGTCTGTTCATTGCTCGAAGTGCGACGCTGTTGAAAGAAGCGAGGTAATACCCGCAAACGGTCACAGCTTCGGCGAATGGGAAGAAGTAAAAACTGCGACAGGCGAAAGTAATCAGCAGAGAAAATGTACTGTCTGCGGATATACCGAAACAAGAGGCACTGACCTTGAAAACCACAAGTGGAGCAGTGAACTTACGGTAGACGTTGAGCCCACCTGTACGACAGAGGGAAGCAAGTCTATTCACTGCACGGTTTGCGGACTTACAAAGCCTAACAGCTCACAGGTAATTGAGGCTCTCGGACACAAGTTCGGCGAGTGGAAGACTATATCTTCACCCGACTGTGATGACGAGGGTACACAGGAAAGAACTTGTGATGTCTGCGGAATTAAGGAAACAAGCGGTCTTGCGGCAAACGGTCATACATGGGAAGATCACTTCACAACGGACAAAGAACCCACTTGTACGACAGACGGAAGCAAGTCTGTTCATTGCTCGAAGTGCGACGCTGTAAAAGAAAGCACAGCTATTCCCGCAAGGGGATATCACACAACAGAGCTTGTAGGTTATAAGCCTGCTACTGCTGAAAGCGACGGCTATACGGGTGATCTCGTATGTACCGAGTGCGGCGAGACAGTTGAAAAGGGCAAGGTCATTCCCGCAACTATGGGCGATATAAATGTAATACCCGAATCTGGCGAAAATGCTCCTGCTATCAAGCTGACCGAAGATGAGATAAAGGCTATTGAAGACGCTGTGCTTACGGATGAAGATACGGCGGCACGCGAAAACGGCGAGGATATCAAGGTAGTTATAACCGTTGAAAATGCCGATAATACCGTTACAGCCGAGAATAAGACTCTTATTGAGGAAGCAGTTAAAGACGCATACGAGATCGGCAGATATGTCAATATAGATATCACAAAATACATAGGCAATAAAGCATTTGAAATAACCGAGCTTTCAAAGGCTGTTAATATCACTGTTGAAATTCCCGACGATCTTAAGGCGGACGGCAGAAAGTTTGCTGTAGTACGTCTGCACGGGAATGACGCCGAAATACTTGATGATATAGACGATAGTGCCGATACGATCACTTTCTCTACCGATAAGTTCTCGACTTATGCGATAGTTTATTCCGATACGGCAGCGCCTCAGCCCGGAACAGGCGCAAATGATTACGCGCTCCTGATAACGGTCCTTTCAGCCGCGGCGGTCGGTGTTGCGGTAATGCTCCGCAAGAAAAAACAGGCTTAATATTTAAGCAATACTTTATAAAGCATACGCCCCCGAAGATTACTTCGGGGGCGTATAATATTACTTCTTATCTTTTATTTCTTACTTCTGAAAAGTATTTCGTTCATTGCCGCGAGAACGGCTGAAATTTCCAGGGGCTTTGAGAGGTGGGCGTTCATTCCCGCCTGAATGCTTTTTTCTTCGTCCTCTGCAAAGGCGTTGGCGGTCATTGCAAAGATAGGAACAGCCGAAGCGTCGGGGCGATTCATGGCGCGGATAATTCTTGTCGCCTCAAAGCCGTCCATAACAGGCATCTGAATATCCATAAGTATCAGATCATAATAGCCTATCTCGCTTTCCTCAAAAAGCGAAACAGCCATTTGTCCGTTTTCGGCTTCGTCTATAATTGCTCCCGTACTGTCTCCGAGAAGTTCCGTTGCTATCTCGCGGTTAAGCTCGTTGTCCTCCGCAAGAAGTATATGCTTTCCGTTAAAATCGTAAACTTTATTGTCGGAGGCTCTGTCAGAGTTGTCTCTTTCTGTTTTCCATTCTATTGTGTGCGACCTGTCTGTAACAGTAAACGGCAGTTCAACCTCAAATTCCGAACCCTTGCCAAATACGCTTCTTACCTTTACGCTTCCGCCCATAAGCTCGGAAAATTTCTTTACAATAGAAAGTCCCAAACCCGTGCCGCCGTATTTGTGCGTAACTTCGGCGTTTTCCTGTTCAAATGCCTCAAATATCTTTTCAAGGTTTTCCTGTTTTATGCCTACGCCGTTGTCCTTTACTGCAAACCGCAGTAAAACGGTATTTCCCTCGTGTTTCAGCTCGCTTACATTTAAAACTACTTTTCCGCCTTTCGGCGTGAACTTAAAGGCATTTGAAAGCAGGTTTGTAAGTATCTGATTGAGCCTCAGCGAATCGCCGCCGATAAGCGCGTCAATATTCCCGAACAGTGAAATTTTAAACTCAATGCCTTTTTCTTCCGCCTGAACGCTGTAAATATTTTCAATGTTTTCAAGAAACGCTCTCAGGTCGAAAAGCTCGTTTTTGAGCTGTATTTTTCCGCTCTCTATCTTCGACATATCCAGAACGTCATTTATAAGCGACATCAGGTGCTTTGACGAAAGCGAAACTTTTTTCAGACAATCGTCCACCTTTTCGGGATCATCAGAATTCCTGCGTGCAATTTCGGTCATACCGATAATTCCGTTCATGGGCGTGCGTATCTCATGGCTCATACGGCTTAGAAATTCGCTTTTCGCAAGACTCGCCTGCTCGGCGGCTTTTTTTGCCGTTTCTGCCGATTCGCGCGCTGCTTCGAGCTGTTTTGAGTGCGCCCGCAGATTGATGAAATAAATAACGAAAATGGCTGCTATTATCGCCATAACTGTCGCCATCATAACAATAGCGTTTGTATTGAGCCGTCCGCTTAAGTCCTCTGTCATCTCGTCAACGACTTCATACGGCACTTCCATCAGCATATACCATTCTGTACCCTCTATCGGCGAATAGTACATGCACATATGTACGTCCGAGGCTTTAAATACGACCATTCCCGAATTTCCGTTCTTAAAGTCGCTTTCCATTTGTTCAAGCGAAAAGCCCTTGTCAAATTCGGCGTATTCTCTGAACTTTGAAATGACGTTACTGCCTTTCGGTAATTCGGAGAAATAGGTGTTATAAACTATAAAGCTCCCGTCTTTGTTTACAATGCTCGCGTTTGTCTGTCCGTCCTCGCTTCGCAGAAACAGGTGCTGACCGATAGAGTCCGCAGTAAATCCCGCAATAACGGCAATAATGTTCGTTTGGTCATACTTTATCGGCGTTATCTGCGTCCCGAGAACTATCATATTGTCGTCAAGAAACGTTTCATTGTATGAAACAAGCTCGTCCTTTCCCGAAAGCAGGTCTGCGAGAAAGCTGAGCTTTGAAGCGGCAGGGCGTTTTCCATCCTCGCTGTAGTAAAAGCCGTCCTTGTCAACAAACGCGAAAAACTCAAAGTCGTTGTTCTCTTCCGCAGAAGTAATAAACCTTTTCAGCATTGCGATGTTTTCCGTGTCCTCGGCGGTCACGCTTTCCGCTACGGCTTTAAGCCCGCTGTATCTCATAGAAAGTCCGGATTTAAAGTTCGCCTGCGTAAGATTTGTCATTTCACGCAAATACATTGTGTTCATATTTTTTGTGAAATCAGCCGTTATCCCCGCGGCAGATACAATAAGCCAATATACCAGCAGACACACAAGCACGATAGCCAGGACCAGCATGATATAAAACCGCGCATGCGATACTCTTTTTTTCTGATCCTCACCCATTGTTATTCACCGATGTGATCCTTCCCTCAATTTGCGAAGCTATTTCCTCGTCGTTATGACTGCGCATAAATTGTTCGAGAATGCTTTGTAACGTATTATCCGTTTCACGAACGAGTTTTACGTTTTCTGCCTTTGGCGTATCGTCGCTGTAAACATTCAGCATCGTAAACCCGTCGCCGTTGTTGTCGAGATATCCGCTTCTTCCCGCCATATAATCCGTTACGGCTATGGTATAAGTTTTATTTTCGTCGAGCGGAGAGCCGTCGGGAAGCGTAACTTCTGCAAGCTGTGCGGGGGAATTGTCCGCAGGAGGTATAAACGAATATTTAATTCCCGAAACATTCAAAAATCTTCCTCCCGGTATATTTGTGCTTTGGATCATAGCAGAAAGACCGTTTGAAAGCATTTTCCTGATTACGTTTGCGTTTACTTCAAGAACGATTATTTTGTTGGGATACGGGCAGACATAATCGAGGTCATAGCTGTAAACATCGCCCTTATAAAGGCTTCCTCTTATAGAACCGCCGTTAACAACGGCAATATCTACTTCGGTAATTTCTCTTACCGCGTCGGAGATAAGATTTCCTATCTCTGTTTCTCTCAGACGGACATTATAGTTTTCGACTATCATATCGTGATTTATTGTTCCTATAAGCGTCGCGGTCTGCTCGTTTCCGTTATTCATAAAATCATCTATATCCGAAAACGCCTGCTCAATATTCTTCTGTCCGCACAGAACGGCATTACAGCGGTTTCCGAGATATCGCATAAAATCGGTCGGTATGGAAATGTTGTAGTTATATCCGCTTTCTATACATTCCTCTATCCCGTTGGGAACAACTTCCGGCTCTAGATCATAATCCGTAAGATAGGAATATCCCGCGCCGTTGTCCTGAATAAAGGCGGCCTGACCTTCGGGCGTGGATATAAGAGCAAGTATCTTACGGCAGGCGTCAAGCCGAGCCTCGTTTCCGCTTTCGGTGAGTTCTTTGTTTATGCCGAGGAAAGCCGTCGGGTTTGAAACTGTCCATGCGGGATTTCCCTCGGCGCTGAACACGGGGAGCATATCGAATTCATATTTGCTTTCTTTTCGGATATCGTCCAGCATTGTGACATTGTCAAACGCCATAAGGAGCTTTCCGTTCGTCATTTTTTCGAGTATGGGCGCGGCGTTTGAAACGGACGTAAACTGGAGAGAGTCCATATACTTCTTTTCTATCATTTCAAGAGGCAGGTCAAGACAGTCCTCAAGCGAATCTTTGAAAGAAGCATTTCCGTTTTTCATATCCTCCAGCCATTTTATGCCCTCGGAAAGTCCGAAAAAATCGGGTACTTGAGTTGCAAGCACAAACACCGCCGTAAGCGCGGGCGTTCCGTCCACAGAAAATACAGCGCCGTTTTCATCTGCGCCTATATTCTTTTCTTTTGCGGTTTCGAGCACATTCAGAAGTTCTTCCTGCGTAGTTGGAACAGAAAGTCCGTTTTCGCGCATGAGCGTAACGTTATAAATATACCCGTAATACTGCGCAGGCAGGGGAATAAAAAGGTTTTTTCCGTCTTTTGAGGTCTTGTGCATTATTCCCGACTGATATGCAGAAATATATTCGTCCGCGCTAAGGTCTGCAAGATAGTTGAGCACATCGCCCGTCGCAAGGGTAGAAGTAATAATGTCTGTCCCGTGACCGTTTCTCAGGCGGCGTTCTATCTCTCCGTCAATTGTCGCAGGCGTATTTCTTTCAATTTGAAGATCTATATTGCCGTATGTAGATTCCACAAGTTTTTCCAGATCAGGCAGTTCGTCCGTGTACATCATCGTAACAACGATTTTTCCTCCGTCCGAAGAATTGTCCTCCGTTACGGAACAGCCTCCTAAACAAAGCGCCGCCAATACAGCGCAAAGTACCTTTTTTATTTTCATATATATCACCATTTCCATTGTCAGGCCGAATATAAAGTCTGACATCCGATTTTTAAACATTCCGCTTATATTGTACTATATTTAATGCACCTTGTCAAGACCTTACAAATTAAAAACCTCATTTCGGCTGTTATCATTTTACGGTAAATTATTTGTTGACAATCGGAACATCTTGTGTTATAATGACTATATATGATTTATTATTTTGGGAGGCAATATGGCAGTTTTTCAATGTAAAATGTGTATGGGCAAGCTCGATATAATCGAGGGTAGTAATATCTGCGAATGCCCGTACTGCGGTACGAAACAGACCGTGCCCATGTTCGATGACGACAGAAAGACCGCTCTGTTTACAAGAGCAAACCACCTCCGCGCCACCTGCGATTTTGATAAAGCGGCGAGCGTTTATGAAAATATCGTCGCCGAATTTCCCGAAGAATCCGAGGCATATTGGGGTTTGTGCCTTTGTAAGTACGGAATAGAATATGTAGACGATCCCGTTACGGGAAGAAAAGTGCCTACCTGCCACCGCACCGCCGTTGAAAGCATTTTCGATTATGAAAACTTTGAACAGGCAAATGAATACGCAACTCCCGAGGCGCGCGACATCTACTATGCCGAGGCAAAGGAAATAGACAGGCTCCAGAAAAATATCCTTGAGATAGTAAAGAACGAAACGCCTTATGACGTGTTTATATGCTATAAGGAAACGGACGAAAACAACGAGCGCACAAAGGATTCCGTCCTTGCTCAAGATATCTATAACGCTCTGACGCGCGAGGGCTATAAGGTCTTTTTCTCCAGAATAACGCTTGAAGATAAGCTCGGCATGCAGTATGAGCCTTACATATTTGCGGCGCTCACTTCCTCAAAGGTCATGCTTGTGGTAGGAACTCACCGCGAGAGATTTAACGCCGTCTGGGTAAAGAACGAGTGGACAAGATTTCTCGATATGATGAAGACCGACAGCTCGAAATTCCTTATCCCTTGTTACGCTGACATTGACGCTTATGATATGCCTCGCGAGTTTAAAAATCTTCAGGGACAGGATATGGGGAAGATAGGCTTTATACAGGATCTTCTCCACGGTATCGGAAAAATAATCCCAAAGGGAAATGAAAAAACAGTTGTATCGGCCGCCGCGCCGACTGTAACGCTGAATATCCCCGCGCTTCTCGAACGCGCGTTTATGTTCCTTTCGAGCAGTGATTTTGAAAACGCCGACAAGTTCTGCGAAAGAGTATTAGACCAGGATCCCAAAAACGGACGGGCTTATCTCGGAAAACTGCTCGCAGAATACCGCTGTACGCGCGAGGAAGATCTCGGAAAGCTGTATGTCGATATAACCGAATCCCCGAACTACCGAAACGCCGTTCAGTTCGGCTGTGATCTAAGAAAATACGGCATAATGACAATGTACAACAGAGCGTGCAGGCTCTATGAAAATGCCGAGACCGTAAAACAGCTCAAGGCAGCAAAAGACCTTTTCGGCGAAACAAACGGCTATGAGGACAGCGCCGAAAAATTCGACGAGGTCTCTCAAAAGCTCGATAGAGCGGAAATTGTCACAAACGATTTCAAGGCAGTGTTCGCGCGCTATGACGAAAATTCAGCTATCGAAAAGGCTGACGCGCTAAAGCGTATGGTGAATCACAGAGACGGCATAAAAGTGAAATATCCCAAGTTCAGCGGGGATAAGGTAAACGCGCCTTTTAATCCTGCAAATATCTGCGTCTTGCTTATTACGGCAGGAATTACGCTTATTTCGTATGCAATAATGGGTTTCGGAATGGCAGGGATATGGGGAGTACCGTTTTTGTGCATTATTCTCGGTACAATAGCGCACTTTATTGTAATTAAACGGTTTTCTGCCCCAAGGTTCGTTGTCGCGGTGTTTGTGGCGATGTTCCTAGGAATGCTGGCGGAAGAAAATAATTTTGAAGATGTCGCGGCAGGATTGCTTTTGACAGGGCTTGCGCTGCTGGCTGTGGGAATAATATTGATAGTCGTTTATTGCAAAAAGATGAGCACCATCCATAGTTACTTCAAGTCGCTCGATATGCTCGAAGCATTGACACAGGGCGTTAACACCGCCAAAGAAAGCGAGATACATACCATTTCCGAAACTTCGTACAGTGAGCTTGGCGAACCTCTCGTAAACGATTGTTTCAGAATAGCCTCGGAAAGCTACAGTGTTCAATGACATAAAACAAAAACACCGCTCTAAAATAAAGCGGTGTTTTTATTATGTTTATATTTATTCAAGTCGCGGGCTTCTGCTTTTTCTTGCCCGCATATTTCAAGAGCAGGAAAACTATCGTTCCTACAAAAAATCCTATGCTGATAAGCTGTGAGGTTGAAAATCCGAACAGATGTCCTCTGTATTCGTCCCCGCGCCAGAATTCGATAATGAACCTTTCAATTGAATAGGAGATAAGATAAACGCACAGCAGTCTCCCGTAGAGCTTTTTCTTTGAGAGCAATATCCAAAGCACCGCGCCGAGCAGAAATTCAAAGCCCGCTTCTATAAGCTGTACGGGAACTCTCGGAACTCCGTTCGCGCTTTCAATAAGCGAGTTTGTAAACGTTATGCCGTGTTCCCATTCTACTCCGTAACAGCATCCGCCCAGAAAACAGCCTATTCTCCCGAAGCCGTGGAAGATAGCGATAGCAGGCGCGCAGCAGTCCGTAACGTCTTTCATCGGAAGTTTCTGGAACTTTGCTGACGCTCCTCCCGCGATAAGTCCGCCTATAAGCCCGCCGTAAAAGACCGAGCCTCCGAATATCATCGCAAAGCGCTTTATGAAATCAATAAAATCCGTCGCCTTAAACAATAATCCCCAATACTGAATGTTTGTTATGCCGTAAAGAATGTGCATACCGACAAACGTTCCCAAAGCGCCGAACAGAAAAACAAAGATAAGCGAAATATCGTCGCCAGTGCGCCTTTTGAAATGGTGTATCGCGAGCGGACAAGCCGTAAAGATCCCCGCGATAGCGCACAGCGCATACGAGCTTAGAAAAAACTCGTCTTTTGGCATAAAATCGGGGAGATCAAAAGTAAAACCCGGAAACATAAAAAACTCCTGACTGTAAAGTCTGAATATAAATTAACCCCGCCCAAAGGCAGGGTTAAACTTTTTTGATATGTAACTATTACTGTAAACTACCTGCAAGTTCGCCGATAAATCCTAAAGTAACGCACAAAGCGCAAATTGCGCAAATGAAACCGATAACAGCTACAGCCGTCGAAACTATACCCATAACAAGACCTGCGATCGCAAGACCCTTTGAACCGGACTCGTCGCCTTTCTTAAAGCGGTCAAGCGCAAGAGCGCCGAAGACAATGCCCGCAATAGCAGCGAGGGGGGCAACATAGCTTACATAAGGGATAAAAGAACCTACAATGCCGACGATACCGCAAACCAGAGCGGTAATGCTCATTTGTTTTGAGTTCATGTAAATACCTCCAGAATAAAATAAGTAATAAACCAAGCCACAACCTAATTTTATCATATTTTATGTTGTTTGTCAACAACAAAATAACTTAAACTTCTACAAAATATTCTTTGTTTACAATGTTAAATATTGTACAAATTGTACATTATCTATTGAGAGTTGTAACTTGACTTTTCCGCAATAATGTGTTATAATGTAAAATGATTAAGTGTAATAGTAGGTTAAAAAGGTAAATTATATAGATAATGAATGTTTTAAATTCTGTGCCGAGCGGCGACGGCTTTTATATGCCCGCAGAGTTTTCCGAGCATTATGGCTGTATCATGATATTTCCCGAACGCTCGGACAGCTGGAGCTATGGAGGATATGCCGCGAGAAAGGCTTTCTGCGAGATCTGCGAGGCAATAGCCGAAAGCGAAAAACTTACGGTATGCGCCTCCGAAAAGCAGTATGAAAACGCCCGCGTTATGCTTTCGCCGAGGATAAGAGTTGTCGAAATGAGCAACAACGACGCATGGGCGAGAGATTATGCTCCGACCTTTGTCGTAAACGGAAAAGGCGGTATCCGCGGTATAAATTGGAGCTTCAACGCCTGGGGCGGGCTTTACGATGGGCTTTATTTCCCCTGGGACAAGGATGATAAAATGGCGGGAAAGCTCTGCGACCTCTATGACATTGATATGTACGATTACAGCGGTTTTGTCCTCGAGGGTGGTTCGGTACATACTGACGGAGAGGGCACGGTCATAACTACCGAAGCGTGTTTATTAAGCAAGGGCAGAAACCCCGATATGACCAAAGAGGAAATTGAGAAAAAGCTCAAAGGCGCGCTCGGAGCAGAAAAAGTCATTTGGCTTAAAAACGGGATAAGCGGTGATGAAACAAACGAGCATATCGACAATATGTGCGCGTTTGTAAAGCCCGGAGAAGCCGTGCTTGCCTGGACGGACGACGAAAGCGACGAGCAGTATGCCTATTCAAAAAGCGCGCTTGAAACTCTTGAAAATGAGACTGACGCAAAAGGTCGCAGGATAAAGGTGCATAAACTTTATCTGCCGAAGCCCGTTCTTGTTACAAAAAAAGACTGCGAGGGGCTCGACACCTGCAATTTTAAACCCGTGAGAAATGTCGGAGAACGTCTTGCGGCGTCATACGTAAATTTCTATATTTCAAACAAAGCGGTCATAATGCCGTTTTTCGGCGACGAAGCCGACGAGCCTGCGAGGCAGACTTTATCGGAGCTTTTCCCGACAAGGAAGATAGTTCCTGTATATGCCCGCGACATACTCCTCGGCGGCGGAAATATCCATTGCATTACACAGCAGATCCCTATTTTTTCAGACAGATAAACAGAGGTAAAATATGGACAATTCATCGGAAAGAATTTTTGAGTTTTCTTATAAAGTCCCGGGATATGACTTTGTTTCGGCAAATGCCGCGCTTTATGCATTTCTCGGACCGAGGCTGTATATAACCGCCGACAGGCTGTTTACGGAAAATTCCATAGCTGTCCTCGACAAGGCTTTTAAGGATAAGGCATACGGTCAGACATTTGTCGTTACCGTTGAAAATACCGACGGGAGCGATATCCTTATGGCGGCCCAGCTTATCCGCAGAGAAGAGGACACGCCCCTTATAAACGTCAGAATGATAGAGCTCAACAGACTTTTCAACGGCTATTACGAGCTTATGATAAAGGAAAAGGAGTCCGACGCGCTTCTGGCTCAAAATGACTGCACATATTTTTCTTATGACAAAAAGACTGATATGGTCACGAGCTATCGTTATGACATAGGAAAGGACATTCTCGGAATTACCAGCGCGGACAATTGGAAAAACGAGCTTCTTGACAAACTTTCGGAAAACAGCGCGGAGGCTGTTTCAAAACTTTTGTCCGACCTTAGAAACGGCGTAAGAAGTATCGAATGTACGTTCGTCCAGAAAAACCAGACCAAAAAGCTCGTCATAACGGGCAGTGCGGTATATTCTGACGATGTTCATATAATGACCGTCGGAAGAATGGCAGATCCGAGAGAAAATTCTTCTCACGAGCTTAATAACCGCGACCAGCTCACGGGCTTGTTTATGAAAGAAAATATCACGAATTATGCCAAAAGGCGCATAAATGACCTGCGACAGCCTACAGCGCTTGCGATAATAGACATCGACGATTTTAAACTTGTAAACGACAATTTCGGTCATGCAAAGGGCGACGAGGTCTTAAAGCGCTGCGCGGCGATAATAGAAAAACAGGTCGAGGGCTTCGGCAAGGCGGGAAGAATAGGCGGCGACGAGTTTCTGCTTGTGTTCGACAATTTCGAGGATAAAGAGCGCCTGAAGTTCGTTCTGCGCGGGATAAAGAATATGGTCTACGCGAGCTATAACGAGGCTATGAACGGCTTCTGCGTTACGACCTCTATCGGCGTTTCGGTGTTCCCCGAGGATTATGACGGGAATTATGACACGATGTTCAAGCTCGCGGACTGCCTGCTGTACAAGGCAAAGAAAAAAGGCAAGAACCGCTATATCGTATACGAGCCGACAAAACACGGCACCGTTGAAAAACTTCTTGAATCGGGAGTCAGAAATGAAAGCATTCTCGGCGGCAGAGCTATGGAAAAGAGCGAGGTCATTTGCCGAATTGCAAATAAGATAATTGTCGGCGAGGATTTTTCTTTCGAGCAGATCTTGAATGACATAAGAGATTATTTTGCGATAGACAGGATAATTATTTACAACAAGACCGACCGCGAGGCGGTAATGCAGGTAGGGACAAATCTTCTCAGCAAGGAGCTTATTGAGGACACCATAGACTATCTTTATGACAAGCGCGTTGAGCTGACTTATGAAAACGGCGTTATGCTCATAAGCAAGGTCGTTTATTTCGACATGAAAGCATCTAAGGCGTATGACGCGTTGTGCAGACAGGGCGTTCTTTCCGTAATGCACCACGAGGTAAAGGCAAAGAGCGGAAAAACGTTTATAATAAGCTATGAGATGACATCTTCCGACATCACCTGGAACGAGTCTGACACGGAGTATTTCCGTATTTTGGACAAGGTCTTGTTTGAACAATATCTGTAGTGTCGGGGGTTAGGAATGAGAAAGGTTATAGCTGCGGCGGTACAGATGAGCGTTCCGGAAACGCGGGAGCTGTCTGTTGAAAAGGCTGTGGAGCTTACAAAAAAAGCCGCTGAAATGGGCGCAAATATTGTGCTTCTTCCCGAGCTTTTTGAAACGAGATATTTTTGCCAGGAAAGGCGCTATGAGAGCTACGGACTTGCTTGTGCGGCAAAAGACGATCTTGCCGTAAAGTGTTTTTCAGAAGTGACAAAAGAATTTTCGCTGGTTATGCCGATAAGTTTTTTTGAGCGCGACGGAAATGTCTTGTATAACAGCATTGCAATGCTTGACTGCGGAAAGTTGCTCGGAGTTTACAGAAAAACGCATATCCCCGACGACCATTTTTACCAGGAGAAGTTTTATTTTACTCCAGGAAACACGGGTTTTAAGGTCTGGGATACTTCCTTTGGAAAAATAGGCGTCGGTATTTGCTGGGACCAGTGGTTCCCCGAAGCGGCGAGGTGTATGGCGCTTATGGGCGCGGAACTGTTAATGTATCCTACGGCAATAGGGAGCGAGCCTATACTTGACTGCGACAGCAGTGCGCATTGGCAGCGCTGTATGCAAGGTCATGCGGCGGCGAATCTTGTGCCCGTTATTGCCGCAAACCGCATAGGCGTTGAAAAAGTTCTTCCCGATGAGGACAATTCTTTCCAGAAGAGCGAGCTTTCGTTCTACGGTCACAGCTTTATGACTGATGAAACGGGCGCGGTAAAGACAAGCGCCGAGCAGGAAGAAGCTGTTTTGACAAGCGAATACGACCTTGACGCGATATCCGATTTCCGCCTTTCGTGGGGAGTATTCCGCGACAGACGCCCGGAGATGTATAAAGTTATTACCGAGTGAGTATATAATATGCAAGTAAAAGGTGTACGCATTATCTGCTTCGCGGAAAACGCTGTGTAAAGTATTCAGTTTCGGTGTCCGCTAACGCTGACAGTATTTAAATTGTTTTTAGACCATAGTCACACGAACAACCTTTAGATTTGAAAACAATCTAAATGATCCGCGAAGCGGATACCTTTGCTGTACACTGTATACTTGCAAATAATAATTAAAAGGAGCAAACCCCATGCCGATAACAGAATTGCTTGAACAGAATGCCGAAAAATACGGAAACGAGGTAAGTATTGTCGAGGTAAACCCCCAGATAAAGGAAAACCGCCGTATGCTCTGGAAAGATTACGACCTTATCCAGCCGACATCTTCGCTGCAATACCGCAGGGAGATAACGTGGGGAGTGTTCAACGAAAAAGCTAACCGTTTCGCTCAGCTGCTTATTAGCAGGGGAGTTAGAAAAGGCGATAAAGTAGCGATACTTCTGATGAACTGCCTCGAGTGGCTTCCGATATATTTCGGCGTGCTTAAAACAGGCGCATTAGCCGTGCCGATGAATTTCAGGTACAGCTCGGAGGAAATAAAATATTGTCTCGATTTGTCCGAAGCGGACGTGCTTGTGTTCGGACCGGAGTTTATAGGGCGCGTTGAAACTATTGCCGAGGAAATAAGCAAAAACCGTATTTTGTTCTATGTCGGCGGCGACTGCCCGTCGTTTGCGGAGGATTATGACAAACTTGCCGCAAACTGTCCGAGCGTTTCTCCGAATATAACAATAACAGATGACGACGACGCGGCTATTTACTTTTCATCGGGAACAACAGGCTTTCCGAAAGCTATCCTCCACGACCATCGCTCTCTTATGCATTCATGCAAAGTCGAGCAGAACCACCACAGCCAGACGCATAACGACATTTTCCTCTGCATACCGCCTCTTTATCACACGGGCGCAAAAATGCACTGGTTCGGAAGTCTGCTTGTCGGCGGTAAAATGGTCTTGTTAAAGGGAGTAAGTCCCGAAACGATATTCGACACAGTCTCGCGCGAAAAATGCACTATAGTCTGGCTTCTCGTTCCGTGGGCGCTGGATATTCTCGAAGCACTCGACAACGGAAAGCTGAATATATCCGACTATGACCTGAAACAATGGAGGCTTATGCATATCGGCGCACAGCCCGTTCCGCAGAGCCTTATACTCAGGTGGAAGAAATATTTCCCCAACCACCAGTATGACACGAACTACGGACTTTCCGAAAGTATAGGTCCCGGCTGCGTTCATCTGGGAGTTGAAAATATACATAAGGTCGGCGCAATAGGAATAGCAGGCTACGGCTGGGAAGTAAAGATAATCCGCGACAACGGCGAAAATGTAGAGCAGGGCGAAGTCGGAGAGCTTGCGGTAAAAGGTCCCGGAGTTATGAAGTGCTATTATAATAATCCCGAGGCGACTGCGGAAGTCTTGCAGGACGGCTGGCTAAGAACGGGCGATATGGCGAGAATGGACGAGGACGGTTTTATTTTCCTCGTTGACCGCAAAAAGGACGTTGTAATAAGCGGCGGAGAAAATCTCTATCCCGTTGAGATAGAAAACTTTATGGCAAAGTTCGACAAGATAAAGGACGTTGCCGTTATAGGGCTTCCCGACAGACGGCTCGGAGAAATAGCCGCGGCGATAGTAGAGCTTAAAGAGGGAATAAGCTGTACTGAAGACGAGATAAACGAGTTCTGTCTCGGAATGCCGCGCTATAAGCGCCCGAAAAAGATAATCTTCGCAAAAGTTCCCAGAAACGCAACGGGAAAGATAGAAAAGCCGAAACTTAGACAGATGTACTGCGGAGAGAATATAGTTGAAAAGGAAAACAAAAGCTGAAAGTTTTCGGCAGTTACAGACAGTATAAAAATAAAAGTTTCAGACTGTAGAGGAAGCCCCAGATACTAGGAAGCAGTGCTGCGGCTAGGCTTTGTGCCTGCCGCAGTGCTGCTGACGACGTAGATGGGGCTTTATATACAGTCTGAAATCGCCGTATGAACAACGGCGGTTTCTAATGTGAGGAGAAAAATGAAAACAGGTCTTGTATTAGAGGGCGGAGCGATGCGGGGAATGTTCACCGCAGGCGTTCTGGATACATTTCTGGATAACAGCATAAAATTCGACGTCATTGTCGGCGTTTCTGCGGGAGCGCTTTTCGGGGTAAATCTGCTGTCCGAACAAAAGGGAAGAGCGCTCCGCTATAACAAGAAATATAACAGCGACAAAAACTATATGGGACTTATCCCGCTTTTTAAAGAGGGAAATTTTTTCAGTACGGAATACGCCTACGACAGAGTTCCGAGAAAGCTCGATCCGTTTGACGACGAAAAGTTCAAACATTCGGACACCGATTTCTATGCGGTAATGACCGATGTCGAAAGCGGAATGCCCGAATATGTGAAAATAAACAGCGTTTTCGAGCAAATGGATACTTTAAGAGCTTCGGGCTCAATGCCGTTTGTATCAAAACCCGTTGAAATAAACGGGAGAAAGTTTTTGGACGGCGGTATCTCCGACAGCATACCTTTTGAGTGGCTAAGCTCGCAGGGCTGTGAAAAGATAGCCGTTATTCTTACGCGTGCGGCGGACTATCGAAAAAAGCCCATGAACAGGGCAATGGCAAAGCTAAGCGGCCTTAAATATCCGAAGATAGCCGAAAGAATGAAAGTCCGCCACGAGCAGTATAACAGCTCTGTTGAAAAATTAAGACAGTGGGAAAAGGACGGCAGAGCGTTTGTTATACGTCCCTCGCATACTCCCGAAATAAGCAGGATAGAAAAAGATCCCGAAAAGCTCCAAGCAGTCTATGACCTCGGAACAAGCGTTGCAAACGCCGTTATTGAAGATTTGAAACAGTATCTCGCCCGTTGACGACATGTATAACTTCTTTTGAGAGAATAAGCACCGCAATAAGATTAGGCAGTGCCATAAGCCCATTCAGCAAATCGGATAATGCCCATGCTATTTTCAGGTCAATTACCGCGCCGACGACAGAAAACGCCGTGAACAAAACGCGAAACGGTATTACCGCGCGTTTCCCGAATAAAAACGAAACCGCTTCTCCGCCGAAGCTAGACCAGCCTATAACGGTAGAAAACGCGAACATTGCCGTAAGTATCGAAAGTATTCCCGAGGCGGTTTTTCCGAATGTTTCTGAAAACGCAAAGTTCGCAAGACCTGCTCCCGAGACTGCGCTTATCTTTGCCGAAACGACTTTTTGTTCCGAAAATTCCGCGTTTATCTCGTAAAGATTTGAGTATGAAACGCCCTTTGGCGCGGAAACGTAAAACTCCTCTCCGTAAACGCTCACACACCGCAGTTCTTCTTTCAGCTCAACTCCGCTGTTTATGAGCTTTTCGCTTTCGGTTATCCTGAAATAACTCGTCCCATTATCAACAGAGCGCAGAGCAATATCCGCTGTCGGCAGTGTGCATTTCCCCGAAAGCAGAACGAAAGCCGTCAGCGAACACATGATAACGGTGTCGAAAAACACCTCGAAAATGCTCCACATTCCGCAGACTTTTGCACTTCTGACAGAGCTTTGAGCGTGTGCAAGGACGGAAGTTCCAAGTCCCGCCTCGTTTGAAAAAGCCCCGCGCTTAAATCCCGTCGATATTGCGTTTTTTACAGCCGAGCCGAATATTCCCCCGCCTATCTGTGAAAGACCGAATGCGTTTTCGATAATGCACATAAACGCATCGGGAAGATTTCCTATATTTGCAATGATTATATAAAGTGAGCCTATGATGTAAAATCCCGACATTATAGGCACTATTTTTGAACAGAAAGACCATACGCGTTTCTTCCCGCCGAAAATAACGAAAGCGCAAATTATTGAAAGAACAATTCCCGTGATAATTGTAGGAATGCCGAAGCCTATTTTAAGCGATTGAGCCGCAGAGTTCATCTGTGCGGCGTTCCCCATTCCGAAGCCCGCCAAAGTGCATAATAATGCGTAAACCACGGCGAGAGGCTTTGCCGCTTTTTTTATCGGCTTTTTCTTTGAAAGTCCGTCGCGGATATAATACATCGCTCCGCCGTGCCATTCGCCGTTTTTGTCTTTTCTGCGGTATAAAAATCCGAGGACGTTTTCGGCAAATCCCGTCATCATTCCCAAAACCGAACATACCCACATCCAGAATACCGCGCCCGCTCCGCCTATACAAAGAGCCGTTCCGACGCCCGCAATATTTCCCGTGCCTAAAGTTGCCGCAAGCGCCTGGCACATTGCTTCAAAGGGCGTAGATTGCCCGTCCGAGCGGTTTTCGCGCTTTGAAAAAACAGTTGACCTTAAAACCTCGGGGAATTTTCTTATCTGAAAGAACCTTGTCCTGACGCTGAAAAATGCTCCCGTAAAAACCATAAGCGAGAGCATAGGTATGCCCCAGACGATATTGTTGTTCAGAAATAACAGAATGTCCAAAAAAATCACCTTGTCAATTGTATTCTTGACAAGGCTTTTTTATTCGGAATAATTACCCGATTTACATAGGCGGGATGATTATAACCTTTTTGTGCATTTTTTGAGCATACTCAACCGTATATTTCGTACCGCCCTTTGTGCCGTCATAAACCGCTACAAGCACATCGCACAGCTCCACAAGCGCGCGGTCTCGCTTCAGCATACAGTTCTTTGTGTACTTTTCGCTTATGCAGATAGTTTTGTCACATTTGGCGAGAATATCGTTATAATCGGCTGTGGTTTTTTCGTCCCATTTTTCCGTTTGAGTTTTGCATGGAATTACTGCTGAAAGTTTTATGTCGGGATATTTATTTTTAAGTTCAATTACAATTTGCGCACACCATATATCCGTACCTCTTGCCATTCCGCTGTAAAAATACCCTGCGCCCTCGGCGATCAGCTTTTCTATTTGAATTTTAAGTCTTTCTTTCATATCGACGAGCATAGGATCGTCGTCGCAGAAATACGGCAGTTTTTCGGGGCGATGACCTGTAAAAGAAACGCTGTACATAGTTCTCTCCTTTTTAAGACCAGCCAAATAAAAAGCAGAAGAACTGTATAAAGACACCGATTGCCCCCGTTGAATACAGCCGTCTGCTTTCTGATATTGTAACATATTTTCTTGTTTTTGTCAAGTAGTATGTTACAATAATTTTAAATTGTGAATGTTATGTTACAATAGATGTGAGACAAAAGGTATAGAAAAAGTGGTTGAGATATGTTAAAATAAAGTTGTCACAC
>CANQVE010000015.1 GCA_947627205.1 uncultured Clostridia bacterium | reverse complement strand
AGCGGCTGATTTCGTTCAAAGTTATTAGCATCATATTTTTTTGAGAAAAGTGTAACATATCATTGACAAACGTACAAAATTTTATTGTAAAATTACTAAAACTTGTTGACTTTTTCCCCATTTTTGGTATAATGTAAAGGAGACAAACAATTGTTTCGGATATTTTATTATTGTGAGAGGTGTTTAAAGATGAAAGTAGTTCAAGTAGACGGCGTAAGTATTTTTATTAAAAAATGGTTCAGTGGGGATGTTCCATGTAAAGGTTTTGTCAACTGTAAATCGGAGTACTTTGTTAAACTTAGAGAAAGTATAGTTAATATATTCAAGTGGTTTAATAAATATATTCCCGACATTGATATTGACAAAAGTACAATTATGACTATGAGTGGGCTTTTCGAAGATCAAAAAACGTATTATCGTTTCTATTTGACATTAAGTACCAAGACCGAGCCAAAGCGTGCCTATCATAATGACATGTATTATGGTTATAGGATCGGCGATCTCTTCAAAAAAGGTGATTTGATAAATTTACAGAATTATGCTAAGCTGAGTTGTACACTTCTGTTTGTTTTAAAGACCGATAAATATGAAGAAAGTTTTATTAAGATCATAACTGATTGTATAAAAAATGAAAAATCGTATGACATCGACAATAATACGTACTATGGGTTCGTTAAAAATTGTAGTCTGAAAGAAAATAGCTCGCCAAAAAATTCTGAAAGTTACAAAAGAGATCCGGCTTCTGTGGGGAAAGCTTTTGACTATGAATATTCTGTGTACAGGCATATTTATCAGGACGCGCGAAGGATATGTTATGGCAGTGAAATTGATACAATACTTTCTAGACGAACAACCGATGAGCTTGTAGATACCGCTTCATTTATTGAAAATATAGATAAGAATAAGAAAGCAGGTATTGACGGCATTAAGGGTTTTGATGAGGATTTCCTAAATGAAATAAACGATTATATCGAAAATCAGTTTCTGATAACTTCTTCAAAGTCATATCCGCATATAATTACATTCGAGGGTTTAGCGGGCTGCGGGCGGTCTACGCTGGCAAAAAGGATTGCAGACAGTTGTAAATCAAACGTTTTCAGAGAGCATGATTTTATAGATCCCGTGACGGAAGAGGAATGTTCTCAACCGCATTACATTGAAATAGATACAAGAGGACTGATTCCTGCTTACGGCGACTGCGTGATCTTTATAAACCACGCGGAAGGTTATCTGAACACAGATTTATTAAATTCTTTTATAGCGGCTACAAAAAATTGCCGGGAAAGATGCCTGATAATTCTTAGCGCAAGTACAGGTTCGATCGACGAGCTGTTAAGTTCGAGCGATACTCTGAGAGGCTTGATATCAAAGCGCTTTGCATTTAAAAACTATACTGTTGACAATGAGATAGAGGTACTTAACTGGATATTAAGCAATCTCTATTCCCGCTATCTTGAAGCAGATAATTATTCAATAAAAGAAGAAATACGCGAAAGCCTGAAAGATCTGATATTGACGGCGGCGCACTGCCCTAAGGAGAGTGAAGACCAGGACGAGTATAATGTAAGCGTAGGAGGCGAACTTGCAAACGGATATTTTGCGGCAAGACTGGCGGAAGTCCTGACCAGCGAAAATGGTAGGGAAGATCCCGGTTCTATGTATATAAAAGCGCCCGTAGTAAAGAAAGTCTGCGAAAAACTAAAAGCCGAATTTGAAAAGACCGGTATGGTACTGAGTTCACAGGTCGTCGCAGAAAAGGATCGTTCGGACAAGAAACTGACGTTTGACGACGTCGTTGGAAACAAGACGGCGATAAAGGAACTCGAAAAGTGCCTGGAGTGGATGAAATCGGACGAAACGGGAATGCGCGCTGTGTGCCTGACGGGCGAGCCGGGCTGCGGAAAAACGTTTATGGCAAGAGTTGTTGCAAGCATGGCAAACGCAAAGTTCATTTCAAAAGCGGGAAATGACTATATCCAGAATTACAGCGGACAGGGCGCCGTTGCTTTGGGAGAACTTTTCGACAGGGTAGACGGATATAAACGGTGCGTGCTGTTTATTGACGAAATAGACGCCATAGGAAAAGCGAGAGAGGCGGGCAATATTGACACGCTCGGAAACCAGGCGCTGAATAAGCTGCTGACAAGGCTTGACGGCTTTACAACCCGCAAGAACAAGCTTATACTTATAACAGCCACAAACTGCTATGATATGCTTGATCCCGCGCTTAAACGCAGGCTTGGAACAAGAGTTGACATCAGACTTCCTGACCGCGAAGACAGAGCCGCAATGCTCGAACATTGCCTGAAAACGTTGCCGAAAGAATATACGGCTGAGGGCTTTGATGATAATGCCAAAGAGGAACTGTCAGACGAAATGGAAGGAATGTCGTTTGACAGGATACAGAAAGTTGTTACAAATGTAGTTGATGATTTGCGCGGTGAAGAAAATAAAACGATAACTAAAACGCTGATTTACGACAGAATTTATGATGAATTACTTGGGCGCAAGATAGAGAATGACACAAGAGATAAGGAAACTCTGGAGAGAATTGCCGTTCACGAATTAGGGCATACAATTGCCGCTGTACGAAGCGGACGCAAGGTAGGATATTGTACGATTGTTGCTCGTGAAAGCGGAGTAGGCGGTTATACTAAAATGATAACAACCCGTCAGGAGGGCGCACCGCTTACACTTGATGAACTTAAAAAGGAAGTCCGCATATCTCTTGGAGGCAGAGCGGCGGAAGATATTTATTACAAAGGCAATGTTTCCAACGGCTGCAGCGGTGATATCAGCCATGTAACAGCCCTCTTAAGAAACGCTTATGCTCAGGGCGGATTAGGCGATACCCTGACGGTACGAAGCGCAGATTCTCCCGAAGTTTGCGCAAAGGCGGAAGAGGAGTGTCAGAAACTATATAAAGAGACAAAGGAGATGATCATCAGCAAAATGGAGCATGAACTTTATCCCGAAACTCTAAAAAAATTAGTGGAGCTTGGCTCGATAGATGATGAAAGTTATCGTTGGATATATGACAATAAAAAATAACCATAGATAGTTATGCAGTGTTACACTCGTCATACAATGCCGGGTGTAACACATTTATTAGGAGTAAAAATGTCTTATTATGTAGCAGATGTCGGAGAAGTAATTATAAAGCCCGAATTCAGAGAGGACTTCGGTTATTTCTTTGAGGAAAGATATTTAGCGGTAACTAATCCGCTGTTGAAACAATATATTTTGGATATCGTTCTGGAAAATGTTAATGAAAATGATTTGAACGAGATGTACGAGTATAAGTTTGATAATATTGACAAGTATATTTCGAGGAATTTTATACCGCTTATACGCTGGAGTCATGATAATATTAAAGATGAATGGCAAGGAAAATATAACACGTCTTATGACAAAGCGACAGGCAGATTTACCTACGGAATTTATTTTAATATGCACGGAGCTTTCTGGTGGGGAATACATGAATTTCTTTTTGAAGTTTTGCCCGAATTTACAGAAAAAGTGCTGTTCAGTGACGGCTGGGCTGAACCGTTGGAATAAGAGGTTTTGTATGCAGGGCAGCGTTCATATTCATATAGAAAGCCATAGGTGCTGTTATGACTTTACATTGAGAAAACCCGTTACTGTTCTGGCGGACGACGGCGCTACAGGAAAGTCGACATTGTACAGGCTTTTAAGTTTCAGGGCGGGCGTTGAGATAAGTACGTCGTGTGAGCTTATACCGCTGACGGAATTTACATGGCGCGCGGCTTTGGAATACTGCAAAAACAAACGGCAGATATTCTTTACCGATGAATATCACCACTTCGCTCTGACAAAGGAATTTGCCGATTTGTTTATGCAAACGGGGTGTTATCTTGTCATGATAACAAGAGATACGCCGAAGTTCTTAAAACCATGCGATACGGAAAAATGCGCAGTCAAAACAGAAAACGGCGTATCGGAGTTTGTTGTTTGCGATAAGTGAGGAAGTGCTGTAATGTTAAATATATGGTTTAGTGAAAGCCCGTATGATGTGCCGTTTGATGAATATATCAGTCAGCCCGATCCATGGTTTGACAATCAGGGCGGGGAAGAGTTTATCACCGGCGCCTTAGAGCGGGAAATGATAAAAGCAATTGATAAGTCGGAAGTTATCAGTTGCAATTTAATACAAAGCCCCATACTCGGCGCAATACCGCCGTCGTATCTTTCGGGTACGGTAAAAACGCTTGTTCTTATAAACAATTTTCCGGAGAAGATATTCAACGCAAACGCCATGGGAAATTTAGCTGCTCCCTGGCTGTTGAAAATTGCCGAGCAAAAGGATATAAGAATTCGCCTGGGGTATATTATGAAATTTGAAGAGCCTTTTAAAATAAGGATATTAAATTCCGATACCATTGTTGATTCTTATAAAGAATACCTGCTCGCCGCAATAAATTATCTGTCTGCGGGCAGTTGAGGTGTATATATGTCTGTCATGAATTACGGCAATCTTACCTATACTTTGTCCAAAAAAATATTCGCCGACAGGGGCATGGATTTTGACCCCGAAGTTTTCAGAACTTCCGAGGGCGGATATAGTAATATTGGCGTTTTGTTTTCGGACAATTGTCCTGTAATTATAAAAGCCGCTTCGTTTTCGGGAGATTTCGGCTCGGCGCTGAGGTCAATAAACGAGTTTATGGGTCCCGTTGTTATGCAGGCAGATCAATGTACAAATTACGTCGCAGGAATGCTCCCCGGAATGTCGTATCTGAACGGTATCCGGCGGGAGTATGTTCCGGCAGTGCCGGTAAAAGCGCTTAGAGAAACGATAACAAATGCCGTTGTAAATAAGAATTATGAAAACAGCTCTCCCGTTACGGTCAGCGTCTGCTCCGATAAAGTTATCGTTTCGGTATCCTGCCCGAAGCCCGACAGCGAGCTTCAGAAAATTTTTTCCCGTCTGGGTTATATTGCCAAAGCGCACGAAATTACAGACCTGTGTTATTCAAATGCAGATGTAAAGCCCGATTTTGTTCTGACAGAAGAGGTTTTTACGGCGACTCTGCCGTTTATTCCTGCAGAGCAGATTATCCGATAATTTGATAACATCAGTGGACAATAAACGCTTTTCGGCTTTGAAATAAAAAACAACGGCTATTTCTTTTTAGTTGCACACTTTTTCAAGTTCTTCTCTCAGCTGTTTAATAATGCGCTTTTCAAGCCTTGAGATATAGCTCTGGGATATGCCTATCTCGTCGGCAACTTCTTTCTGTGTTTTTTCCTTACAGCCGTTCAGCCCGAAGCGCATTTCCATTATTTTCTTTTCCCGCGCTCCGAGATGATCCACCGCTTCATGCAGAAGCTGTTTTTCAACTTCGTCCTCTATTCGGGAATTGACACAGTCGCTTTCCGTTCCGAGAACATCAGACAAAAGCAGTTCGTTTCCGTCCCAGTCAACGTTTAAAGGCTCGTCGATCGAAACGTCATAGCGGTATTGACTGTACTTTCTTAGAAACATAAGTATCTCGTTTTCTATACATCTCGAAGCATAAGTAGCGAGCTTTATGTTCTTGTCCTTGCTGAATGTGCTGACGGCTTTTATAAGCCCCACAGTCCCGATAGAAGTGAGGTCCTCGAGCCATATTCCCGTGTTCTCAAACTTTTTTGCTATGTATACGACAAGCCTTAGATTGTGGATAATGAGCGTATCTCTCGCTTTTTCAAAATCCGTGTCAAGCATATCGAGAGCTTTTTCTTCTTCCTCTTTTGAAAGCGGCGGGGGAAGCTGCTCCGAGCTGTTTATATAGTGAACATAGTTCTTTTTCCTGCGATTGAAAAATCCGAGCAGTTTCCTGAATAGTTTCTTTAGCATAACAGTTCCCCCTATAATGAAATTATCTCGGGATCGAAAACGCAGTCGAAATCCTCGCCGAGTTTTTTCCTTGAAACACCGATAAGAGCGTCGGTGTTTTTTCCGTTTATAAAGACGCTTTTCGCTCTGAATATCGGCAGAAGCGTTTCGTCCGAGACTGTGCTCAAAGGTATAAGACGTATTTTTTCCACGGGTTTTCCCGAAAAATGATCCTTTATGTTCTGCGGAACAATTTCCGCTATCTTTTCAAATTCGCATATTATAACGGGCGTTCCCGAAAACAGGTCTTTCGCCCCGCAGCCTGTATCACAAAGCCCTCTAAGTGTTGCGTTGCCGTTTTCGGCGGTTATTTTTACTTCGCATATTTTCTTTTTATGGGAATGCCTGCCCATGATCAGCTTTATCAGTTTTATTATAAAGAATGCCGAGGCGGTAAAAGCTATAATTGCAGCGATAGGAATATCGAAATAGAAAACGCCGTTTTCGTATATCATTCCTATCGGCGAAAACAGCGCCCAGAGCGCGTTTATAACTCCCGCGAAAATAAAGTTCACCAGCAGAAAAAACAAAGCGCAGACCGCAAAGTCCGCGGGCTTTTGTTTCCCAAAGGCAATAAGCGTCATTGCCGCCCCGAGGAGCATTTTGTAAACGAGCGAAACAAAAAAATTCAGCGTCGGAAGCAGAATAACGAGCGCTCCGAAAGCTCCCGCAAGCGCCGCCAAGACAAGCCTTTTCCGGGAAATACCGCGCTTTAAAATCAAAGCCGTCGCATAAAGCAAAAGAAAGTTTATGTAAAGGTTTAAAGCAACAAGAACGTCGGCGTAAATTACCACGGCTTTCACCTCGCTTGTACTTATTATACAGCCTTTCACCCGCGGTTTATGCCGAATTTGCCTGTCGTATAAAGGTTTTTTGGCACGAAAATAAAAATACGCGCGCGAAAAAAATCGCGCGCTGACATGAGCCGATGTGACATTATCAACAACAAAAAAAGCGCCTTGCACAAAATGCAAGACGCTCTGTTTATGATCTTTTTTATTTATACACCCAATCACGCTGAATTGAAAAGCTGAAGAAGAACAGTATCGTGTCGATTATGATCTTAATTAGCGACTGCCAGCCGCTGCTCTGTGCGCCGAAAAGCATTGACAGCCCGTTTACCAGCAGGAACGACACCAAAAGCTGTCCTGCCGCCAGAATGTAGTATCTCACAATGCTTTTCTTTACCGACTGCTTCGACTGGAAAACTCCGCGCTGGTTTGCAAAATAGTTTGTGAGCGAGGAGATAATTCTCGCTATCGCCGTCGCCGTAAACACTCTGAACGTTTCGTTTTCCCCGAAAACGGGAATAGCCAGCAGGTTTATCAGCGTAAACAGCCCTATGTCAATAAGCGAGCATATAAGCGAGCTTGCGGCGTATTTTAAGATTATCGCGTAAATTTTTATCGAGTCTGTGAGGGGATTGAAGTGCGTGCCCGAATTGTTGTCGGAGTATATCGTGGTTATAGTCTCCTCTTCAAATTCAAGCGACGCTCTTTTCATTTCGAGAAGCATATTCGTTTCATATTCAAATCTTTCTCCGCTTATTTTGCAAAGCAGGGGAAGATAATCTGTCGGAATGGCTCTAAGCCCCGTCTGGGTGTCGGTTATTTTTATCCCGCAGACAAGCCTGAAAACAATGCGCGTCATATTGTTTCCGAATTTGCTTTTCGGGGGAACGTTGTCCTGCTTGAAATCCCTTGCGCCGAGAACAGCCTTTTTGTCCTTTGCCATTCTTTGTGCGCACCGCATAATGTCGTCGGGGGTATGCTGACCGTCGTCGTCGGTCGTTACAACTCCGTCGCAGTCGGGAAAATTCTTTAGAACATATTCAAATCCCGTTTTAAGTCCTCGGCCTTTTCCTTTGTTTACCTCATGGCGAAGCAAAATGCATTCGGGTATCTTCTCTATCCTTTTGAAAATATCCGCGCATTCCGCCTTGCTTCCGTCGTCAATTATAATGATATTTTCAAAGCCCTTTTTGGAAAGACCGTCTATGACTTCAAATATTTTTTCTTTTGGATTAAATGTCGGGATTATGACAGGAACATTCATTTAGCTTATACCCTCTGTTGTTTATAGTTCTTTTATCATGATATGTCAATAATAAAATTTCCAAACTGTCTGAATTAGTTTTGTTCAAGATAACGCATCATACCCTCGGAAGCTCTCTTAGCCTCTTCTACCGCATGTACAACAGTGTGCGCGCCTTGTACAACGTCGCCTGCCGCAAATACGCCCGGAACAGTCGTCATACAGTTTTCGTCAGTTATGAGCAGACCTTTTTCGTTTGCCTGAAGTCCCGGAGTCGTAAGTATCAGCTTGTTCTTGGGACCGTTGCTTATGGATATAACAGTCGAGTCTACTTCGACCTGTTCAAGCCCGTCCTCATATCCCGTGACCTTGTTGTTTTCGTCAAGAATAGCCGTGCGGAAAACAGGACCTTTTTCGGTTATCTCCATTATCTCCTTGCCGAAGATCATTTCCGCGCCCTCCATTGTAGCATATTCAACTTCGCGCGGGCTTGCGGTAATTCTCTTGCTTCTTGCGTAAAGCACAACGCTCGTCGAGCCGTGCCTCAGCGCAACTCTCGCAACGTCCATCGCCGCGTTTCCAACGCCGATTATCGCAACTCTTTCGCCCAAATCATAGCCGTTGGGATTTACGAGATAGTCCATGCTGTAGTGAACGTTCGGGAGACTCTCGCCCTTTATGCCGAGAGTTTTCGAGCGCCATACGCCCGTTCCCGCGAAAACAGCGGAATATCCGTCTCTGAACAGGTCGCTTATTTCAAGAGCACCGCCTATAGTGGTATTCGGGCGGATCTTAACTCCCGTATCAAGGAGCTTTTTGGTGTAGCGGTCGCAGATAGAGCGGGGAAGACGGAAATCGGGAATACCATAGCGAAGTACTCCGCCTATGCCGTCGCGCGCTTCAAAGATAGTTACGTCATATCCCTCGGCAATCATCTTGAATGCAACCGTTATGCCCGCGGGACCTCCGCCTATAACGGCAACTTTCTTTCCTTTCGGAGCTTTTTTCTCAATGGTCATGCTGTCGAAATAAGCGTCGGAAACGAATTTCTCTATGGCGTTGAAGTTTACGGGAACGCCTTTCTTTCCGAGAACGCAGTTTCCTCTGCACTGCTGGTCATAATCGCAGACGATAGAGCATACCAGTGACATAGGATTGTTTTCAAACAATATCTTTCCCGCTTCGCGCAATTTGTTTTCCTTAAACAGTTTTATTACCTGCGGGATAGAGGTATGCACGGGGCAGCCCCTCTGGCACATAGGAACTTTACAGCCAAGACAGCGGTCGGCAGTTTCCTTTACATAAACAGACATTGTAATACTCTCCTTATTTTTTATTTCAACAGACGTACAACAAGTCAACTGTTCAACAGCTTGAAGTTTGACTTTATGTACATTGAATTCATCTACATTTTAACATAAATAAAATAAATAGTCAAGAGCTTTTTATTTTAAAAGGTTTAAAATTAAACTGATGTAAGAGGTAAGAATATTGGAGAACTTTTGAGAGAAAAAGTTGTACGGTTTTCGGAGAAAGAGGCTGGAGTTTAAACTTCAGTTAGGCAAACAGCCTTATATTATTCATTGTTTCGTGCGTCATCTTTTATTATACAACTTTTCGTGTGTCACTGCATACTGTCCACTGTACCCTGTCAACTGCCAACAGGCGGGGCACGGGGCGCGGGGCGTCCCGCTCTCTCCCCCTTTCCCCTCGGGAAAGGGGGCAGGGGGATAGGGCGAGTAAACGTTATTGAGAGAAACTGCGTTTAAAAAGAACCACAAATAGGTTTTTATACAGTAATTCGCAATAACAGGAAAAGTGCTTTACGGCTAAAAAATTCTAACCTCTTGCCTCTAACATCTAATCTCTAGAAGCAGAGGTTTAATTTGAAACTATACAATATATGGCATAAAATTTTGTGAAAAAATACAAAATTATTTTTGTTTTCTTTATGCTTATTGACAAATAAATAAAAAAAGGATATAATAAAAGTAGTATGTTGGGAGGTAATGTTATAGTGAGAAAAGAATTGTTCAAAGAAATAACCGTAACGGACAAGCTCTATATCCAGTCTGCGGATTACGGCTTTTTACAGTTTACGGGTTTGGATATGAACGCTTGTATCAAAAGCGTGGTAGATCCCGACGATCTGCCGTCGATAACGAATATTGAAGACAGGATAATGAAAGCGCCTTTTGAGGTCGTTTTGCGTATAAAAAAGACGGACGGGAAATACTATCCGTTTCTTGTTACGCTGAGCAGTCTGAAAAGCGCCGAACAAAAGAAGTTTCTTGTGCAGATGAGGTTTGTCGAGCTTTCATTGCTCACCGAAAACAAACAAATTTTCGACGATACGAAAAAGCTGTTCGAGGCGTATCTTGATGTTATAGGCGATGTTCTTGTTGAATATGACCGTAAGTGCGATGAGCTTGAGGTGTTTTACATAAGCGACTCACAGCGCCGTCAGATCTTAACGGGCAAATTAGACGAGGTCGCCGAAAGCAAGAGAAAGTCTATCTATCCCGAATATCTTTCCGAATTTGAAGAGCTTCTCAAAAATGTCAGGACTTCGGAAAAGAGCTTCCGCTCCAAGCTGAAAGTCATTAAAGGCGACGAGAATGTTTTCTGCACTGTTTTGTGCAAGATCGTCGGAACAAAGGTCATAGGCTGTGTTGAATTTGAGCCGTTGGACGACCTTAAAAATGTAAACATCGACATAGTAAACGATAAGGACGTTTTCCTCGATATGCTCAATAAGCGCGCGATAGTAGAACAAGCCGAACGGCTTATGTCGCGCGGGCTTAGGCACGTTTATTTCATTCTCCTTGACCTCGACAATTTCAAGAATGTAAACGACACATACGGTCATATTGTCGGCGACGAGGTGCTCCAGACCGTAACTAGGATAATAAACTCAAACATTGTCGGGCGCGGTATTGTCGGCAGAATGGGTGGAGACGAGATACTGATAGTGACCGAAAACGTCGAAAATCAGACCGAGCTTCGCAATATGCTCAGAAGTATCAGAACGACAGTCGAGTGGACATTTAAAAACGATCCGCGCGATATAAACGTAACTTGTTCTATGGGAGTATGCGAGTTTCCCGACTACGGAAAGGATTTTCAGACGGTCTATGCGATATGCGACAAAATGCTCTATGTCGCAAAAGAAAAGGGCAAGAACCGTTATATAATCTACACGCCCGAGCTTCACGACCGCTATCTTTATGCAAATTCCGAGCAGAACGACAGTTCGCAGACGAACGACTTTATAAACGACAAAATAGGCATAATGCACAGGCTCGTGGACAATTATCTCACCCAGCATTCTTACAATAACGAAAAGATCTTTTCGCAGATAGGAAAGGCTTTTGTGCTTAGCGAGATACTGATGATCTACGAAAACTTTACAGTGGCATTCCAGTGGACGCCCGAGGGAGTATTCTCCGATATAGGAAAGATAGTTCACTTCAAGCCCGGAGAAGATTTTGCCGAGCTGTTCAATAAGGACAATATCCTTGTTTTAGACGGTCTTTATAAGCTGGAGGGAAATTGCCCCGACATAAGAGAATGCCTCGAAAAGAAAGACGTAAACGCCGCCATATTCTATAAAATTGACCGCGCGGATAAGTTTTCTGGCTATGTTATGTTCGCAAAGCCTGCTTCCCGCCGTCAGAGCTGGTCGGAATACGAGATAATGGCGCTGTCCACAGCGGCAAAGGTATTCGACGTTTCTATGCATGACTAAAGAAATAGGCGAGTTTTATTACAGGCTGGTGAGAAAGTCCCAGATACTAGGAAGAAGTCCTGCGGCTAGGCTTTGTGCCTGCCGCAGGGCTTCTGACGACGTAGATGGGGCTTTATCGCCAGCCTGTTTTTTATTTTTTGGCTAATTAGAAAAATTTTGCTTGACTTTATGCGTTATACGTTGTATAATTAAATTAGCGTACTATTATTATTTAAAAAGGAGAGTTTTACTATGGGTTTATTAAAAGCAGGTATAGGCGCTCTTTCGGGAGTTCTGGGCGACAGCTGGAGAGATTATTTCTACTGTGACGCTATCGACAACTCGACGCTTGCCGTTCGCGGACACAAAAAGGTCGGCGGCAAAAGCTCGAATAAAAACGGTTCCGATAACGTTATTTCAAACGGCTCTATCATCAATGTAAACGAGGGACAGTGCGCCCTTATCGTTGAAAGCGGAAAGGTCGCAGAAGTCTGCGCCGAAGCGGGAGAGTTCGTTTATGACAACACCGTTCAGCCGAGCATTTTCTACGGCAATCTGAGCGAGACTATCGCCGATACATTCAAGGAAATAGGAAAACGCTTTACGTTCGGCGGACAGGCTGCTACCGATCAGAGAGTTTATTATATAAACACAAAGGAAATTATGGGCAACCTCTATGGAACAGCGAATGCCATTCCTTTCAGAGTTGTTGACAGAAACATAAATCTCGACGTCGACGTATCTCTTCGCTGCAACGGCGAATATTCGTACAGGATAACAAACCCCATTCTGTTCTATACAAACGTCTGCGGAAACTTCTCCGAAAGATACGACAAGAAAAACATCGACAGCATGCTGAAAAGTGAAATTGTTACCGCTTTACAGCCTGCCCTCGGAAAAATTTCCGACAGCGGAGTAAGACCGAGCGCGCTTCCGTCGCATACTTTTGAGATCTGCGAAGCGCTCAATGAGGTATTGAGCAAGAAGTGGGGCGACCTCCGCGGGCTTACAATAAGCTCGTTCAGCATGAACGCTCCCTCTATCCCGCCCGAGGATCAGGAAATGCTCAAAAAGCTCCAGACTACCGGAGCTATGCGCGATCCCGGCATGATGGCGGCAAACTACGCTATGGCGCAGAGCGACGCTATGAAGATCGCCGCGGGCAATTCGGGCGGCGCAATGATGGGCTTTATGGGAATGAATATGGCTCAGCAGGCAAACGGCATAACGCCCAACAATATGGTCGCTATGGCTGCACAACAGCAGCAGGCTCAACAGCAAGGCTCACAGCCTCAGAACAACGGCTGGACCTGCTCTTGCGGAGCAACAGGAAACACGGGCAAGTTCTGTTCTTCCTGCGGAAAGCCTGCGCCAAGCGGTGACAATTTCTGGACTTGCTCCTGCGGAGCAAAGAACAAAGGAAAGTTCTGCGTTGACTGCGGAAAGCCAAAGCCTGCGGGAGTACCGCTCTTTAAGTGCGACAAGTGCGGTTGGGAGCCTGCAGATCCCTCTAATCCTCCCAAATTCTGCCCCGAGTGCGGAGATCCGTTTGATTCAAACGATATCGTTTAATAATGTACATTATTGCCTGATAAAATTCTGCAACATTCGGCAAAATAACTACCCCCGCTCGGAGCAATTCGGGCGGGTTTAGTCGTGAGCAAAAAAACAACGAGAACAAGAGGGAGAATAATGTCAGTTTTCGATATCTTTAATAAACTTGAAAGCGAAAGAAACGAGCCTAAAGGCGTGGTCGAATATATAATCTGCGGGCTTGGAAATCCCGGCACGGAGTATGAAAATACTCGTCACAATATAGGCTTTATGACAATTGACACGCTCTGCGAGAAGTATAAACTCAGCTGTAAGAAAATAAGGTTCAAATCGCTCACCTGCGACGGAGTTATTTCTGGAAAGCGCTGTCTTATAATGAAACCGCATACTTTTATGAACAACAGCGGAGAGGCTGTAGTAGAAGCCATGAATTTCTACAAGATACCGCCCGAGCGCGTTATAATTGTATTTGACGACATTTCTCTCGAGCCCGGTCATCTGCGTATCCGCCGAAAGGGAAGCGACGGCGGTCATAACGGCATAAAGAGCATAATCTACCTTTCGGGAAGCGATATGTTTCCGAGAATTAAAATGGGAGTCGGCGCGAAGCCACACCCCGACTATAATTTAGCTGATTGGGTGCTGGGGCATTTTAAGAAAGAGGACAAAGAAGCCCTCGAAAAATGCTTTGACAATGCCGTTTCGTCCATTGAACTCATGGTAAACGGAAAGACGGACGAAGCCATGAATAAATACAATTCGTAAAACAGAGGTCAGTATGAACTTTTTTGTAAACGCCGCCGAACAGAATAACGAATTTTTGAGGCTGCTGAAATATCTGAAAACAAATCACACCCTGCCCGCGCTTGTCACGGGCGTTTCGCATATCCATAAAGCGTTTTATATTGCTTCTTTGCTGAAGCGCATTGACGCTCTCCCCGCGTTTATCATCACCGAAAGCGAGAGCGACGCAGTCAAATTGCTTTCGGACATAAATATGCTCCTCGGAGAAAACGCCGTTTTATTGTATCCCGAAAAAGACTTAAACCTTACGGGAACGGACGCCGCTTCGCTTGATTACGAGCATAAGCGGATAGAAGCGCTTTCGGCTATGCAGAGCGGAAAATGCCTCGCAGCAGTTGGCTCTGCCCTCGCCGCCGCACAGTTCACCATTCCGCGCGGCGAGCTTTCAAAGAGGACTATAACTCTTTCTTCGGGCGGCAGTATAGAAAAAGACGAGTTTGTTTCGTTGCTTTTTAGTGCAGGATATTCAAAGTGCGACCAGGTCGAGGGCAGGGGACAGTTTTCCGTGAGAGGCGGGATAATAGACGTTTTCCCGCCCAACAGGAATATGCCCGTTAGAATTGAGCTTTTCGGAGACGAGATAGACAGCCTTTGCGAGTTTGAAACTGATTCGCAGAGAAGAACAGCCGTCCTCGAAAGCGTTGAAATTTCTCCCGCAAGAGAAACGCTTTTCGACAGCGCCGAGGAGCTTGCCAAAAAAATAGAAGCGATAATAAAAAAGCTCCGTTCTAAAAATTCCGCCGAAGTAAAGAAAAATCTCGAAAATGACGTTGACCTTTTGCGCGGCGGGGCGCAGATACTTTGCCCCGATAAATATTTCCCGCTTTGCTATGACAAGGAAGAAACAGTTTTTGATTATGCAAAGAGCGTTTTCATTTGCGAAAACAGCGCCGTCCGCGAAAGTTTCCGCGCCTCCTGCGTTCAGCATTTGGAAGATTTAAAGATACTTCTTGACGAGGGGAAAATATCAAAGGGCTTAGACCGTTTTATGCTTTCAAAAAACGAGTTTACCGAGCTTTTAAAGTCGCGCGCTGAAATTTATTTCGACAGCTTTTTGAGCGGAGGCGGTATAGAGCTTGGCATTTCCGTAAAGGCATTAAACGCAATTCAGACTTCCCCCTGGAGCGGAGAATATAAGATACTTGAGGACGGATTAAGACACTATCTCAATAACAACAAGTGCTGTTTCATTTTTGCGGGCACTCAAAAGGGCGCGCAAAATCTCGCCAACGACCTGAAAGATGACGGCTTTGACGCCGATTATTACGGCGCTCCCGAAAACGTTATAAAAAAGAAAATAGTCGTCTGTGAGGGAACTCTTTCAGCGGGCTTTGAATACGGCGATCTCGCGGTATTTACGCATACCCCCGTACACGCGGCGCGGCGAAAGATACCCAAACGGCAAAAAGGCGAGGAGATACGCTCGCTCGAAGATATCGCCGTAGGAGACCTTGTCGTTCATTACGCCCACGGTATCGGCGTTTTCGACGGAGTTCACAAGGTAGATGCGGGCGGAGTTTCAAAGGACTATATCCGCATAAAATACGCAGGAACGGACGTTCTCCATGTCCCCGTAACACAGCTCGACCTTGTTTCAAGGTATATCGGAACGGGCGATAATTCCTCCGTAAAGCTCAATAAGCTCGGCGGCGAACAGTGGCAGAAATCCAAGGCAAAAGCCAAAGCCGCCGTAAAGGAAATGGCGGCGGAGCTTATAAAGCTCTATGCCGAGAGAATGAAAAGCAAGGGCTTTGCGTTCCCAGAAGATGATGAAATGCAGGAGGATTTTGAACAGCATTTCCCGTATATTGAAACAAATTCACAGCTTAGATGCATAGATGAAATAAAGTCGGATATGCAGCGCGAACAGCCTATGGAGCGCCTGCTTTGCGGAGATGTCGGCTTTGGAAAGACCGAAGTTGCGCTCCGAGCAGCGTTTAAATGCATAGAGGGCGGGAAACAGTGCGCGCTTCTTGCGCCGACGACCGTCCTTGCCTGGCAGCATTATCAGACGGCAACTTCCCGAATGGAGGGCTTTCCGATAAATATTGCTCTGCTTTCGAGATATAAGACACCCAAGGAGCAAAAGGAGATACTCCGCGGAATTGCTTCGGGGAGAATTGACTTTGTTATCGGAACGCACAGAATTGTCCAGAACGACGTGAAATTCAAAGACCTCGGTCTTGTTATAATCGACGAGGAACAGCGTTTCGGCGTCGCGCACAAGGATAAATTCAAAGAGACTTTTACGGGCGTTGACATTCTTTCGCTTTCTGCAACGCCTATCCCCCGGACGCTGAATATGGCTATGAGCGGTATACGCGATATGAGCGTTCTTGACGAGCCGCCGCAGGACAGACAGCCCGTTTCGAGCTATGTAATTGAGCATGATATGGGAGTTATTGCCGCGGCAATACAGAAAGAGCTTCGCCGAAGCGGTCAGGTTTATTATATCCATAACCGAATTGAAAGCATATACGGCTGTGCCGAAAAACTCTCTGCATTGCTCCCCGACGCAAAGATAGGAGTTGCACACGGAAGAATGCCAGAAAACGAGCTTCTCGACGTCTGGAGAAAGTTGTTGGACGGGGAAATAGACGTGCTTGTCTGCACGACGATAATTGAAACGGGCGTTGACGTTCCGAACGTAAACACGCTTATTATAGAGGACGCGGATTATATGGGACTTGCACAGCTCCACCAGCTCCGCGGAAGAGTAGGCCGCACAAACAAGCGCGCTTATGCTTATTTCACCTACAAGCCCGGAAAGATACTTTCTGAAATATCCCACCGCCGACTTGAGGCAATTCGCGAGTTCACGCAGTTCGGAAGCGGTTTCAGGATAGCGCTCCGCGACCTTGAGATACGCGGTGCGGGAAATATCCTCGGTTCATCTCAGAGCGGTCATCTGTCGAATATCGGATACGATATGTATTTAAAACTTCTCGACGAAGCCGTAAGGGAAGAGCGCGGAGAGAAAGACGTTCATAAGGAAGAATGCCTTGTAGACGTGAGAATAAACGCCTATATCCCCGAAGATTATATTTCAAACCAGGCACAGCGCGTAGACTGCTACAGGAAAATTGCCCGTGTAAAGACCGAGGAGGACGCTCTCGATATGACCGACGAGCTTATCGACAGATTTGGCGAGCCGCCCGAAAGCGTTGTCGGACTTATAGAAGTGGCAAGGCTAAGAAACATTGCGTCAGAATGCGGAATAAGCGAGATAACCCAAGCCGGCGAGGAGCTTACGTTCTTCCTTTCAAGAGTTGAACCGAACAGGCTCGCGGCGGCAGGAGCGGTTTTGGGAAAGAAAATGCGCGTTGAAACGATAGGAAAGCCGAGATTTACCGTGCTTCCCGATAAGGACAGCAATACCCTTGAAGCAATAAAGCAGACCGTAAATGCAATGTATAAACTTAACTAAACAAAAAAAGCGCTCCTCATTTTCGCTGAAGAGCGCGTTTTTTATTTTACTTTCCCGCGTGTAAAATCAATTGTCTTAGTAAACGGATCGTAAATTACATCCGAAACATCTTTCTCTGTTATAAAAAACTCATTCTTGTAGTAAATGGGAATAAACACGCAGTTGTCAATAATTAGCTGTTCCGCTTTCCGATAAATTTCCGCTCCGCCGTCTTTTGAGAGATAAGCCGAGCTTAAAAGCAAGTCAAGCGCTTCTTTATTTTCGCCCGCGTTTAATTGCCCAAGATACGCTTCGGGGCTGTCATAACCGCCCGAAAGCTCTGTTATAGCCATTTCATAAGTTCCCTCGGCAAGCCTGCTGTTAAATTCGCTTTCGGACAAGTTTTCGAGCTGGCAGTAAAAACCGAGGCTTTGCCATTCCTGCGTTATATATTGCGCCGCCGTGTGAGCGTCGTCGCTTTTCGTTATTACCCTCGCGCCGCGCAGGAGCTTTGAGTCAATTTCAGACCTTATGGTTTTAAAGAGCGTTTCCGCTTCGCCGCGGTCATATTCGGGAATATCGCAAACTCCCGCCTGCTCTCTGTAGTTTTCGCCGTAGAGCTTTGTTCCGCGCGGGATAACTCCCTCCGCGCCTTTGAAATCTTTCATGGCTTGATTTAATTTCTCGCGGGGAATGGAAAGCTCAAGCGCCTTTCGGAAATCTAAGTTTTCGGCAAGCTCGTATTTTTCATTGAATGTAATTCCGACGGTTATGCTCGAAAATTCTTTGTAAATATAATTCCCCGAAATTTTTGATCTTTCTTCGTTTGAAACGGCTATACAGCTTGTGTCTCCGCTAAGAAAATCTCCTATAAAATCTTCCTTGTCCTCGATAAACAGCTTTACTGCGGAGGGGCAGACCTCGAAAACTTCGGCGTTTTTAGAATTTCTGTACAAGAAAACGTGGTTTACGTCCGTAGAAGCATAAGGATCAAAATACCATTCTCTCACATAAAACGCTCCGTTTGACGGGGTACATTCGGCGGAAAGCCCGTATTTCCCGCGCGCTTCGTTGAAAAATTCCTCGTTGCAGGGCATAGCGGGCGCTTCGCATAAAAGCTGTAAAAAGCGCGGATCGGCATATTCGAGCGTAATTTCAAGCTCGAAATCGTTTATTGCCTTTACTCCGAAATTATCCTCGCTTATATATTTCCCGCTGTACATTTCCTCGGCATTTTTTATGCAGAAATATTCTTCTGCACGCGGGGAATTTGTGTTTGTATCAAACAATCTTCTGAAGCCGAAAACAAAGTCTTTCGCCGTGCATTGTCTTTCGAGCTTGGCGCAGTTTGTCCAGAAAACGTCCTGTTTCAGCTTAAAGTTATATGTCAGCTCATCTTCCGACACCGTATAGCTTTCCGCCGCTCCGAGCTGTACAGAGCCGTCCGCTCCGTATCTCATAAGCCCCATAAAAACATTCTGCACTATCTGTACGGAATTCGGATCGTTGGCTTGCTGGGGATCTATTGTTTTCGGATTTTCCCCTATATCATAGGCTAAAACAGCGTCAAGTCCGTCGTCCGAGCAGCCGCTCATCATCGTTACAGCCATAAGCGCCGCAAGTATCACGCATAATAATTTTCTCACATTCACTCCAAAAAAATTCTTAGATATTCTCCGCTAAAACGATATGACCTTGTTTCAGGCTTTTCTGTACGTCAATGAGCCTCTGATTTTCGCTTCCTCTGAATTTCAGCGCAAGCGAGCGTTTTTCGATCATAAATCTTCCGTCAACAAGAATGTCCGTTATCCCTAAAAGTTTTCTTACAAATTCCTCTTTTTCGCTCTTTTTCTGCAGTTCTTCAAACGTCCACCCTGTGTAGCACATCAGATGATATTCGTCATTTTTAAGCCTTTTCCCCAGCTCATACAGCGCTTCCGCCTGACAAAACGGCTCTCCGCCCGAAAAAGTTACGCCCTCCTGAAGCGGATCTTCCGTACACTCTTTATAAAGAACGTCCGTGTCTACAGTTTTTCCTCCCGAAAAATCGTGAGTTTCGGGGTTCTGACAGCCCTCGCAGTTGTGCGGACAGCCCTGCGTAAAAACTACATACCTAAGCCCCGGACCGTCTACTATCGACTCGCTTACAGTCCCCGCTATCCTTATTTCCATACTTCCTCCGTTTTTGCCTTTTGACTTCTGCACCGCGCTCTTTACGACTTGTTCAGCCGATAATTAAAGCGCGGTGCTTTTATATTATATTCGGAAATCAAACTTTAAATACTGTCCTGCAATCAAACAGCTTATTACACCATAAATCTCTTCGGGCGCTCTACTCTGTCGATTATAACTTCGCTGTCCTTGCGGTGGCAGTTCGGGCATTCGTCGTCGATTATTCCCGTAAATCCGCAGCAGGGATCGCGGTCTATCGGGTGATTTATCGCGCCGTAGCCGATACCTTGTTCTTTCATAAAGCGAACTATCTTTTCAAATGCGTCGAGGTTTTTCAGCGGATCTCCGTCAAGCTCGACATAGCTTATGTGACCGCCGTTTGTAAGCGCATGATAGGGCGCTTCGAGCCTTATTTTCTTAAACGCGCTGATGTTATAGTAAACGGGAACATGGAAAGAGTTCGTATAGAAATCCTTGTCGGTAATTCCCGGGATAATTCCATAGCGCTTTTTGTCAATTGCAATAAAGCGTCCCGAAAGTCCCTCTGCGGGCGTCGCAAGAAGCGTAAAGTTAAGACCGGTCTCCTTGCCCTTTCTGTCAGCCTTTTCGCGCATGTGCGTGATTATCTCAAGACCGAGCTTCTGCGCCTCTTCGCTTTCTCCGTGGTGCTTTCCGATAAGGGCAACAAGCGTTTCTGCAAGTCCTATAAAGCCTGTCGAAAGGCTTCCGTGTTTAAGTATCTCTCCGACCTCGTCGTTTTCCGAAAGCGTTTCGCTGTCTATCCATACGCCCTGTCCCATAAGGAAAGGATAATTCTTTACATGCTTTCTCGACTGAATGGCAAGTCTGTCCAGAAGCTGTTGGAAAACCATGTCCATCATCTTGTCGAGTTCTTTGTAGAACTTGTTTATATCGCCGTGAGCCTCAATTCCGAGCCTCGGAAGATTTATCGTCGTAAACGAAAGGTTTCCTCTGCCCGTTACTATCTCGCGCGATTTGTCGTGATTATTCGCGATAACTCTCGTTCTGCATCCCATATAGGCTATCTCGGTGTTGCAGTCGCCCTCTTTGTAATATTGAAGATTGAACGGTGCGTCAATAAAGCTGAAATTCGGGAACATTCTCTTTGCCGAAACGCGGATAGCAAGTTTAAAGAGATCGTAGTTAGGTTCGCCCTCGTTGAAGTTTACCCCGTCCTTGACCTTAAAGATATGAATGGGGAATATAGGCGTTTCGCCGTTTCCGAGACCTGCCTCCGCCGCAAGAAGAACATTCTTTATTATCATTCTTCCCTCGGGAGAAGTATCCGTGCCGTAGTTTATAGAGGAGAACGGGTTCTGTGCGCCCGCACGGCTGTTCATGGTGTTGAGGTTGTGAATAAGCGCTTCCATTGCCTGATAAGTCGCTCTGTCGGTCTCGGCTTCTGCCAGCTTTTCCGCCTCGTCCTGTATCTGTGAGAACTTGTCGCCGTATTCCGAAGCGATAAGCTCCCATTCTTTCGCCTTGTAGTCGTCGTTGTTGCTGAGTTTCGGGCAAAGACCGTATTCTTCAAAAATCTTCTCCGCAACGCCTTTGAGCTTTTCGGTTATTTCATTGTAATCCCCGCCGAAAGTATACCATACGCCCTTTATGAGGTTTGCGGTATAGAGCCTGCGGAAAGTCTTTCTGATACCGTCCGCCATTGCATAGTCGAAATTCGGAACGCTCTGACCGCCGTGCTGGTCGTTCTGGTTGGACTGAATAGCGATACACGCAAGCGCCGCGTAGCTCGAAATATCGTTCGGCTCGCGCAAAAATCCGTGTCCTGTTGAAAAGCCGTTGTGGAACAGCTTTTGCAGATCTATCTGACAGCAGGTCGTCGTAAGCGTCAAAAAGTCGAGATCGTGAATGTGGATATCTCCGTTTATATGCGCCTCGGAATGATCCTTGTCAAGAACATAAAGCTCGTTGAACTGCTTTGCGCCCTCGCTTCCGTATTTCAGCATCGTACCCATAGCGGTGTCGCCATCGATATTAGCGTTTTCGCGCTTCAGGTCGAAATCGCCCGCCGATTTAAAGGTCAGGTTCTCATAGGTTTTCATGAGCTGAGTATTCATTTCGCGCGCTCTTGTACGTTCTGCGCGGTAGAGAATAAACGCCTTTGCGGTCTTTGCGTGACCTGTTTCTATAAGGACCTTTTCGACCATATCCTGGACTTCTTCGACAGATGGATTGCGTCCGATAATGCTCTCCGAAAGCTGTTGGCAGACCTTGTCCGCAAGGTCCATAGCTTCCGCATAATCGCGTCCGCCGACAGATTCTGCGGCTTTGTAAATTGCCTTGGCAATTTTTTCGATATTGAACGGAGCCTCACGTCCGTCGCGCTTTTTTATCATGGTTATCATTGACATTCCCGATACTCTCCTTAATTAGTCTTTAACACAATATCTTGTAAAAAAATCGTGCATGTACTTATTATATAGTATTTTATCGCTTTTGTCAATACATTTTTTTCAATATTTTGCCGTCCGTTTAAAGTCAAACTGCGATTGACTTTTTTTCGGAAATGTGATATAATCGGGTTGCAGGGGCATTTCAAAAAGAAAAAATACTTTCGGAAAATCGAATAAAACGAAAGTAGAAAAAAGACGCTTAAAATTATACATATTGACGAAATTTAGAATTTGCCCGCGATAAAGGAGATAGAATATGAATAAAAATGAAGATATAATAAACCGTTCTTGTCCGAAGCCCGAAAAGCCTATGTCAATTCATGACAGAGCCGCGCAGTTTATGTCGTTTGCAGCGCTTAAAGGGTTTGAGGAAAAAATTGACGATACGGCGAAAAAAGAAAGGGAGACCGAAACAACCTCCGAGTTTGACAAGTATTTCGACGATCAGGACTGATGGTTTTCCGCGAGTTTTTCAAACTCATCATGTCTGAGCAAAGAAGCGAGAATGTCAAGATAGCTGAAAACAGGCACAGCTCCGTCGCGTCCGAGCAAAACCGCTCCCATAAAACGCGGCGACAGTATGTCGTGCGGCGGGATATAAAACACCTCTCTGCCTTGTTCGCAGGCGTGATTTGCCGTAAGGAGCGCTCCGCTTTTTTCATCTGCTTCAATGACGAGAGTTCCTTTGGACAAGCCCGAGATAATGCGGTTTCTGTATTGAAAATAATCGGCGGACGGTCTTGTATAGGGCAAAAGCTCGCTTATCACCGCGCCGCCGTTTTCTGCTATAGCGCGTTTAAGTTTTGCATTGTCCGCGGGATAGTTTACCATAATTCCGCACCCTAAAACGCCTATTGTCCTCCCGCCGCTGTAAAGGCAGGCTCTGTGGACTTCGCGGTCTATTCCCACCGCAAGTCCGCTCGTAATTATTGCGCCGACTTCGCAAAGCTGAGGGATAATTTTCCTTGTAACAGCAATGCTGTAGTCCGAGGGTTTTCTTGTGCCGACAGCGGAAACCGTAATTGCGTCATCGAGCCCGCTTAAATTTCCCGCGCAGAACAACACTATCGGCGGGTTTTCAATGTTCTTTAAAATCTGTGGATATTCGCTGTCGCCGAGAGTAATTATCCTTATGCCGTTTTTTCGGCATACGTCAAGGACCTCGCGCACGGCGCCGTTTCGTGTTTCTGCCGCGCGTTTCTTTTCGTCGTCGGAAAGCTGAACTTTTCCGTCGCGGATAGCCGCGGCGGTTTTTTCGGTGTTATAGTCAAAACGTTCGAGAATTTCGAGCGTTTTCGGGTTATACGGCTGCATAACGATAAGCAGCCATATCCAGACTTCAACAGAGCTTGCCGTAAAACCACCTCGTCTTAATAACAATTGTCCTCGTTTCTTGTCAGTATACAAAAAACAGCTTAATTATCTTCAAGAGTTTGCTGGTCGTCGTCGCCGTTGTATGCAATTCCGAGGTGCTTATATGCAAGTGCCGTTGCTATTCTTCCTCTCGGAGTTTTCGCCACAAATCCGAGTTGCATAAGATAAGGCTCGCAGACGTCTTCGAGCGTTACGGCTTCTTCATTCAGCGCCGAAGCGAGAGTTGAAAGTCCCACAGGTCCGCCGTTATAGCCTTTGATTATCATTTCGAGAAAATTTCTGTCCAGGCTGTCAAGACCAAGAGCGTCTACCTCTAATTTTTTAAGAGCAGTGTCTGCTATCTCGCGCGTTATCTTTCCGTTTCCTATGACCTCTGCGAAATCTCTTACGCGTTTAAGCAGGCGGTTTGCAATTCGCGGAGTACCTCTCGAACGCCTCGCTATTTCAAGTGCGCCGTCTTTCATGCACGGTATCCCTAAAATAACAGCCGACCGCTGAACTATGTCGCAGAGCTGTTCGGGCGTATAAAGCTCCAGCCTCTGCACAACGCCGAATCTGTCGCGAAGCGGCGCGGAAAGCTGACCTGAACGCGTTGTAGCTCCTATGAGAGTAAAATGCGGAAGATCAATTCTTATAGAGCGCGCCGCAGGACCGTTTCCCATGACAATATCCAGCGCATAATCTTCCATAGCGGGGTAGAGGACTTCTTCTACCTGCCTTGAAAGGCGGTGTATCTCGTCGATGAATAAAACGTCGTTCGGCTGTAAATTTGTCAGAAGCGCTGCAAGGTCGCCCGCTTTTTCTATCGCAGGTCCCGAAGTTATGCGGATATTAACGCCCATTTCGTTTGCGATTATGCACGAAAGCGTTGTTTTTCCGAGTCCGGGCGGACCGTATAAAAGAACATGGTCCAGACATTCTCCGCGCTTCTTCGCGGCTTCGATATAGACCGCCATATTTTCTTTTACCTTGTCCTGCCCTATATATTCAGCCAAAGATTTCGGACGAAGCGTAAGTTCCATGTCGCTGTCGCTTTCGACAGCCCTCGGCTCTACGACTCTGTCGCTGAAATCAATTCCATCATCTGACATCTCAAGCATTTTTCTCACCGCCTTTGCTTTCAATTCTCCTGTAATACAATTTCGGCAGATCCTCGCCGCTGAACTCTGTTTCTTCAAAACTTATCATTGCTTTTATTCTGCGGTTAAGCTCTTCGGGATCTTTATATCCGCAGACCTGCGCCTTTTTACATTCTTCCTGCGCTTTTTCGCTGTTGCCCGTCATGGCATAATAGTTCGCATATTCCGCGTGAGCCAGCGGGTGATTTCCGTTTACTTTCATAAGCGTTTCAAGCAGTTCGTGGGCTTTGTCATAATCGCCCCTTATAAGAGCTATTCTCACCAGACTGTAATAAGGATAACCGTCGTTCGCGCTGTATTTGAGCGCCTCATTAAAACAATATTCCGCTCTGTCGAGGTCGCCCTCCGACAGATACGCATGACCGAGCCTCGACTGTGTTCCCGCGTCGTCGGGAGTATATTCGACGGCTTTTCTGAAACACCACATGAGCTTTGCGCTGTCCTGCTTCGTTTCATACAGCTTTATAAGCCATTCCAGACAGAATTTCTGATTTTGCCTTATAGTAGAGTTTGAGAGAGCCTGCTGTAAATAATTTTCGGCGTCGGGATATTTTCCCTTGAACAATGCATAAATGCCTTTATATGCGAGCTTTGCGGCATAGTCGTGCCGCATTATTTTTATGCCGTCCTTTCCCAGAGCTTTTATGGCGGCGTCTCTCCGTTTAAGATACGGCTGGAGAAATTCCTGTGTCAGAACGACCGCCAGATAACACGGACCGCTCACCGCCAGCACTATCAGAAGAGGCATTATGTCGTCATATTCAAACATAACGCCCGCCGCGGTTATACCTATCATAATGCCCAGACACATACCCGCGATATTTACGGTTACGCGGTTTCCGTTGTTATTATTGCTGTTCAAGAAAAATCCTCCTTTCCGAAAATTTTAATTATTATTATGCAAGATTTTTAAGTGCAAGTTTAATAAGCTCCTCTACGGAAGCATTCGGATCCGCTCCCATAAGAGCCGAATTTATCTGCGATGGCAGAAATCCCAGAACAGCCAGAGCTTCCATTGCTTCGGAAATATTGTTCGAGCCCGCCTTTGATACGCCCGCAACATCTGCGGAAGAAAACCGTTCGTCTTTTGCAATTTTATCTTTAAGTTCAAGAACTATCCTTTGCGCTATCTTCGGACCTATCCCCGGAGAACGAGTGAGCGTCTTGCTGTCGCCCGTGGCAATGCAAAGAGCAAGCTCGGTCGGCGTCAAGTCGGAAAGAATTGAAAGCGCGGCTTTGGGACCTACTCCCGAAACAGAGATAAGCTGTTTAAAACACGAAAGCTCCGACTTATCCGCAAATCCGAAAAGATCCGCCGCATTTTCCGTCAGATGAAGATAAGCATACAAAACAACTTCTTTTTTGTCGCGGATCTTTGAAAGGGTATTCGCTGTCGTGCGGCAGGCATATCCTACTCCCGAACATTCGATGACCGCAAGTCCCGGCTCCGTTCCCATAAGTTCTCCGTGTAAACTGTAGATCATAGCTCTTACTCCTTGTTGTTTCTTATTATTTCCGACAGTCTCGAGCCGCCCGTATGCCCGTGACAAATGGCGATAGCCAGCGCGTCAGCCGTGTCGTCGAGTTTTGGTACAGCCTCAAGATGTAGGATATTTTTCGTCATTTCCTGCATCTGGTGTTTTTCCGCTCTGCCGTAACCCGTTACCGCAACTTTGACTTGGAGCGGAGTGTATTCAAAAACGGGTATGTTCTTTTTTGCCGCGGCAAGAAGTATAACGCCCCTCGCCTGCGCAACGTCAATGGCGGTAGTAGTGTTGGTGTTGAAATACAGCTTTTCAACGCTCATACAGTCGGGTGAAAACTTTTCGAGCAGGATGTTCATGTCGTCGAATATTTCAGTAAGCCGCCTGTCAAACGGCATATCCGCAGGCGTCGTTATCGCTCCGTAGTTTACCGTGCGAAACCGCACGTTGTCAAAATCCAGCACGCCGTATCCGACAATGGCGTAGCCCGGATCAATTCCTAAAATTCTCATTATGTATAGCTCTCGTTGTCTGTCACATAGTGCCTTACGCGAAGCGGTATGCCGAGCTTTTCGGATAACTTTTCGCATTCGGAGATCTCTTCCTGCGAAATAATGTCAACTACCGTAAAACCCGTTTTTATGCCCATGTTTTTCATTTCAACGGAAAACTTCAGCATTTCTTCAAACGCATTGTTGTTTTCCGAAACGGCTTTGTTCGGCCGCGTTACCTCATTATAACGCTCGGCATTCGGCGCATTGAGCGAAACAGAGACCGAATCAACAAGCCCCTTGAAGCGGGTTATGTCAAAACCCTTGTGAATGAGCCTTACAAGACCGTTTGTGTTGAGCCTTATTTTAAGCTCGGAATTAGCCTTGATATACTCCGCGGTTTTCAAAAGCATATCCGCTCTCACCGTCGGCTCGCCGTATCCGCAGAAAACCGCCTCGCTTATGCCCGTTTTGTCGAATTTTTGGAAAGCCTCGGTTATTTCTTCAAATGACGGCTCATGTTCAAGCCAAAGGCTGTCGTTGTCGGTAATGCTGTCGCCGTTTTTCCTTATGCAGAAAACACAGTCGCATGGACAGCCGTTTGTGATGTTTATATACATCTTTCTTTCAAATTCGTAAAAAATTGTCATATCGACCTCTTAAAATTCAGCTTTTTATATTGCACATGAAAGACTATTTATCTTTATTTTTTTCGGTAAGTCTTTTGTGAAGATCTTTGACTTTCGTGCTTATAGAGCGCTTTTTCTTTTCCGTTTCAGCAGGCGTTTTTTCGGGCTTGGGCGGTTCGGTGTAAACATAGTCGGGAGTGATATAATCGACCTTTCCGATATAGTTGTTTGTGTTTTGCGGAAGATGTCGCTTTTTGAGCCTGTTTTCAATGAAGTCTTTTATCAGCATATAAACGACCGCGCATATAGGCACGCCCAGGAACATTCCCAGCATGCCGAAAAATCCTCCGCCCAGAATTATCGCGACAAGTATCCATACCGCAGGAAGCCCCGTCTGGTCGCCGAGTATCCAAGGCGCAATGATGTTTCCGTCTACCGTCTGAAGCACAACGACAAATATCAAAAACCAGAGCGCCATTATCGGGTGGTCGCTCAGTACAAGGAGCAGACAGCAGGGAATAGCGCCGATAGTAGGACCGATAAACGGTATGAGGTTAAAGACGAACATAACTGCCGAAATAAGCGGGGCATACGGCATACCCATGCATATAAGCCCTATGAAATAAAGCATTGCAACAAGCAGAGCCTCTATTATCTTTCCGATTATAGAGCCTAAAAACTTTTCGGAAGCCTCTTCGCAGATACCGAGAAAACGCTGTGCTTTTTCTACTTTTAAAAACGCAAATATTATTTTCTTTATCTGTCCGACAAACATTTCTTTTTTCGCGAGCAGATATACCGAAAGTACAAGTCCTATGAAAACGTTGCTGAGCGTATTTATGACCGACCAGATACCCGCCGCGACGTTTCCCGCAAAGTTCATAAGTTCTCCCGAATACTTGTCCCATAGATCGGAAATGAACTTCGAGAAATCATTCAGCGGGTTTCCGAGAAACTCTGCTATCTGCGGATAATCGTCGGAAATGTCCTGGATAAATCCGCGGATATTTTCGATATAAGTGTCCATGTTGCTGAAAATAGCGATTATGTTTGTGACGAGCTGGGGAATTACGAGAATTATGATAAGCGCCAGAAATGCAAGAATGATAAGCATTGTAAGCGTCAGCGCAAGAACTCTCGCCGCTCCTTTTTTCTTTGTATCGGAAGAATGCGAGAGCTTTCTGAACATTCCGTTTTCAAGTTTCGCCATAAGCGGATTGAGCAGATAGGCGCAGAAAATTCCGATAATTATAGGCGTGACAATGCCCGTAAAAACAGAAAGTTTTTCAAAGACCGCGTCAACATTAAATATGAGCATAACGGCGAGCGCTCCGAGAACTATCGTAAGCAGAGCATAAGCCGCGATCGTAAGATATTTTGAATTCCAATTTATTTTCATAAATAAAAACTCCCGGCCAGAACTATATTTAATTATATTTTAACACATTATTTACCGCTTGTCAATAATCTGAGCGCGTTTTCTCCAAGTATCATATTTCGTTCTTCTTCAGTGAGAGGAAGTTTATTGAACCTTTCAAGCTCGTCCGAATAGTTCCACATCGGATAGTCCGTTCCCCACATAACTTTGTCCGCGCCGAATTTTCGTATTAGCTCCGCGGCGCGTTCGGGAGACATGGCATAAAGCGAGCTCGAACAGTCGGTGTATATCCCCGTCCCCGCGAGCGCTTTTTCGGCTCTTTCCCACATGCTCCAGCCCGCAAAATGCGCGCCTATGACCGTGAGCTTAGGAAACTTTTCTATGACCTTTACGAGCCTTTCGGGAGCGGAAAGATCGCTTTTCGTGTCGCCCATGTGCATAAGTATGGGAAGTCTTCCCTCCGCCGCCTCGTATATCGGAAACGCTTTCTCGTCGTCAATCGCAAACCGCTGAAAATCGCTGTGGAGCTTTATTCCTTTAAGACCAAGAAAAATTATCCTGTCGACTTCTTCGGGAATATCGGGAAAATCGGGGTGCATTGTTCCGAAGCCGATAAGCTCGGGGTTTTCCGATACGCTTTCGCTTATAAAATTGTTTATCGACTTTACCTGCTCCCAAACCGTCGCAACACTCTGCACTATAAACTTGTCTACTCCCGCTTTCTTTCCCTCGCGCAAAAGGGTAGAAACTCTGCCGTCATATTCAATGTGCATGTTGTAAAAGTTTTCTATTCCCATTACCGCCTTGTCGGCAATTTTTTCGGGATAGATATGAACGTGCGCGTCAATTATCATCACTGTCGCCTCTTATCCTTAATGACTTAAATTATAAAAGTACAGTCGCCGAAAGAAAAGAACCTGTATTTTTCTTCGATCGCCGTTTTATAAGCATTGAGCGTTTTCTCGCGCCCCAGAAACGCCGAAACCAGCATAATGAGCGTGCTTTCGGGAAGATGAAAGTTTGTAATAAGCCCGTCTATGCATTTAAATTCGTATCCGGGATAAATAAAAATGCTTGTGTCGTCGGTCGTTTTTCCCGTCTGTGCATAGCTTTCGAGGGTTCTGCACGAGGTAGTTCCAACGGAAATAACGCGCCCTCCGCGCTCCTTGCAGGCTTTTATTTTTTCAATAGTTTCCTCGGGGATAACATAATGCTCCGTGTGCATTTTGTGGTCGAGGATATTGTCCTCTTTTACGGGACGGAATGTTCCCAAGCCGACATGAAGCGTCACAAACGCCGTATCAACGCCCATCTCCCGCGCTTCCGATAGCTCCTTTTCCGTAAAATGAAGCCCCGCCGTAGGCGCGGCCGCCGAGCCTGTTTCTCGGCAGTAGACCGTGTTATAGCGGTCTTTATCTTTTAGTTTTTCTGTTATATAAGGAGGAAGAGGCATTTGTCCTATCTTGTCGAGAATGTTGAAAAAATCCCCCTCAAACGTAAACCTTACGAGCCTGTTTCCGCCCTCAAGCGTGTCTAGTATCTCCGCCGAAAGCCCCTCGGGAAAATCCACAATAACGCCCGGTTTAAGTCTGCGTCCCGGTTTTACCATTGTTTCCCATTCATTAAGGCTCCTGCGCTTTAAGAGCAGAAATTCGCTCACCACTCCCGTATCGCGCTTTGTGCCGAATATCCTCGCGGGAAAGACCTTGCTGTCGTTCATAACGAGCAGGTCACCTTTTTTAAGGTAACTGCATATATTATAAAAGCGGTCGTGTGTTATATCCCCGCTTTCTCTTGAAATAACCATAAGCCGGGAGCTGTCGCGCGGTTCTGCGGGAGTCTGCGCAATAAGCTCCTCGGGAAGCTCGTAATAAAAATCGCTTTTTAACATCTTTTTTCTCCATACATTTAATATTATCATTTTATCACTTTATACAATTTTTGTCAATGTTGTTTGTTCAATTTTTTGAATTTTTTTAAGTTTATCTATTGACAAAAACAGGGTTATGTGGTAGAATAAAGAACAGATAGAGGCGCGGTGATGAATAGTAGCGGTATAAAGGCTTTTCGGAGAGCCGCCGCGAAAGGCATTACCGCCGAGGAGTACGCAGTCCGAAAATGCGTGTTATCCGGTTGTGCGTTAAATAGGCGTATGACTGTCATCGGCTTGCTTGATGGAGTGCTATCAAATTATGACGAGCATTAAAAGCATTTCCGATGAGTTTTCATCGGATTTATTTTTGCCCGAATTTATTACATAACTGAAAGGAAACAACTATGAAAGAAAAGTACAATGTCGGTATCATCGGCGCGACGGGTATGGTCGGACAGCGCTTCGCCATTCTCCTCGAAAACCACCCGTGGTTCAATGTAACGGTCCTTGCGGCTTCTTCGCGCTCTGCGGGAAAGACCTATAAAGAGGCTGTGGGAGAACGCTGGTTTATGGACGTTCCTATGCCGAAGAGCATGGAGAACATGATAGTAAAGGACGCTGACGCCGATATAAACGAAATAGCTTCGTCGGTCGATTTTGTGTTCTGTGCTGTAAATATGAAAAAGGACGAAATAAAGGCTCTCGAAGAAAAATACGCAAAAGCCGAGTGCCCCGTTATGTCAAATAACTCCGCAAACCGCGGCGTTCCCGATGTTCCCATGATAATCCCCGAAGTAAACGCCGACCATGCCGCTGTTATCGAAACGCAGAGAAAGCGCCTCGGCACAAAGCGCGGATTTATCTCGGTAAAGTCCAACTGCTCGATACAGAGCTATGTTCCCGCTCTTTCTCCGCTTAGAAAGTTCGGCATAACGGACGTTCTCGCCTGCACATATCAGGCTATATCGGGCGCAGGAAAGACCTTTAAGACATGGCCCGAAATGGTGGACAACATCATTCCTTTTATCGGCGGGGAAGAGGAGAAGTCCGAAAAAGAACCGCTCAAGGTTTGGGGCGAGATTAAAGACGGCGTTATAGTAAACGCCGAAAAGCCGTCGATTACAACGCAGTGCCTGCGCGTTCCCGTTTCAAACGGACATTTCGCGGCGGTATTCGTTAGATTTGAAAACAAGCCCTCAATGGACGAGATAAAGAAGATATGGAAAGAATATTCGGGCGAGCCCCAGGCGTTAAAGCTCCCGTCCGCTCCGAAGCAGTTCTTAAACTATTTTGAAGAGGACAATATGCCCCAGACCACTCTCCACCGCAATCTTGAAAACGGTATGGCAATCTCTATCGGCAGACTTCGCCCCGACACGCAGTACGATTATAAGTTCGTCTGCCTTTCGCATAACACATTGAGAGGCGCCGCGGGAGGAGCGGTCGAAATGGCTGAACTTCTCTGCGCAAAGGGCTATCTTGACTGATCATCGGCAATTGTTTTGGTGCATAAACTTTTCGATAAATACAGAAAGGTGATTTTATGAGCAACACTATTTTTACGGGCTGCGCTACGGCTATCGCAACGCCTATGAATTCGGACGGAAGTATAAACTACGAGGAATTCGGAAGACTTATAGACTATCAGATAGAGCATAAGATAGACGCGCTCGTTATCTGCGGAACAACGGGCGAAAGCGCGACAATGACGGACGAAGAACATATCGGCGTTATCCGCTATGGCATAGAGCGCGTAAATAAGCGCGTTCCCGTAATAGCGGGTGCAGGTTCAAACGATACGGCTTATGCCGTAGAGCTGTCGAAAGAAGCCGAAAAAGCGGGAGCGGACGCGCTTCTTCATGTCACGCCTTATTATAACAAAGCCTCCCAGCGCGGTCTTATAAAGCATTTTACGGCGGTAGCAGACGCGGTCAATATCCCGATAATGCTCTACAACGTGCCGTCAAGAACGGGCTGTAATATCGCGGTAGATACTTATGTCGAGCTTTCAAAGCACCCGAACATAAGAGCAGTAAAAGAAGCAAGCGCAAATATGAGCGCCGTTATGGGCATCGCCGCAAAGACGGACCTTGATATCTATTCGGGAAACGACGACGAGGCGCTCTGCGTTATGGCTCTCGGCGGAAAAGGACTTGTTTCCGTTACGTCGAATGTCGCTCCCGAAGAAAAGCACAACGAAATTTCGCTTTATCTTGAGGGTAAGCGCGAAGAAGCCCTTATGCTCGCAAAAAAGCTCTATGCTCTCGACAAGGCTATGTTTATGGACGTAAACCCCATTCCCGTAAAAGAAGCGCTTAATATCATGGGTTTCAATGCGGGAGAATGCAGGCTTCCTCTCTGCTCTATGACAGAGGAAATGAAAGCAAAGCTAAAGGCGGTAATGGAAGAGCTTTCGCTCGTTGGAAAAGTTTAAAGGCATATTGTTTTGTCGAATTAAAAAGGAGTAAAAAATGACAAGAATTGCAATATCGGGCGCTTGCGGAAGAATGGGCAGAGTTATCGCCCGTCTTTGTAAAGAGCGCGAGGACTGTACGGTCGTTGCGGGAATAGATAAGCTCGCCGAAAAGTATGATGATTTTCCCGTGTATAAGAGCATTTTTGACATGACCGAAAAGCCCGATGTTATCATTGATTTTTCCCACCCCTCGGCTCTCGACGACTTGCTTTCTTACTGCAAGATAAACGGCGTACCCGCAGTTTTTGCTACTACGGGATATTCGGACGAGGAGCGCGCGAGGATAACTTCCGCTTCTGCGGAGATACCTGTTTTCTTTACGTTCAATATGTCGCTCGGCATAAATCTGCTTGTTGAGCTTGCAAGAAAAGCAACTCAGATACTCGGAAACGAGTTCGACATTGAGATAGTGGAAAAACACCACAATCAGAAAAAGGACGCTCCCTCGGGAACAGCCGTTATGATAGCGGAAGCAATAAACGAAGAATTAAACAACACAAAGCACTATGTCTACGACCGCCACTCCGTCAGAAAACCGCGCGACAAGAGCGAGATAGGAATGCATTCCGTCCGCGGCGGCACAATAGTCGGAGAGCATGACGTCATATTCGCGGGACACGACGAGGTAATAACCATTTCACATTCCGCGCAGAGCCGCGAGGTCTTTGCGGCGGGCGCGGTAAACGCGGCGGTTTTCCTCTGCGGAAAGCCTGCGGGACTTTATGCAATGAGCGATCTTATAAAGGAGGACAAAAATGAAGATTGATGTTACGGAAAACGTTTCCGCCGTTTCTTTCTATAACGTTCCTCTCGACAGGACGATAATGGAAGATACGCTGAAAATCGTAGCAGACGCGGGAATAAACGTCGATATGATATCAATGACCGCGCCGACTTCGGAGATATTCAGCTTTGGTTTTACGGTCAACGATGATGAAATTCCGAAGCTCCTCGGAGTTGTAAAAAAGCTCCGTGAAAAAGACTGCGTTTCTCCGATGATAAACAGCGGTAACAGGAAGATCGTCATAAAAACAGGCAAAATGACAAACAATGTGGGTTATGCCGCAAAGGTCTTTGAGATACTGAACAAGCTCTCGGCGATGATACTTATGATAACAACGGGGATAGACGAAATTTCCGTTCTTATAAGAAACGCCGACGCAGACGCAGTTTGTGCGGCATTTGAAAAGGAGTTATCTTAAAATGAATAATTTAATATATCTATTGAGCGAAGCGGCGGAGTCGGAAGTAAATTCCGAGCCTACGCTGAACGACGCTGTTCAGGACTTGGTAAACAAGCCCGAAGATGCTATAAGTTCTATCGGTGAATTTTTTGCAAGTCTCTGGCAGAGCTTTTTAAACGCTATCCCGTCGATCATCCTTGCGATAGTAGTTCTTATCATAGGTCTTATTCTTTCAAAGCTCGCCGTAAAGCTGATGTCAAAAGGACTTTCAAAGACAAAGCTCGAGCTTACGGTCGTAAAGTTTACTACCCAGATAGCGAAGATAGTGCTTTATGTGCTGGTTATTACAATTGTTCTGAGCATTCTCGGAATACCCTCGACTTCAATTATAACCGTTATAGGTACGGCAGGAGTTGCGATAGGCTTAGCATTGCAGAACTCGCTTTCAAACGTTGCAGGCGGATTTTTGCTTATGATAACAAAGCCGTTTAAGATAGGCGATTATATCGTTACAAACGGGGTGGAGGGAACTGTTTCGCAGATATCCATTCTCCATACCCGCCTCGACAGCGTTACAAACCAGGCGATATTTGTTCCCAACGGTCTTGCGGTAAATGCTACCGTTATAAACAATTCGGGCAATGACACCCGCCGTGTTGACCTTTCGATTTCAATTTCCTATAAGAGCGATTTTGAAAAGGCGCAAAAGGTAATAACCGACGTTATAAAGGCGCATAAGCTGGTCGACAAGGCTCTGCCGATAGACGTAAGAATAAACACGCTCGGAGATAACGCCGTAATACTCACGGTTCGTTCGTGGTGTAAGACAGGCGATTATTGGACGGTATATTTCGACCTCACCGAGCAGATAAAAGCGGCGCTTGTTGCAAACGATATCGAGATACCCTTTAGACAGCTCGATGTACATATCGACAATAATAAAGCATGATTTTTTAAAAACCGCTTGACATAATCGCGGTTAATGTGTATAATATATTCGTAAAGTGTTCGGAGTCGAGGTATTTTCCGAGATTTCGTCAGCTTTATAAATTAAAGATCCGGTAAACTCTGACGGTAAAATTTATTGCGCCGAAAGACAGCTGATTACAAATTATGGTGATACTGCGTCTTTCGGGCAATCCGAAAGACGCGTTTTTTATGAAAGGAGACGTCTATGGACAAGGAAAACCGTGTCGCCATAATCTCAATGATAATAAGCGACAAGGAAAGTATCCAAAGCGTAAATGAGCTTCTCCACGAATACGGAGATTATATCCGCGGAAGAATGGGACTTCCGTATCGGGAGAGAGGATTAAACATAATCTGCATAGTCATTGACGCGCCTATGGACAGCATATCCGCGCTTTCGGGAAAGCTCGGCAGACTCAGCGGAGTAACATCCAAAGCGGTCTATTCAAAATGAGTGCTGACTGAAAGAGATTGCCGGAAAGAAAGGAAGCATTTTTATGAAGAAAAAGTTAGGTTCGGTATTGTTGGCGGCGGTGTGCGCGTTTGCGTTTTCCGCATGTAACGGCGGAGGCGGCTCCTCGCCGGACAGTTCATCTCCCGCCTCGTCAAGCAGTTCGTCGTCTGTAAGTTCATCTGCAGAGAGCGAAAGTTCGGGAGCCGAAAGTACGCCCGAAAAAACTCCCGAAAAGGTAAATATCTCCGCATTGAACGGACCTACGGGAATGGGCATGGTAAAGCTCATGGACGACAACGAGAAAAATAACTACGGCTATAATTTCGAGCTTGCGGGAGCTGCGGACGAGATAACGCCAAAGCTGGTAAAAGGCGAGATAGACATAGCGTGCGTTCCCGCTAATTTAGGCGCGGTGCTTTATTCAAAAACGAAAGGCGGAGTAGAGACGCTCGCGGTAAATACCTTGGGCGTTCTGTATATCGTTGAAAACGGTAATACCGTAAATTCAATAGAAGACCTCGAGGGAAAAACCGTCTATTCTGCGGGAAAAGGCGCTACTCCACAGTATGCTCTTGAATTTGTACTCAAAAGCCACGATCTCCTCGACAAAGTTAATATAGAGTGGAAGAGCGAACACGCGGAGTGCGTAGCGGCACTCGAGGCAAACCCCGATGCGGTCGCAATGCTCCCCCAGCCGTTTGTTACCACGGCAATGAGCAAAAACGAAAATATGCGCGTTGCGGTAGACCTTAACGACGCATGGGACGACCTCGGTCTTTCAAGCTCTTTGCTCACGGGAATTGTTATCGTAAGAAAAGCGTTTGCGGAAGAATATCCCGAGGCGGTAGAGGAGTTCCTAAAGCGCTACGGCGAGTCGGTCGATTATGTAAACAATAACGTTTCTGACGCCGCACAGCTCATAGGAAAATATAACATTGTTCCCGCGGCGGTAGCAGAAAAGGCAATTCCAAACTGCCATATCGTCTGCATAAAGGGAAGCGAAATGAAAGAAAAGCTCTCGGGCTATCTTAATGTTCTGTTTGAACAGCTTCCCGAGTCGGTCGGCGGAGCAATGCCGGGTGATGATTTTTATTACGGAGCATGATAATTCTTGCTGTTTAGGAAATTATATTCAGACTGCAGAGAAAGCCCCAGATACAAGGAAGCAGCCCTGCGGCTAGGCTTTGTGCCTGCCGCTGGGCTGCTGACAAAGTAGATGGGGCTTTATCGACAGTCTGAACGTCAATACCGAACCCCGAGTTGTTTATCATTATAAACTATTAAAAATGGAGGTGAGCACATGAAAAAAACATTGCTGACGGCGGCGGGAATAGTTTTCTGGCTCGTTGTCTGGCAGGTCGCCGCAATGCTTATAGGAAGCGACATACTTCTCGTATCTCCGATAGACGTTGTAAAAAGGCTTGCGGAGCTTATAGTTACCGCGGATTTCTGGGGAAGCATACTGTTTTCCGCAGGGAGAATAATGCTCGGCTTTTTCCTAGGACTTACCGCAGGCACGGCGCTCGCGGTGCTTTCGGGAAAATTCCGCATTGTGCGCGTCATTTTTTCACCGCTCATTTCCGTTATGAAGTCCATACCCGTAGCGTCGTTTACGATACTTGCGCTTTTCTGGATAAATTCGGAGAACCTTTCCGTTTTGGTAACGTTTCTTATATGCACGCCAATTGTATGTTCAAATATGCAGGCGGGAATAGACAGCCTCGATCCCAAACTTAAAGAAATGTCAAAGGTCTTTAAAATTCCCGCATGGCGAAGATTTTCGGGAGTTTACCTGTCGCAGCTCATGCCGTATTTTCGCTCTGCGTCGGCTCTTGCAATAGGGCTTAGCTGGAAGTCGGGAGCGGCGGCGGAAGTAATAGGCATACCAAACGGCTCTATAGGCGAAAAACTTTTTATGTCGAAAATTTATCTCGAAACAGCCGACCTTTTCGCCTGGACGGCGGCGGTAATACTGCTGAGCCTGCTTTGCGAAAAACTGTTTTTGCTTCTGGTGAGCATTGCTCAAAAGAGAATTGAAAGAATGTAAAGGAGAGGACGAAATGCCTAAAGCCGAAAATATCTGTAAATCATTTTCCGAAAAAACAGTCCTCGAAAACTTTACACATGATTTCGCCGAGGGCAAAACAACGGCAATAGTCGGACAGTCGGGCTGCGGAAAAACAACGCTCCTGTCAATTCTCATGGGTTTAATAAAACCCGACAGCGGCACGCTTGTCGGCTTTGAAAGGATGATAAGCGCCGTTTTCCAAGAGGACAGGCTCTGCGATAATCTCACGGTCTCCGCAAATATCCGCATTGTCACAGGAAAGCGTTATTCAAAAGCGGATATTGAAAAAGAGCTTTGCCTTGTGGGACTTGACGGTTGCGCCGAAAAGCCCGTCCGCGAGCTTTCGGGTGGAATGAAACGCCGCGCGGCAATTGTCCGCGCAATGCTCGCCGAAAGCGAGATATTGTTTTTGGACGAACCTTTTAAGGGGCTTGACCTTGACACAAAGCATACCGTCATGGAATATGTCCGCAGAAAGACCGAGGGCAAGACCGTTATTTTTGTCACCCACGACAGGGAAGAATGCAGTTTCCTTGCGGAAGAAATTATCAGTTTATAACTGCAGTTGCAATATTAAGATACGCCGCAAATGCTACCCACGCAAGATAGGGAATGTTTATGTAGGCGGCAGCGCGCTCTATCCTGAAAAATTTCACTATCATCACGATTATCAGCACAAGCAGTGCCAGAATAACAATGACCGAAGTCCAGAGCGCCATGAACCTGAAGAAAACTATGCTCCAGAAGAAATTGACAATAAGCTGTATCCAATAAATTCTAAGCGCGCTTTGTTTTTGTTTCTGCTCGGCATACGAAGAATAGACTATACAAGCCGAAATGCCCATAAGCGCGTACAGTATCGTCCAGACAATAGGAAAAACTATTCCCGGAGGCGAAAGCGGAGGCTTTTCGAGGGCTGAATAAATATCGCCGAAATTCCCCGAAAACAGGCTCGACAGAACACCCGCAAGCTCCGTCGAGAGAATAAAGATCAACAGGTCGCTTATCTTACATTTTTTCATAACGTTTGTCCTTTCGTTTTTTGTAAATTCTATGGACATACATTATGAAATATTACAACAAAATTTTTAATTCATACAATAATATAACCGCCGTGAGAAATCACGGCGGTCGGCTTTTTAACTTTTTACTTCTTTCATTGTTTTGTTCTTCAAGTAAATATACATCTTCGGCGAGACTTTTTTCAGCGTTTTCTTCGCTTTGATAAACGCGTCCTCTTTCGCCTTTGCCGCCTTGTACAGCATCTTTCTCGGATAGTTCGGCGAGGTTATCTTTTTGTCAAGTTTAGCCTCGGCGATCTTCGCTTTTTCCTCGGGAAGCTCATATATAGCCTTGTATTTCTTTACGAGCTTGTTGAAGTTGTACGCCATATAGAGAATGTCGTATTTCGGATACTGAGGCATGCGGAGCTGAACGGGATCGTTCGGATCAACAGTCGGATCTATAAATCCTCCGTCGCGCGCCGTCTTTTCGAGTATCGTCATGGGATAGGGGTAGAAGATGTTCGGAATGACCTTGTCCACATCGAGCTTTGCATTGAGCTTAACTGTTTCAAGCGACAGTTCAAGCGTTTCATAAGGCAAGCCTACTATGTTGTAAGTAAGCGCCGTTATCTTGTATTTTCTGAACCACTTTGATACTTCTATCATGTGGTCGTTCTTCATGTTTCTGTGGAGATACTTTTTGCGGAACTCCTCGTTTCCGTTTTCAAGACCGATGTCTATCATATAACATCCGCCCTCTTTGAGCGTCTTTACCATCTCTTCGTCAAGAATGTCGAAACGCAGGTTGCAGTTAAACGGAAGATGTATCTTTTCAATGTACATCGGCATAAACTCATAGAACCAGTCTTTGTACATATTGAAGATAGCGTCGCGGAATTCTATGAACTTTATCCAAGGGTGCTTTTTGATAAGAAGCTCAAGAAGCTCAATTGCCTTTTTCGGGCTTCTGAAACGGCAGTATTTTAATTTGTTCGGATAGATGTTGCGGAACTGCGAGTTTCCGCAGTATGTGCAGGCAAACAGACAGCCTCTGGAGAGCATTACCATCGCCGTATAGTTTTTCGAGCGGTCAAGATTGTCATAGTCGAAAAGCTCAAAGTCGGGGAAAGGAAGCTCGTCCAAGTCCTCAATAAGCGGACGCACGGGATTTTTTATTATCTCGCCGTTTTCGAGCTTGAAATACATGCTCTGAATGTCGGTCCTTTTTACGCCGTCGCGCAGACTGTCCATATATTCGAGCAGGGGATATTCGCCCTCGCCGACAGTGACCATATCCACACCGCGAATTTTAATGCACTCGTCGGGAACAAGTATCGCATGATAACCGCCGACCGATACGGGAATATCGGGAAGCTCGTCGTCCAGCCACCCGCACATCTCCGATACAAACGGAACAGCAGTTGTTCTTAAAGTAAAGCCGATAGTATCGGGAGCGAATGATTTTACCTTTGCGATAAATTCGTCCTTTTCGGGCATATAAAGCTCATGATAAAGCTGAACATCATATCCGCCCTGTTTTAATACCGCGGAAATTGAAGCAAGCCCCTCGCTGTAGTTTCCGAGGCGCGTTTTGTTATATTTTCCCTCTTCAAGAAAATCGGGATAGATAAGAAGCATTCTTTTTGGCGTCATATAATTTTTAAACCTCCTGCTTGTAATTTCAAATCATATCACCATATATTGTACCATATCCGCTTTTAAATTTCAATAGTTTTTTAAAATTTTTGTCATTGTCCGAAAATTAAACTTGACATTGAATTTTATACATTGACATAAACGGAAAATCGGTATATAATAAGAGCAGGGAAGTGATATTATGCTTGATTTTCTTTCGGAGAATTGGGGAACAATAGTTGTAGCCGTCTTGTTATTATTGGCACTGACAGCGGCGGTAGTAAAACTTGTAAAGGACAGGCGCTCGGGAAAAGGCTCATGCTGCGGTGACTGCTCTAAGTGTCACAGCGCCGAAAGCTCCTGTAAAAAGCGTCAGTAAGCCTATTCAGTTAAAATAATTGAACAGCCGTGTAAAGTCCGTTTATTTCAAAGGCTTTGCACGGTTTTTATACATATTGTATATAATTAAAGATTATCAGGAAGCCCGATATTGCTACTTGACATTTTTTGGACGATATGTTATAATAAGTTGTACTTCATTGCTTTAACGCTTGTATGCTTTTATGCGCAAAACTGTTAAAGCGGAAAGGATCTTTTATGACTTATGTAATTCTGGCAGTATACCTTGCGGTAATGATCGGCATAGGAATATACTGCCGCAAGAGAGCGTCCTCCGTGTCAGACTTTGTTCTCGGAGGAAGAAACATCGGCGGCTGGTTTACGGCGTTTGCCTATGGAACGTCCTATTTCTCGGCGGTCGTATTTATAGGCTATGCGGGACAGTTCGGCTGGAGCTACGGCGTTTCGGCTACATGGATAGGCATAGGAAACGCAATTATCGGTTCTATGCTCCCGTGGATAATAATGGGCAGAAGAACCAGAGTTATGACAAAACAATTAAACGCTTCTACCATGCCCGAATTTTTCGAGAAGCGCTACAGCTCAAAGGCGCTGAAGATAGTTTCGGCAATAATTGTTTTCGTTTTCCTTATCCCGTATACGGCGTCTGTTTATAACGGTCTTTCGAGATTGTTCAACATGGCGTTCGATCTGCCTTATGAAGCATGCCTTATAGGCATGGCGGTGCTTACGGCGGCATACGTTATTCTCGGCGGATATACCGCGACTGCAATAAACGACTTTGTACAGGGAATAATCATGCTTATAGGAATTGTTGCGGTCGTTGTCTGCGTTGTAAACGGAAAGGGCGGATTTACCGAAGCGCTTAACGGTCTCGGACAGATAACCGATAAAGGCGTTCCCGCAAATTCTCTCAATACGCTTTTCGGTCCCGATCCGATAAACCTTATAGGTGTTGTAATTCTGACATCTCTCGGCACATGGGGACTTCCGCAGATGGTGCAGAAGTTCTATGCGATAAAGGACGACTCGGCAATAAAGCGCGGTACTATAATTTCTACTATCTTCGCGCTTGTAGTAGCGGGCGGTTCGTATTTCATGGGCGGTTTCGGCAGACTTTACGGAACGGGCGCAAACGGCGAAACGCTTATTGAAAGTGTAAACGGAAAACTGGCGTTTGACTCTATCGTGCCTCAAATGCTAAAAGACGCGCTCCCCGAATTCCTGATAGGAGTAGTGGTAGTGCTTGTTCTGTCGGCTTCAATGTCTACATTGTCCTCGCTCGTGCTGACTTCAAGCTCAACGCTCACCATTGACCTGATAAAGCCCATGATGAAGAAAGGTATGAGCGACAAAAAGCAGGTGCTCATAATGAGAATACTTATCGCGGTGTTCCTGCTTATATCCGTAATAATCGCTCTTAACCCCAACGCTTATATAACAACGCTTATGTCAATTTCATGGGGCGCTCTTGCGGGAGCATTCCTTGCGCCTTTCCTCTACGGACTGTTCTCAAAGAAGATAACAAAAGCCGCCGTCTGGGCGAGCTTTATCTCGGGCGTAGGCATAACAGTCGTGCACATGTTTATATTCAGCCTCGGTTTCTTCCCCGAAGCGACAAAAGCGGCGGCGGCGCTCCCGCTTAACCTCGCTTCTCCGATAAACGCAGGCGCGATCGCAATGCTTTTCGGACTGATAATTGTCCCGATAGTAAGTGCAGTTACCAAAAACAAAAATCTTGAAAAGGACGAAAAGCTCCTTGAGGATTGCAAAAAAGAGCTTGGATAAAGCGTTACAAAAAATCAGTATTAAAAAAAGAGGCTAGAGTTTAAATTCTAGCCTTTTTATACGTTTAATTCAGCAAACAGCCTTTAGGCTATTACTGTACATTGTATACTGTCAATTGACAACAGGGGTAAGAATTTAAATTCTTGCCTCTGCCTTTTAATGTACTTTTGTCAATGATGTGAGACAAAAAATATAAAAAAATAAGGAGATCAAAATAAAGTTGAGGATAGGAATT
>CANQVE010000014.1 GCA_947627205.1 uncultured Clostridia bacterium | reverse complement strand
GGTGTGACAACTTTATTATAACAGATCTCAACCACTTTTTCTATACCTTTTGTCTCACATCTATTGTAACATAACACACTGCATATATGTTAATTTAAAAAAAGCTATTGACAAATCAAAGCGGTTATGTTATAATACTATTTGTGATTGAATATAAACGGTCATCATTCGGAGAACTACCCAAGTGGTGAAGGGGCTCCCCTGCTAAGGGAGTAGGTCGGGTAACCGGCGCGAGGGTTCAAATCCCTCGTTCTCCGCCAGCAGGGCAATGCCCTGCACCTAATACGTCCCGCACGCTGCTGCGGGACGATTTCTTTTAGCTCGACCAAAAAAATCTTTTTTGTAAAGGTTAGACCATTAGAAGTAAGAGGTTAGAGGTAAGAGGTAAGATTTTAGATTCTTACCTCTTGTTTCTTTTTATGCGTTATATTCAGCAAACAACATCCCGTCTTAAACTCTTACTTCTTATATCTTACCTCTAAATGCTTGCTTCTACTTGACAAAATCAAAATTTTTTTATATAATCTATATTGTACGACAAATGAAAGGAACGATGTGAAATGCCGATAAAGATCGCGGACGGACTGCCCGCGCAGAGCGTGCTCGAAGATGAACACATATTCGTAATGACCGAATACCGCGCGCTCCATCAAGATATCAGACCTCTTAAAATAGGTCTTTTAAACCTTATGCCCACGAAAATTACTACCGAAACGCAGATACTCAGATGTCTGTCGAATACTCCGCTCCAGATAGAAGTAGAACTTGTTGGAATGTCCACTCATGAAAACAAGAACACTCCACAGGAGCATCTTCTTGAATTTTACAAGACCTTTGCCGATATAAAGGACAGAAATTTCGACGGGTTTATTATTACGGGCGCGCCCGTTGAACATCTTGAATTTGAAGAAGTTGACTATTGGCAGGAGCTTTGCGAAATTATGGACTGGACAACGACACACGTCCATTCTACTCTCCATATATGCTGGGGAGCGCAGGCGGCGCTGTTCCACCATTACGGTATCCAAAAATATCCGCTCAAAGAAAAATGCTCGGGAGTTTTTATGCATAAGCTCCTCACGCCGAAGTCGCGTCTTTTCCACGGCTTTGACAGCGTTTTCTGCGCGCCTCATTCGCGCCACACCGAAACGCGCGCCGAGGATATCCTCAAACATCCCGATCTAAGGCTTATGGCGGTTTCCGACGAAGCAGGAGTTTACGCCGTCGGAAACGAAAGCGGCTCGCGGTTTTTTATAACGGGACACTCGGAATATGACGCGAAAACGCTTGACAGCGAATATCGCCGTGACCTTGAAAAGGGAATGAGCCCTCAGATACCGAAGCATTATTATCCCGACGACGATCCCTCAAAAGAGCCCGAACTCAAGTGGAGAGCGCATTCAACACTTCTGTTCACAAATTGGCTGAACTATTTTGTTTATCAGACAACGCCGTTTGATATCTCAAAGAGCGTTTAAAATCAGAGGCAAGAAGTTGTTCCCCGCTAAAAACAGCTTCTTGCCTTTTACGTTTTGTTGCTCTTTCAGTTCATAAAGTTTATCTGCTCCGTAAATATCGGCTCAAATACTTTAAGTTCCGACAAATCGAGATCCTCGCGGTGCATATCCACGGCGTTTATCTGGTGATTGTCATAGCCCGTGTAATAATAAACTCCGTTATCGCAGTCACAGCAGCCCGTATAGATCGTTATCTCATAATCGTTTTCCTTTACCTCACAGCACCCGCGCTGTTGGTCAACAGAACCCAGAATATGGAAAAACTGCGATATCTCGGACAGTTTTTCGCCGTTGCTCTTTGAGTTCAGCTTTACAAACGCCGCTCTAACAAACCTCGATTTTGAAGAAAGATCTCCGGGTAACCCTATCCCGCCCATTCCGCGCGAATATGACGAAAACGGAGCTTTGCCGTCAAATACGCTTTCAGGCTGTTTCGGCGAAAGATTTGCACAGTCGCTTATCGCGTTCATCATCTGCGGAAACGGCGGGTTGTTCGCCAAAACTCCGACGGGGTTGTCATAAACGTCCATTCCGTTTTTGGTACATTCGACCGTTATTGAACCGCTCTTGTCGGATATCAGCCAGTGGAGCTGTGCGCAGGGCAGTTTTTCGCTGAACGCCTCGCCTATAAGGTTCAGGCTTTCAAGCTCCTTTTTCGCTTCTGTAATATTCGCGCACTTTCCGAGAATATACGGGATAAACTCGAACACGGCGATGTTGGTTTTCCCTGCCTCTTCGCCGACGTTGTAGCAGGCATTGCCTACGAAATTAAGCCCCGCCATAGCGAGCCCCATTTCATTTACACCGTCATAAAACAGCGGATAATCGTCAGCAATAGTTGCCATTCCGATAATTGCATAATGCTTTGCGAGCGCTTGTTCGTGCCTTAAACCGACAGCAAAATTCCTCGGAACAACGCATATCCTCTCACCGTAAGAGAACTCATAATCAAGAGTTCTTCCGAAATAAAAACCTTTTTCGGTTAAATAAGTTGCAGCCGTACACATAATTTAATACCTCCCATATTTTTCAAATTTCTTTTGAATATATAAAAAGCGCTAACGGTATGTTTTACACCACAAGCGCTTTTTATTAACTTTTTTGTCAGCCCTTATGCCGTTTCCGAAGAATTTTCAATTAGCTTTATAAATTCGGCTTTGGGCAGGGGCTTTGAGAAGAAATACCCCTGGATAAAGTCGCACTTTAACTCGGAGAACAAGTCTACCATTTCCCGCGTTTCTATTCCCTCTACCACTATCTGCATATTCATAGCTTTCAGCATCTGAACGGTATTGCGCAGAAGTATCCACATCTTCGGGTTGTGCTGTTCATCAACAAGCGATTTGTCGAGCTTTACTATTTTCAGCGGAAGTGAAATAACCCGCTTCATATTTGAATAACCCGTGCCGTAATCGTCGAGCGAGAATGAAACACCCGAGCGCGAGAGCTTGTTTAAGTTTTCGGTCATAACGCGCTGCGCAAAGCTCGCGGCGGTTTCCGTTATCTCAAGGTTAATTTTATCGGTCGGGACATTGTATTGCTGCATGATAAGCAGTATCTTGTCCGCAAGGTCGCCGTGCATACACTGCGCTACGGAAAGGTTCACCTCGATATATTCAAGACCGAGTTTCTCGAACTCTCCGCCCGAAATAAACTTGCAGACCTCTTCAAACACAAACTCGCCTATCTTGTGGATAGCCCCGCTTTTCTCGGCGGCTGTAATAATAACTTCGGGCGAGATAAAGCCGTGTTCTTCGTCATAGAGCCTTAAAAGCGCCTCTGCCGAAATAAACTTTTTCTTCTCAATCGAATAGATAGGCTGATAATAGACCTGGAAACTGTGGTTTGCGAGAGCTTTTTCTATTATCGCGTCGATATTGTTCGATACCTTAAATTCGTCGGGATTGTAGACTTCTTTTGCGCTAAGAACAATTCCCGAATGAACGACCTTTGTATGAAAATCCTGTCCGAATGACATAAGCGACTTAAAGCTCTCAATATCCTCGGGACAATGTGCAACCACTATGCACGGAATAAGCGAGATATCAAGTCCGTTTAGACATATCTTTTTCTTCAGCTCGGTGTTGAGCATATTCGCATAAACTTCCGCGTCGTCCTTGTGCTTGTCGGGGAAATTTATTCTGAACCTGCCCGTGTCGAGATAATAAGCAATGCCTTTCTTTCCGAGGCTCTTATTTATGAAAGATATCTTTTCGCTTATCACTTTCAGAAGATCCGTTGACTGTTCAAAGCCTATCATTCGTACAACGCTGTCATAATTTGCGATATTGAGCATAACTATATGCCAGTGTTTCTGATTTCTGAAAGAGTTTTTCGCGTCGCGGGCATAAGCGCCGAGCTTGAAAAGTCCCGTCGTTGTGTCGATATATTCCTCGGGGCGCTGGACGGTAGTGGTCAGAATATAACAGCCGAGCGCGACTGCAACGCATTCGAGGAGCTGTGAATTGAAAACTCTGTGGAGTATCATCGCCGTACACAAAAGCAGTATAACCGAAAACATCGCAAATATCTGCATACGGCTGAAGTTCTTTCGTCCGAGGAAGATAAGGCAGACTTCAACGAGGAAGTATAAAATTCCCGAAACATAGACGAAATAGAAAAGCGGTCCGTGAGCATATCCGCCCGCGCTCGAAAACATAAAGTGCGTAAAGGGATTTGTCAGAAGCAAGACTGCTACTATTCCCCACGGCAGACCGAGCGCTATGACATATAATTTTTTCTGTGTAAGCTTATGCCACATATCCATAAAGCTGATGACGAACATAGAGTAGATAGGACCTTGAAGATTATGGAACAGAAGATAGCCTATATGGAAAGTTTCGCACATAGCCTCGTTTGCCGGTGCATAAAATTCCGAAAAAGCGCGGCATATATCGAAAGCAGTAGCGATAAAGCCTACGAACAAAGATATCAGAAACAACTTGTTGCTTCTGCTTACTGTCATCTTTCTTGAAAAAACAGAGATGATAAGAAGCACAAATATAAGCAGCGCAACAACATCGAATGAAATATTACGCATACTATCACCCCTTGCTAATAATCCATTCTTATTATAACATTATTTTCCCCCAAAGTCAACCAGATTTAAACATATACAGTACAATAAATTGCACAAACTTTTTTATGAAAATGGTTTACATTGAAATGGAGCTTAATTTTTGAACGACAGACAACAGTTTGTGTACAAGCTAAATAGTTTCCCTTGTTTCCCTTGACATAATCTCATTTTCGGTGTATAATAAAATCAGCACAAAACGAAAAGGATGATACGATTTGAAAAACCTGAAATTCACAAACTTCCTCGCCCTCACTGCCGCAGGCATTATAAACGCTTTCGGCATAACTGTGTTCTTAGCCCCCGTTAAGCTCTACGACAGCGGTATTTCGGGAACTTCTATGCTCCTCTCCCAGATAACCCCCGACTATATCTCCCTTTCAATGCTCCTTATAATTCTCAACGTTCCCCTCTTCGCGTTCGGTCTGAAAAAACAGGGAAAGGCGTTTACAGTTTATTCCATTTATACCGTCGCAGTTTATTCTGTCGCCGCCTGGCTGATAACCGACGTTCTTCCGATAGACGTTGACATGGCTTCCCCTCTTGCGGGGCAGGACCTGCTTTTATGTGCGCTGTTCGGCGGAATAATCTCGGGCGTAGGGAGCGGAGTCGCTATACGGTTCGGCGGCGCAATGGACGGCATAGAAGTAATGGCGGTCATCTTTGCGAAAAAGATAGGCATAACGGTCGGAACATTTGTAATGATCTACAACGTCCTGCTTTACATACTGTGCGGTATACTTTTAAACAACTGGATACTCCCTCTTTATTCCATTGTCACTTATTTTGCGGGACTGAAAACGATAGACTTTATAGTAGAGGGCTTTGACAGAGCGAAATCCGCAATGATAATAACATCCAAAGCGGACGAGATATGCGCAAGGCTTTCAGAGGAATTCGGAACGGGAATGACAATTATGCAGGGCGAGGGCGGATATTTAAGACAGCCCAAGACCGTCGTGTATTTTGTCATGAACCGCTTTCAGATAGGAAAAATGAGAAACATAGTCCACGAGATAGACAAAACAGCGTATATCACAATAACCGACGTAGCAGACGTGTTTAAACAGAATAAATAGTCCGATACGTTGTTTATTAGTATTACGCTGTCTAACGGCATTCACTGACTTCTACAGGCAGAAAAACAGAAGCAAGAGGCTAGAGTTAAACTCCGGCCTCTTTTTTCTTTTTATATGTTATATTCAGCAAACACGGCTTAAACTCCGACTACGTCACTGATCAAACAAGGAACCTATCCCTGCGGTTACTCCCATTCCCGTAAGTACCGCAGCGAGTATACCTATCAAAATTAAAACGATTATGGTATAGCAGAAATACGAACGCGCAAAATTTTTAAGGTTGACGTTCTTCGTTCCTCCCAGCGAAAATACAATAAGCAGAATAAGCCCTATCAAAGGTATCGAAAAGAGAATTTCATAGCCGAAATATCCCCACATGGATATCGGCTTGTACTCGTTTGCTGCTCCGACGGTCTTTTCATCAATAGGCGCTCCGCAGTTTGGACAGTTCATATTATTTATACCTCCGTTTATTTATTATAGGCGATTTTTCGCCGTCTTACCAAAAAAAATCCGCGAACAAGGGGGTGTTCGCGGGAACCGAAATCATGCGCCGACTGTTTGGGGAAAACAGTTTTCTCGGCAAAAAAATAATTGGGGAAAATATATAAGAAGTATAGAAGTCCTTAGGACTTTATACTATCCTACGCTTTTAAAAATCTTAGCAATATTATTATACCATTATTTTCAATAATTTGCAACAATAATTTATTACAAATTTAAGTTATGTTTATTGGGCAATTTTCACAAGCCCGTCAGTACACCGAAATACCCCGACAGCATTGAAATTAACGGCATTGTCACCATGCTGAACAATGTCGAAAGCGCAAAACAGCTCGAAGCATACCCTGCGTTTCGTCCGTATTTGTGGGCGAACATTATTGTTAGCGAGGCAGTCGGCGCGCTCGCCGCAATAGTCATAACGCTTATCACCATAGGCGAAACTCCCGCAAACGCCGTCAGCGCAAATGCTCCGGCAGTTACTGCGGGCAATATTAAGAGCCTTAACGCCTGATAAAGATAAACGCGCTTGTTTGTAAATGCGGCTTTAAGTCCCGCGCCCGCTATGGTCGATCCCGAAACTATCATTGCGAGCGGAGTATTCATAGAGCCGAGATAGTTTAAAGGCTCCTGTATTATCTGCGGAAGCCTTATCCCCGTAAAGAATGTCACAAGTCCCAGACAAATGGCGATTATTGCGGGCGACAAAACTATCTTCAAAAGTCCTTTGGGCGTCGGCTTTTCTCCGCTCATAAGCGCCGCGCCGTGCGTCCAGATAAACAGATTGAACGCGGTTATATACGCCGTCAGATAGAACACGCCCTCCTGACCAAACGCCGCTTCTACAAGCGGAATTCCCATAAATCCGCAGTTTGTGTATATAAGCGAAAACCGCTCTGTTTCAAAGTCGCTGTGTGTCTTTCTCACAAGGACTTTTGCCGCAAAGATAAACAGAACGTGCGCGAATAAAGCGAGTATCGCCGCGGACAAAAGCCCGCGTATCAGCTTTGAATTGAATTCGGTCTGATATGAATTAAAAATAAGTATCGGGTTTATAACAGTGACGATAATATTTGAAAGCTGTTTCGTCGTTTCGTCGTTCAAAAAGTTCTTTTTTCTGAGAAAAAATCCCGTTATGATAAGTATAAGCATAACGACCGACTGAAAAGCGATTATTGAAACCGACTCCATTTTTTACCTTTCTTTGTTCAGCTTTTACGAATAAGATCCGAAAGCGCGCCCGTTACGAGCCTTATGGAGATTTCTGTCACAAAGCCTATATCTCCGCCCTCTTCGAGCCACTCGGAATACAGCGAAAAAACTCCCGCCGCTGTAAATTCCGCGGCGGACATAAGCTCGTTTTCCTTTGCGCCCGATTTGCGGAGCGTCGCGGCAAGAGCCCTCGAAAGAGCTGTCTTTAGCCTGCCTTTGCTGAACAGATCGGGGTTTGACTTAAACATTCTCGCATAAAAATCCCGCCTGTCTTTCAGAACATCGCTTATCCCCGTAATGATATTTCTTATGTCGAGTATGCTTCCGTTTTTAAAGCTCTTTGAAAACTCCTCTAAAGCCTCGTTTTCAAGCTCCGATTTTACGTCGTTTATCTCGCGGTAATGGCGGTAGAACGTCTTTCGGTTTATCCTTGCTCTTTCGCAAAGCTCCGAAACGGTTATCTTCGACAGTTCCTTTTCGGACATTATGGAAATAAGAGTGTCTTTGATGACGGCGCGGGTTTTTACAACGCGCAGATCGGTCTTCATTTTATCTCGGTCTTTCCGTTTTTGCTCTTTGCGGGTTTTGTTTCGGCAACTTCTTCGGGAGCCTCGTGGGCGGTGTTGTTCTTAGCTATAGAGCTTTTCATAACGCGGATCTTTGTGCGGTCGCTTCCTGTTTCAATAAGAACGGTGTCCTCTTTTACGGAAAGAACGCGCCCGATAATTCCGCCTGTCGTTATGACTTCGTCGGCAACCTGGATGTTGCTTAACATTTCCTGCATTTCCTTGTTGCGCTTCTTTTCGGGGCGGATAATAAGGAAATAGAAAATAAGAATGACCGCCGCAAACGGAAGTATAAGCGACAAAAGCGAGGCAACAGTGATCCCTCCGCCTGCGACCTGCGTGCTCGAGCCTGCTTCAGCCGTCAGCATAAGTAAATTCATCATAAATAAATCGTCCTCCATTTTTTCATTATTTGGTAATTAAATATATTATATAGCTTTATGATTTAAAAATCAAGCCTATAATTTTGAAATTATTGTGAAAAGGCTTCAATTCCTGCCTCTTCAAATGCTTTTTTGACACTTTCGATCGCCGTCTGAGAATTTCCCTTTATTCTTACGACACATTCTGCGCCGTCAAGAGCCGTTTTCAGTTTTTCAATGAATTTCTGCGCTTCGGCATAAGGATCGGACTCCGACGGAGAATAATCAACAATAAGGTTCGCGGTTTTGAGCCGTTCGGGAGTGAACGCCATTTCTGCGTTCGTTCCGTCTTTTCTTGACGCTATGAGCTTTGAGCCGTCCATTTCTATATAAAGCTCTGCTTCGCCGCAGCCCTCTTTCGCCGAAGCTATAACATTCCACAGCGCTTCTGCGCGCTTTGTCCTGTCTTTTAGCGGTAAATGGGCGAGGTTTTCCGAAATGTCCGTTGAATAGAAATTCGGGTACATCGTCCCTACCGCGACAATGCGCTTAAATCCCGCCGCTGAAAGCTCGGAGGTAATAGCCTTTATAAATTCCCCCGTCTTTTCGTCAAAGGGCGAGAGCCATGTCTTTCCCACTCCGGGGCGGTCGTCAAGCCACGTCGCGCCGCTCTCAAACTTATAACAGCACCCCAGAGCAACTCCGTTTGTCTTGTCTTTAAGAGTGCTTATCATTGCAGCGGGGATAAGCCCCGCTTTTTCTATTTCAGACGCTATCTGCGAGGCGGTGAGCGTGCCTTTTGTCTGCACCTTTTCAATTGCAGTCTTATAAAGGAACATTCCGTCGCCGTCTTTAAGCGTTACTACTATGACTGAATGCCCCAAGGATTTTGCCGCAGATATTTCCGAATTAAGCGTAGCCGAGCTTAACGCCGCTTCTCCCGAAAGGAAATAAGCCGATTTTGTCATAACGGGCTTGGGCTGTTCAACGGGAGCAGATGACGAGCTTTGAGCGGGAGCGCTTGAATTGCCCGAAGAACTTTCCTGTGTCTCCGAGCCCTCGGGCGTCCACATTGCAGACGACGAAATTATCGAATCGCGGTTTCGGAAATAATCTATAAGAGGCTTTCCTATCCCATATCCCAGAATGCACAGTGCGCACGCCGCCGCGGCGGTTATTATTATAGCCGCGATCTGTTTTTTTCTGTTTTTTCTCTTGTTGTAAAGGTTGACTTTACTTCGTTTTATCTTTATCTTTGTCTTTTTGTATTTCAACGCCCGTGACCTCTGTTCCCAATAATTGTAATAAAATAACTATAAATATATTATATGCTTAAAATTCCGTCATATATCCCACTAAAACGTTTAATGCCAAAGAAATTATTCCTATAAAAATAAGCGTTATGGGATAACCTCTGAGCATACGGGGTATCTTTTCGCTGTTAAATCTTTCGTGTACGATATTCAGCAGGAAACAGGCAAGGAAAAAACCTATTCCCGTACCGAAACCGTAACCTACATAACCCGCAAAGCCCTTTCCGAAATTGTAGTTTAGGAAAAGCGCTCCGAATACCGCGAGGTTGAATACCGCAAGATGGGCATATTGTTTTACTCTGTAAAACACTTTCGGAAAAGCTCTCCAAAGCACGAACAGCCCTATCATATAGAGTATGCTCACAATTGCCACATAAATAAGCGGCATAAACAAATATCCGTATTTCGTCGGCAGAAGCATTATGTCGAAAACATACGCCGCCGCGCTCGCAAGCGTCGTCATAATAGTTGTGGCAACGGTAAAGCCGATTATGTGGTGATTTTTTCTTGAAGCGTATATCGCTACGTCCACGCCGAAAGCCCTGTCAAATACCGCGTTCTGTGAAAAAATCGCGATCATCGCAAGGCTTATCATTCTTGCAAAAACTTCAGCCATCTCCGCGCTCCTTTCGGCGCTCGGAAATTGCCCTGCACAGCGCCGCAAGCAATCCCACAAGTATAAACCCGAAAAACGGAGAGCTAGCCGCGGGCATAATCGCGGGGCAAATCTCTGTTCCGAAAAGCGTTCCGTTTGCCAAGATCTCTCTTATAAAGCCGACAACAAACGCAACGAGTGCAAATCCCGCAATATAAACCAGAACGTCTATTGCCATTTTCCCAAGCGGGATAAGATAAAATCGGCTTTCGGTCTTTGCGAATAAGAGTGAATTTACCGTCATAAGCCCGATATACAGCATGACTTGATTTGCGGCTTCGGGAAACAGTTTATTGAGGAGCAATACCGTCGGTATATACAGCGCCGCCGCCACCAGCGCATAGAGCATTATCCTGAAAGTATAGGCTATCTTTGACGGGATAAACCTGCATATCAGTATGGACAGGTAGGATATCATAAAAAAGCCTATGGAAAGGACAAGCGCATGCATAAGCGTCGTGCAGGCTATTATTATCGGGGCGGAGACAAGTCCGCTCACAAGCACTATATTTTGTCTGAAAAGCCCGTCGTAACTTAAGGGCTTGTTATTGTTTTCCATTGTCCCTCCTGTTTCTGCGGCGTCCTTTATGTTTCTTTATCTTTCCGTCAATGGGCGGGGTATTATAGCGGTATTTTTCGGGTATCATTATTTCCTGCGTGTCCGTGAGCTTCATATCCCCGCTCTGTACGCTAACTTTGTTCTTTTCAAAAGAAGAAAGATAAGACTTTCTCCAATATGCTAAATTGTCCACAAACCTGTCAAAACAGTCCGTAAGCGCGCTCACTACCAAAAGTGCAAATATAAATCCGCCCTCTGTTCTTCCGTATGCGCGGAACATCATGGTTATATATCCCAGAACTGCGCCGTAGATTATGCGCGCGGAAGTTCTTTTCGGCATACGGTACGGCTCGGCACACAAAAAAACCGTTCCGAAAAGCAGATATCCCGAAGAAAGCTCGTAGAATACCGAGTTCCATGCGCTGTATTTCGCCCTCGGGAAAAAGAACGCCATTATGCCTACCGTTATTATGCACGAAAGCATTGCGGCGGGACTTGCCTTTCTGCGGACTGCAAGGCAAATCCCGCAGACAAGTATTACAAGGATATAAATTGTGCCTATTGCACCGCTTGTAAATCCGAGGAGCGTATCCCAGATATCCTCGGACGGCGTATAGCCTATGCGCAGAGAATATTCTGCGGAGTGTATAAGCGTGCCGTTATAGCTCCCGAAAACGGGGTATGTCTCTCCGTATTTCGGAAAATACAGCATCTGCGCGGGATAGCAGAGTATCATAAAAGCCGTAGATATAGCGGGCGGGCAGAACAGGATATTGTCCGAAGAACCGAAAAAGTGCTTTCCGACAATTATGCAGACCGCCGCAGACAATATCGCCGCCCAGATCGGAGCGCTTATCGGCATCATAATTCCCGAACAAAGCCCCCAGAACGGCACAGCCATGTCTTTCGGAGCATAGCGCTGTTTTCTCGCCAGACAGCACAGCGCGTCTACAGCCATTGCCGAAACGACCGCTACGGCGCAGACCACCGCGGCTCTAAGTCCCTGCATAAACGCCGCCAGCACAACGACTGCCGCCATAAAAACAAATCTTTCGGCATAAGCCCTCACGGGCAAATTATTGGCATTTTCCGCCATAGTTAAATTCCTTTCAGAGCGGAGCATACGGCGTTCATATCAGCGGCGCCGAAAAGTCCCGTTCCCGCGACAAGAACATTTGCTCCCGCATTGCGCGCGAGCTTTGCCGTGCGGGTATTCACTCCCCCGTCTACCTGTATGTCGAGGTCGGCAAAGCCGTTTTTGTCGGCATAATCGCGGAGCTTTCTTACTTTTGTCATCATTTCTGTCATAAAGCTCTGCCCGCCGTAGCCGGGTTCTACCGTCATAACAAGCACCATATCGCAAAGCGGAAGATATTTATATGCTTCTTCTATGGGAGTGTTCGGCTTTACAGCGACCGCCGATTTAAGCCCGAACGCGCGTATTTCTTCCAGACACCCGAAAACATCTTTACTGCTTTCGATATGTACGTCTATAAGATCCGCGCCCGAACGCGCGAAAAGCGGTATCTGCCTTTCGGGGTTGTCCACCATGAGATGAACATCCATAAACTTGTCCGTAACCTTGTCTATTGATCTGAGGACAGGCGAACCGTAGGTTATCTGCTCTACAAAATGCCCGTCCATAACGTCGAAATGTATCCAATCTACTCCCGCTTTTGCACAGCGTTCGCTTTCGTATGCAAGGCTCGCAAAATCACACGCAAGAAGCGACGCGGAAATTATCGTCTTTTTGATAAATTATCATTCCTTTCGGTTTTTATCAACATTCATAATCTTCTCTATTTATACAGTCTGAATACAAATTTTAAATTAAAATTATACTCCCACTTATAGTAAATTACACCATACAAATATATTTTATAATAAACAGCCCTTTAAGTCAAGTGAAAAAAGATGTTTTTTAGCATTTTTTGTACAAGTGCGTTAAAATGTTCCAAACAGAAAAGAAAAAATTGAAGATATTTGTCTATTTTTCTTTTTAATTATGCTTGCAAAATTTTTTTGTTTCGTGTATAATATAAGTTAATAACAATTAAGAAGAGTATGTGAAAGAGGAGGAAACAGACTGTAGATAAAGCCCCATCTACGTCGTCAGCGTTGCAGCGTTATGCGCGCACGCGCATAATGCGAACAGCCACAAAGGCTAGTTGCAGCAACGCTTCCTAGTATCTGGGACTTTCTCTACAGCCTGTAGCTGGACTTTTATAGGAGGAATATGTATGTTAAACTGTAATTACGAGGAAAAGTTTGTAAAGGATGGTCTTACATTTGACGACGTTCTGCTCATTCCTGCGAGGAGCGACGTTACGCCGAACATGGTCAGCATAAAAACAAATCTTACTAAACAGATAAGTCTCAACACTCCGATAATGACCGCGGCTATGGACACTGTAACGGAATCGAGAATGGCGATAGCTATTGCGCGTGAGGGCGGTATAGGTATCATTCACAAGAATATGCCTATAGAACAGCAGGTCGATGAGGTAGACAAAGTAAAGCGCTCTGAAAACGGCGTTATTGTTAATCCGTTTTTCCTTTCGCCGAATGACAGCGTCGGCGACGCTGACGCTCTTATGGGCAAGTACAGGATAAGCGGTGTGCCTATCGTTGAGGACGGAAAGCTCGTGGGCATTTTCACGAACCGCGACTTGCGTTTTATTTCCGACCAGGCGCAGAAAATCGGCGAGGTAATGACAAAGGAAAATCTCATAACCGCGCCCGTTGGTACTACTCTTGAGGGCGCACAGGAAATATTAAGAAAGCACAAGATAGAAAAACTTCCGCTTGTAGACGCAAACGGAATGCTAAAAGGGCTTATTACGATAAAGGACATTGAAAAGTCAGTTCAATATCCCAACACCGCGCGAGACCAGAGCGGCAGGCTTCTTTGCGGCGCGGCTATAGGAATTACGCCTGATGTACTCGACAGAGCGGGGGCGCTGATAAAGGCGCAGGCAGACGTTCTTGTTCTCGACTCGGCTCACGGTCACTCGAAGAACATTATGACGACGCTCGACAAGATAAAGAACGCTTTCCCCGATATCCCTGTAATAGCGGGAAATGTTGCGACAGCGGCGGCGGCAGAGGATCTTATAAAGGCAGGCGCCGACGCGGTAAAGGTCGGTATAGGACCGGGCTCTATCTGCACGACGAGAGTTGTCGCGGGTATCGGTGTTCCGCAGATAACGGCGGTTTATGACTGCGCGTGCGCGGCGGCGAAATACGGAGTTCCCGTTATTGCCGACGGCGGTATTAAATATTCGGGAGATATAGTAAAAGCGCTTGCGGCAGGAGCGAATGTCGTAATGCTCGGATCATTGCTCGCGGGCTGTGAAGAAGCGCCGGGCGATGTTGAAATTTATCAGGGACGCTCGTTTAAGGTTTACAGAGGAATGGGTTCGCTTGCGGCAATGAAGCAAGGCTCGGCGGACAGATATTTCCAGGACAAGTCGAAGAAGCTCGTTCCCGAGGGAGTAGAGGGAAGAGTTCCGTATAAGGGATCTGTTGCGGACACGATATTCCAGCTTGTCGGCGGTATAAGAAGCGGTATGGGATATTGCGGATGTCCGACAATAGCGGATCTCCAGGAGAAAGCGGAGTTTATCAGAATAACGGGCGCAGGACTTAAAGAATCCCACCCGCACGATATTTACATCACAAAAGAAGCGCCGAACTACTCGGCAGGGATCTGACAGTATACAGTTGACAGTGTACAGTGTAAAGTAAGAGCCTATAGGAACTTTTAAGAGATAAAGTTATTTGTTTTTCAGAGAAAAAACTTAGAGACTAGAATTTAAAACTCTAGTCTCTTATCTTTTTATGCATAATATTCAGCGGACAGCATTACGGGTGTTACTGAATACAGCGTTGTGCGCGAAGCGTTCAATGAGCGTTCAATGCGTACACTGTATACTGTCAACTGCCAACAGCCCCATTTTATTATTATCAGCTTACCAGCTTCACGTCTATCCAGTCCAAAAGCTCGTCTATTTTGCTTTCTGCCTGCATATAGCCGTCGTTGTAAGATTCGCCGATCTTTTCGCTGTCCTTTTCAAACTTTGAGATAGCGGGGAGCGATGGTCTGAAAACAAATATCTTTCCCTCTTCTTCGAGCTTGTTCATCAGCTTTACATTCTCTATGTAACGCTCAACGCGCGTCATACAAGCCTCTTCAAACTTCGGATAGCGCTTGTACATGCCGTGAATTACCGCATGGAATTTCTTGTAATCGGTCGGAGGTGTGTCGCTGCTCGGCTTTGTCAGTACAACAACGAGCTTGTCACAGCCCATTTCAAGCGCATGTTCAAGCGGTATCGAATCCGCAATGCTTCCGTCAAGATAATGCTTTCCGTCAATTTCAACAGGATCGCACAGCATAGGAACAGAGCAGGTAGCCTTTGTTATCTTTAAAAGGCGGTCTGCGTCGCGCTTTTCGGAAAAGTATTCCGCTTCTCCCGTTTCACAGCAGGTGCAGACGTATTCGGTCTCAATTCCGCTGTGGAAATATGTATCGAAATCGAACGGGAACTGCTTGAACGGGTATTCGTAGACCATTTTGTCAAGGTTTATTATCTTGCCTGTTCCCAAAAACTGCCTGAAGCCGTAATAAGACTCCGAACGCGGAACGTTTAGCATATCCTTTGTGCGTCCGTTCTGCCTTGAAACATAGCTCATTGCGTTTCCGCCGCCCGCCGAAACGCCTATAACATACGGAAAATAAACTCCGCCTTCCATAAGTCTGTCAAGAACGCCCGCCGTAAATATTCCGCGAACAGCGCCGCCCTCGAGAATAAGTCCTGTTTTCATAGTTATCACCTTAAATGCTGATATTTTTACTTGTAATTATACTAACACTTAAATTTAAACTTTTTGTAAACTTCTTTTTATGCAGAAATTAAAATATTTTGCAGTTTATTTCGGAATTTTCTGTGGGTTTTTGACAATTTTTCTCAGGATCTGTTCTTATTGGAAACTTTTTCGTATCTTCAAGAGGTAAAATGCTGCCGAAAAGACGCGCGCTTTTTGATGACAAATAAAGGTCGGGACGAGCGGTATCCAAACGTCAGCTTGAATAATTGAAAGCTGTCAGCGTGATGAATTCCTTTGCTTTTTTAAAAAAATACAACTCATAATTATGAGCGCGGCAAACACTACGCCGAATATCAATAAATGGATAATATCGCTCGGATAAGGAGTAATTCCTCCATAGTGTAATATACGCTCTGAAATATATCCCGTGATCATAGAAACAGGCATAAAGGCGACGCCTGCTATATTCAGCAAATCAACGCAAAACGGAGCTTTTTTTGACGACAATACTTTCCCGATACCATAACAGACTATACCGACCGCCTGAATGATCATAGAACCCCAAACAGCCATCAATGAATGTTCTGCATATCCGTATCCGCAGAAAGCACAAAAAAGTCCTATGAAAACAATTGCTGTTGAAACGATATAAAGAATATTGCCTGCAAGTTTTCTGCCTTGTTGTTCTTTATTATCTTTCGGCTCCGTCTCGATCCCCTTTAGGATATAGTCTGTCGTTACCCCGAAAAAGTCACTCATTATAATAATGTTTTCTAATTCGGGGGTGCTTTGTTCACTTTCCCATTTAGAAACTGCCTGTCGGGAAACGCCGATCTTTTCCGCAAGCTCTTCCTGCGATACTCCTTTGGATTTTCTAAGAAATTGTATTCTGTCTGCTATATTCATAAGCAAGACCTCCTTTGTTTTTGATATTATCATCATAGCAAAAACAATGGTTGCGAGTCAACCATTCGCACGCGGAAATTTGTCAACTGACGGTTGCGTAGACAGTTGACAATGTACAGTGTATAGTAAACAGCGAAAGTATCCGCCTTGCGGCGGATAATATTCTGATTGTTTTTGGACAATAGGCACTCAAAAACCTTCAAACTTCATAACAATCTAATATCGTCCGCGAAGCGGACACATTCGCTGTTTACTGTACACTGTCAAATGACCATAATAATCGTTCCCGCGCCGATAAGTATACAGCCTATAACTGATTTTACGGTAACTTTTTCATGCAGGAAAATGAACGCAAGAATTATCGTAATTACCACGCTCATTTTATCAACAGGCACGACCTTCGACGCCTCGCCGACCTGTAGTGCTTTATAATAACACAGCCACGAAATACCCGTAGCCAAGCCCGACAATATAAGGAATATCCAGCTCTTTTTGCTTATGCTCGTAATACCGCCCTGCGCATCGGTCAGGAAAACCATTCCCCACGCTAAGACTACTACCACCATTGTCCTTATTGCAGTTGCAAGGTTTGAATTTACGCCCTCTATTCCTATCTTTGCCAATATGGAAGTAAGCGCCGCGAATACCGCGGACAGTAGTGCAAGAATGAACCACATTTCTTTTCTCTCCCGTTGTATGTTGACAATATACAAAATTGAAATGGAAAAGTTGTTTCACACAGCAAACAACTTTTCCACCAAAACTCTTACCTCTTTTAGTAACTCAATTCTTTTCCTGTCAGCCGCCGCGAAAAAGTTCAATTTCTCTTTCAAGGAGCTAAGGCACCCGTTAATTTTCTCGCTGCTTTTGTGTTGTTCTTTCTTTATTATTTAATATCTGCTATCGCATAATCTCCCAATTCGATGTTATCACCGATTTGAAATTCCAAAGGTTTCCGAAAAATCGGTCCATCAACAGCAAGGGTGTGGTATTCTCCATTCTCTCCACATATATCAATACCCGCCGATTTCATAACTGAAATTGACGTTTCATCAACAAATGTTCCCAAGAGTTCCATAGGCAAAACGCTCCGATTAACGCTTTTAATCAGGCATTTATAGCCGAGCCGAATAAGGTCATAAACAATATCTTCCCGCGCCTTCTGCCATAACGGAAAACAAGGAAACAATCCGACAGCTTTACAGCGGTCTTCCTCCCATTTGCGGTTTTGTTCAATATCAATATCGCCAAAACAGACCGCTTCAGCGCCCATTGCTTTTGACTTCGACAAACCTGTTTCAAATGCTGTCCGATAGGTTTCCCCATTCGCCGGGCAGGCTATCATAGGAAGTCCCAGAGCTTTTGCATAACGCTCTAACATTGTGCTGTCAGCGCCGTGAAAATAGGAACGTCCTACTTCCTCATTTACCATAACGACCAGACACACGGGTTCATGTCCTTGTTCCAACATCTTGTGGAGCGCCAAAGTGCTATCCTTTCCGCAACTGTATGAAATGGCAAACTTTATATAATCACTCCCTCGGTTAAATTCAAACGATTTTCGCTTTATCCTCAATCATTTATCGGTCTCATTGTCGGAAACAGCAGAACATCTCTAATGCTTGCGGAATTTGTCAGCAGCATTACAAGCCTGTCAAATCCAAATCCCAGACCGCCCGTTGGGGGAAGTCCGTATTCGAGCGCGGTTATGAAATCGTCGTCGACTTGCGCGTCGTTTCCTCCCTGCGCGCGCTTTGCGGCTACCTGCTTTACAAAACGCTCTTTCTGATCGATAGGATCGTTAAGCTCGGAGAACGCATTTCCGAATTCCGTTCCGTTTATGAAATACTCAAAACGCTGAGTAAACGCGGGATCGTCCGTCTTGCGCTTTGCAAGCGGTGAATTCTCAACGGGATAATCGTAGATTATCGTCGGCTGTATCAGCTTGTCCTCTACAAAATTCTCAAAGAACGCTATAAGCACATCGCCCTTTGTCGAATTTGCATTTACGCCGTCCTCAACGCCCTTTTCCTTTGCGCAGGCTCTCGCCTGCTCGTCGGTTTCCCATGCGTTATAATCAACGCCCGCGTACTTCTTTACCGCGTCTATCATGGTAAGGCGCTCCCAGGGCTTTCCTACGGCTATCTGCTGTCCTTGATATTCAACCGTATCGGTGCCGCAGACATTGAGGGTGACCGTCCTGTACAATTCCTCAATAAGATCCATCATCTCAAAATAGTTGATGTACGCCTGATACATTTCAATTGACGTAAATTCGGGATTATGAGTAGCGTCCATGCCCTCGTTTCTGAAAATCCTGCCAACTTCATAAACCTTGTCAAATCCGCCGACAATAAGCCTTTTGAGATACAGCTCCGTTTCAATTCTAAGGTACATATCAATGTCGAGCGCGTTGTGATGCGTCTTGAACGGTCTTGCAGAAGCGCCTATCTCTATAGGCAAAAGCACAGGCGTATCTACCTCGACATATCCGTGACCGTCGAGGAATTTTCTTATTTCCGAAAGTATCTTCGAGCGCTTTACGAAAACGTCCTTTACTTCGGGATTTGCGATAAGGTCAAGATAACGCTTTCTATATCGCTCTTCCTTGTCCTTTAAGCCGTGCCACTTTTCGGGCAGAGGCAGGAGCGACTTTGAAAGAAGAACTATCTCGCTCGCATGAACGGAAATTTCTCCCATTTTTGTCTTAAAGACAAAGCCCTTAATTCCGACAATATCGCCCAAGTCCCACTTTTTAAAAGCCTTGAATGTTTCCTCGCCAACGTTGTCTATTCTGACATAGACCTGCATTCTGTCGGAGCTGTCGCGAATGTCGATAAAGCTCGCCTTTCCCATGTTTCTGCGAGTCATCATGCGTCCCGCGATGCAGACGTCCTTGTTTTCAAGCTCTTCAAAGCGCGCTCTTATCTCGCTGTTGTGAATGTCAACGGGATACTGCGTGATAGTATAAGGATCGTTTCCCGCTTCTTTAAGCGCGGCGAGCTTTTCGAGGCGCACTCTGTGCTGTTCGTCAAGCTCCTCCTGCGTTATTTCCGTAACTGCTTCTTCGTTGTTATTTTCCGTCATTTATGATTATTCCTCGTCTTCTTTTCTTATTTCCAGAACCTTAAACTGAATTACTCCGACGGGCGCCTCTACGTCTACCACGTCGCCGACTTTTTTGCCCATGATCGCCGCGCCTATGGGGCTTTCGTCGGACATTTTGCCGTTGTTTATATCGGCTTCTTTTGTGCCGATTATTTTAAATTCCATTTCTTGATTCATTTCAATATCGAGAATTTTAACGGTCGTTCCTATGCCGACTTTCTCGGTTGAAATATCATCATCATCAATGACCTGCGCATGAGCAAGCGTTGCTTCAATTTCGGCAATTCTCGACTCGATAATGCCCTGTTCGTTTTTGGCTTCGTCATACTCGCTGTTTTCCGAAAGGTCGCCGAATGAAAGCGCAACTTTTATCTTTTCCGCTACCTCGCGGCGGCGTACCGAGCGAAGCTCGTTAAGCTCCGCTTTCAGCTTTTCTTCTCCCTTTCTCGTCAATACTGTGATAGGTTTGTTCATAATTATCCTCCTGATGTTTGTTTTTAATTATCGCGCAAAAGCGCAGAAACTTTCATGTTTAATTTGCGCTGTTTCCTGCTGAAATGACCTCAAGCGCCTTTATAAGCTGGGTGTCAGCCTCGTGCTCCACATAATCGACATACATTCCCGCGGGAAGCTCTACGACATAATCGGGGTTTATTCCCGTTTTATCGTATGAGTCGGACTTTGAGGGAATGACCTTTGCGGTCGAAATGGAGAGCGCCGCTCCGTCGGGGAATTCGTAGGTAGTAACGACCGTTGCTTTTCCGCTTGTCCTTGTACCGACAAGTGTCGCGTTGCCCTCGTCTTTAAGCGCAACGGCGAACAGCTCCGCCGCGGAAGAAGTCCCCGAATCCAAAAGCACGGCTATCGGGATATCGAGCTGCTGCTCCGAATCCGTTTCAATAAGCGGTTTTATGACGTTGTTTTTATACTCCGCGCTTGCCGCAACTGCCGCGGGCAGAATACGGTTGAGCATAGGCTTTACGACCGAGAACACCTCGCCTTTGTTCTGCCTTATGTCGATTATAAGGGCAGTCGCTTTATTTGAAAGGACGGTGTTCAAAGAACGCGAAAACTGCTCGGCGGTTTTCTGATTGAACGAACTTATGCGGATATAACCGACCTTGTTTTCAAGCATTTCTTCCGTAACGGATTCAATTTCCGTCTGCTGGCGAATAAGATTTACGGTGTAGCTTTCGCTGTCGCGGAGATAGCCAATCGTTATCTGCGTGCCTATCTCGCCCGAAATCTTTTCGAGAGCCGCTCCGGGTTCCATCTGCGTAACGCTTCTGCCGTCTATCTCGGTTATAACGTCGCCCGTCATAAGACCGTTTTTGTCCGCGGAGCTGTTCTTATAGACAGATGAAACCACGAGATAGCCAGAGCCGTCCTCGTATGCCTCAAAGCCCGCGCCCGTAACAACGCCGCTCTCTATCTGCTGTTTGCGGTAGTATTCTGTCGGCGTCATATAGGCCGCATTCCCGTCGCCTATGGAGTTTACATATCCGCTTAGTATGCCGTTTTTAACGGCTTCTTCGTCTATCTCTCCGATATAGTTGCTGCGTATTACCGCGTCCATTTGCCGTATTTTATCGTATGCTCCGTCGTATTTCTGAACACTGCTTATCTTTGAATTATAGACGTTCAAAGATATAGTCCACGTCAGAACGAATGTTATCGCGCAGCCTATAGCTATAAGGCTTATTGCCACGCCAAGTGAAATTTTTTTGTTCAAAATAGTCCTCGCTTTTAGATGTAAGAGGTTAGAGGTAAGATGTAAGAGTTGAACCTAACCGTTATTTTCATACTTTGAGATGTAAGAAATAAGACCTCAAACCAAACATTATTTTCCTACTTTCAGATGTAAGAAGTAAGAAAATTCTTCTTTTAAACTTTAAGATACTTGCCCGTACTTACTACCGTTCCTACCGCGCCGAGCAGCGCTCCCGCAAGGCAGTTTGCTCCCAGCACTATCCACATGATGTTTTCAAACGGAATGAGATTGAAAAATCCGAACATCTGCCAGAGCGAAAAGTTCTCCGCGCTGAACAGTGAAAATACCGAATTATAAATGAACCATGTCAGCCCGAACGCCGCGCCTCCCGCGAGTACGCCTATAAACATACCCTCCACAAAGAACGGGAGCTTTATAAAGCCATTTGTCGCGCCGACATATTTCATAATTGAAATTTCCTCGCGGCGCGCGAAAACGCTCGTTCTTATCGTATTCGACACAACAACTACGCTTACGGCTACAAGCGTCACAAGTATAGCTATAATGATTATCGAAAACGTATTTCTTATATTTATGAGCGCAGCCGCGAAATCATAGGGCGCTTTTACCTGTTCTACTCCGTCTATGCTCGCTATGCTCTCCACGGAATACTTTATTTTTGTAAGGTCGTTTACCCTCGCAAGAAACGTTTCGGGCATAGGGTTTTCCTCAAGATAATCAAACAGGTCCGAGGCTTCGCCCATACTCTCCTCAAATTTCTTTCGCGCTTCATCGGCGGATTTATATACAATGTCCGTAAGGTTGCTGTCGCTTTCGAGAACGTTCTTTATGTGGTCTTTCTGCGCTTCTGTTGCGCCCTTTTCGACAAATATCGTTATCTCGTTCGTGTTCTCAATGTTCTTCATAATGATGTTTATGTTCAGCATAAACAGCACCGTAATGCTCACTTGCAATAAACTTACAAGCAGTATGCAAAAGCTGGCGAACGACATTATGAAATTCTTCCAGACCGACACAATTCCTTTTTTAACGAGGTAGCTAACATTACTTGTCTTCATCGCTGCCTCCGATCACCCTGTCAAAAGTAATTGAGCCTTTGTCGAAATTTATTATTCTTCCCCCGAAATACTGCACAAGCTCATGCTCGTGGGTTATCATAATAACGGTCGTACCGCAGCTGTTTATTTCTTTAAGCAGCCCCACAAGCTCCATAGAATGGCGCGGATCGAGGTTTCCCGTCGGCTCGTCTACAATGAGAAGCCCGGGATCATTTGCAAGCGCTCTCGCAATAGCGACGCGCTGCTGCTCGCCGCCCGAAAGCTCTCTTGTTTTGCTCTTTGCTTTTGTGTTAAGTTCAACAAGATTAAGCACATAAGGCACTCTCTGTCTTATGTACTTTCCCGACTGGTCGGCTATTCTCAAAACGAAAGCGACGTTTTCATAGACGGTGAAATCCTGTATAAGCCTGAACTCCTGGAATACAACGCCTATTGAACGGCGAAATTTCGCTATCTTGTTTCCTTTCATTTTGGAAAGATTATAGCCGTTTACAAATACTCTCCCCGAGGACGGCACTATCTCTCTCATCATCAGTTTCATCAGCGTTGATTTTCCCGCGCCGTTTTCCCCGACAATAAATACAAATTCTCCGTCGTTTATACGGAGATTTACGTCAACAAGCGCGTCAACTCCCCCCGAGTATCGAACGTTGACGTTTTTCATTTCTACCATTTTAGTTTCCCCCAAAAAATATCTCTGATATCAACAAACGCAAATCCGCAGCCGCAACGCCCCCGCGGCTGCGAACTTTTTATACTTTGCTGACCTTTTATTTCTGCCTTTTTTATATCAGAACTTTGTAGGATTAGCCGCGAGGTATTTCTTTACCATAAGCGCTATCTTGAAAATAATAGCGTGGTCGAATTCCCTTAGGTCAAGTCCCGTGAGCTTCTTTATCTTGTCAAGGCGGTAAACAAGCGTATTTCTATGTACAAACAGCTTTCTTGACGTTTCGGAAACGTTCAGGCTGTTTTCAAAGAATTTCTGGATAGTAAACAGCGTTTCGTGGTCAAGCGACTCTATCGAGTTCTTCTTGAACACTTCTTTCAGAAATGTTTCGCAGAGCGTTGTCGGAAGATGATAAATAAGTCTTGCAATTCCGAGATTGTCATAAGAAACGATATTCTTGTCTGTGTCGAATACCTTTCCTACTTCAAGAGCCGTCTGCGCCTCCTTGAATGAACGCGCAAGCTCTTTTATACCGATGATAGGCGTACCTATGCCGATATTGACCTTTGTGAAAAATTCTCCCGAAAGCGTGTCGGAAATGCTCCTTGCGAGCTTTTCGAGATCCTTTACGTCAATATTGTTCTTGACTTCCTTTACAAGCACGATGTCGTTTTCGGTGATGTTGAATACAAAGTCCTTGTTCTTATCGGGGAACAGGTTTTGTATAACGTCGCACGCCGAAACGTCGTTTGACGAGATAACGCTGATAAGAAAGACAACTCTGCCGATATCGCCGTTGAAGTGGAGCTCTCTCGCCTTTACGCTTATGTCGCCGGGAAGAACGTTGTCGAGAATGATATTCTTGACGAAATTGTTTCTGTCATATTTTTCGTCATAATACTGTTTGATATTCGACAGCGAAACGGCTATAACGTTTGCATATCTGGACGCATATTCGTCCGTTCCCTCGACAAATACAGCATAGTCGGGCTTTACATGTATGCCGAACGGCTTGTAAGTATATCCTTCGCGAATAAAGACCTCGTGAGAATCAGAAAGCTCGATCGCAAAGAAGTCGTTCCCGTTGTTCCCGACCTTTCCCAAATCACTGCAGGCGATAGTGGTTCCGTTTTCGTCGATAACGCCGACAACTCTGTTTACCGCATCTCTCATCTGATGCACGATGCCTTGGAAAAGCCTGTTTGACATTTCTTTTACCTCTTTCGTAAATATACTTCTTGTTCCGAACGCTAGGGGGCTAATCAGCAAATTGCACAGTTTAAACCCTCGTTTTTTTGCGTCTAAATATATTGTACTAAAAATGTTCAAAAAAATCAAGTGTTTTTTATGAAAAATGTAAAATTTTCTTGTTTTATTTCTCCGCCCTTGAAAATTTAACAGATTTGTACTATAATATGTATAAGTATTATGCGGTTTCAAAAAGTTTTCTTTATTAAGCATATTGAGAAAAAATTATATCAGCGACCGCAAAGAAAGGTGCAATTAGAAAATTATGGAAAAAAAGACGTTTTATATAACAACTCCGATCTATTATCCCTCGGGAAATCCTCATATCGGTCACTGTTATACGACCGTAGCCTGCGATACTATCGCAAGGTTCAAGCGTATGCAGGGATATGACGTTATGTTCCTTACGGGTACGGACGAGCACGGAATGAAAATCGAGCAGAAAGCAAAGGAGCTCGGCATAACCCCGAAAGAGTATGTCGATCCGATAGTTGACAATTTCAAGAAGCTCTGGAAAGTTATGGGAATAAGCAACGACCGCTTTATCCGCACGACCGACGACTATCACATAAAAACCGTTCAGTCCGTTTTCAAAAAGCTCTATGACAAGGGCTATATCTACAAGGGCGAGTATACGGGAAAATACTGCACGCCCTGCGAGAGCTTCTGGACGGAGAGCCAGCTCGACGAAAAAGGCTGTTGTCCAGACTGTCACAGACCTGTTATCGACGCGCACGAGGAGGCTTATTTCCTGAAAATATCGGATTTTGCCGACAGAATAGAAAAATTCCTCACCGAAACCGACTATCTTACTCCGAAGTCGCGCGTAAATGAAATGGTGAACAATTTCATCAAACCCGGACTTGAGGACCTCTGCGTTTCGAGAACTTCCTTTACCTGGGGAATTCCCGTTACGTTTGACGAAAAGCACGTTGTTTATGTCTGGATAGACGCGCTGACAAACTATATAAGCGCGCTCGGCTATGAAAACGACGCCTATGACGATTTCGACAGATATTGGCCCGCGGATATGCATGTAACGGCAAAAGAGATCGTAAGATTTCATTCAATTGTCTGGATAATTATGCTGATGATGCTGGAAATTCCGCTTCCGAAAAGGCTTTACGGTCACGGCTGGATAAACTTTAACGGGCAGAAAATGGCAAAATCCGTAGGAAATGTCATAGATCCGTTTATGCTTGCGGAACGCTATGGAGCGGACGCGGTGAGGTATCAGATAATGAGGGATATGCCGTTCGGCTCGGACAGCAATTTCTCGAATGAAATCATGATAAACCGCATAAACTCGGACCTTGCGAACGACCTCGGAAACCTTGTTTCCAGAACGGTAGCAATGGCTGACAAATATTTCGGCGGAACATTGCCGACAGAGCGCGAAGCGGAACCGCTCGACGATGAACTCACAGAAATGGCAAAAGCTCTTTGCGAAAAGGTTTCGCCTCTGATAGAAGAAGCAAGGCTTTCAAATGCGCTCGAAGAGATATTCAAAGTCGTTTCGAGAGCCAACAAGTATATTGACGAAACAGAGCCGTGGAAGCTCGGAAAGGACGAGAGCAGAAAAGCGCGTCTTGCGTCGGTATTGTACAATTTGCTTGAAACAATAAGGATATGCTCGGCGCTCCTTTTGCCGTTTATGCCCTCGACAATGCCGAAAGTATTCGAGCAGATAGGCGCGAAAGCGGAAGATGTTGAATATGACACGCTCGGAACATTCGGAAAACTTCCCGCAGACGTTACAGTTAAAAAGGGAGAAGTGCTGTTTCCGAGAATTGACATTGAAAAGGAAATTGACGAGCTGAACGCCATCTTAACGCCCAAAAAGACCATACGCGAGGACGAGGACCTCGACAAGGCGAATATCATAAGCATTGACCAATTTGCCGAGATAAAGCTCAGAAGCGGAGAAATAACCGCCTGCGAGAAGATACCGAAAGCAAAGAAGCTCTTAAAGCTCACCGTTGACGACGGCAGGCAGGGCAGGCAGATAGTTTCGGGAATTGCGAAATGGTATAAGCCCGAGGACCTTGTCGGAAAGAAGATTGTTTTCGTGGCGAACTTGGCTCCCGCAAAGCTCTGCGGAGAATTGTCCGAGGGAATGATATTAGCCTGCGACGCGGGAGAAGATGATGTGAGGGTGCTTTTCCTTGACAAAGACGTTCCGAATGGAAGCACAATAAGATAATGGGAATTTTTGACACTCACGCGCACTATTTAAAAAGGGATTTTCCCGAGGACTTGGAAGAAGTTTTAAACGGTCTTGCGGAGAAGAACGTAGAGCGCATTCTTGCGGTAGGCTGTAATTTAGAGGCTTCGGAAGAAGAGATAACCCTTGCGCAGAGATATGATATGATATACGCTTCTGCGGGCATTCACCCCGAGGACGCGGGGAGGCTCCCAAGCGGCTGGGAAGAACGGCTCGGAAGAATGCTTAAAATGCCGAAAGTCGTTGCGCTCGGGGAGATAGGGCTTGACTATCACTATGACGATGCGCCCGAAAAAGAAGTTCAGCGTGATGTTTTCATAAGACAGCTCGAAATGGCGAAAGCGCTGGACTTGCCCGTAATTATACACTCGCGCGACGCCTGTGCGGAAACTATGGAAATACTCCGTGAATATAAGCCTAAGGGCGTTATGCACTGTTTTTCATACTCGGCGGAAACCGCGCAGGAAGTAATAAAGCTCGGAATGTATATAGGCTTTACGGGCGTGCTGACTTTCAAGAACGCGAAGAAAGCCGTTCAGGCGTGCGAGGTCATACCTATCGACAGGCTTCTTCTTGAAACGGACAGCCCCTATATGGCTCCCGAGCCTCACAGGGGCGAGCGCTCCGACAGCTCGATGATACGGTATACCGCCGCGAAGATGGCAGAGATAAAAGGCATTTCGACCGAAGAAATGATCGAAATTGCGAACCAAAACGGCAGGAGATTATTTTTCGGTGAATAAGTGAAATTTGGCGGGAACGCTACCGCCTGCAAATTATTATTATTTTTAATATGAAAGGAGTAAAGGAAAGGAAATTATTTCAAACAGTAAGTTTGCCGAAATGAGAGAACAAGGCTTGGTTTTTAACTCTAACCTCTAGCGTGTTGCTTTGATCGGCAAAAAACCTGCAGGGTTTGAAAACAGGTTTGAGAGAAAACGTACCTTTCCGAAATTCTATATGGATTCTGACGGTGCCCGAAGTAGCTCGGAAAATCAACGAAATGAGCAAAACGAACACAAAACCGCGAGGTTTTTCCTCGCTCCGCTTATCTGGCTTGAAAAGGGGCTTTCTGCGCTTCTGAAAAAAGCGCTCGGGGCGAACTATGCCGATGTTACCGAGGACGAGGTTATGGACCTCGTAGACGCTCTGGCAAAGGACGAAGAAGAGGGCGGAATAGAAGAAGATTCCGCGCAGATGATAAACAACATCTTCGAGTTTGCGGGGCTTAATGCAGCGGACGTTATGACGCACAGAACGGCTATTGTGGGAGTTGACGTAAACAAAATTACGCTCGACGACCTTATTTATACCGCGCTCGATCTGGGCTTTTCACGAATACCCGTATATGACGGATCTATCGACAAGATAGTCGGGATCATTATTGTAAAAGACCTGCTGTGTCTTATCGGAAAGCAGGATCTTTCGGACTTTGAGATAAAGGACTTTCTGCGCGACGTCAGCTTTATTCCCGAGGCTTGCCCCTGCTCGGATATTTTCAAAACCATGAACAAGCTCAAGGCGGGAATGGCTGTCGTAGTGGACGAATACGGCGGAACAGCGGGAATTGTCACTCTCGAAGATATAATCGAAGCCGTTATGGGCAATATCCAGGACGAATATGACGACGAAAAGAGCGAGATAACGCGCATAGACGAAAACACTTATGACGTTTCGGGAGAAGCCGATCCCGAGGACGTTTTCAAAGAATTCGGCGTTGAGCTTCCCGAAGATCACGAATATGAAACTATAGCGGGCTTTGTAACGGATAAGCTCGGATATATCCCCGAGGAAACGGAGCTTGTGCCGCCGTCCGTGGAATACGAGGGAGTAAGGCTCATTGTTTTACAGGTTGAGGACAGGAACATACTGAAGATCCGCGCCGTTCGGATAATGGAAGAAGAGGACAACTGATTTGGCTGTATCAAAGAAAAAACTCGCCGCACAGATTATCGAGCGGCTCAAAGAAGAATATCCCGACGTTAAGTGCGCGCTCGAATATCAGAAACCGCACGAACTGCTTATCGCTACGCGCTTGTCTGCACAATGCACCGACAAGCGCGTTAATATAGTAACGCCCGCGCTGTTTGAAAGATTTCCGACAATAGAAGCGTTTGCAGAAGCAGACGTTTCCGAAGTCGAAAAGTACATACAGTCCTGCGGGCTGTTTCATACAAAGGCAAAGGACATTGTGGAAATGTGCATACAGCTTAGGGATATTTACAATTCTACCGTACCCGACAGCATAGAGGAGCTTGTAAAACTTTCGGGAGTAGGGAGAAAGACCGCAAATTTAATTGTAGGCGACCTTTACGGAAAGCCCGCAATTGTCTGCGATACTCACGTTATACGCATTACAAATAAGTTAGGTCTTGCAGAGGGAAAAGACGCCGTGTCTGTAGAAAAACAGCTCCGCGGGATAATTCCCCCCGATGAGGGCGCGCTGTTCTGCCATAGGCTCGTTTGGCACGGCAGAGAGGTCTGCATTGCAAGAAACCCGAAGTGCGGAGAGTGTGTATTGAAAGACTTGTGCAAAAACAGAGATAAGAAATTAGAGGTAAGAAGTAAGAAATGAAAACCAAGCGGCGGTTTTACTATCCGAACTTGCCGATGATTTAATTTACTATATAGGTGAACACAATGAAATACTGTACCAAAGAATGGTATGAACTGACGCAGAAAACGGGATTTCATCTGCTTTTAACGGCAGACGAAAAAGCGGAGAAGTTTTCCGAGGAGTTTTACAATTATGTTTACTCTCAAAGGGAAAAAGAACAGCTTATGATTGCCGAAGAATCATCAAAGGCAAGGTTTGAGGATTATTTCGATCAGCTTGATTTTGCAACCTTAGATGAATACAACAAAGCCCGAGAAAAATTTACCCCTCCGAAATTCGATCCCGACGGCATAAAGGCAAAATTTGCCAAGGCTCAAGAGTATAATATAGAGTTGCTCGAAAGGTCGCTCCCCGAATATATACTCGAAAAGGTTGCGGATATTAGGGTGCTGGCGCTGGACTATTGTACGAACGAGGTCAAATGGCTTATTGAAAATTATTGCAGGGAAAATGAAGAAAAGACCGAGCGGGCGATGAACGAGCTTATGGAAGAAGAACAGCGCGAGTTCGGCGATAAAATGCCCGAATTTACAAAAGAGAGCCTCCACGACTGCGAGATAACGGCGGTCGAAAAAGACGGCGGTGATATTGCCGTAAGATTTGACAATTCGGGAGGATTTACCGACTGCAAGGGCGTTATTTTCAAAAACGCCGAAATAGTCGAGCAGGACGGAGATCTGATCGGCGCGGTCTGGCTGTATGACGAGATATACAAAGCCGAAAACGGACTTGAAATTCATGCGCTTTTAACGGGAGAAGATCTGAAATATTTTACGCTCAGGTGCGAAGCCACGGAGTTTATACGCTGAAAAGGAGAAGAAATGGAATTTGAGATAATTGATTTTCACACGCACCCTTTTAAAATTCCCGAGGAGAATATTTGCAGGCACAAGGAATATTGCAATATGTCCGCAGAGAATACTCCCGAATATATGAAAAGCCTAGGTATTTCGCATATCTGCGGTTCGGCGCTTAGCCTTTTGAGGGAATTTCCCGAGGGCTCGACGCTCTGGGACAAGATAGCGCTTTCAAACAAGACGGCGCTGGAGCTTGCCGAGCAATACAAAGGGTTTTACACTCCGGGTTTTCACGTTCACCCGAAGTATGTCCGCGAGAGCTGTGAGGAAATCGAAAAAATGAGCAAAAAGGGCGTAAAGCTGATAGGCGAGCTTGTGCCGTATATGTGCGAATGGTCGGACTATTCCTGCAAAGAATTTGACGAGATACTTGACGTTGCGCAGATGTATGACATGATCGTAAATTTCCACACTATTGACAATGACCAGATAGATGAAATGGTAAAAAAACACCCGAAAGTGACGTTCGTTGCGGCGCACCCCGGTGACGGGGAGAACCCGCAAAGGCACTTTGAGCGAATGAAGATGAGCGAAAATTATTATCTTGACCTTTCGGGTACGGGAATTTTCCGCCACGGAGTTTTAAGGCACGGGATAGACATGTGCGGCTCGGAGCGGTTTTTGTTCGGATCGGACTTTCCGATCTGCTCGCCCGCAATGTACATAGGCGAGCTAGCACTTAATCCGTTGTACACGGACAAGGAGAGGGAGAATATTTTCTCTGGGAATGCGAAGAGACTGTTAGGCACAAGGGGGAAAACCCATCTAGAGACTAGAGGCTGGAATAAGTTTTTAGCGGCGAACAACGTTTAAAATCAAAACGCAAAACGGGCGGCGCAAGGAAGTTTTTTGAAGAATAGTTCAGATGAAAAATCCCGTCTTTTAGATCAATACTTATATAGGAGTTTTTAAACGACTATTGAGCAAATGCCAATAAGGCGGGCTATAACAACAAAAGACAGATACTTTCATATTTGAGGTATCTGTCTTTTTCGTTGTGTAAAAACTAATCACTTTGATATCTTTCAAGTGATCTCTTATAATCATTTATAAACATTTCTCTTAGCAATAAAGGGGAAATGATCTCAGCTTCTGAACCAAATGAGAAGAAATAGTTTCTAATATGCTGATACGAACAATCAAAAGTCAAGTCATAATAATCATCACCGTTTAAACTGATCTGCTTAGGGGACGTAATCGGAATAGGTCTTTGGTGAGAAACAATTCTTAGATATAGATTTTCATACCCATTTTTTGTTAAGCGCACAATAGTTTTTTCTATATCTTTTTTTACAAGATTTCTTGCAATATATGCACTCCCAAATTTATCATTGATCTCTTTTATTGTTTTTATTTCTGCATATGATAATTTGGTTTCTTTGTGCTTTGACCGACATTCTTTAATACGGCTTAACTTGAATGAATGGCTTTCAAAATCACTCTCACTTCCTTTCAGTCTTGAATAACCTATAAGATAGTATGATAACGTGTTTTCGTCTATTCTGATGTCAAATGGCTTGACCTCGTATTCTTTTCCGGTGAGTTGTTTTACAATAAGAAGTTCTTTTTTATCCATAGCCTGTATAATGGACATATATTGATGATAACAATAAACTTTTTCCCGTTCCGAAAGAGGCAGCTGAGTAAATTGTTCCAACAAATATGTTATCACAACACGTTTTTTAAATGCTGTATTGATTGAAAAATCAAACTCAGATATTTTTTCTATCAGTTTCTTTGTAAGGCTGATACGGTCATCTTTTATATAATCATCGTATTTCACATTTACAAATCTTGAGACCACATCACTTTCAAATTGTTCTAAAAAGTTTTCCTGTGCATAGCACATATAGTTGATTAGAATTCTGCAGATAAAGCCATTTCCAAATTTCTCAGTATATTTTTCCTCAAACCTAATATGATCCCGCTGAAGCTGGTGATATGTACCGGAACTCATATCATATCTAGATAGTGTTCCTACATCAAATAATTCCCCCATGTTTTAATCCTCCTTTTGCTGCTTTGTCAGTATTTCACTGACAATATTATAGCATAAACCCATATATTATGTCAATACCTGAAGAAATTACTGACAAAATTTTATTTTGATGTCAATTGATACCTACCCAATATTGTGCTATAATATGTTTGTAAACAAAATCCGTCCAACCAACAGAACCTACTTTAAGGAGGAATCACTATGAAAAAGCTGTCTATCATTTATGATGTTACCGCTCTGTGTCCCTGGAATTGTGCCATCTGCTGTATGGGTGCAACCTCGGACAAGTCTTGCAGAAGCAATGAGCTAACTCAGGTGCAAAAGCTGGATGTTGCTCATCAAGTACAGGAGCTGCAAGCGAACGGCTATGATGTGCGAATGGATCTCTCCGGCGGAGAGCTGTTCACCGACATTCCTTCGCACACTGATCTGCTAACCGCACTTTCTGAAGTCCTTGGCAAGGAAAAGCTCGGCGTGAGCTGTTCCGGCTATGGGATCGACAGCGAACTTGCCGATTTCCTTGGCAAAACCGTACACGATGTAGAGATGACAATGGACGTTGTTCCGCATCATCCCTACAAACTTCGCCCTACCGCTTACAGCGTGGCTGCTGCCAAAGCAGTTGAGCTGTTAAAGAAAGCGGGTTGCGAAGTCGGGCTCCAGACTGTCGCAAGTACATACAACAACAGCTATGCCGATGCATTGGCTGTGTTTGCATGGGCTTGTACCAATGGCGTAAACAACTGGAGCATACTGCGCTTCTTCCCCTCCGGCAGAGGTGCTGCCTATCCGGAAGCAACCATGACCGATGCACAGTGCGAGGATTATGTTCACATGGTGCAGAAAATGGTAGATTCCCTTCCTGTAGATTATAAGCCTGAGGTGGACTTCCACTATCTCATGCCGGGCCACAAGAAGCATACCAATATCTGCCGTTGCGTGCGTCATTCGATAGGTATCCTTCCGAACGGTGATGTCGTAGCCTGCTTCTGGGCACTTGACAGCAACACAGGTGCAGTTGACTCCAAGTTCCTCCTCGGCAACGTGAAAGACAAATCCCTGCTGGAAATTCTGAACGGTGAAAAAGCTCACTACTGGTCTGATTGCGAGCACTGCTGTGAGCTCAGCTCCGGGGGTGATACGGAAAGGAGTGTTGCATGATGTTCTATCTGCTGACTTTACTGACAGGTGTTCTGGAGTGTGGGTGGATCGCTTTCGGTGCGGCGCATTCTCTTCCGCTCTGGCAAATCCTGTGTTATCCGCTTGCCTACCATATCGGCAACCTTTTCCCAAAGCCGTTTTCGTTTAGCCGAAGTGTACTGAGGATCATGTGCATTCTGTCCGCTATGGCAGGGATCTTCACATTTACAGTGCGGTCTTCGGAAAAGACTACGTTTGTACTGACGTGCATTACCCTGTTTCTGCTCTCAGCGGCGATCCAGTCCGTGCGTAGCGGGCTTAAAAGCGATAACAACCGCCTGCTCAAACGTGTATTTCGTGTGGGAGGATTTGCCCTTGCGCCGCTTGCAGCGGTGGTCCCTTCGGCAATTTTGGTGCTAACATCCATCGTTGCTTTTCTGGCACTACATGAATACGAGGGTGAACCCGGCATCACATGCATGACAGGACAGAACAGCTTTTCGCTCGTGATGATCTTCCATCAACTCCACTACTTCTTCTACGCACATATAACTCTTGCTGCCATGAGCCTGCTGCTCTCACATAACAGCACAGTCGGCATTGTGTATACTGCACTTATATTCTGCGGAACATGGGTGACGTACATGTCTGTTGAACCCATTGTTTCTCGGTTGACAAACCGGATCCTGCCCGTGTTTTACGCCGGACACATCGGCATTGGAATCCTGCTCTTTGTTATGCACGGCGTCACATCAGTGCCGCTGTTCATCGTACTCTGGCTCGTGACCGGATTTGGCGGCGGTGTAGTATACACCATTTCCGCCAGAGCAAAAGCCACAGGTAGCTATCAGAAAAACTCCATGACGATCGCCGAGAATATCGGTCATACGCTGGGGCTTCTGACAGCAGTCGGAATGGCTGCAATTTTTGGCAGGAGCTCTCCGCAGATCATGCTATTATTCGGTTCCGCCAGTGCGTTGCTTGCTGTACTCACGATGTTGCTGATTCCTGGAAAGGAGAATGACCATGAAGCTGTCCACGATCAAAGCTAAATCTATCCTTGTCAAGTCAAATCTTCCCGCATCTGACTATGTGGCAAATCCCTACAATGGTTGCACGCATCGATGCCGCTACTGCTATGCGTGCTTTATGAAGCGATTCACCGGTCACAACGAAGACTGGGGAACATTTCTTGATGTCAAGGAGTATGAATCAGATAAACTTCCAAAATCCCTCACCGGTAAGACCGTCCTGCTTTCTTCCGTGACAGATCCCTATAATCCATTAGAGACAAAATACCACAAGAGTCGGGAAGTTCTGGAACATCTGCGAGGAACAGGAGCGCACGTCGAGATCCTTAGCAAGTCAGATCTCATGATACGGGATCTTGATCTACTTCGGCAGATACCGGACTTGTCTGTTGGTATCTCGCTGAACACTCTCGACGATGAATTCAGGAAAGATATGGAACCGGGGGCTACATCAGTTCAGCGCCGTTTAAAAGCTCTGGAAAAACTGCATAATGCCGGGATCACGACGTATCTTTTTGTTTCGCCGATTTTCCCGTATATTTCGAATATTCGTGCACTTGTCGATGCGGTTAACGGTCATGTTGACCAGATCTGTTTCGAAAATCTGAATCTGCGCGGTGCAGCAAAGGGTGTGATCATGGATTACATTACTGAGAAGTATCCGCAGTACCTTGACAGCTACAAGGCAATCTACCAAAAGGGCGACCTGTCTTACTGGGAACAGCTTGAAGCAGAGATCAATGCACTGTCAAAAGAATATGCCGTTCCGTTCGTCAACTATTTCTACCATGCCAAGATCAGAAAGGGAGGAAAGGATCATGATTGAATTCATGGGAAAGCAACTCAAAAACCCACTGATCGCATCATCCTGCTTTGCAACCGAAAACGTTGCTAATGTGCTTCGACTTGCTGAAAACGGCGTGCAGGGGGCAATTCTCAAATCCTGTGCCGATTATGAGCGAGGTGAGGTTATCGGCAAGCGAGAATTTGCAGTGGATCCCACGACCGGATACACCTACGCATCTTCGCCATTCAAGGCTGAAATCCTAACGATGGAAGAATGCCTAAAAATGATGCAGAAACTCCGCTCACTGACAGAAATTCTACTGATACCAAGCGTCACAGCGGCAAGTCTTTCGCCGGAGGACTGGATACCTGCTTGCAGGAAATTAGAAAAAGCCGGCGCCGACGGCATCCAACTCGATTTCTTCTATATGGGAAATCTCATCGGGACCGACGGGCTGAGCAGACGCACTGTGACACTACTGCGAGAACTGAACTCTGTGCTTCACATTCCTGTCATGCCGAAGCTGAACATCAGTCTGCCGAAAGATTACATTATGCCACTGCTCGTGGAGGGCGGTGTACAGTATGTATCGCTGCTTGATTCCGTGCGCTCGCCGTATCTCCGGAAAACGGATAACGCATACCACATCAGTGACTGCCTTGACGCTGAAACTACCTCATGCTTTGGTCACTGGCAGCTTCCACTGACAATCGGTTACACCTACACGGCTGCAAAGTATGGTCTGAAAGTCTGTGCGGGCGGTGGGATCACCTGTGCGGATGACGTGCAAAAGCTTCTGGCGGCAGGGGCAGTCACGGTTCAGTCAGCGACGTTTTTGACGAGATATCCGGACAGAGGGAACAATTTGTTGCTGAGTAACTAAAATAGCCACATGGTTACAAACACCATGTGACTATTGCTAATTCAATGAGATACGCTGTGAATTTAATCCAACATATTATCTGTTTCTTTAATGATTTCTGAAGCAATCTTATTTTTAATCTGTTCAAATATGATTTGACACAAATATTGAAACAAATCTCCAGAGTTTTGACAACATCCTCCCAATAAATATTTTTTCATCTCATCTCCGGCTTGCTGTAAGCCCGTTAATTCTAATTCTTTCAATTCATTTTCAGCTTCAGCTTTTATCTGATTGCTCCATGAACCCGGAAAAATGTATCTCATCTTATTTTTGATGTTCCTTAAAAACCTTTCATCAAAAGACCTATTATACATTTTAATATGATCGCCGTTCTTATTGACATATTCTCCTGTTCTGAATATTTCAGATATGCTCTCATATATTGATCGTAATGACGGATCATGCTCCGCTATTTTTTTAATATAATCTTTATAAAGCCCATCGCTGTCATTGACGAGTTTATCAACAATCCTTTTCCAATGTTTATTATCTGCTTTAAGCCAGAATTCCTGCCAATCAGAAAAAGTAAATGTTATATCATCACGAAAAAAATAGTTTTTTAGAGCTTTGTATACCCTGCCTCGGGTTTCATAATCATCAGCATGCATAATGGCTCCTCTTGAATTAAAAACAAAACATATATGAGACTTGTATTTAAAGTCATTACGTATCACTATTGATTGATTTGTATAACTTTGTAAAAATAACATACCATGATCATGGTATAGAACGTACAGAGCAGATATATATTGATCAAATGCTTCAGCATATGTTGAAGGAGTTTTATTTATGAATTCTGCCGGTTCACCAAGGAACGAGAATGATTGATTATTTTTGATTAGGCTGTTGTTTAATTCTTGAGCTTTTCCGGGTTGGAGGAATAATGGGATAGGAATAGTACTTGACAATGATCACATCTCCTCCTTGTTTTTGTTGTCCTGAATCAAAGGTCCACCTAGGTTAAACCAAATCAAGAAATCTCGATCGATATTTAGGTTGTTTATTTTAAGTTCTCTGTAATTTCGGATGTTTTCAGGAACATATATATTGTCCTGTCCTACAATACTAGTTTTTAACCTTTCACCATTTACGACTTCATAATCAACGCTAGCTTTGAGTTTGTTGTGATTGTGATAGTCTTCTTTAAAAGAAAGTCTAAATGTTCTTGGAGCACCGGCATCTGTGCAAAGGCATATCAGGCTGTTTGGTGATTCAGATAAATATCTCTTCTGACTCCATTTCTTTTTTTCAAATACAAATCCATAAATATTCTGTATAAATTCAACTGAACGAGGGACAATATCATTGTCACTCTTTTTCGTCAAAATAAAATTACATATTTTATTCAACTCAAACCACTGAGTGTCACTTAGTGCAGGAGTCTGTCCATGCTCAAGCAAAAGATTATTGGTATAGAACATCCACTTTGCCTTTAGATATAATACAAGGCAGCGGAAAGACATATCTTCCAGCGCATTGTCTTCTTCTAGGATTTTTATGATCTCTTCAGAAGAGCTGTGCAGTTCTTGCTTTATTTCCGCAAGTATTTCAACTTCTTGATAGAATTCTTCAACAGCGTTTTCATTCAAAAAGAATACCCGGCTTGAACGAACAGGACCAGTTGTATTACGAACAAACATTTTTTCATACTTTTCCCTAAACTTAAAATAAACTTTAACAAGCACTTGCTTAGCAATACAGTAAATATAAGAATCATTTTTAGAGTCTTTGAATATTTCTTTGAGATTAGATTCTTGTTCATTTACGATCTCATATATTCTGTTGATATTTGAGATCACATTGACGTAATCCTCATTATCATCAATTAAATTTGATTCGCTATAGAATAACATGTCGATATATTCAAGTGTATCCGGAATTAGGTGGCTTCGCTTTGTTATATCATATAATACATAGTTGAGCCATATATCAAGAAGCTGGATCATTGATATGCTATTATTGCTACGTTTTGAGGTCAATCCGTTTTCAACAGCCAATTTAAAATAGTCTTCAAAATCGAAAGAAATTTCCTCAATTATATTGATATCTTTTATTATTTTAATTTGCTGCAGCAAGTTACGACATATTTCACCATAAAGCCTTGAACGAGTAGGTTTTGAACCGCAGGAATCAACAGATTTTTCCATTAAATCAACAGCATACTTAAGACAATCCAAATCATTTTCCGGATGATTCTGTTCATTCTGTTCAATATATTCAATATGTTCTCTTATAAAATGACCGGCAACAAGCATAGCTTCAGCATTACTTGAAGCGTACCTGCGAAGCTCATCAACAATTCTCCACCAATATTTTGAATATACGTTGTAATGTCCACGTCTAATTTGCTCTTCTTCACCATATTTACCGTATGAATTCGAGCCGAATGAACGAATAAGAGCAACAACTGCTTGAGCCTCTTCGTAGTTTTCCCAATTGCAACACTCTATAAGTCTGACAACTACTTTTACTTCTTCTTCTATTCTATCAGATCCGTAGTTACTTTCCAGATAAGCCATAGCCTCACTGGGATGTCTGAATGAAACAAGTATGTTGCCGGTAGATGTGTTGGCATCATATTCAACCATACTGTCACTCCGAAGTATTCTGTTGAGTTTCTGGTAATCACCCTTATACTCAGTTTTCTTAAGTATGGTCCGAAGCAAAACAGATAAAGGAAGGCGTACAGTTTTTTTGAACTGTCCTGCAACAGCAAGAATAAGATTCATTTCGCGGATCGAATTAATAAACGGAATGTTTTTGTTCTGTTTATCATTATCTGCATTTATAAATTGGGACTGAATCTTTGCACCTATACCAAGTCTAGATATCGTTTTAGTTACATCAGTAAAATCATCAGCATTTTTATTCATAAAAATGCTGAACAGGTTGTTGGACGTATCCTCAGAAAGAACAGCTTCCTTGGAAAGTGCTGCTTTCATAGAAATTCTGATTTGATCCCATTCAGGAGAATACTTGAACTTTGCAAAATTGATAATTTTTTCAAATAAATAGCCGTCTTTTGAAAGTGGAGCCTTAGATACCCAGTCAGCATCAATGGTTCTCAACAATTCTTCAAACGATTTTTTGGATTCTTCGTCAAGCGTAGAATGCAACGGCATTAATTCATTAAAGGCAACTCCCTGAACAACAGATGCAGTGCTGTTTATTGACTCAAAAGAATAAATACTTCCTATAATAATTGTGTTACATTCATTCAGTTTATTATATAGGCTGACATAGTCTTCCTTTTTATTCTTGCTGTTGTAATTATCCCAAACAATTATAACATTTCTAATTCTGTCACCTTTAGTAGTAACTTTGTTGTTTATACTGTTTTTAATAAATTCATACAAGATATCTTGCCATTCATCATCGTAATATGAAGGATCGCCGCTTATATATAACACAATATTTTTTTCGTTCTTCTTTTTGAAACCGCATTTTACAGCGTGCCATGCAAACCAACTTAGCGAGGTAGTTTTTCCGCTGTTGGAATTCCCCTTGAGAAGTATTATCTCACGTCTGTTGTTAGATGCTCCTAATTGTTTGGCGACAGCACTAATCAGCATTCCTTCGACAGGTTGACGATCAACATGGAATGACATATTTTCACCTTTATATGATATATCAAAATATCGCCAATCCTTTTTGTCACGCTGCTGTAAAAAGTCAGCAAAATATCGTTCCTTGTTATCATCCGTTAATATTAGCCGACTCAGTATCTCATCTCTCATTAAAGTGATATTGATCCTATTTAACTGACTGCATTCTTTTCTGGACACCCATAATGAATCATCATTAGCAAGGCTTATTCTAACCTCGTTTTCATGGTCATCATCATCTTCTTCGTCATCTTCTGTAATCAATCCGTTCTCGATTATTACATTCCTTAGATTGCTATCGCACAAAATAATCTTGCCTTCTTGGATATACCCCTGCAGTAACTCCAAGTCGTCTTCATCACGGCAAACCTTTTCCAGCTTAGCGTTATTCATTCCAAAGATGAAAATACAGCCGTACGGGAAATTGTCAGCATTTTCTGCAAGTCTTCTGATATCAAACCAATCGTCCTCAGCGATACCATCAACTACTAAGCGGCCGTCATAGCTAGACAGCATATTATCACGAATCATATTAAGAAGAGTAATTTTATTTTTTTGCTTTATAAGAGCGTTTTTATCAGGGATCGACATTTCATCAGAATAAAGCGAAATATACTGCGGCTGCTTTTTGCTGAATAATTTATAAAAAGACACATTTTCAGGAAGTTCAGCCTGTGTCTTGATATTTAAACTAAAATTCTTGCCCACACCATTTTTTATCCACTCATTGTTAATTGATGAAGAAAGAATAATATTCCATCCAAGAGAAAAAAGCGTTCTGAGCCACGGCTTATAAGCAGACTTCTCTGCAGCATTAATCATGGATTTTTTTAATTTTTCATACGGAGGATCGTATGACTTCCACAAATCATTTAAACTAGGTTTTTCGTATGATATTCCAAGTCCATCAAGCACCATTTTATAATAATCGTCATCAATTTTAAAGTACTCCTGCCCTAGTAGCAAAGCTGCTTTTCCGATCCGGATATCAGAAAACAGCTCTCGTATTTGTTTATTATTAATAGGCAAAATAATACCTCCATTTAACAATTATGTATTGTGTTCGCCCTCAAATCAAACTATAACAACTATAAGTATTATATCATAATCATTAATGATTGTCAATAGAGGACAGCGCTATTTCAGATATCATTTTATCGTTACTCAGCAGGAGTTCAATCTAGTGAAGAAGTTTTACAAACATAAGCATAGACCGCCCAAAATTGAGGGAATTGATCTCTTTTCAGGTATTTGTTTCTGCGGTGGATACGGGAAAAATGTATCTTGCCGTTTTAAAACCTTAACGAAGATTAGGATCATCTGAAATGCGAGACTTACGCCGACAAAAAAGGCTTTTTCAACGCACGGTTTTACGTTGACGGCGGTATTTAGGAAACTGCTTTCAAGCGTGACAGTTTAAAGCAAATGATGAACGACGTTCAGAGCGGCGAAGTCAAGACGGTTATCGTCAAGGATATGAGCTGTTTCGGGCGTAATCACATACAGGCGGGTTTGTATACCGAGATACTGCTCCCATAGAACAACGTGAGGTTTGCCGGCAGTTTACAGTTGATAGGGCATAATGAACAGTAGGTATCCACTTCGCGGATTTTTTGTCTACAGGATCATCGGAAACTTCTACTCTTTGTTACGATCCGATAAAATCCACCGAAAGCGACACGAAACTTGTCACGCACTATAGGCTTTCGACTGCCAACAGAAGATCGACGTTTATTTCAACAGCGTTGGGCGAATCAAGCCCGACACACAAAAAGTCCGAAACAACCGATCAAATGGTCATTTCGGACTTCGCGGGGGATCGTATCCCTATGACGTCCCCACAAATGGGGTTACTTTAACATTGCCCGTTTTTCTATCGGGAAAGGATCGTCATTGTCAGAGCGAGCTTCCGCCCATTTTACAAGTCACTCCGTTGTTACCGATTTGGCGAGGTTTCGGGGCTTGTCGGGATCGTTTCCGCGAAGTACGCTTGTATAATAAGCGATAAGCTGAAGCGCGCACACCGTCGGCAGCGGTACAAGCATATCGGGGAGCTCTGTATCAATGTCAAACCTTAGATCAACAGTGTTCTCCGAAAACTCCGTGCCCTTTCTGCAAAGCGCGATAATATACGCGCCGCGAGCCTTTACTTCTTCCATGTTGCTTATTGTTTTGGCAAGAATGTTCTCCTGCGTCGCAACCGTTATAACGGGGATATTGTCCTCAATAAGCGAAATAGTTCCGTGTTTAAGCTCGCCCGCGGCATAAGCCTCGCTGTGGATATAGGTAATTTCTTTCAGCTTCAGCGAGCCCTCGAGCGACAGGGCATAGTCAAACCCGCGCCCGATAAAGAACAGCTTTTCAACATTTACAAGGCGCGAAGCTATAAACTGACATTCGCCCTTGCGCTCTATAACGTCGGAAATTGCTTTCGGCGAGAGCATTAGTTCTTCCGTCAGCTTTTTAAGCTCTTCAAGCGATATTTTCCCTCTCGCAAAAGCGAACCTGAACGCTAAAAGATACATAACCGTTATCTGCACCATATATGCCTTGGTGCTGGCAACGGCTATTTCGGGACCTGCAAGGGTATGTATGCACATATCCGCCGCGCGCGCAATTGCCGAATACTTGACATTTACAACGGCAAGCGTTTTCGCTCCTTTTTCTTTTGCAAGTTCAAGCCCCGCTTTTGTATCGGCAGTCTCTCCGCTCTGGGAGATAAGTATTACAAGATCGTTTTCTCCGACTATCGGCTCCATATAGCGGAACTCGCTCGCTACTTCTACAGTAACGGGCACACGCGCAAGTTTTTCTATCGCATACTTTGCGATAATGCCCGCGTGCATTGCCGTTCCGCAGGCAACTATAAACACTCTCCCGACATTCTTTAAAAGCTCGTCGGAAATGCCGCGCTCCGAAAAATCGGGTACTCCGTCCTTTACTATATCTTCGAGAGTTTTGTTTACAACATCGGGCTGTTCGTGTATCTCTTTCAGCATAAAGTGCGGGAAACCGCATTTTTGCGCCTGTTCAACGTCCCATTCGGCGACCTGCTTTTCCTTTTTTATCGGTATCCCGTGGACGTCAAAATAGCTCGTTCCGCTTGATTTCATGCACACTATCTCGTTGTCCTCAAGCAAGACATAATTCTTCGTATATTTTAAGAACGCGGGAATATCGCTCGCTATGAAATATTCTCCCTCACCCTCGCCGACAATAAGCGGACTTTGCTTTCTGACGGCATATACCCTGTCGGGAAAATCCTTGAACAGAATTCCGAGCGCGAAACTTCCCTCAAGCTCTTTCATTGTTTCGGTTATAGCTTTAAGAGGGTTGCGCTCCGAATAATAGTAGTCAAGCAAGCAAGCCGCGACCTCGCTGTCGGTCTGGCTCACGAAAGTATAGCCCTTTTCCGTGAGAAAGGCTTTTAGTTCCGTATAGTTTTCGATAATGCCGTTATGGACGATAGTTACTCTTCCGTTTGAATGAGGATGAGAGTTTATATCGGACGGCTCGCCGTGAGTTGCCCAGCGGGTATGACCTATCCCGCAGAAACCTTTGGGACTGCCCTCTTTGGAAAGTTTTTCGCGCATACAGCTTAGTTTGCCGCGCGTTTTCACTGTTTTTATACTGCCGTTTTCAAATACCGCAATGCCCGCGCTGTCATATCCTCTGTATTCCAGCTTTTCAAGACCGTCCATAAGCACCTCGGTACAGTCGCGTTTTCCGAGATAACCGACTATTCCGCACATATATATTTCCCCCTGTTAGTTATGGCATTATTATATTCTTATAAATCTCATTATAACACTTTATTCCGAGATAGTCAATATAAAAATTCCAAAAGCAGAAAACGCCGCGTTGTCAGATATAAGAAGCAAGAGGTCGGAGTTTAAGCGGAAAAGCGGTTTTCCGTAAAAGCTCTGACCTCTTCTTGATGATCACTTGTCTTGCTTTCTATGCTTCTGGAACAGCCCTGCGCCGAATGCCAGCAGCGAGTCGGGGATGAGTTTCGAGGCATAAACCGCCGCTTTTGCCGCGATATTGTCGCAAATAAGGAACGTTCCGCCGAACATCTCGCGGACGGCGTGTTCCGCGACCTGCGCGCTGTTTGCCGGAGGAATAAGGAATTTTACTTTCGCTACCTTGCTGAACTCCGTTTCTACAGGTCCGGGGCAAAGCACCGAAAGATGAACCGAACTCTTTTTGGCAATAAGCTCCTGCTCTACCGCCTGCGACATTCTTACGATATATCCCTTTGAAGCGTAATATGACGAGAAATACGGTCCGGGAAGAAATCCCGCAATGCTCGAAGTGTTAAGGATATACCCGAAATCGCGCTTTGTAAAGTCCCTAAGAAACAGCTTGAACAGTATATGAAACGCACGGATATTGACGTCCAGCATATCAAGCTCGCTTTCAAGGTCGGTGTCCGTAAACGCTCCGAAAACCCCGTAGCCTGCATTGTTTACGAAAATGTCAATGTTATGCTTCTTTACCTTTTCATAAAGCCCGAATACCTGTTTTTCGTCCGCAAGATCGGCGGTTATCGCCTTTACCCTCACCCCGTATTTAAGGACAAGTTCTTCTTTAAGCTCCATCAGCCTGTCGCGCCTGCGCGCGGTTATTATAACGTTTATGCCGTGCCGCGCGAGGCTTCGCGCAATATCTCTGCCTATCCCCGAGCTTGCGCCCGTTACAAGTGCTACCATAATTACCTCCCATTTTCATGAAAATTTTTTCTTATAAAAGATCGTTCCGAAAGCAAGCCCTGAAACGCCTCCGCAAAGATGTCCGAAATGCGAAACATTGTCGTTTGCCGTTATGCCGCTGTATATCTCCTGCCCGAGATATATTGCCGCGATAAGAATAAGCGTTATAGGTATCTCGCCTTTTTTCATATTAGTAAACGCGCTTAGTATTATCAGCAGGAAAACTATTCCCGAAGCGCCGATTATGCCCGTGTCAAAAAACAGCATATTGAGTATTCCGCCCGCAACAGCCGTTATGAATATCATTATGCACATATTCCAGCTTCCGTAGCGCTCCTCTGCGATAGGACCGACAAGCAGGAGCATTGTCATATTCCCCGCAAAATGGGCGAAACCTGCATGACCGAAAACATACATAAAAACGCGCAGATAAGTCAGCGGATCGAGCAAGTTCGGGTGACCATAGCAAATAAAAAGCAGATTGTTTGACGCGCCGCCCGTTATGTAATTTAAAATCAGCGACACCGCGCATATAGCGGCAAATGTAAGAATGACAGGCGAATTATACGTCAGCCTGAATTTCGGTTTACTCATATCTTTCCTTTCAGCTCTCTAGCAAGTCTTGCCACGGGCAAGCCCATAACATTGTAATAATCGCCGTTTATCCTCTTTACCAAAAGCGCGCCTTTGCCCTGTATGCCGTATGCGCCCGCCTTGTCCATAGGCTCGCCCGTAGCGGCATAAGCGCGTATCTCCTCATCGGAAAGCGGATAAAACTCAACTTCGGTATGCTCTGCGAACGTCTTTTTTTCGCCGTCCTCAAAAATAATGCAGACGCCCGTATAAACGCTGTGCACGCGCCCCGAAAGCAATTTCAGCATATAAAACGCGTCCGCTTCGTCTTTCGGCTTTCCGAGTATTTTCCCGTCTGCGGCTACGACGGTATCCGCCGCAACTATAAGCTGTCCTTTATGCGCGGAAAAAACCTCGTCCGCCTTTTGTCCGCAAAGCAAAAGCACGGCATTTTCGGGAGTTATCCCCTCGGGGAGCCGCTCCTCTCCCTTTGCGGGGATTATCTCAAAATCGCCCGTTATAAGGCTCAAAAGCTCTTTTCTGCGCGGGCTCTGGCTTGCAAGTATCATTTCTTTAAGCCCTCGGTTTTATGCTTGGGGGTAAACGGGTGGATCGGGGCATAGATATCGTTGTAATTTTCAATGCACTGTCTTATTATCTCGACAGCCGCGTTATGCCCCATAACTTCATCTACAGCCGTTTCCTTATCTTCAAGCTGTTTATATACGCTGAAGAAGTGGCGCATTTCCTCAAAAATGTGCCGGGGAAGATCTTCTATCTTGCTGTAAGAATTAAAGGTCGGATCGTCAAAGGGAATAGCGATTATTTTCTCGTCGTTCCTGCCGTTGTCGATCATTGTAATAACGCCTATGGGGTAGCACCTTACAAGCACCAGCGGATCTATCGGCTCGTTGCAGAGAATAAGCACATCTAGCGGATCGCCGTCGTCTGCAAGAGTGCGCGGGATAAAGCCGTAATTTGCGGGATAGTGGGTAGAGGTGTACAAAATGCGGTCAAGTCTGATAAGCCCCGTTTCCTTGTCAAGCTCGTACTTTTTCTTGCTTCCCTTTTCTATCTCAACGACAGCAAGGAAATCATTCGGTGTTATTTTATCCGGATTTATGTCGTGCCATACGTTCATAATTATGTCCTTTCAGAAAATAGTTATTTATAGAATTTATTATACAATATTTTTACGGAATTTGCAAGGGTTTTTTTATTACCGCCGACAGCCGGGGAGAAAAAATTCCCCCGCTCTTTTTGGGAGCGGGGGGAAGTTTTGCTGAATGTATAAAAACAAGAGGTAAGAATCTAACATCTTACCTCTAACATCTAACTTCTAAACGGGGAAATGTCCCCGTCTGCGGTGGCCCAGATCATAAGACCAAGCCAAGGCACAGCATGCTGCACCTTTATTGTATTTTTATTATAGCATTTTTATTCCTGAATGTCAAGTGTTTTTTTGAAAGAAAAAAATTCCCCGTGTTATGTTACAATAGATGTGAGACAAAAGGTATAGAAAAAGTGGTTGAGATATGTTAAAATAAAGTTGTCACA
>CANQVE010000013.1 GCA_947627205.1 uncultured Clostridia bacterium | reverse complement strand
GGTGTGACAACTTTATTTTAACATATCTCAACCACTTTTTCTATACCTTTTGTCTCACATCTATTGTAACATAACATACATCTTATCTCTTACTTCTAAAAGCTCTTGCAATTTTCGGAGAAATATGTTATAATGCAAATTGACGGTCAAAGCGGCGCGTCGCACGATCGCGGGGCGCGAGAGCGTCATGAGGAAAGTCCGGGCATCACAGAGCAGGATAACCGATAACGTCGGCCGAGGGCAACCTTAGGGCTAGTGCAACAGAAATATACCGCAGTGTTTGCTGTAAGGGTGGAAAGGCGAGGCAAGAGCTCACCGGGATATGCGAGAGCATATCGCCATGTAAACCCTATCCGATGCAACGCCGATTGGTGCGGGGAACAAAGCGTCTGCTCGGCGCTCCCCGCTTAAGGCGGCTAGACCTTTTCGGCAACGAAAAGGGTAGATAGATGACCGTGCAAGACAGAACCCGGCTTATAGACGCACCGCTTTGCTGTCGCCAAAGCTAACGGGAAGATTTTTTGAAGTCTTCCCGTTGTTTTTATTATTCAGTTTTTTGTGAATATAAGGGCGACAGCAGTATACAGTGTACAGGGTACAATATGCAGTAACAATTGTCCGCCCGCACCCTCACAAATCCCCAACCCAACTCACCCGCCCGATTTGCGCGTTCTCTGTATTTGGCGTCGAACGCGCGTTTAAGGGAAACGGGGCGAAACCCCAAGGCGGGGCGCGGGGTGCTGTCGGCAGTTGACAGTTGACAAGGTACAGTATTCAGTAACAGCCGAAAAGCAGTCCGCTCATTTATCACTTTTGAATAATTATAGGGAACTTCTTTCCCGTTCTATTGTAAATCCATTTTTTAGGTAGTTCCCCGCTCAAAACTTGTTTTAGGATTGCCTTTTCAAAGCTATGCTTTGAAAAGGCAATGCGGGGAAAACTCTTGTTTTCCCCGCACCCCAGGTTCAATGCCGTAGGCATTGAACCTGATGCGCTATTTTGCCGTTATTGAGGGAAAACTTTTTTGAAAAAAAGTTTTCCCTCAAACTCCCTTTCAAAAAACTTTCGTGCGCCCGCCCGAAAGTTTTTTGAACGGAAAAGCGCTTCGCCGCTCGGAACAGCTTCTATCCTCTTGCCCTCACAATCTATACGACTTCGCTCCGTTTTCAAACGCCGTGAATATCTTTTCCAGCGTGTCCAGCGCCGTCTTTTCATCGGGGAATGAAGCAAGTATTCTGTTTCCGTTAAGCTCGGTCGCTATTCCTGCAGAACCTACTATAGCAAACTTATCTTCTTTTTTTCCACCGTAATTCTTCGTGACAGAAAGCGTTTTGCAATCCATTATCTGATTTTTGTCCTGCGAAAAAATTAACATTGTTGTCACTCCTTATACATTCTGTTTCGGCTTCTCACTATCCGAGCGCACTTTCTTCTCAACAAATGAACTTAACATATCCTTTATGTCAATTCCCAGACCGTCAAGCAGTCCCGAAGAAGCCTGCGTTGTCGCTTCGGTTATGTCCTTTACCAGCTTCGCCGTGTTTCCGTCGCCGTACATCGTTATCTTGTCAACGTTTTCAAGAGGCTTTGCTATCGCCTGCGCTATAGCAGGCATTTGCTCGAAGTACATCTGCAATACCGCCGCTTCTTCCATTTTGCGCATTGCTTCGGCTTTTTTGTCAAGTCCCTCGGCTTCCGCAAGAGCCTTTGCCCTTACCGCCTCGGCTTCTGCAAGACCTTTCGCCCTGATACCCTCGGCTTCCTGCTCCGCCGCAAAACGCGCTGCTTCCGCCTTTGCCTTTGCCGCGGCGGCTTCGTTTTCAGCCGTCACAAGAATTGCCGCGGCTTCGTTCTTTTTAATTTCAAGCTCCGCTTCGGCGTTTCTGATGTCCTCATACTTCTTCGCGTCGGCGTTTTTGGAAATTGTGTACAATTCCGCGTCAGCTTTCTGCTGTGCGGCGTATTTCTGCGCTTCAGCTGTCTTTTTAACTTCAGCTTCAAGAGCACGCTCTTTTATCTCGGCTTCTTTCGCCTTTATTTCAACTTCTTTTTCCTGACGCGCAAGGTTTGCGTTGGCAGTGGTTATCTCAATGGTCCTGCGCTGTTCTTCTTCCTGAATTTTATACGCAGCGTCAGCTTCCGCCTGCTTTATATCAGCGGCACGTTTAAGCTCTGCCTGCTTTATTTCAAGTTCATTCTGACGCACGGCGATAGCTGTTTCACTGTCAACTTTCGCGTCGTTAGCCTTGCGGTTGGCTTCGGCTTGTGCGATCCTGATATCGCGCTCGGCTTCTGCCTTGGAGATAGCGGCTTTTTTGCGTATCTGCATGGTATTGTCAATACCCATGTCGTTTATGACGCCGTTGTCGTCAACGAAATTCTGGACATTGAACGAAACAATTTCCAAGCCCATAGCCTTTAAGTCGGGATCGGCATTCTGGCGTACCTTATCGGCGAAAGCCTGGCGGTTTGATATCATTTCTTCCAGGCGCATCTGTCCGACAATTTCACGCATATTGCCCTCGAGAACTTCGCGGGCGACGCTTGTTATGTACTGAACATTTTTGTTTAAGAAGTTCTGCTGTGCTTTTTCAATTGTCTCGGGTGCGGGGGAAATTTTAACGTTTACTACCGCGTCAATTGTGATATTGATATAATCGGCGGTAGGAACGGCCTGGGCGGTCTTTACGTCAACGGACATAAGGGCGAGCTCCAGGGTATCGCATCTTTCAAAAAACGGCAGTTTAACTGCGGCTTTACCGATAACGACCTTAGCTTTTCTGCGCAGACCGCTGATGATGAAAGCCTTATCGGGCGGGGCTTTGCGGTAACCCGCCGCGAACATGATGATAATTACCACGAGGACTATTGCCGCAATAACTATCGGTGCAACAAGATTTTCGGGCATAATAAACTCCTTTCAAAATACGGTGCAGACAGGCTCAACCATCAAGCCGACTGCACTATACATATTATACAACAAGTGACAGCTGTTGTCAATAGAACGGTAAAATTTGTTTCGAGCGGGGAACAATGCTCGACTTACGAACCACCTAACGAGCGGGCGCACGAAAGTTTTTTGAAAAGGGAGCCCTGCTAGAGGCTATAGGGTAGAAGCAAGAGGTAAGAAGCTGTTCAGAGTGGCAAAGCGCTTTAAATTATCAAACAACCTAATGGGCGGCGACAAGAAAGTTTTTTGAAAAGGGAGTCCAGAGGGAAAAATTTTTTCAAAAAATTTTTGCCCTCTGGTCGCGGCGAAGCCGCGAAACGGCGCTAGCTAGGCGCATCAGGTTAAATGCCTACGGCATTGAACCTGGGGTGCGGGGAAAACAAGAGTTTTCCCCGCATTGCCTTTCCAAATGCTTGCATTTGGAAAGGCAATCCTAAAAGGGGGTTTGAACGGGAAAGTTCTTTAATTATGGGAAAACTTTAGAGCGGGAAAGTAAATCCGCTCCCCTTATACAGAGCCTATTTGTTATCCTTTTCAAACGTTGTTTCTCTAAATAACGTTTACTCGCCCTATCCCCCTAACCCCCTTTCCCGAGGGGAAAGGGGGGGAGAATGCAGGGCGCTGCGCGCCCTGTACCCGCTGTTGACAATTGACAGGAGATAGGGTACAGTATGCAGTAAAATGAACCCGCCTTGTGGGGCGGTCGGATAAAGGAAAGGTTGGTTCCCCGCTCAAAACCTCTTTTAAGATTGCCGTTTCAAAGCATGGCTTTGAAACGGCAATGCGGGGAAAACTCTTGTTTTCCCCGCACCCTTTAGCGCCTTTGAAGCGTTTGCGGGGGCTTTGCCCCCGCGCCCCCACCAAAGGGCGCAATGCGCCCTTTGGAAACCCATATACCGCGCCTTACGGCGCGGTTGGATAGCAGAAACGTTGTTCTCCGCCCAAAACAGCTTCTTGCCTCTTGCTTCTAGCCTCTAGCATGGCTCCCTTTCAAAAAACTTTCGTGCGACGCCCGTTTAGTTGTTTTAACAGGAAACGTTGTTCCCCGCCCAAAACAATCTAATATTGTCCGCGAAGCGGACACCTACTGCTGAATACTTTACCCTGTATACTGTATACTAGGACGCGCGCAGTCAACAGCCGACAACCTTTTTTAACTCCTCAACATTCTCCGCCAGAAACCTCGGCTTATAGCTCTCCAGCTCCGCGCGCGTCCTAAACCCCCACAGCACCCCGCAGGCGTCGATGCCCGCATTTTGGGCGGTCTGCATATCAACAGAGCTGTCGCCTATGTAAAGCGCCTTAAAGTCCGCTTTCCCGTATTTCTCACAAAGATAGAGCACCGCTTCCGGCGAGGGCTTTCGCGGATAGCCGTTCTCCCCGCCTATAGTTTCACGAATATCCGAGCCGAAAAACTTTTCAATAAGCTCTACAGCGTATTTATGCGATTTGTTGGTATTGCAAAGGCAATTGACACCTTTATCCCTAAGCTCTTTTATAAGCTCGGGAATGCCCTCATACGGCACCGTCCTGTCGGCAAAATGCTTTCCGTAATATTCCCCGAATATCCCGTAGGCAATTTTAAAGGTCTCTTCCGAAAAGCCTTTCGGCAGAAAACGCTCTACCAGCTTCGGTATGCCGTTTCCCACAAACAGCTTGTATTCCTGTATATCATGCACGGGAAAACCAAGCTCCTTTAGCGTATGGTTTCCCGCTTCGGCAAGGTCGCCTATTGTATTTAAAAGCGTTCCGTCCAGATCAAATATCACGGGATCGTACATAAAAAACATCTCCGTTTCCTGTTTTTAAGTTACAATTATTATAATACAGAAAAAATATTTTGTCAATCTTGAAATTGCCATAAATATATGATATAATAATCACAGGGTTATAATTAAAAATCTATGTCCGCACATATCCGCAAAATTTTGCTCGATCTGTACAGAAAATCTTTTCGGAGTTTTGAGATTAGGGGCAAGAGTTTAAAATGAGAGGTTATTCGCTGAATGTGACGTACCCCCATTTGTTGTTCTTTTTAAACGTTATTTTTTTAAATGTCGTTTACTCGCCCTATCCCCCTGCCCCCTTTCCCGGAGGGAAAGGGGGAGAATGCGGGGCGCTGCGCGCCCCGCGCCCCGCCTGTTTGGCAATTTTAAAAATGAAAGCACTTCCCCGCCTCCGTTGGCGGTTGACAGGGGCAGAGTACAGTATGCAGTAATATCGGCAAACAGCCTTTTGCCTAAAACTCTAGTCTCTTGCTTCCAGCCTCTAGCTTCTGGTTGGGTACAGTATGCAGTAACAGCCGAAAAGCAATTGCCCGCCTGATTTTCGCGTCGTGAGGGGGTTTGGGGCTTTGCCCCGAGGCAGGGCGCGCCGGCGCCCGGCTCTCTCCCCCTTTCCCCTCGGGAAAGGGGGCAGGGGGATAGGGCGAGTAAAGGTTTATTTAGGGAAATAACGTTTGAAAAGGACAACAAACAGGTTTTCATACAAATTTGTGCAAAAAATGTTCTGTGCTTTAATGGACAATTATACCGTAAATGATATATCTTATGTGCAAGTTATAACAGTACTTGCAATTGAAAGGAAATAAAATGACAGAAATAACTATCGGGGAGCGGGGAGATAAAATGGAATATTTCGACTTATACACCTTTGACAGAAAACCGCTCGGAAAAAAAGTACTGCGCGGCGCGCCCATACCGTTCGGAGAGTATCACATTGTCGTTCAGGTAATGACCGTAAATCACAAGGGCGAGATACTTGTAACACAGAGAGTTCCTGAAAAAACAAGCGGGGGAAAATGGGAATGCTCGGGGGGCTGTGCGATTTCGGGAGAGACCTCGCGCGCGGCGGCGATACGCGAGCTATTCGAGGAAACAGGCATATCCGCCGAACAGGACGAACTTCGCCTCAATTGGTCCATGACGACCGACAGCATGCTAAGAGATTTTTACGTTCTCGAAAGAGACATTCCCCTGACAAAACTTAAACTTCAGTCAATAGAAGTCTCCGCGGCGAAATTGGTGTCTTTTGACAGGCTCCTCGAAATGTCGCAGAACGGGCAGACAACCAGGACCGTTACCCGCTGGCTTAATAGCAGAGGACAGGAATTGGCGGAGATAATTGAACAGATAAAGGCTAAATCAATAATTGATAATAATTGATAATAATAATTGACAATAAAAAGGCAGTCGGGATTTAATTCGTTTTCGGCTGTCCTAAAGTGAGAACGAGGAAAAAATTGTGGACAATAAAGCAATATCCGAAATCAAAACGCTTGCAGATAACGGCTCGGCTTCGGGAAATTCGACCGAAGAAATTTATGCGCGCTGTTATAATGCCGTAAAGAAAACGCTCGGCATAACGCCTTTTGACGAACAGCTGGCGGCGGCGCTGGCGCTTAATAAAGGCAGAATGGTGCAGATGGCCACGGGCGAGGGAAAAACGCTCTGCGCGGTGTTCGCGGCGTGCGCTCACGCTATAAACGGCGGTCGGGTGCATATAATGACCTTTAACGACTATCTCGCCGACCGCGACTATAAATGGATGAAGCCCGTATATGACGAAATGGGGGTTTCTCTCGGGGTAATAACCGAAAAAACGCCCCGCGAAGAACGCGCGCTCATCTACCAAAAACAGGTAGTCTATACCACCGCAAAGACCGCGGGGTTTGACTATCTGAGGGATTTTACGGAGCTTGACTCTGAAAAGCTCTGTTTTCCGAAGCCCGACTTCGCCATTTTCGACGAAGCCGACAGCATACTCATAGACGAAGCGAGGATACCGCTGGTTATTGCGGGAGATGTTGCGGTAAAAGACGACGGCTCTGTCGGAGAGATATATAAAAAGCTGGAGGGCTTTTGCGGTTTTGAGATTGACGAAGAAACCAAAAACGTTTATCTCACGGACGAGGGCGCGGACAAAGCCGAAAGCCTTTTCGGCGTCAGAATGATATACTCTGCGGACAACGCAGGGCTTCTGGCGAAAATATGCGCCTGTCTGAAAGCGAGAGAAGTTCTTAAAGAGGACAAGGACTATATAGTAAAGGACGGGAAAATAGTCCTTGTAGACGAATTTACGGGAAGAACAGCGCCCGGGCGCGTATTCCCGGGAGAGCTTCAGTCGGCGGCGGAAGCGAAGCACGGCTTAAAAATAACTTCAAGGGGAAGAATAATCGGAAGCATAGCTTTACAGTATTTTGCGAGGCTTTATCCCAAACTCGCAGGCATGACGGGAACTGCCGAAACGGCAAGAGAAGAATTTGAAAAGTTTTACGGCATTCTGACGGAAGTTATCCCTACAAGGCTTCCTTTAAGGAGAATTGACCGTCCTATTGAGCTTTATTATGACAAGGACGAAAAGCGAAAGGCTGTCGTTTCGGCAATTAAAGAAGCGTATGACATTGGGCGCCCCGTTCTTGTCGGGACGGAAAGCATAGAAGAAAGCGAATGGTTCGCAGAGGAACTTTTAAAGCTCGGTATTCCGTGCAGTGTCTTAAATGCCAAAAACGACGCGGAAGAAGCCATAGTAATAGCAAACGCGGGAAAGCGCGGGGCTGTCACCATTTCCACGAATATGGCGGGGCGCGGCGTTGATATAAAGCTCGGCGGAGAGGACGGCGCGGAAAAGAGCTTTGCGGAAGAAGCGGGCGGTCTGCTCGTAATTATCGTGTCCATGCGCGAAAGCGAGAGAATGGCTTTACAGCTCCGCGGACGCTCGGGCAGGCAGGGCGATGTCGGCGAAAGCAGGTTTTTCGTGAGCCTCGACGAGGACATAATGATAAAAAACGATCTGAAAAAGCTGTGCGGAAAGCATTATCCGAGCGAGAAAACAAGCGGAATGCTGGCGGACAAGACGCTTATTAAAGAAGCGCAGAGAGTCCAGCGCATTTCCGAGGGCGACACATTTGACGACAGAGTTAAACTCATGAAATACACGCTCATAGGCGAAAAGCACCGCGAGATAACCTTTTCGCGCAGGACTTCCCTGCTTCTCGGAACGCATGACAGCGGAATGTGGAAGAAAAGTCCGCTTTATGAAAAGGCAGTCGAAAAGTTCGGAGAAGAACCTCTCGGAATGCTTGAAAACAAGGTCCTTGCGGCGCTGTTAAACGAATTCCACAGCGACTACCTCGACTATACCGCCTATCTCCGCGAGGGAATACACCTCACGCAGATCGCGGGGAGAAATCCCGCGGAAGAATACAATATTGCCTGCGAAGAATACTATGAAAGCTCGGCGCAGAGCATTCCCGAAAGAATGGAAGAAAAGCTCGCAGATGTCCTCGAATGTGAGCATATAGAGGATTATAAAATTGAAACGCCGACAAAAATCTACACATATCTCTTAAATGACATGGCAGAGGAATTCAAGGCGAAGCCTATCTTGCTAAATGTCTTTAATGAAGATGAATTTGAGGAGAAAGCTCCGAAAAGTTCGGATAATACTGACAATGCCGAAAATGAAAAAAAGGGATTTTTCAAAAAACTGTTCGGAAAAAAGTGAGGTGAGCGGATTGTCTACCGTTTGCGCTATAGCTACTCCCGCGGCTGTCGGGGGAATTTCGGTGGTTAGGATTTCGGGAGAAAAGGCTTTTGAAATAGCCGAAAAGGTCTTTAAGCCGATAAACAGAAGCGTCCGCGAAATGCGGGGATATACCGCCTCTTACGGGAAAATTTTCGACGGAGAAGAACGGCTCGACGACGGCGTTTTGCTGGTTTTCCGCGCGCCTTATTCATACACGGGCGAGGACGTCTGCGAAATTTCCTGTCATGGGGGAATTTATGTAACGCGCAGGGTAGTGAGCGCATGCATAAAAGCGGGAGCGGAGCCTGCGGAAGCGGGAGAATTTACAAAGCGCGCTCTGCTTAACGGGAAAATGTCCCTCACCCAAGCCGAAGCCGTAGCGGATATAATCTCCGCACAGGGAGAGCAGAGCCTTTCATGCTCAAACACAATGCGCGAGGGAGCGCTGTTCCGCGAGTGCGAGAGGATAGGCGAAAAGCTGACGGAAATTTCCTCGTATATCTCCGCATGGATAGACTATCCCGACGACGACACGCCCGTTGTTACTCCCGAATGGCTTGCAGAAAGGCTTGAAGATGTAAACAGCGACTTTTCCCGCCTGCTCAAAAACTACGACACGGGAAAGCTCATTCGCGAGGGGATAAGCTGTGCAATTGTCGGAAAGCCGAATGTCGGAAAATCCACGCTTATGAACCTGCTTTCGGGCGAAGAACGGAGCATAGTGAGCGCCGTTGAGGGAACAACGCGCGACGTCGTGGAAGAAACGGTAAATCTCGGCGGAGCGGTGTTAAAACTCTCCGACTGCGCGGGGATACGCGAAACAAGCGACGAGGTCGAAAGAATAGGCGTCGGGATAATGCTTAAAAAGCTGGAAAATGCGGATATCGTGCTGGCGGTATTCGACGGCTCGCGGGAAATTTCCGAAGAGGACGAGCGGTTGTTCGGGCTTATTGAAGATAAGACGGTGATACCCGTCATAAACAAAAGCGATCTTTCGCAGAAGATGGACATAAAACGGCTGGAAGAAAGGCTCGGAAAGTGCATTGTTATCTCGGCAAAGGACGAAACGAGCATTGAAACGCTCGGAAAAGAAATAACAGCTCGTTTAAATATCTCGAACTTTGACGCAAACGCAGGCTTTCTCGCAAACGAGCGCCAGCGCGGATGTGTTCTTAGAGCAAAGACGGCGGTAGAAAACGCACTTATGGCGGTGAAATCGGGGATAACTCCCGACGCGGTAGGCGTGGAGCTTGAAGAAGCCTTGAATGCCGTTTTCGAGCTTTCGGGAAAGTCTGCAAGCGAGGAAGTAATAGCAAGGGTATTTGAGAAGTTTTGCGTAGGAAAATAAGCAGACTGTATATAAAGCCCCATCTGCTGTGTCAGCGGCACTGCGGCAGGCACAAAGCCTAGCCGCAGCACCGCTTCCTTGCATCTGGGACTTTCTATACAGTCTGTAGTTTGATTTTTTATACAATTTTAAGCAGAATACAATTCTGTGTTTAAATATAGTGCAAAGGAAGTGCAGAATAATCCATGAACATACTTATAATCGGGTGCGGGCTTGTAGGAAGCGCTCTTGCAAGTGATTTCGACAAGACAGGACACGACGTTTCTGTCGTAGAAAAAAGCGAGGACGCGTTTGAAGCGCTTCCCGCGGATTTCGGGGGATTTACGACAACGGGCGTTGCCATTGACCAGGAAGTTTTAAAGCGCGCGGGAATAACGACCTGCGACGCGCTTTATGCCGTTACGGAGGACGACGACATGAACATAATGGTCTCACAGCTCGCAAAGCAGGCGTTCAATGTTCCGAAAATTTACGCCAGAGTTAACAACATAAGCAAAGGCGAGGTCTTTGAAAAGCTCGGGATAAACGTTATATGCCCCGTAAAGCTGACGGTGAGCGCCGCGCGCGCCGCGATAGAAGAGGACGACGGAGCTGGAAAGGAGCTTATTTTCGGAAGCCATACCGTTCATTTTTCAACGATAGAGGTGCCCGATGACCTTGTAGGCTCTCTGCCCGAGGATATTCAGCTCGTGGGGAGCGAAGTTTTGTTCGCCGTTCTGCGCGGAAGCATGCTTATTCTTTACAGAGGACAGCAGACTCCGCTTGAAGCGGGCGACAAGCTCATCTTTGCGGACAAGTAAAGGGGGAAATTGAATGAAAACAATAATTGTCGGAGGCGGAAAAGTCGGGTTTTATCTCGCAAAAACGCTCTGCGAAAACGGCTATGACGTTGTTATGATAGAAATTGACAAAGAGCAGAGCCGTTACTGCGCGAACAATTTAGACGCTGAAGTAAGCCGAGGCGACGGCACGACAGTCGAGGCTCTCGAAGCCTGCGGGTGTGCGAAAGCCGACTGCGTTATTGCCGTTATGGGCAAGGACGAGAGAAACCTCGTCTGCTGTCAGACGGCAAAGCAGGTCTTCGGCGTAAAGAAGACCATAGCAAAGGTAAACAACCCCAAAAACACCGACGCTCTGAAAGCTCTCGGAATTGACATTGTAATTTCCGCAACGGACAACATCATTCAGCTTCTCGAAAGCGAAGTCGAATTCAGCGCTATAAAGCGCCTTATGAGGCTCGACGGAGACGAAGCGTCGCTTATTGAGATAACGCTCCCCGAAAACTATGCCTTAGAGGGAAAGCAGATATCCGAAATCTCGCTTCCGCCCGACTGCAACCTTGCCTGCATAAGCAGAGACGACAGAGTTATAATCCCGCGGGGTGGTACAATGCTTTTGAGCGGAGATGTTATACTTTGCGTAATATTCAATTCAAGGGAAAAGGAGCTTAGAAAAGCCCTGAAGATAAAGGATTAAATTTAGTTTTTTTAGTTTAAATCACTGTACATAATAAATAATAAGGTCTGAACAAGATATGAAAAAATTAACTAAAATAATTGCTTCGCTCTGCCTGACAGGCATTTTCGGCTTATGCGGGTGCAGTGCTGTTCCCGAGGTCATCTTAACGGAAAATTCCTCGGAAGACAGCTCTTCCGCGCCCGATTTTTATCTGGAATACGAACCCGAAATATTTGAGATCGGCGACAGCGAATTCATCACAAAAATAAAAGCCTCGGACGGGACTTTTGAAAATGCCGAAATTCCCGAGGGCGAGGGTTATGTTCAATTTCAGGAGGGCGGAAAACTCGGCTGTTCTGCGGAAATCGAAATGCCCCAGCACTATCGCTTCGTTTTATCCGTGCGCTCAAAAACAGGTTCGGCGGTTAAACTTAAAATAAACGGAAAAACCGAGGGAATGTTCTATGTAACTTCGGGGAGCGAGTTCGGCTATGAAGCGGTAGACTGCGTTTATCTTGCGGGTGGGGAAAATGAAATTGCGCTCGAAGTCTGCACGGGCACGGCGGACATTGACTGTATAATAATTGAAAATTCCTCGGGCGCGGACGTTTCCTGCTACAGAACCGAAACTGCCTCGCAAAATGCATACGCTAGCCTCGGAGTAATAGGCGCTATGAACTATTTTTCGGACATTTACGGGATAAATTCGCTTACGGCAGCGAATGTCACCGTCGGCATAAACGATAAAATTGACGAAATTTATAAAATAACGGGGAGATATCCTGCGATACGCGGTTCACAGCTTGCTTTCGCGCTTTCGGGAAATGCCGACAAAGAACAGCTTCTTTTGGACGACATTGCGCTCGCGGAAGAATGGAGCAAAAGCGGGGGAATAGTTTCATATAAATGGCATTGGTATTCTCCGAATGTTCTTCGCTCCGTAAAGACGGGAGATTTTGACCTTAGAAAGGCAATCAGAACGGCGGATATTGACAAGTTATCAACAATGACGGGCGAGGAAATAAAAGCGCTTTATGAAAAAGGAGAAGTGACCGCCGAGCTTCGCGCTTTGATTTCGGACATTGACACGCTCGCGCAGTATCTTTTAAAGCTGAAATACAAGGACGTTGTGACAATATTCGAGCCTATGCCGAATGCGGATTCGGGGCTTTATTGGTGGGGCGACGACAGGGAGAGCTTTAAAAAGCTGTACAGGCTGGTATTTGACAGGCTTTGCAATTTCCACAGGCTTTCCAACCTCATCTTTGTCTACAGCGGGAATGCGGAATATTATCCCGGCGCGCAGTATTGCGACATAATCGGGCAGAGCTTCAATGAAGCCTCAAATTCGGCGTTTGCGGGGAGGTTTTTGGCGCTGGCAAAGGCTTTTCCCACAAAGAAAATGCTTGCGGTCTCGGCGTGCGACATTATGCCGAAAGCGGACTATATGAGCAGGGACAATGCGTTCTGGCTCTGGACGGCGCTTGAAAACGGGGCTTCGGGCTATACGGACGAGGAGCTTAAAAGCGCTTATTATTCATCCGTAATGCTGACAAAAGACGAGCTTCCCGATATAAACGGCTATGCTTTGAGAGAATATTAACGGTTCGGCACTTATAGACTTAGAGATCGGAATTTGTTCGAGAGGACAATTTCCGATCTCTTTTTATGCTCGTTTTTCCGAAAATAGTGCACAATACACAAAAATAAGTTCCCAGAAATTATTGATAATACACAAATCCAAAACAACCCTAATTTTGCCCCCTCTGAAAACAGGGGAATTTCGGGGGAAAATTAGTGTATAATACACAAAAAGCGCGGGCGAAAACTAGTGAAACTACACAAATTCAAAACAACCCTAATTTGAGACACCTTTTGTGGTCAATTTGGAAAGAGAGAATTTTTCCCTCGATTTTTGTCTATTATTTTTTGGTGTCAAAAAGTTTTAAATACTTTCAACGCACTTTTCAACAATTTTTCTTTCCGATACAAGCCCTGCCCGAGCTGTTTTCAACATTTTCAACAGAGATTGAAAACGTTTACTGTTCACGGGGCTGTTTTTTAACGGCGTTCGGCAGAAAGTCGTAGACATCGTCATAGCTTTCGGCTTCGGCTTCGGTGAGAGGAGGCGTAGGCATAAGCCCCGTGCAGTCCGTCCCGCTCTGCGCGTTCATTACAAAGTCGTCCTCGTCAAGTTCGTCCTTTACGGGGAATTTGTCCTCTTTCGGCATTTTATCACTCCTTTCGGGTATTTTTAGTTATTATTAGCGGAAATGACGGAAAAATTCTGTTGACAAAAAGTTTGTTTTATTGTATAATATATAAGTATATTTGTATCTATCCATAGTAGAAAGGTTTTAAAAATGGGAATAATAAAATCACTTTTCGGAAGTTATTCACAAAGAGAACTAAAGAGGATCGAGCCTATCAAGCAGGCGGTGCTTGACCTCGAACCTAAATATAAAGCAATGTCCGACAAGGAGCTTAAAGAGCAGACTCCTATCCTTAAAGAAAGGCTCGCAAAGGGCGAAACGCTCGACGATATCCTGCCCGACGCTTTTGCGGTGTGCCGCGAGGCTTCGGCCAGAGTTATAGGTATTCGGCACTATCCCGTTCAGATAATAGGCGGTATTGTGCTCCACCAGGGGCGAATTGCCGAAATGAAAACGGGCGAGGGCAAAACGTTTGTCGCGGCGCTCCCGTCTTACCTCAACGGTCTTACGGGAAAAGGCGTTCATATCGTAACGGTAAACGACTACCTCGCAAAGCGCGACAGCGAGCTTATGGCAAAGGTCCACAGGTTTTTGGGGCTTACTGTAGGTCTTATTGCTCATGATATGGACAATGACGCCCGCCGCGCCGCCTATGCCTGCGACATAACCTACGGTACGAACAACGAATTCGGCTTTGACTATCTGCGCGATAATATGTGCATTTTCAAGAAAGACCTTGTACAGCGCGAGCCGAATTTCGCAATAGTGGACGAGGTCGATTCCATATTGATAGACGAAGCAAGAACACCGCTCATTATCTCGGGACAGGGCGATAATTCTTCGGATATGTACACGAAAGCCGACAAGTTTGCAAAAACGCTTAAAAAATGCGTAACGGCCGAGGTTGATAACTCCGTTCAATATGACACCGAATATGACGGCGACTATCTTGTTGATGAAAAGGCAAAAAGCTGTACGCTTCTTCCGAGCGGTGTAGCAAAAGCGGAAAAGTATTTCAATGTCGAAAACCTTATGGATTCGGACAACATAACGCTTCTCCACCACATAAACCAGGCTATCCGCGCAAACGGATATATGAAGCGCGACGTTGACTATGTCATTAAAGACGGCGAGATAGTTATTGTTGATGAATTTACGGGACGTCTTATGTTCGGCAGACGCTTCAACCAAGGACTTCATCAGGCGATAGAAGCCAAAGAGGGCGTTCAGGTAAAGCACGAGAGCAAGACGCTCGCTACCATTACTTTCCAGAACTTCTTCCGTCTGTACAAGAAACTTTCTGGAATGACAGGTACGGGTATAACCGAAGAGGACGAGTTCAGGCAGATATATTCGCTTGATGTTATTGTAATTCCCACGAACAAGCCCGTTATAAGAATAGACGACCACGACCGCGTTTATAAAAACATCAGGGGCAAGCTGAAAAGCGTCTGCGACCAAGTTGAAGAATGTCATGCAAAAGGACAGCCCGTGCTTGTCGGAACGGTCACTATCGAAAAGTCCGAACAGCTTTCAAAACTTCTGAAAGCAAGAGGCATAAAGCACGAAGTCCTGAACGCAAAGAACCACGAGCGCGAAGCCGAGATAGTAGCCCAGGCGGGAAAGAAAAACGCTGTTACTATTGCAACCAACATGGCGGGACGCGGAACGGATATAAAGCTCGGCGGAAACGCGGAGTTCCTTGCTCTTGCAGAAATGAGGAGACAGGGCTATTCCGAAGAGATAATCCAGGAAGCCACGGGCTTTGCGGAGACTGACAATGAAGAGATAATCGAAGCAAGAAACAAGTATCAGGAGCTTAACAAAAAGTTTGACGCGGAAATTGCTCCCGAAGCCGAAGAAGTCAGAAAGCTCGGCGGTCTGTTTATAATCGGAACGGAGCGTCACGAGTCCCGCCGTATAGACAACCAGCTCCGCGGACGTTCGGGACGTCAGGGCGATCCGGGAGAAAGCTGTTTTTATATTTCGCTCGAGGACGATCTTATGAGACTGTTCGGCGGCGAAAAAGTGCAGAAGATAATGGAAACCATGAACTTCGACGAGGATATCCCGATAGAAGCGGGATTTTTGAACCGTGCGATAGAATCGGCGCAGATGAAGATAGAAGCGAACAACTTTGCCGCGAGAAAATACGTTCTCGATTATGATGATGTAATGTCGCAGATGCGCCAGACGATATACAGCCAGAGAAAGAAAGTGCTTGACGGAGAGGATATTCATGAGAATGTCATGCAGATGATGAGGCAGGACATTGATGAAAACGTAAAGACTTTCTGCTCGGACAGCGTTGCGGACAATTGGAACTTGGACGGACTGCGCGCGCATTTCTATAATTTCCTGCTTATGCAGACGGATCTGAGATATACGGTAGACGAGCTGAACCAAATAAGCCCGAAAGACGTTACGGCGGAGATAATAAAGCGCGGAGAACTGCTGTACAGGGCGAAAGAAGCCGAAGTGGGAAGCGAGAGCATGCGCGAGCTTGAGCGCGTGAGCCTGCTTAAAGTTGTTGACAGGCATTGGATGGATCATATAGACGCAATGGACGAGCTGAAGAGCGGAATAGGGCTTTCGGCGTATGCGCAGAGGAACCCCGTAGAGGAATACCGTTTTCAGGGCTATAACATGTTTGACGAGATGATAGCGATGATACGCGAGGAGACGGTAAGGCTGGTATTGACAATGCCGGTGAGGGCGAATGTTATGCCCGTGCGCCAGCGTGTTATGAACCCCGATGCTCCTAACGCGAACGTCACCGGCGGAAACCGCGCCCAGAAACGCGCCGCCAAAAAGACCAAGGCTAAAAAATGAACACAAAGCAAGGGCAAGAAAAAGTTTTGAACGGGAAAGTGCTTTAAATTATCAAACGACCTAACGAGCGTCGCACGAAAGTTTTTTGAAGAAGAGTTCAGAGAGGAAACTTTTTTTCAAAAAAGTTTCCTCTCTGGCAGGGGTGCGGGGACGGAGTCCCCGCAAACGGCACAAGGCGCATCAGGTTAAATGCCTACGGCATTGAACCTGGGGTGCGGGGAAAACAAGAGTTTCCCTTTTAGAGGTAAGAGGTTAGATGTAAGAGGTAAGAAATCAAAGGTTGTTTTGGAGAAAAAGTTATCTGATTTTCATAGAAAGAAGCAAGAGGCTAGAGTTTAAACTTTAGCCTCTTTTTAATGTGTCATATTCAAAGGACAGCATTTTGGTTGAATTCTTACTTCTTACTTCTTACCTCTTACTTCTAAAAGGAGTTTAAACTTTAGCCTCTTTTTTATTCATACATTATTATATTCAGAGTACTGCTTTTCGGTAATTACTGAATACTGTACCCTGTACATTGTACACTGTCAACAGCCGACAGTCTTTATGCAACCGAGTAATTAACCACTGCGATCTCGGTAAGTGACTTTTGGAGTTGCTCGGTGATCTGCATGAGCCTTTCCGCAACAACGGCGTTGTACACAACCTCGCCGCACTGCCTGCACTTATGACAAGGCACGTTTTTTATAATAACGATCGTGTTTTCAAGCTGTTCAAAATAGGTAGTAGTTGTTTCCGCCATATCGCCGCCGCAATAGCAACAAGTCATTGTGATACCCTCTTTCTTGTTTTAAAATCGCTTTCCCAATGTTCAAAATCGGGAACGTATACCGTTATGATGTAAATTTTATTATTCCCCATACTGCAAACAAAATGCAACGGTTCGCCGTTCACTCTGAAATACAATATCAGACAACTCGGAAAATACTTGTCGTTCGGATATTGCTCTATAATTTCACCGTTTTCAATGCCTGCGTAAATGTCGGCGAGTTTAATTTTCCGCTCTCTAAGCCGTAATATTGTGTGCGCGCTGACCTCGATATTCTTTCTGTCGGAGGCTATGGCTCGCAGCTCCTTAATGTCGATCAACAAATCACGTCCTGTCTGTGTTGCCTGTTTGAATATTGCTCTCTGTTTATTATACTAAATAATCAAACGAAAAACAATGTACTGTTTGCACAAATACGCGCGCAACTATTTGGGCAAATTATAGGCAAGAGGTAAGATGTAAGAGGTAAGAATTTCGAGGAACTTTCGGGAGACAAAGTTTTCTGGCTTTCAGAGAAAGAGGCAAGATGCAAGAGTTTTAGGCGAAAGGCTGTCCGCTCATTTGTCACTTTTGAATAATTATCGTGAACTTTTTTCCCGCTCCAAAGCGGTTTTACTCTTTGGGTTGTTCCCCGCTCGAAACAGCTTTTAGCCTCCCGGGCTTTTTAGGGCGTTTTGTGCTTAATTACAATTCCCGCGCGTAGCGCTCCCCTCTTTTTGTGAATTATAACCGAATTTCCATTAACAAAAAATCAATATGCAACAAAATGTATTAAGTTTGTCCTTTAAGGGCGGTTTTGTTGCATATTGTCCATTGAAAAAGCTCGGGCATTTGCGCTATAATAATAATGTACAGCAATTCGGGGAGTGATCTATTGAGCAAAAAAAAATCAAGGCAGAGCTTGTGGGGAAAGTTTTTTCAGATACTCATAACCTGGACAGTCTATTTCCTGTTCAGACCAAAGATATTATACGCAAACAAGGATCTGAAAAATTACCTTAAAGGAAAACCTTGTGTGTTTGTCGCAAATCACACCCACCATTTCGACGGAGCTTACGGCGGCGCAGTGCTTTGGCGCTATAAACCGTGGGTGCTTGTCACTAAAAAATGGTTCGAGAAAAAACGCACGGGAAAAATGATCTCCTGGTGCAGATGCATTTCCATTTCGCTCGACGAGGCTGACGGAAAATGGTTTGAAGAGTGCGAGGAAATAATCGGCGAAAACGGCTCGCTCCTCATCTTCCCCGAGGGAGCTCTGTCAAAGAACGGAAAAATAAACGAGTTTAAGCCCGGCGCAGGGCTTATATCCGCAAAAACGGGCGCAATGATAGTTCCCTGTGCAATTTACGGCACATACGAGCCTGTTTTCGGAATGAGGCAGAAAATTCTTATAGGCGAGCCTATAGAAAGCAAATGCCCCGAAAACATGAGGCACGGAAAGTACGCAAGAGAGCTTATGACAAAGGCGCAGACCGCCGTTGAAGCAAACTATGCGGAGCTCGAAAACAAATTCGGAAAAATCGGTCAATATGCCGAGAAATAAATATATGGAGGATATGTATTATGGCTAATGAGGAAATTTGCGCGAAGATCAAGGCAATGCTGGTAGAAAACCTGAGAATACCCGAGGACGAGCTTGAATATGATTCGGAGCTTTTCGGCGACGACATCGGGCTTGACTCTATTGATTCAATTGAGATAATCGCGGGCATTGACAACCTTTTCGGCGTTCAGATGACGGGCGCGGCAAGAGAAAACTTTCAGAGCATAAACACTCTTGCAAAGTTTGTAGAAGAACATCAGCAGTAATAATCAGACTGTATATAAAGCCCCATCTACGGCGTCAGCGGTGCTGAGGCAGGCACAAAGCCTAGCCGCAGCACCGCTTCAGCGTTGTACGCGTAGCGTTCAATGCGGTATCTGGGGCTTTCTCTACAGGCTGAATCAGGACTTTTTATAAAGATTGAATTTTAATTTTCAGTTTCACTCTTGGAGGTATCATGGAAAATTCGGATAAAAGGCGCGTTGTCGTAACGGGGCTGGGTATTGTCTGCGCGCTCGGCGACAATGTTGAAGAATGCTTTAAAAATGCGGTAAACGGAAAATCGGGAATAGAAGAAGTAAAGTCGGTAAACACCGACGGCTGTTATGCAAAGCTCGGCGCGGAGGCTAAAATTTCCGATGATAAACTTTCGGACAAGGACTGCGACCGTTCGTCGCTTTTGTGCATAAAAGCCGCGGAAGAAGCCCTCGCAGACGCAAAGTATGAAATTACTACCGAAAATTCGGCGAGAATAGGCGTTATTGTCGGAAACTGCGTAGGCGGTGCGGCTTCTATCGACAAGTATTTTACCGACGAGCTTAAAAACGGCGGCGGCAAGGCTTCGGACGTTCTGAAAATGCCCGCTTCGGCTATCGCAAACAATGTAGCGCTCCATTTCGGACTTAACGGAACGACCGCTAATATCGTAAACGCCTGCGCCGCGGGAACTATTTCAATTGCGTATGCATGCGACCTTATCCGCGCGGGAAAGGCTGACGCTTTCTGCGCAGGCGGTTCGGACAGCTTTTCATCTCTTGCGTTCGCGGGATTTCACGCGCTCCATGCGCTTGACGAAAACTCCTGCTCGCCGTTTAACAAAAGCCACGGCATAACGCTCGGAGAGGGCGCGGGAATACTCGTTGTTGAAAGTTATGAGCATGCAAAAGCAAGGGGCGCGCATATCTACTGCGAAATTTTAGGCTCGGGAGTAAGCTCCGACGCTCACCACATAACCGCTCCCCGTCCCGACGGACAAGGACAGATGCTCGCGATAAACAGAGCAATTGAAAATTCGGGGCTTAAACCCTCGGACATTGACTATATAAACGCTCACGGCACGGGTACAGCAAAGAACGACGAAGCCGAATTCCTTTCGCTCCATACTATTTTCGACGGCAGTGACGGGCTTTCCGTAAGCTCCACAAAGTCAATGACGGGGCATTGTCTCGGCGCGGCGGGATCTATCGAAGCGGTACTGACGGTAAAGGCTGTCTGCGAAAACGTTCTTCCCCCGACAATAGGCTACACCGAAGAGGACCTTGCCGTTCTTAAAGAAAAAGCGGGGAACATTGATTTCATTTCAAATACAAAGCGTGAAAAGGCCGTAAACTACGCGGCGTCAAATTCTTTTGCTTTCGGCGGGAACAACGCTTCCGTTGTCTTTGCGAAAAATCCGCATGAAATTCCCGACAGGACGAATAACGAGCACATTTTCGTTACGGGCTTGGGCGATTACACCGCAAAGGGAAAAATCGACATACAGTCGGACGATTATAAGAATTTGGGAATAAAAATGGCGTTCTGGAGAAAACTCGACAGGTTTTCTCAGCTTATGCTGGTAAGCGGAATGAGGGCGCTTTCGGACGCGAATATTACCGTATCCGAGGACAACGAGCGCGATATAGGAATTATAATAGGAACTTCGGACGGTCCTATGACGGAGATAGTAAACTTTCAGAAAAACGTTGTCGCAAACGGAACGGCGAGCGGTTCGGCGTTCTCTTTCCCGAATACCGTATACAACGCCGCGGGCGGTTATTTCTCGATATTCGCGGGAATAAAGGGCTATAACGTGACTAACGCAAACGGCGTTCAGGCAGGACTTCAGAGTATATGCTACGCGGCGGACGTTTTAAAGAACGGCGACGAGGATATCATGGTCGCGGCAGGCGTTGACGAAAACACGGATGTCACCGAGTATCTTTACGGAAAGCTCGGCTTGCTCGGAGGAAAGATGGAGCTTGGAGAGGGTGCTGTGTCGCTTATCCTCGAAAAGGAAAGCTCCGCCGAAAAGCGCGGCGCGCAGAAATATGCGGAGCTTATAGGCTACGCTTCGGCACACAAGGCGGTAGAGTTCGGAAAACTCAAAGGCTCGGAGAGTGCGCTTAAAGAAGCCGTTTTAAAGGCATGCGAATGTGCGGGGATAAGCGCTGATGATATTGACCTTGTATGCGGAGCTTCGGACGGTCTTGAAGAAGTGGACAATGCCGAAAAGGAAGTCCTCGGCGAATTGCTCAAAAACTGCACTTATGTGACAATAAAAGACGAGACAGGCGAAGCGAGAGCGGCAGGCGCGGCAAAGCAGGCAATGCAATTAGCAGTTACGCTCCGCGAAAGCGATATGTACAAATACGGTCTGGCTGTTTCATTCGGCACGGGCGGACAGTATTCGGCGGTAATTCTGAAAAAGGTGGTGTAAAATGGAAGCAAACAACAGCAAAGTCGCGCTCGTAACGGGCGCTTCAAGAGGAATAGGCAGAGCCTGCGCGATAAAGCTCGCAGAGTGCGGGTATGACATAGCGGTGAACTATGTTTCAAACGACGCAAAGGCAAACGAGGTCTGCGCTCAAATCGAAAAGCTCGGACAGAAAGCGCTTTCCGTAAAGGCTGACACTTCCGACCTCAAAGCCGTTCAGAATATGTTCAGGGAGATATGGAAAACTTTCGGGAGAATTGACGTACTTGTAAACAATGCGGGCGTGGTAGACGACGCTTATCTGCTGATGATAAACGAGGAGAGCCTTTCCAGAAGCCTTGACATAAACATAAAGGGCTATTTTCACTGCGCACAGCAGGCGGCTCTAAAAATGATGAAAACGGGCGGGAAGATAATAAACGTTTCTTCCGTAAGCTCCGTGCTTGCAGTCGAGGGGCAGGGCGTTTATTCCGCGACAAAAGGCGCGGTGAATTCAATGACCGCGACGCTCGCAAAAGAGCTTGCTCCGAGAAACATCACCGTAAACGCCGTTGCTCCGGGATTTATCGAAACGGAAATGATGAACAATATCCCCGAGGAGAAAAAAGCGGAGTATATAAAAGCCGTTCCTATGGGAAAATTCGGCACGGCAGAACAGGTCGCAGATACCGTAGCGGCGCTTTGTTCGGGTGCATTCGATTATATGACGGGACAAGTTATAGTGCTGGACGGCGGACTTAGCCTGTAAAGAGTTTAAATAATTGAACATAAGGTAAATTATTCGGGCATTCATAACAGCCCGATATTCGGAGAAGTGAATTTATTATGAACATACTTGAAATAAACAAGCGCATTAAACAGCGCCCGCCCTTTCAGATGATAGAGCGCGTAACGGAGCTTGTTCCCAACAAAAGCGCAAAGGGCATAAAGAACGTTTCGGTAAACGAGCCTTATTTTATGGGGCATTTTCCCGACGCACCGATAATGCCGGGGGTGCTTCTTATTGAATCCGCGGCACAGCTTTGCAGTCTCGTAATTGCGCCCGAGGGCGCGGCGGACGACGAAAGCAAGCTGTATGTGCTTCTTAGAGTAAAGGACTTTAAGTTTTTAAAGCCCGTTATCCCGGGAGACACGCTTGAAATAAGCGTTGAGTGCGTGCTTATGAGCGAGGCGGCATGCGAGTTCGACGCGAAAATTTCCGTCGACGGAAGCGTAAGAGCAAAGGGAAGAATGCTGTTTACTGCGATAGACAAGAGCTTGGTGTACGAAGATGAAAATTGACTATTCGGCTTGTTTTGTAACGGGTGGGAGCGGACTTAGAAGCCGTATCGAAAGCGCAAGAGAGCTTTATTCCCCCGCCTGCGCGAACTATTTCGGCGAGATAATGAGCAGGAGAAAAGAGGCTTTCTGCGAGAGCGCGTGCGGATTTCTTCTGCTTGACGGACTGCTTGTAAAAAACAGGATAAACCGCGCGGAGCTTATAATTGCACATGACGAAAAAAACCGCCCGTATGTCGTAGGCGATAAGGTCGATTTCAGCGTTTCGCACAGTGAGGGCTGTGCATTCTGCGTTCTGGCGCTGTCCGAAAACGGAGAAACTGCACAGGTCGGCTGTGACGTTCAGTATGCGAGGGAGTATTCGGCGGAGAAAATGTCCGAGCTTGCATGGGCGTTTATGAACGAAAAAGAGCTTATGGAGTTCAATAATTCCTCGGACAAGAGCGCGGCGTTTTTCGGAGCGTGGACACGCAGAGAGGCTTATATAAAGCGCGCTGGTTTGGATATTTTCGGGAGCTTTAAGGACGTTGACCTTTCGGACGGAGAGCTTCTGGGCGGTGTTATCAGAGCGAGCGGTAAAAATTACTATTACAGTATCAGTGTTCCGCTTGGAAGTATAGCAAAAGGCGAAAAAGAAACTGTTGAATGTAAGTAAATTAAACAAGGAGAAGTTATGAAAATTCTGGTTTTAAACGGCAGTCCGAAAACCGAGAGGTCGAATACGCTGAACATAACAAAAGCGTTTATAAGCGGTTTTCCGAGCGATACGGAAGTTGAATATGCAAATCTTTATAAAATGAACATAAAGCCGTGCGTGGGGTGTTTTTCCTGCTGGAGCAAGACGCAGGGGCATTGTGTTATAAACGACGACATGCAGGGGCTTTATGAAAAGATAAAGGTGGCGGACATAATAATCGAGAGCTTTCCGCTGTACTTTTTCGGTATGCCGTCGCAGCTAAAGGCAATGACGGACAGGTGTCTGCCGTTTATGCTCCCGTATATGGGAAATCTTGTAGAGGACAAGAACGCGTCGTTCCATGAGCTTAGAGATGAAACGATGCACGAAAAGAGGCTTGTGGTGATCTCGACCTGCGGATATGTGGACGAAAAGCCGATGTTCCCTGCGCTTTTAAAGGAATACGATCTTATCTGCGGAGACGGGCATTATACGGCGATACTCTGCCCCGAGGGGGAATTATTTATAGCCGAAAAGGCGAAGAGACAGCGCGAGGGGTATCTTGCGGACATAAAGGCGGCGGGTGCGGAGTTTGCGCAAAACAGGGCGTTGTCCGAGGAAACGAAAAAGCGCATATCAAGACCGATACTTTCGCCGAAAGGGTTTGAAACGATAACGCTGGCGCATTGGGCTTCTAGAGGTTAGAGGTAAGAAGTAAGAGGTAAGAGTATAAACGAACTTTTTGGAGATAAAGTTTTTGATATTCAGAGAAAGAGGCAAGAGGCTAGAGTTTAAGCTCTAGCCTCTTTTTCTTTTTATGCGTTATATTCGGCAAACAGCCTTTCCGCTATCCAACCGCGCCGTAAGGCGCGGTATTTGGGTTTCCAAAGGGCGCATTGCGCCCTTTGGTGGGGGTGCGGGGAAAACAAGAGTTTTCCCCGCATTGCCGTTTTAAAAACTGTGTTTTTAAAACGGCAATCCTAAAAGAGGTTTTGAACGTAAAAGTACATTCAGTATGAAAAAACTTTTGAGCGGGAAAGAAGTTCCTACAATTATTCAAAAGTGATAAATGAGCGGACAGCCTTTCGGCTCTTACTGCATACTGTCTCCTGTCAACTGACTGCAGGCGTTTTTCTTTGCATTAAAAATAAAAAAACCTTGAAAAAGGAAATAAAATTTGTATAAGTTGCATCTATGAAATAAAACTTATAAATGCTATAATAAATTCAGCAAACTTTTTATAAGCAATATACTTCGGAAAATATTCCCAACAACCATTTTATTACAAAAAGGAGCTATAATGAAAACTATCCTGCATAACATCAAAGATTTTTTATTTGCAAATAAGATCCACTTTATTGCTTTTATCGTGCCTCCCCTGTTTCTTCTGACCGCTTATGCCGCGGCAGGAATATTCCCGTTCGGGGAAAAGTCCGTGCTTGCGGTGGATTTCAGCAGTCAGTACGTTTATTTTTTCGATTACCTGCGCAGCGTTTTTTCGGGACAAGAAAGCCTTTTCTACAATTGGAGCGGTTCGCCGTCAGGCGGGTTTTACGGGACTTTCGCCTATTATCTCGCAAGCCCGTTTGACCTCATTGTCCTGCTGTTCCCGAGAGAGAACATAACCGAGGGACTTCTTACAATGCTCCTCGCAAAAACAGCTTGCGCAGGTCTTGCTATGTCCGTTTTTCTTAGGAAACACCGAAAGTATTCCGAGTTTACTTCCGTGTTGTTTTCGCTTATCTACGCCATGTGCGGATATGCCGCGGCAAACACGATAAATCCCATGTGGCTCGACGCTGTAATTGCTCTACCGCTTGTTACAATGGGAATTGAGCGCATTTGCAGAAAACAAGGCTTTTTGCTGTATACCGTAACGCTGTTTCTTGCAATTATTGCAAACTATTATACGGGATATATGCTCTGCGTCTTTTCGGGACTTTATTTCATCTATTTTATATTGTCAAGAACAATGCCCGCAAAAAAGCATAAGATCGGCGTTTTCGCGCTTTCGTCCGCAAGCGCGGTCATGATGTCGGGAATAATAATTATCCCCTCGGTGCTTTCGCTTTTCAGCGGAAAGCTCGACGGCGGATTTGACAGGATAGAATTCCGCGAGTGCTTCAACATAATGGACGGGTTTTTAAAATTCTTCCCCACCGTTTATGACAGCCAGCGATACAACGGGCTTCCGTTTATCTACTGCGGACTGTTTACGCTCATTTTCGTAATTGCATATTTTATCAGCGGAAAATTTTCATTCCGTGAGAGGATATCAAACGGCATTTTGTGCGGATTTCTGATGTTCTCAATGTATTTTAAACCATTGGACAACCTCTGGCACGGCGGACGCGCGCCTGTCTGGTTTGAGCACAGGTATTCGTTTATCCTCATTTTTGTGCTGATAATGATCGCCGCGAGGGCTTTTGAGAATATAAAGCTCATTCGTCAAAAGCACATAGGCGCGGCGTTTTTGATATTGCTCGGACTGTTCCTTATTGCAAACGGCTTTAAGACAAGGGAATATAAGCATGCCGAATATATCGCGCTTGTTGTGCTTGTTTTCCTTGCAATTGCGGGAGGTCTGGCACTTCTTATAAAATATAAGCAGAAAAATGTCGTCAAAGGCGCTGTTATAACGCTTGTGTGCATTGAACTGTTTACTAATATGCAAAGCTATATTACAGACATTGACAGTGATTTCGGCTATCAGAAGCGTGACGATTACGCGCCGTTTATGAGTGAACTTAAAGATTATGCCGATAAAATAAAGGAAAATGACAGCGGATTTTACCGCATTGAAAAGACATTCCACCGTGCATTTAACGACAATATCGGCGCGGGAATATACGGCGTTTCGTTTTCTTCGAGCGTTTATAATACGGACGTTCTTGAACTAATGAAGAAAATGGGTTTCGGACAATACGACTGGCACACGCGCTATAACGGCTCTACAATGTTTACGGACGACCTTTTCGGAATAAAATACATTATCTCAAAGGACGGCGCGCTTGTGCCGTATACCGAAAATGACGGCAACGTATACGAAAACCCCGACGCGCTCCCTGTTGCATTTCTTGCAGACAAGGCAATTATAAACAGTGAGATAGAGGGCGGAGATCCTTTTGCGTTACAGCAAAGTCTTGCTTCGGCAGTGACGGGGGAAGATGAAGATATCTTCACGCGGATAACCGACGCCGAATACTCGTCGAATAACATCACACATCGCGGCGACCATTTGACAAAAAAAGACCATCATTCCGACGGTATTGTTATGTACACATTTACGGCGCCGAAAAGCGGAGCGGTCTATGCCTATATCCCGACCGACCGCGAATACACCTGTGCGCTTTATGTAAACGGGAAATATCTTAGGAATTATTTCAACGGCTTTGAATATAATACTGCCTTTCTGGGCAATTTCTCCGAGGGAGAACAGATAAGCGTTGAGATAAGGCTGTATTCGGACGAAGCGGAATTTAAAGAGCCCGTGTTCTGTGTTTGCGACAGCGAGGCGCTCGAAGCATTCAATGAGAAAATTCCCCATAACGAGGTAAAGAAAACGAACAGCTGTACGCTTGAAGTTACGGTAAAAGCCGAAGAGGGGAGCGCGCTGTTTACGACCATACCGTATGAAAAGGGCTGGAGCGCGTATGTTGACGGAAAGAAAAGCGAAGTGCAGACGGGTATAAACGGCGCGTTTATGTGCATAGAGGTGCCGGAGGGCGAGCATACGGTAAAGCTGGTCTACTTGCCCGAGGGATTTTCTGTAGGGGCAATAGTTTCGCTCTGCGGAGCGGTCTTGCTCGCAGGAATGATAGCGGTGAGAGTTAGGAGAAGAAAGAAGAGGGCTAGGGGCTAGAGGCTAGAGGTTAGAAGCAAGAGGCAAGAATAAGTTTTGAGCGGAAAGCAACGTTTTCTTTATCCGACCGCGCCGTAAGGCGCGGTATTTGGGTTTCCAAAGGGCGCATTGCGCCCTTTGGTGGGGGCGCGGGGGCAAAGCCCCCGCAATCCGCTTCAAAAGCGCTAAAGGGTGCGGGGAAAACAAGAGTTTTCCCCGCATTGCCTTTTCAAAGCTATGCTTTGAAAAGGCAATCCTACAAAGATGTTTTGAGCGTAAAAGCACTTTAAATTTTCAAACGACCTAACGGGCGTCGCACGAAAGTTTTTTGAAAAGGGAGTCCAGAGGGAAAAAATTTTTTTCAAAAAATTTTTGCCCTCTGGCAGGGGTGCGGGGACGGAGTCCCCGCAAACGCGTCAGCTAGCGCATCAGGTTAAATGCCTACGGCATTGAACCTGGGGTGCGGGGAAAACAAGAGTTTTCCCCGCATTGCCTTTTCAAAGCTATGCTTTGAAAAGGCAATCTTACAAAGATGTTTTGAGCGGGGAGCCACCTAAAAAATAGATTTACAATAGAGCGTGAAAGCAAGAGCGTTAAGGCTATTCAACGGTGCATAATGAGAGGACTGCCTTTCGGTTATTACTGAATACTGTACACAGCGTTGTACGCGAAGCGTTCAACGCGTACACTGTCAACTGTCAACAGTTGCGGGGAAAACAAGAGTTTTCCCCGCATTGCCTTTTCAAAGCTATGCTTTGAAAAGGCAATCTTACAAAGATGTTTTGAGCGGGCAAGCACATTCAGTATGAAAAAACTTTTGAGCGGGAAAGAAATTACGCTCCGCTTGTATAATAGTTGCCCTTTTCAGGCACTGTTTGCCGAATATAACGCATAAAAAGAAAAAGAGGCTAGAGCTTAAACTCTAGCTTCTTGCCTCTTTCTCTGAATATCAAAAACTTTATCTCCAAAAAGTTCGTTTATACTCTTACCTCTTACTTCTTACCTCTAACCTCTAGAAGCCCTTGCGTTCTTATTTCTCTCCGCTTTTTCGGTCATTCTCGCGTATCTCGACACGGCGTATTTTTCCGCTTGTTGTTTTCGGAAGTTCGTCTACAAACTCCACTATTCTCGGGTATTTATACGGCGCCGTATTATGCTTTACAAACTCCTGTATCTCTTTTTTAAGCTCCTCTGACGGCTCGTATCCCTTTTCAAGAACGATAGTCGCCTTTACTACCTCTCCGCGTATCGGGTGCGGTGCGCCCGTAACTGCGCTTTCAAGCACCGCGGGGTGCATGGCGAGAACGTTTTCTATCTCAAACGGACCTATCCTGTAACCGCTCGATTTTATAACATCATCATTTCTTCCGACATACCAATAATACCCGTCCTCGTCGCGCGTTGCAGTATCGCCCGTGTGGTACATTCCGTCATACCAGACCTTGTCGGTGACTTCCTTGTTTTTATAGTAACCTCTGAACAGCCCGGGCGTGTGCGTGTATTCGCCTTTTACGACAATTTCCCCCACAACTCCCGGAGGCACGGACTTTCCGTCCGCGTCAACAAGGTCAATGTCATAAAGCGGTGTGGGCTTTCCCATAGAACCGGGCTTTGGCGTCATTCCGATTATGTTTCCGATAAGACAGGTGCTCTCGCTCTGTCCAAAGCCCTCCATAAGCGAAAGCCCCGTAATTTCTTTCCAGCGGTTGAATACCTCTGCCGAAAGCGCTTCTCCCGCAATGTTGCAGTATTTAAGCGACGAAAGGTCATATTTTTCGGGACCTACACTGATGAAAAATCTGAACATAGTAGGCGGCGCGCACAGCGTCGTTATCCTGTATTTTTCTATCATCGCAAGAACGTCCTCTGGAATGAACTTGTTGAAATCATAAACAAAAATGCAAGTTCCCATAGCGAGCTGACCGTATATCTTCCCCCACGCGGCTTTCGCCCAGCCCGTGTCGGAAATTGTAAAGTGCAAGCCGTTCGGATCAACTTTGTGCCAGTGCTTCGCGGTTTGAATGTGAGCCAGCGACAAGGTGTGGTCGTGTATCGCCATTTTGGGATAGCCCGTTGTACCGCTTGTAAAATACATGAGGAAAATTTCCTCGGCTTTTGTCGGGATACGCTCTAAAGTGTCGGGATATTTTTCAATTTCACTGTCAAAATCCGTCCAGCCCTCTTTAGTGCCGTTTACGATATACTTGCACAAAAGCGGATCTTTTGCAAGTTTATCCGCCTCGTCAACAAAATCCGCAACTTCGCCGTCATGGGTGCAGACAACTGCCCTTACGTCAGCGGCGTCAAAACGGTAGACAAGGTCTTTTGTTGTAAGAAGATAAGTCGCTGGAACAGCGACAGCGCCTATTTTCATAAGCGCGACAAGGACATACCAGAACTGATAATGCCTTTTCATAAGCAAAATAACATGGTCGCCCTTTTTAATTCCCATTTTTATAAACATATTAGCGGCTTTGTTCGACAGCCTAGAAAGGTCGCCGAAAGTCAGGAGCTTTTCGTTGCCTTTCAGGTCAACCCAGAAAACGGCGCGCCTGTCGGGTTCCATTTCGGCGAATTTATCTATTATATCATAGCCGAAATTATAATTTTCGGGATATTTTATTCCGAATTTTTTGAGGATACCGTCCTCGCCGTATTCTTCTGTCACAAAATTAAGATGATATGACTCTACATCCATGATCCCTTTATCCCCCCGCATTTTATGGTATCAAGATAATTATAATACTAATTTATGCATTTGTCAAGCAAATTATGGGAATATTTTCAACAATAAAGAAACATAGTGTGAAAAAACGCGCCGGAAGCGCTGTTGACAGTTGACAGTAACCGCATTGAACGCTTCGCATGCAACGCTGGGTACAGTATGCAGTAATATTGGCAAACAGCCTTTCGCCTAAAACTCTTGCCTCTTGCTTCTAACCTCCAGCCTCTAACAGCGTTTTTCGTATATTTCGGTTCACTGCGGAAATAATATTTTCGTAATTTTTAGAAAAATGTACTTGACAAATAAAAGCCGTTGTGGTATAATTTTACTGTTAATTGCTGGGGTGTCGCCAAGCGGTAAGGCAACGGACTCTGACTCCGTCATTCGGGGGTTCAAATCCCTCTACCCCAACCAATCTTTGAACCCCGCCGTTTTACGGCGGGGTTCAAAGATTTAGAGGTAAGAGGTTAGAGATTAGAGGTAAGAATTTATACCGAACAGTTGTTCGCTCATTTCTTACCTCTTACTTCTTATTTCTTAAATCTAAAAGGGCAATTCAATTTTGCTCGCTACGCTCGCAAAACCGTAAAAATGCGCACTTCCCGAAAAGTGGTTTTAAATTCTAACTTGCAAAAAATCTTTATTAGATGTTGACCGCCATCACGGCTTCATAAACCGCCGCGGCAAGCACGATCGGCACAGTCAGTGCAAATTTCACGGCGTATTCTTTTGCTGTCATACCGCGCATAAAGGCGCGGTCGCCCGAAGCTAAACCCAAGAGCTTTCTTGAAAAAAGCGCCGACCTTGCTCCCGAAAAAATGACCGCAAGCAATAACGCAATTTCCGACGGAATAAAGACAGGCTCCGCGGCTGAATACACCCCTGCTCCTATCCCCATAAAAAGCGGAAGCAACCACGAAAAATGATCGCCGAATGCAAAAAATCCCAGCAGGAATTCGGCGAATAAAACTGCCGCGCCGACAACGAGCCTGCCGAAAAAAATCTCTCCGAAACCTCCCGATAAATGCTCCGAGAGCGCAGTTGCCGCGCCGCCGTCTGCTTTTCCGCCGAGGACGAGTATAACGCCTGCCGCCGCTCCGCAAAGCGCTGTTATTGTCATTACTATCCGCTCCGAAGCGCGCGAGGCTTCGCGAACTTTCGGAATGCTCTGGCGTGCATTTTGTTCGGCATTTGTTTCGTTCTGTTCACTTTCCGAGTTTACTGCCGTTTCCGAAAGAAAAGGCTTGTCCGAATTTGTTAAGTCAATTACATTTTCCATTTCCAACTTCCCCCTTTGTACATTATATTGCGCCGAAGATAATTTATGACAGTTCGGAAGCAAGAGGCAAGAAGAAGTTTCGAGCAGTGAACAACGTTTTCCGCTCAATATTTCCCTTTCCCAAAATTTTTTGTTGACAATTACAATATAATATGTTAAAATCTATATATCACTTATGGAAATGTTTTACGGGTATATTGCACAATAAGTTTTCTTGTTTTAATGCTTGTATTGTGGAAATATACAAAAGTGTAAAATTTTTCCCTAATACCTATTGATTTTTTTATAAAATAGGGTAAAATATAATTAGCACTCAAAGAAAGAGAGTGCTAAATTATATTGAGCATAAAATGATTTCATTTTTCAGGAGGAAATAAATATGACGATCAGACCATTGGCAGACAGAGTTGTTATCAAAGCGGTCGCAGCCGAAGAAACCACTAAAAGCGGTTTTATTCTTACGGCTTCGGCACAGGAAAAGCCCTCTATAGCAGAAGTTGTCGCTGTAGGACCGGGCGGTGTTGTTGACGGAAAAGAAGTTAAAATGAACGTTAAAGTCGGCGACAAGGTTTTGATAAGCAAGTATTCGGGCACCGAAGTTAAGGTTGACGGCGAGGAGTATTCCATAGTAAGACAGGACGATATTCTTGCCGTTGTCGAGGAAGAAAAGCCCGCCGCAAAGAAAACCGCAAAGAAGTAATAAGGCAAATAATTGATTAAAGTGAACTTAATTTATAATTAAAGGAGATAAATATTTATGGCTAAAGACATTATTTACGGCGAAGAAGCAAGAAAGGCTCTCCAAAAGGGCATTGATACACTTGCCGATACAGTAAAGATAACGCTCGGTCCGAAAGGCAGAAACGTTGTTCTTGCAAAGAAATACGGCGCTCCGCTCATCACAAACGACGGCGTTACAATTGCAAAGGAAATTGAGCTTGAGGACGCTTTTGAAAATATGGGCGCTATGCTCATAAAAGAAGTTGCCACAAAGACAAACGACGCCGCAGGCGACGGCACCACTACCGCGACGCTTCTTGCACAGGCTCTTGTACGCGAGGGCATGAAGAACATTGCCGCAGGCGCTAACCCCATGATAGTAAAGAAAGGCATGAAGAAAGCAGTTGACGCGGCTGTAGCGGAGATAAAGAAGAACTCAAAGAAAGTTGCGGGTTCTGCAGATATCGCGAGAGTTGCTACTGTTTCTGCGGGCGACGAGTTTGTAGGAAAGCTGATAGCAGAGGCTATGGACAAGGTAACAGCCGACGGTGTTATTACCCTTGAGGAGAGCAAGACTGCCGAAACATACAGCGAAGTTGTAGAGGGCATGCAGTTTGACAGAGGATATATCTCGCCTTATATGGTAACGGATACCGATAAGATGGAGGCAATTCTCGACAATCCTTATATTCTTATTACGGATAAGAAAATTTCTTCAATTCAGGACATTCTCCCGCTTCTCGAAAAGCTCGTTCAGTCGGGAAAGAAACTGCTCATTATTGCAGAGGACGTTGACGGCGATGCTCTGACGAACCTTATTCTCAACAAACTGCGCGGTGTGTTCACCTGTGTAGCTGTAAAGGCTCCCGGCTTCGGCGACAGACGCAAGGAAATGCTCAAGGATATTGCGATCCTCACGGGCGGCGAGGTAATTACCGAAGAGCTTGGTCTTGAACTTAAAGACACCGAGATAAGCCAGCTCGGAACTGCAAAGCAGGTAAAGATACTCAAAGAGAACACCATTATAGTTGACGGCGCAGGAAAGTCCGCTGACATAAAGGCAAGAGTAAGCGAGATAAAGAGCGCAATTGAAAAGACAACTTCCGAGTTCGACAAGGAAAAGCTCCAGGAGCGTCTTGCTAAACTTTCGGGCGGTGTAGGCGTTATCAAGGTCGGCGCGGCTACTGAAGTTGAAATGAAAGAAAAGAAGCTCCGTATTGAGGACGCTCTTGCGGCTACAAAGGCGGCTGTTGAAGAGGGTATCGTTGCAGGCGGCGGAGTTGCGCTCTTAAACGCTATGCCCGCTGTACAGGAGGTTCTTGAAACTCTCGAGGGCGACGAAAAGACAGGCGCGGCGATCGTTCTGAAAGCGCTCGAAGAGCCTATCCGTCAGATCGCGCTCAACGCAGGCGTAGAGGGTTCTGTAATAATCGACAACATTGTAAAGAAAAAGACTGTAGGCTACGGCTATGACGCATACACCGAGAAATACGGCGATATGATAAAGAACGGCATTGTTGATCCTGCAAAGGTTACTCGTTCTGCGCTCCAGAACGCGTCGTCCATTGCGGAAATGGTTCTCACGACTGAGAGCCTTGTTGCCGACAAGCCCGAGCCCGAGGCTCCCGCTGCTGCTCCCGCAGGCGCAGGCATGGGCGGAATGTACTGATACAATAAAGAACAAAGAACGCAAGGGGGAAAACCTTTTAAAAAAGGTTTTCCCCCTTGAACCCTCTTTCCAAAACTTTTACTTCCCGCCGCTAACGCGGCGGACGAAAGACAAAAAAACGTTTCCGCTATCCGACCGCGCCTGTTGACAGTTGACAGTAGATAGGGTACAGTATTCAGTAACAGCCTAAAAGCAGTCCGCTTATTTATAACTTTTGAAAAACCTTAAAGAACTTCTTTCCCGTTCCAAGGCGGTTTCACTTTTGAGGTCGTTTCTCGCTCTATACCTCTCCTAGGATTGCCTTTTCAAAGCATGGCTTTGAAAAGGCAATGCGGGGAAAACTCTTGTTTTCCCCGCATCCCCAGGTTCAATGCCGTAGGCATTTAACCTGATGCGCCTGCTAACGCGATTGCGGGGGCTTTGCCCCCGCGCCCCCACCAAAGGGCGCAATGCGCCCTTTGGAAACCCAAATACCGCGCCTTACGGCGCGGTCGGATAGTGGAAACGTTGTTTTCCGCTCAAAACAGCTTTTTAAAACTTGAACAGCTGGTTCTCAAACCTCTCTATCGCATATTCCAGCGCGTCTAGGCTGTCAATGTTCGATGTGCCGTTATCAAGACGCTTATTCAGCGAGGGATAATGCTCGTCCCAGACCGCGCTTTCTATCGCGTTTATCGTCCTCCTGCACTCGCTTAAAACAAAAAATCTCCCCGAAGCAATAAGCCTGTTGAGCATATTTATCCGCGTGTTTATCGGTCGCTTTTTCGCATTTGAAACTTCTATCCTTACCGCCCTGCGAAAACTCTTTACCAAAAGCTGTTCGGCACTGTCGCAGTATGCAATGTTAAGCATAGGATACCGCTCCTTTTCCCTCTGTACAAACTCCGAAAACGCCGAGATAAGATTTTCCGCCGAACGGTTTTCCTTGTCGTAATATTCCGAAAGAACATAAACGTTTGAAAATTCCTCGTCAAACCCTACATGCGCAAACGCCGAAGCGCTCCCGCTCCCGCCGTAGTCCACCCCGACCGCCGACAGTATCAGCTTTTTCTGCATTAGCCTTTCGTTCAATTCTTTCCTGCCGATAATATTTTTCGCCGAAAACCCGTCGTATATCCTGCCCTCTGCTTTCGTCCATTTTCCGAGAATAAAACGGTCATAAAACACCCCGTGAAATTCATTCCGCAACTGCCTTATATATTCTTTGGGCAGGAAAACATTGTCCTCCAGCTTGAATTTTATCGACAAAAGATCGGCTTTTTTGTTGTCAAGATAGTTTCTTTTGAGCCAGTGGTCGGGATCGTCGGGATTTGTAGTAGCAAACAGCTTTGCTCCTCTTTCCGAAAGCCTTGACAAAAGCATTGTAAAAAAACTCTCCGAAAAAAGGGTAAGCTCGTCGCAGTATGCGCCCATAAGCGTCATTCCGCGGAGCTTGTTTTCCGAGTCGGCGTTTGCCGCGCTTTCAAGATAAACCCTCCGACCGAAAAGGTCGGCTTCTTTTTTGTATATGTTATAGGAAAACGCGCTCCCGAATATCTCCGACATAGGATCGAGAACGTTTCGTTTGAGCGTTCTCAGCGTCTTTCCAGCCATAAGATAAGCCTTGTTTTTCGGAGAACCCGCCACCCAGAACCCCCATATTATCATGGAGATATAGGTCTTTCCGCTTCTGACGCTTCCCTCGAATATGTTTATTCTTTGCATTTTCCCTTTTTTCAGCATTCCGAATACTTCTTTCTGCTTCGGAGAAAGCCCGCCGTCAATTTTCATCATCTTCCTCCTTTCCTATATCCCGATAAATGCCGATAAGCTCGCCGAGCTTGCCGTCGGTGTTTTCTTCGGTGTTTTCGCTCATCAGCTCGAAAACGAGCTTAAAGACTTTCGCGAGTTTTTCGGGATCTTTTTCCGCAAGCGACGTGATAAGCTCCTCGCTCGACAGTTCTTTTAGAACCGAGTTTCCGAATTTTATAAGCACACGGTTGTTCTTTTCAAAAAACTCTTTTACTGTTACTATTTTTCTTTTCATAAAAGTTCCTCCTTTCCTGTTAATTGTTGAAGCAAAATGCTTAATATCGGCATAACAGTTTGTATAGAAAACCATTTGCATTTTAAACGGCTGTTTTCCAAATAATGCGCCCTTAACCTGCTGGAGGCAAGAAGTTAGAAGCAAGAGGCAAGAAGCTGTTTTGAGCGGGAAAGCGCATTTCCTTTAAAACAACCTAACGGGCGTCGCACGAAAGTTTTTTGAAAAAGGAGTCCAGAGGGAAAAAATTTTTTTCAAAAAATTTTTGCCCTCTGGCAGGGGTGCGGGGGCAAAGCCCCCGCAAACGCGTCAGCTAGCGCATCAGGTTAAATGCCTACGGCATTGAACCTGGGGTGCGGGGAAAACAAGAGTTTTCCCCGCATTGCCGTTTTAAAAACTATGTTTTTAAAACGGCAATCCTGAAACAAGTGTTGGGCGTGGAAATACATTCAGTATGAAAAACCCTTTGAGCGGGAAAGCAAGGGGAAAAACCTATTTGTTGTTCTTCTCAAACGATATTTCTCTTAATAACGCTCACTCGCCCAATCCCCCTGCCCCCTTTCCCGAGGGGAAAGGGGGAAATTTGCGGGGACTTCGTCCCCGCAACCCCTGTTTTTAGAGTGGGGGGTGAGCGGAAAGCAAGAGCGTTAAGGCTTTCAACAATGTATAATGAGAGAACTGCCTTTCGGTTATTACTGAATACAGCGTTGTACGCAAAGCGTTCAATGCGTACCCTGTTTACTGTCAACTGCCGACAGCGCCCTTGGGCTTTTATACAAGCTGTTATGCTTTATATCAGCATGAGATTATCTTTATTGTCACTGCATTTTACTGAAATTCTTATCATATAAATTAACGAGAATATTTTTACGGAGGTAATTTTATGGAAGATATGAAAAAAATGATTGAACGTTATAAGAGAGAGCTTCTTGAATACAGCAAGTCAAGCGGAAAGCCTGTTTCCGAGAAGCCGAAAGAAACGGAAAAGCCCGATTTGTCCGATTTATCCGAATTATCCGAATTGACCAAATTGACCGAAGTTAGCGAAAAAGGGGAAACAAAAAAGCCCGCGGGAAAACCGCAGGTCATAGGCTATGTTTCGGAGGACGCACGCGGTGAGCTTGCGAAAATGAACGTGCCCGAGGAAATTGTTGAAAGTATAACAGCTCCCGATACTGCCGTTCCTCAAACCGAAGATAATGAAACGGTAACTTATGATTTCCCCGATGAAAATGAAAACGAGAGTCCGCAAGAAAGCGAAAGTTCACAGGAAAACGCCCCCGCAGAGGAAAGCGAAGCGCAGGGAAACATTGCGCCCGGCTATACCGAAAACCCGTCTTTCAGTGATACGCGCGGGCAGATAACCGAGGACAGCAAACCGAACGAGAATGTCGCAACCGAAAATACTTCGGGAGTAACCGACAATTCCGCAAACGTTCCCAGAGCGGAGTATGGAAATAACGCTACCGTGTCCGAAGAACAAGCCGAGCGATTAACACAGCAGCCCATAAGCGGAACGAGCATAGACGAACAGCTGACGGGGCGGAGTTTCGAGGACGAACGCATCCCGCAAAACGATCCGAACGACGTAATGGAGCAGAACGGAAGCAGGTCGGATATCTCAAATTTTCCCATGCCGAGCTATGATAACTTGGAAGAATTTGAACGGAACAACCGCGGGAGCGGAACGATAGTTTTCCGCGTTTATACCGCGCGGGAGGCTCTGCCAGTGGAAAACGCCGTCTGCAAGGTGACAAAGATTTTTAACGGCGACGTTCACACGTTTTATACGCTTGTGACGGACGAAAGCGGAAAAACGCCCGCCCGCCCGCTCCCCGCTCCCTCAAAGGAGCTTTCACAGCAATCGGAAAACCTTATTCAGCCGTTTTCGCTTTATGACGCGCTTGTTACACGCGAGGGCTATGCGGACGTCGAGCTGAAAGAAATTCCCGTGTTTGACGGAGTAAGCTCTGTCCAGCAGGTCAGCATGATACCCGCGCCGAGAATGAACATAACAGGGGAGGAAAATACAAATGCCCGATAATCTTCCTTTTATCCCCGAAACGATAACGGTACATCTAGGACCGCCCAACTCAAACGCGCGGAATGTTACCGTGTCTTTTCCCGATTATATAAAAAACGTCGCTTCGAGCGAGATATTCCCGACATGGCCCGAGGCGGCGCTCCGCGCGAATATCTATGCGCAGATAACATTTGCGCTCAACCGTGTTTATAACGAATGGTACCGCTCGCGCGGGTATGATTTCGATATTACTTCTTCTACACAGTATGACCAGGCGTTTGTTTACGGGAGAGATATTTTTGCGAATATAAGCGATATTGTGGACGAAATTTTCAATAACTACGTTGTCCGCCGGGGAAATATCGAACCGCTTTTTACGGCGTTCTGCAACGGAACGACAGTCACCTGCAGCGGTCTTTCGCAGTGGGGAACAGTCACTCTCGCAAACCGCGGATATACGCCCTATGAAATTCTTCAGTATTATTACGGCAACGATATCGACATAGTTTATAACGCGCCTGTTTCTCCGAATATCCCGAGCTATCCCGGAACGCCGTTCGGGTTTGGTTCAACGGGAAACGAGGTAAGAAGAATTCAGGTCGAATTGAACAGGATAAGCACAAACTATCCCGCCATACCGAAAATTGTTCCCGCAAACGGAATTTACGGCGAAAGCACCGCCGAGGCTGTAAGGGTGTTCCAGAGCGTTTTCGGACTTCCGCAGACGGGAATTGTAAATAAAGCTACATGGTATCAGATAAAGTACATCTTTACGGCGGTTAAACGGCTTTCAGAGCTTTCGAGCGAGGGACTTACCGCAGAGGAGACGGAGAATATTTTCGGAGATCCGCTTAGGCGCGGAGATACGGGCGAGCGCGTCAGGATAGTTCAGTATTTCCTTAATGTTATTGCATATTTCAATCCCGAAATACCGTCTGTTCCCGCGAGCGGAGTTTTCAACGAGCAGATGGAAAATCAGGTAAAGGCGTTCGAGCGGTTTTACGGGCTTAATCCCGACGGCATTGTTGATTTCAGGACATGGCAGTTGATAAATGAAATTTACAGGAATATCCTGAATAATCTTCCCGAGGGGTATGAGGGCTCGACAGCTGCGCTGTACCCGGGGTATAATCTTACACCCGGAATGCGGAATGATGATGTGAGGGAATTTCAGACGTATCTTCGGGTAGTCGGGCAGAATATCGCGGCGATACCGATAGTTGAGGTCACGGGCTATTACGGACCTGATACCGAGCGCGCGGTATTGCGCTTTCAGGAGCTTTACGGGATAGAACCCACGGGCGCGGTCGGAAGCCTTACATGGGACGCAGTGGGGAGAGAGTATAACTTTATCCGTTTCGGGACGGAGCGGTTTGGCTGATTAGAGGCTAGAGGTTAGAAGCAAGAGGCAAGAGGTTAGAAGCAAGAGGCAAGAGGTTAGAAGCAAGAGGCAAGAGGTTAGAAGCAAGAGGCAAGAATAAGTTTTGAGAGATGAACAGCGTTTCCGCTATCCAACCGCGCCGTAAGGCGCGGTACGAAAGTTTTTTGAAAAGGGAGTCCTGCCAGAAGTAAGAGATAAGATGTAAGAGGTAAGAAAGGCAGTTTTGGAGATAAAGTTGTTTGGTGTTCAGAGAAAGAGGCTAGGGGCAAGAGGCAAGAATAAGTTTTGAGAGATGAACAGCGTTTCCGCTATCCAACCGCGCCGTAAGGCGCGGTACGAAAGTTTTTTGAAAAGGCAATTTTACAAAGATGGTTTGAGCGGGAAATAACTTCAAAAATGAATTTACTATAATGCGGGAAAGCAAGAGGGTAAAACCCATTTGTTGTCCTTTTTAAAAGTTGTTTTTCTAAATAACGCTCACTCGCCCCGCGCCCCACCTTTTTAGAGGCTGATTTTAAGCGGAAGCGTGGCTTCGTGGCAGCTGACAGTAAACAGGGTACAGTAGTCAGTAAAATGTGTCCGCTTCGCGGACAATATTAGATTGTTATCAAACTGAAACGTTTAAAAAAAAACCGTAAAAGGTATGCTCGTGTGCCTATTGTTCAAAAACAATCTAAATAAAAATGTCCGCCGAAAGGCGGACACCGAAACTGTATACTGTACACTGTTAACTGTCTACAAACACCTGCGCCCCAAAGTTTCCTTTGGGGCGCCGATGCTGGTTGGTAATTTATGAAAAGGTTGGTTGTCAAAATTATGTAACTTTCTTTTGTTCTGATTAGAGTATAAACCGTTAATGTGATAAACAAAAGCGCTGTTTGTGAAAATTTAATGAAAATTGCATAGATAAAATATACATTTTACACAATTTAACCAAATTTGAGCAAATTCTTCTCGGCTTTCCAAAAAGTTGCATATAAAAATTATTTTCGCTTATGAATAACGACAAAAATCTCACAGGCACCGCGGTATAATAAAATATATCCGCTGACTGCGCGCTGGTATTTTCGGGACATGATCGGAGTAAAGGATGCGGATAATTCTTTAAAACGGGAATTGTTAAAACGGGAGGAATGAATTTGCTAAAGATCTACAACGACGGACGGCGGATAACCGTTTCTATCTTCGGCGATATAGACCACCATTCCGCGCGGGAACTGCGTATAAGCATAGACGAGGTCATAGAAAATTCCCGCCCCGAGCTGCTTATAATGGATATGGAAAACGTCGGATTTATGGACAGCTCGGGCGTGGGGCTGATAATAGGACGGGCAAAAGCTGTAAAAGCAGTAGGTGGCGAGCTTGCCGTTAAAAATGCGCGGAAAGAAATTGCCGATATGATTGCGCTTTCGGGAATGTCTTATGTCATTGCCGCGCCGCGCAGTGAAAAACGAAATCTACAGACGCTTTAAGGAGCAGGAACGAAAACAATGAAACAAAAACTTTTAAACGAATGTATTATGCGGTTTCCCGCACTTTCAAGAAACGAAAGCATTTCGCGCTCTGCGGCGGCGGGATTTGCGGCGCAGACCGATCCTATGGCTTCGGATATCGCGGCGGTAAAAATTGCCGTGTCGGAGGCTGTTACAAATGCGGTCGTTCATGCCTACCGAAATGAAAGCAGAGCCGAAAAGCGCGTTGTTGAAATGACAATGCGTCTTTACGAGGGCGGGCTTCTGAAAATAATCATAAAAGACAGGGGAAGCGGAATTGCCGATATTGAACAGGCTATGAAGCCCGAATTTTCGACCGCTCCCGAAAGCGAAGAACGTTCGGGGCTGGGATTTACGGTTATGTCAAGTTTTATGGACAAAGTAAAGGTTCGTTCGGCGGTCGGAAAAGGAACATCCGTCATTCTCGAAAAACAGCTTTCTACATACGAAAATGAAAAACAATGACGAGTTTGTAAAAGCAAATCTCCCTCTCGTTCATTCTCTCGCAAACCGTTTCCGAGGGCGCGGAATTGAATACGAGGAGCTTTATGCGGCGGGGTGCGCGGGGCTTGTAAAAGCCTGCGCGAACTTTGACGAAAGCAGGGGTTTGTGCTTTTCGACATACGCCGTGCCCGTTATACTCGGAGAAATAAAACGGCTTTTCCGCGACGGCGGTGCGGTCAAAATAAGTCGTTCGATAAAATCACTGTCAATGAAAGTGTCAAAACTTCGCGAAGAGCTTTCAAAAGAGGGACGGGAGCCGACGGTGAGCGAGCTTGCACAAAGGCTCGGTGCAGATGAAAGCGACGTTGCGGAGGCAATTTCCGCGCTTATGCCCGCGCTTTCGCTTACCTGCGACGACGAGAAAAACGAGATATCCCTCCCCGAAGAGAGCCATGAAAACAGCATTATAGACCGCCTGGCGCTGGAGCAGTGCATAAGCTCTCTCGAAAAGGACGACCGAAGACTTATTGTGCTTCGGTATTTTTGCAATAAGTCGCAGACGGAGACCGCACAGCTCCTCGGCATTTCACAGGTCAGCGTTTCCCGCCGTGAGCGGAAAATTTTAGGACAGCTCAGAGAACAGCTGATTTGAAGCAGGGATGATATAAGCGGGAAACAACGTTTTACTCACAAACCACTTAACGTGCGACGCCCGTGCAGTGCTTGAAATTTGAAACGCTGTTCCCCGCTCGAAACTTATTCTTGCCTCTTGCTTCTAACCTCCAGCCTCTAGCAGATGTGGCTTTATATAAAGGCGGAAACAAATTGAAATAACCCCTTGTTTTTTTTCTTGAATTATGGTAAAATATTATATTATGATACTATAATACAATACTATACGAAAAATTCAAGAGGTCAATATATTATGAACGAAAACGATAAACTCGGCGTATGCCTTATGAACGATTCATTTCCGCCTACCATAGACGGAGTTGCCAATGTTGTAATAAATTATGCAAGCATCATTTCAAACGGTCTCGGGAGAGCTACCGTCGTTACTCCCGAATATCCCGGAGTCGTAGACGACTATCCTTTTGAAGTTATACGCTACAGAAGCATAAATACGCAGAAGATCTGGGGCTACAGAATGGGCTATCCGTTTTCGAGCCGAAAGCTGAACGCTCTCACAATGAACGAGCCCAACATAATCCACAGCCACTGCCCTTTTGCCTCGACCGTAATGGCTAGAGTTCTCCGTGAAAAGAACAATATCCCGATAGTTTTTACATATCACACAAAATTTGACATCGACATCTACCACGCTATCCCGAATAAGCTCATGGCGGATCAGGTCATTAAATTTGTTGTCAATAATATCTATGCCTGCGACGAGGTCTGGACGGTAAGCAAGGGCGCGGGCGACAATCTCCGCTCTATCGGCTATGACGGAGAAATTATCGTTATGGAAAACGGAGTTGATTTCCCGAAAGGCAGAGCCGACGAGGACGACGCCGCGGCGCTTAGAAGCGCTTTTGACATTCCCGACAGCGCAGTCTTGTTTTTATTTGTCGGCAGGCTTATGTGGTATAAGGGCATAAGGCTCATTCTCGATTCGCTCAAGCTCCTTGACGAAAGGAACGTTGATTTCAGAATGATGTTCGTCGGCGACGGTCAGGAGCGCGAAGAAATTGAACAGTACACCGAAGAGCTTCATCTTGACGAAAAGTGCATTTTTACGGGCGCAGTATACGACCGCGAAGAACTCAGGGTGTTCTATACGGCAGGAGAGCTTTTCTTGTTCCCGTCGGAGTATGACACAAACGGCATTGTCGTGCGCGAGGCGGCGGCTTGCGGAGTGAGCTCGGTATTGCTCGAGGGGAGCTGCGCGGCGGAGGGCATAACCGACGGAAGAACGGGATTTATCTGCAAAGCAAGCGCCGAGGACATGGCGAACAAGCTGGAATTTGCGGCGAAGAACCGTGAAAAACTGCGTGAGATAGGCGAAAACGCAATGAACGAGGTCTATATTTCATGGGAAACCGCCGTAAAGCGCGCGTTCGACCGTTATCCCGCGGTAATTGAAAAATGCATGAGCGGAAAGACACAGCGCCGTGAGGGCGTTATTCAGGAAGAATTTTTCTCCGCTATCGACAATATAACCGACAGCATAACGCGCTTTCGCAGTATTCCCGCAGGCATACGCAGAACAAACGAGAAAAACCGCGAGAAATGGCGTAAATTCAGGGAAAAAAGGAAAAAGAAATAGCCGTGTCGGCAGTTGTTGAATATAACGAAGAAAAAGAGTTAAGGGTTTAAACTCTTACTTCTTACCTCTAACCTCTTACCTCTAAAAGGGCGAGTAAACGTTATTGAGAGAAATACCGTTTTAAAGGCAAGATGTTAGAAACTAGAGTTTGAAAAGAACAAAAAATAGGCATTTTATACCAACTGATATATTTTTTTGCTGTTGCATGTCGAAAAACAGCGAAACGGAAAGGAAGTTGTAAAAAATGAAAGTTAAAACATTTTCGATAAATTCGGACAGGACGGCTGTTGTAAAGGCTTATCTCCCCGACAGCATTACGGGGATAGAGTTCACCCAAAAGCGCCCGTCGGTCGTTATATTCCCCGGCGGCGGTTACGAGCATATTTCCCCGAGAGAGGGCGAGCCTGTCGCGCTTCAGTATCTTGCGGCGGGATATACGGCGTTTGTCGTGTCTTATTCGGTAAACGAAAGGTTCCCTGCCCCGCTTCTTGACGCGGCGTATACGTTTTTAAAGATACGCAAGAGAGCGGAGGAGTTCGGGATAGATCCCGAAAAGATAGCCGTTCTCGGATTTTCTGCGGGCGGACATCTTGCGGGCTGTCTTGCGACAATGTGGAACGACAATTTCCTTACGAAATCGCTTGAATGTACTCCCGAGGACCTGAGACCGAATGCGGCGGTTTTGTGCTATCCCGTTATAAGCGGAGTTACCGCGCCTCACGAGGGGAGCTTTAAAACACTGCTCGGAGAAGAAATGAACCGCTCGGATTTGTCTAGATTGTCGCTTGAAAACCGCGTTACTCCGAAAACACCGCCCGTGTTTATCTGGTGTACGGCAAACGACGAGAGCGTTTCGGCGCACAACTCGCTCGTTATGGCTAAGGCGTGCATTTCAAACAAAGTTCCCGTGGAGTTTCACATGTTCGACGAGGGACCTCACGGAATAGCTACCTGCGATAAAGTAGCGGGCGATGAAAACTATCAGCGCCCGTCCGTAAGGCGCTGGATACCGCTTTCAATCGAGTTTTTGGGGAAGTATATGGAGGTCTGAAGATTTGAGCGAAAGGAAATCGAAATGCCCAAATATAATAACAAAACAGACGAACGAAAAGCCGTGATTGAAAACATCAGAGAGGTCTTGTCCCCTTTTTCAACAATAAAAAGCGCATTTATTTTCGGTTCGTATGCCAAGGGGGATTACAACCGTTTCAGCGATATTGACATTATGATAGACTGCGGGATAGAATTGATTTGCTGTAATAACAAGCGGCGCGGCTTAACTGCAAAGACGAAAGGAGAACCGTTATGAACGCTAATGAAAAGCTGATTTACACTAAAGGTGAAAAGTTCGCTGAGATAGCGGCGATTATTGTCACGGCGTGCGCTGTCGCGGGATATATTTTGATGTTTGCGCTTGGGAAAATATCGGGCGAGGCAATAATAATGTTGATTTTGACGGTCATTATCTACGGCATATGTACGCTTTGCTCTGTATCGCCACAGCACGCCAACGTTTTTTCGTGTCCCGAAAACTGCACGGAGAAACAGTTTCGCCATGCCCGCAGGTGGTTTATTATAGGGAAAATCGCGCTTGTTTTAACAATGTTTTTGATTGCCGTGAGCGGACTTAATTAAAAATATGAACGGTTAATGCGACGGTGCAGCTTAACCGAAAAAGCCGAACGTCTTGGCGGGAATGTTCATCATTGCGCCCGCCTTAAATCTAAAACCTCGCTGTGCTGTTGGGAGGGTGAATAAAATGTATGCCGCAGGAATAGTTGAAATGATAATTACTTTGCCGATAGGCATTTTGTTTATCACAGTCGGGGTATTGCTGTGGAAAAAGCAGAAAATACGGCTGATACATGATTATCACTGTAAAAACGTAAAAACCGAGGACATAAAGCCGTATACAACGCTTTGGGGCGTGGGAATGGTGATTTTGGGCATTTGCATCTGCCTTGTCGGAATTGTTGACCTTATTTTACGCGCCGAGTTTGGGTGGATTTTGTTCGGCGCGGGATTTGCTGTTTGTTTTTTGATAGGAAACAGGGCGCAGAAGAAATACAATGGTTCGTGGTTCAGCGATTAGCATTTTAAGATAAGTGAAAGGAACACAAAATGTCAGAAATTAACAACATAACAGACGACCGAAAAGCCGTGATTGAAAACATCAAAGCGGTGATGTCCTCTTTTTCAACAATAAAAAGCGCATTTATTTTCGGTTCGTATGCCAAGGGGGATTACAACCGTTTCAGCGATATTGACATTATGATAGACTGCGGGATAGACGAGTATTTTGAAATCGTTGAAAGGCTTGAAAGCATTGATACTATACGCAGGTTTGATGTGCATAATGTAAATTATTCGGGGTTTAAGTTTGATAAGGAGAAGTTGGGAGATGTCATACAATTACGTTGAACGCCTTAAGGCAATCAAGGAAACGATAGCCGAACTTCGGCAGATAACCAAAGATAAATACAGCAGAGTTGCAGCTCTTGCGGCGGCGTTTTTGTTCAATAATCTTTTTGAAGAATGTTGGAAGCTGATGAACGAGCTTTTGATAGCAGTTTACGGTTATTCAAATGACGACCAGACAATAAAAGGTCCCGCGAGAACGCTTGCGGTGAGCTTTGAAGTAGGATTGGTCGACAGTCCACGCTGGAAGAAAATGATGATCGACCGCAACAATACCACCCACGATTATCGTAATGAAAACATTGAACTCTATTTCGACGCTATCAAGAATGAGTATATAAAACTTGTTGACAACTTTGTTAAGAAAGCAGATGAGGAGATCGGCAAAATAGAGAGCAAGGATTTTTAATCAGAAAGGTAAGAAAAATGCCCGAAAACAACATTGAAACCCTGACCGCCGAAATTGAGAAATTCAACGCAAAGTACAAGGGTGTAGGCAGAGAGCTTGAGGACGAAAAATTCCTCGGTTGGTATCTTGAGGACGTTGAAAAAATAGTTTCAAAATACCCAAATCCCGAGGGTGAAGCCCGCGCTCGACTTGGAAAATTCTGCCAGCATATCGGATGCTGGACGGTGGTTTTCGGGCAAGACCTCGAACAAGGCATACCTTATTATCACAAGGCTCTCGAGCTTTGCCCCGACTCGTATGATATTCATTTCGAGTATTTCACAACGCTGGAGGAGATAATTCCGAATGAAAAATATTCCACTCCCGAACTCGTGCAGGACGCAATAGACTGTCTGACGTTCTGCATAGACGCATGTGATACATTGGAGCTTAAGAGAAAGCGCCGTATTGACCTTAGGTATATGGATCTTGCAAATACCTACCGTATTGCAGGTCAGGATGAAAAAGCCCGCGAATGTGAAAAGATGTCCGCGGAAATAGCGGTGGAACTCGCTGAATGGGAGGAAAAACACGCTAAACAGAAAAAGAAACCGAACTTCTTTATGAGACTTATCATGCGTATATTGGAGCCTATTCTTAGGAAATTTGACGACAGATGAACAAAAACCCGTCCGGTTATTGTTTGCCGTTGATTGTTTATTGAACGCGGTGTTGATAATTGTAAATGCAAAAAAGAAAAGTTGATAATTCGGCGGAATAATGCCCCTTGACAAATGAAGAGAAATAGTGTATAATAATGACAGTTAGCTTAGACTAACTAAATTATAAAGAAAGGAACATCAGCTATGAAAAAACCGTTTGTAACGAAAGAACAGATAGAGGAGATAGCAAAGACCTATCCCACGCCTTTTCACATCTATGACGAAAAGGGCATACGCGAAAACGCCCGTGCGCTTTATAAAGCGTTTTCGTGGAACAAGGGCTTCCGCGAATATTTCGCGGTAAAGGCTACGCCTAACCCGTTTATTATGAAAGTCTTGCAGAGCGAGGGGTGCGGGTTCGACTGTTCGAGCCTTACGGAGCTTATGCTGTCAGATGATGTGGGAGCAAAGGGACATGACATAATGTTCTCGTCAAATGCCACGCCCGACGCGGATTTCAAAAAGGCGTTTGAGCTTGGGGCAATTATAAACCTTGATGATTTCACGCACATTGACGTGCTTGACAAGCTGACGGGAATTCCCGAAACTATCTGCTGTCGTTACAACCCCGGCGGAGAGTTTAAGACTGACGGCTCGCCGAATGTTATGGACACGCCGCGCGACGCGAAATACGGCTTTACTCACGACCAGCTTATCGAGGGCTACCGCATACTTAAAGAAAAGGGCGCGAAGAAATTCGGAATGCACGCGTTTTTAGCGTCGAACACGCTCACAAACGACTATTATCCGACGCTTGCGGGGATATTGTTCAGAACGGCGGTAGAGATAAAGGAAAAGACGGGCGTTCAGCTGTCATTTATCAATCTCAGCGGAGGCGTGGGAATTGCATACAAGCCCGACCAGCCTCAGAACGATATTGCCGTTATCGGTGAAAAAGTTAAGGAACAGTATGAAAAGATACTTGTTCCCGCGGGAATGGGCGATGTTGCTGTATTCACCGAGCTTGGGCGGTTTATGCTTGCGCCTTACGGAATGTTAATTGCAAAGGCTATCCGCGAAAAGCACATTTATAAGGAATACATAGGGCTTGACGCGTGCGCGGCGAACCTTATGCGCCCCGCCATTTACGGCGCTTATCATCATATAACTGTTTTGGGCAAGGAAAACGCTCCTCTTGACCATAAGTATGACGTTACGGGAGGACTTTGCGAAAACTGCGACAAGTTTGCCGTTGACAGAATGTTGCCGAAAATTGATATAGGCGACTATGTGGCAATTCACGACGCGGGCGCTCATGGTTTTTCAATGGGCTACAACTACAACGGAAAACTTAGAAGTGCGGAGCTTCTTCTGCGCGAGGACGGCAGTGTAAAGCTCATTCGCCGAGCGGAAACACCCGAGGACTATTTTAGGACGTTTGATATTTTCAATAAGGATTACGACCTGTAGTCAGTTATGGTAACCGCTTTGCGGATAATATTTAGATGTTTCGAGCGGCAAACAGCGTTCCAACTGACAACAAAGGAGTAATCAATGAAAACACCCCTTGATCTTTTTTTGACTTTCGCCAAAATAGGCGCTTTCACTTTCGGCGGCGGTTATGCCATGATATCGCTTATCGACAGCGAATGCGTCGAAAAGAAAAAGTGGCTCACTCATGACGAATTCCTCGATATGACCGCAATTGCCGAAGCAACTCCCGGTCCTATTGCCATAAACTGCGCAACTTATGTCGGCTATAAACAAGCAGGCTTTATCGGCGCAGTCCTCGCAACGCTCGGAGTTGTCCTGCCGTCGTTTCTGATAATATTGCTCATCTCGCTGTTTTTTGAGAACTTCCTGAAATTTGAAATTGTCGCAAACGCATTTAAAGGCATACGCATTGCCGTCTCGATCCTCATCATTCAGGCAGGCGTTAAAATGCTCGTAAAAATGTACAAGACAAGGGAAAAACGCGCGGAGAACATCATATTCTCGGCGGTTTTTTTCGGAACAATGCTTGCGCTCAATTTCTTCGGCATTGACTTTTCGACAATTTATATGATACTCATAGCGGGAACGCTCGGGCTGTTCTTCTTCAGAAAAAGGAGAGAAAGCAAATGATCTATCTGAAACTTTTCTGGGAATTTCTGAAGATAGGGCTGTTCACTTTCGGCGGGGGCTACGGCGCTATACCGCTTATAAAGGAATGCGTGGAGCGGAACGGCTGGCTCAGCGAAGAAATGCTCTCGAATATGCTCGCGATAAGCGAAAGCACACCCGGACCTATAATGGTAAACACCGCGACTTATATCGGAAGCTCACAGGGCGGCGTTTTAGGCGCGGCAGTCGCAACGCTCGGAGTTATACTTCCTGCGTTTATTGTGATGATATTGTTTTCTGTGTTCCTGAAAAAGGTACTCGAAAAGCCTGCGGCGGCGTCGGTGCTGTCGGGCGTAAAGCCTTGTATTGCGGGGATAATCACTGCGACGGGCATTTATATGCTGTTCACTTCGACAGCATTTTTCACGGATACAGTTTCTGTCATTATCGCGGGGATACTTTCGGCGGTCTACTTTATCTTTCTCGGAATAAGGAAAAAGGCAATATCGCCTATTCTGCTTATATGCATTTCGGCGGTTTTGGGAATAGTTTTCGGCGCTGTCGGCAGTTGACAGCGGACGCATTATTCGCCTTTGGCGGATAATATTTAGATGTTTCGAGCGGAAAACAGCGTTACAATTTTTAAGCACTGCACGGGCGTCGCACGAAAGTTTTTTGAAAGGGAGTTTGAGGGAAAACTTTTTTTCAAAAAAGTTTTCCCTCAATAACGCGTTAGCAAAAGCGCATCAGGTTAAATGCCTGCGGCATTGAACCTAGGGTGCGGGGAAAACAAGAGTTTTCCCCGCATTGCCGAAATTAAAACTACGTTTTAATTTCGGCAATCTTACAAAGATGTTTTGTGCGGAAAACCGCCTTAAAAGTGGATTTGCCTTAGTGCGGGAAAGCAAATCCGCTCCGCTTACATAAGCCCCTCTATTTGTTGTTCTTTTTAAACGTTGTTTCTCTAAGTAACGTTTACTCGCCCTATCCTGCTAGAAGTAAGAAGTTAGAGGTAAGAGGTTAGAGTTTAAGGCGAAAGGTTATTTGCTGAATAT
>CANQVE010000012.1 GCA_947627205.1 uncultured Clostridia bacterium | reverse complement strand
GAACTCCCGTTTTGCTGAGTTTCTCTATTCCTCCGTAGCTCAGTCGGTAGTAGCACCTGACTGTTAATCAGGGTGTCACTGGTTCAAGTCCAGTCGGGGGAGCCAGCTTAGAGGTTAGAAGTTAGAGGTAAGAGGTAAGAATTTGTACCGAACGGTTGTTCGCCGAGTTCTTACCTCTTACTTCTTTTTTCTTACATCTAAAAGGGAATTTCAATTTTGCTTCGCAAAACCGTAAAAATGTGCACTTCCCGAAAAGTGGTTTTAAATTATAACTTGCAAAAATCTTTTTTGTAAAGGTTAGACAGCTTAGAAGTTAGAGGTAAGAGGTAAGAATTTGTACCGAACGGTTGTTCGCTCATTTCTTACCTCTTACTTCTTATTTCTTACATCTAAAAGGGAATTTCAATTTTGCTTCGCAAAACCGTAAAAATGTGCACTTCCCGAAAAGTGGTTTTAAATTATAACTTGCAAAAATCTTTTTTGTAAAGGTTAGACAGCTTAGAAGTTAGAGGTAAGAGGTAAGAATTTGTACCGAACGGTTGTTCGCTCATTTCTTACCTCTTACTTCTTATTTCTTACATCTAAAAGGGAATTTCAATTTTGCTTCGTAAAACCGTAAAAATACGCACTTCCCGAAAAGTGGTTTTAAATTATAACTTGCAAAAATCTTTTTTGTAAAGGTTAGACAGCTTAGAGGTTAGAAGTTAGAGGTAGGAATTTGAGGTTCTTGCCTCTTACTTCTTACCTCTAACCTCTTACCTCTAAAAGCGCAATTCAATTTTGCTTCGCAAAACCGTAAAAATGCGCACTTCCCGAAAAGTGGTTTTTGTATAAAGTTTTTAACAATTTTTTAAAAAGTCTGACAATCCTCTCTATGCTTCGCATAGAGGGGTTTTGCAGTATACAGTGGACAGTGTAGAGTGTACAGTAAAGTTGTAGCGGAAAGGTTGTTTTTTTGTAGACAGTTGACAGTTGACGGATATTGCATTTTTATAAACAATATGTTATAATCTAATCGGTGGCTGAGCGCGAGGATAAAAAATAAATACTATAATACTTTTTAATAGGAGGATATTATGACCAGAGAAGAATTTTTAAATCGCTTATACGCTGCGTCAAGCTCCGTATCACCTCTTGAAACATACTCTGCCGAGGAAATCGAAAATAAAATCCGCAAACTCTATCCCGATATTTCTAACACAAGCAAGATGGCGGAATGTTTTTTAATTTTTGGACGTATGGTTTTTAGGCGCATAGAAAAGTGTTCGAACGATGAATTACGCTTTGGATTGTTACTAACATCAATTATTGAATATTGGCAGGATATTAATTGCACTGTCATATTGGCAGGTGATGTATATAATTGTGCCGGCAGAATAGAACGTTTTTTCATTTCAGAAGAGGGCAAATTTTATAACCAAGATCATAAACTTATTTCCGAAGATATAGAGGGTTTTGCCGAGTACATTTCCACTGTTGAATATGACTACCACCCCAAAACAACACAGCGCACATACGATATGCTTAGATTCTTCGGCTGGTATGAGGGCAGACATGTTGACACAACAGCATTTGAACAGGAAATGAATCGTCGCGGAATTAAACTGTCCGAAAAACAGCTTGCGTTTTTCAGTGAATTCAGTGGTTTGTACTTCATGTTTGACAGAGATAATTGGGGATTTGATTCATTGGAAAGAATTCTGGCTGAGGAAAAATACTATGTTGAAGCATCCCGTGAAAAAAACGACTACAAAGTGATTTACTGCGGTTACACTCAGGGCGGACCGCTTGCGATTGATCCTGACGGTATCATAAACTTACTTTGGGGACACCCTTGGGGCAGAACGACAATGGAGTGTATAAATCATCTGTGCGAGGACGTCTCGGAGGATTGGAAATGGATCCCGCCCAAAAAAGATTGATCCGGGGAACAAAAACAATCATTCAAATCGGCGCTGTAAAAATTGTCAGCACACATTCAGCAGTACTTTCTCTCTAATTTAGAGGGATAATAATTAGGAGGTTTATAATGACAAATCAAGAATTTTTAAATCGCTTATACGCTTCGTCAAGCAAAGTATCCACTTTTCAAACGTTCACTGCCGAGGAAATTGAAAATAATATCCGCGAATATTATTCCGGCGTTATTGACACAAGCAAGATTGTAGAATATTTTTTAATTACCGGAGATGTAGATTTTGACCGTATCGAAAAAGGCTCTAACGATGAATTGCGTTTTGGCATAGGGTGGAGGTCAAAGATCGAATTTTGGCAGGACATCAATTGTGTTGTTAATTTGACCGGCAGTGTGGATAATTGTGCCGGAAGAATAGAGTGGTTTTATATTTCAGAAGAGGGCAAATTTTACAACCAAGATCATAAGCTGATTTCCGAGGATATAGAGGGTTTTACCGAGTACATCACCACAGTCGAATACGATTTTCATCCCGTGATACCGCAGCGCACATACGATATGCTTCGTTTCTTTGGTTGGTACGAGGGCAGACATGTTGACACTACTGCATTTGAACAGGAATTGAATCGGCGCGGAATTAAACTGTCCGAAAAGCAACTTGAGTTTTTAAGTGAATTCAGCGGTTTGTACTTTTCATTTGACAGAAATTATTCTTGGGGATTTGATACATTGGAACAAATTCTTTCAAATAAAGAATACCATGGTGAAAAATCCGAAGAAAAAAATGAATACAAGGTGATTTACTGCGGGGACACTGATGACGGACCGCTTGCGCTCCATCCTGACGGACTTTTAAAGTTTTGGGGAGTTCCTCTTGGCAGAACAAAAATGGAGTGTATAAACTGGCTGTGTGACGGCATCTCGGAAGATAGCAAATGGATCCCGCCCGAAAAAGACTGATCCGGGGAAAAATCCTCGTATCTTTGTGCTAAAATAAAAACAATGCCTAAAATCAGCCGTCGGGCTTATCATTCTCCCCATAAACATGATTTTCAACATACGACATCATCATATTGTGCCTGATACAATGACATATAATAAGAGCGGGAAACGCGGCATAGCTTATTAAAGGCTCACGGAATATAAACCCTGCCGCGGCAATTGCTATTATACAGATCCCCATAAAGACCATATCCGCAATATGCTCTTTCAGCCATTTTTTCCGATAATAATCCGTTTTTTCCTTTACGGAAAAACTGCTGTTCCCTACAGCCTGCGCAAGGTTTTTTTCGGCGGCATTTTTGTATTCGGCGTCAGAAAGCCTCTTGCCGCTAAGTATCTCATTGATACTCACCCCAAAAAGCCTGCTCATAGTCAAAAGTGCGTCAGCGGGCGGCAGATATGTCCCCGTTTCCCAGCGTGAAACAGTCTTATTCGTAACGCCTATCTTTTCTCCGAGTTGCTCTTGCGTAAGACCTTGTTGCTTTCTTAGTTCCGAAATAAATTTTCCAATACTTACCATATCCATATAAATTACCTCCAAAAACACCCGTGCAATTAAAAGCCGAGGGTGTTTTTTATTTTCGTTCAATAACAGTATAGCAAATCTGCTTCGGAAAGTCTATACCATAAACAGCGAATTGTTGGACATTATCGGACAAACGGGCTTTTTATCAGCCGTTTAAAATTCTGTCAATTTGTTTTTCGGAACACCCGTGTTCACGCATTATCTCGGTCAGTTCAGCCTTTTTTGCGGCAAGCGCGGCCGAGGCTTCTTCCGTGTTTTTGTTTATCTCTTCAACTATCCTGCTGAAAGCTGCCGCTGTGCAAAGATCGATCTTCGGTCCGTCATTGTTATTTTGCAGGTTTATGCTGTTTAGTGTTTGTTCAATTTGTTCAAGTGTAAACCCGCTGTCAAGCATTTTAACAATGATCTTTGCTTCGCCCTCGGATAAACCCTCGGACTTGTCATGCTTGTTATGCTCAATAAAGAACGCTTCAGCCATTTTGCGGGCTTCTTGTTCTTCGGCGGTCAGCTCATTGACGGCGGGCTTTTGGCGGGTATTGTTCTTAGGTTGGGAATTTAAAATGCTGTCGATCTGATCTTCGGTATAACCGTTTTCAAGCATTTCCGAGACAGTCTCAATTCTGCCTTGGGCTTTGCCGAATTGAAACTCTGCGTTCATAATGCTTCGCTCATTAAAAGCCGCTTCGGCTCTTTTGCGGGCCTCTTCGAAAAAAGTGCTGTTATTTTCGGACAAGTTAAGCGCTCCTTTGTAAATAAAGTTGTTTTATTTCCCGGCGAGATTTGGCGGGAAGCCTTGCTGATGCGGACACATAGGGGCAATAATATTATACAATGAATTCATGATAAAGTCAAGAAACTGCCGGAGGCTAGAAGCTAGAGGCTAGAATAAGTTTTGAGCGAGGAACAACGTTTCCGCTATCTGACCGCGCCTGTAGTCAGTTGACAGTACACAGTGTACAGTGTAAAGTAAACGTTGTATTGAGCGGAGAACAGCGTTTCCGCTATCCGACCGCGCCGTAAGGCGCGGCACGAAAGTTTTTTGAAAAGGGAGTCCAGAGGGAAAAAATTTTTTTCAAAAAATTTTTGCCCTCTGGCAGGGGTGCGGGGACGGAGTCCCCGCAAACGCGTCAGCAAGCGCTAAAGGGTGCGGGGAAAACAAGAGTTTTCCCCGCATTGCCGTTTTAAAAACTATGTTTTTAAAACGGCAATCCTAAAACAAGTGTTGAGCGTGAAAACATCTAAAAAATGAAATTACAATAGAGCGGGAAAAATTCTGCTCTGCCTGTACAAACCCCATTTGCTGTTCTTCTCAAACGTTGTTCCCCTAAATAACCTTTACTCGCCCTATCCCCCTGCCCCCTTTCCCGAGGGGAAAGGGGGAGAATGCGGGGCGCCGGCGCGCCCCGCACCCCGCCTCGCGTGGACTTCGTCCCCGCAACCCCTGTTGACAGTTGACAGCAGACAGGGTACAGTATTCAGTAATAATCGAAAGGTTGTTCTTTCATTCATCAATGTTAATAACCCTTAACGAACTTAATTTCCCGAACTAAGGTTTTTTCATACTGTAGGAACTCTCTCGCTCTATACCTCTCCTAGGATTGCCTTTCCAAATGCAAGCATTTGGAAAGGCAATGCGGGGAAAACTCTTGTTTTCCCCGCACCCTTTAGCGCTTTTGAAGCGGATTGCGGGGGCTTTGCCCCCGCGCCCCCACCAAAGGGCGCAATGCGCCCTTTGGAAACCCATATACCGCGCCTTACGGCGCGGTCGGATAACGGAAACGCTGTTCTCCGCTCAACACAACTTTTACTTTACATTGTACCCAGCGTTGCCCCCTGCTGACAGCTGACAGTTTACAGTTTACAGGGTACAGTATTCAGTAACAGCCGAAAGGTTGTCCATTGAATATGACGCATAAAATGGGGTAAAGGCTTAAACTCTAGCCTCTAGCCTCTAGTAAACTCCAGCCCCCACTTTGCCCTTATCCTCTCCATAAGCCTCGCCAGCGCGATACTGTCCTCGGGCTTATAAACATCACTATGCGTCTTTCCCTTTGCAATACACTCCGTCATATCACGCACCTCGTATTCAAAACCGTTTATCTCGGGCGGAAAGCTGACAGTCTGCTCCTCACCGTCCGCCTTTATCGTCATGGAATACGCCCCCTGAAAGTCGGGAAGATAAATGCTTGCTTTATCAAAATAAAGCGCCGCGCGCCTCTCTATATCAAGCCCGATTGTCTGCAAACACTGTGCCGTCTTTCCGCTCGGATAATAAAGCTGAATTATACCGAACTCGTCCGTCTTAAACTCGTTAAACCTTACTTCACTGTCAAAATCCGTCGGCTCTTCGCCCATAACAGCCTGCAAAAATCCCAGATTGTAAATGCCTATATCATAAAGCGCACCGCCGCCAAGCTCCGACCTGAACTTGCGCTCGCGGCGCTTTCCGTTTGCAATAAACCCGTATTCACATCTTGCATGCCTAAGCTCGCCGTATCTTTTAGACTTTATAATTTCTTTCAGCTCATGATATAACGGCAGAAATCTTGTCCACAATCCCTCGGCAATAAACAATCCTTTTTCATCAGCCGTTCTGTAAAGGGCTTCAGCGTCTGCGGCGTTAAGTGTAAACGGCTTTTCGCACAAGACGTGCTTTCCGTGTTCAAGGCACATAAGCGCGTTTTCATAGTGAAGATTATTCGGAGTGGCTATGTATACCGCGTCAACGTCTTTGTCCGAACAAAGTTCTTCATAACTGCCGTAAGCTCTGCTTATTCCGTAGCTTTCGGCAAACTCCCCTGCTTTTGAAATATCCCTTGAACCTACCGCGACAAGGCGCTGACTTTCGGCGTTCATTGCGTTTATTATTTTTGCAAACTTCCCCGCAATATTCCCTGTTGCAATTATACCCCAATTCATTTTAAAACTCCTTTCAAATTTCTTGTTGATAATATAATACAACATTTCGGCGAGAATTGCAAGTGCGAGGGGATGACAGCTGACAACAGACGCATGCAACGCTTTGTACAGTGTAAAGTAAAAGTTGTATTGAGCGGAGAACAGCATTTCCGTTATCCGACCGCGCCGTAAGGCGCGGTATATGGGTTTCCAAAGGGCGCATTGCGCCCTTTGGTGGGGGTGCGGGGGCAAAGCCCCCGCAATCCGCTTCAAAAGCGCATCAGGTTAAATGCCTACGGCATTGAACCTGGGGTGGAGGAAAACAAGAGTTTTCCCCGCATTGCCTTTCCAAATGCTTGCATTTGGAAAGGCAATCCTGAAAGAGGTTTTGAGCGTGAAAACATCTAAAAAATGAAATTACAATAGAGCGGGAAAGAAAATCCGCTCCGCTTGTATAAAAGTTGTTCTTCTCAAACGGTATTTTCTTCAATAACGTTATCTCGCCCTATCCCCCTGCCCCCTTTCCCGAGGGGAAAGGGGGAGAGTGCGGGGCGCCGGCGTGCCCCGTGCCCTGCCTGTTGACAGTTGACAGTTTACAGGGTACAGTATTCAGTAACAACCGAAAGGTTGTTCTTTCTTTCATCAATGTTAATAACCCCTAAGGAACTTAATTTCCCGCTCCAAAGCGGTTTCACTCTTTGGGTTGTTCCCCGCCCAAAACATCTTTTAGGATTGCCGTTTTAAAAACACAGTTTTTAAAACGACAATGCGGGGAAAACTCTTGTTTTCCCCGCACCCTTTAGCGCTTTTGAAGCGGATTGCGGGGGCTTTGCCCCCGCGCCCCCACCAAAGGGCGCAATGCGCCCTTTGGAAACCCATATACCGCGCCTTACGGCGCGGTCGGATAGAGGAAATGTTGTTTTCCGCTCAAAACTGTTTCTTACCTCTTACAGCGTTATCCGCCGTAAAGCGGATAATGCGCTTACATTCTTGCTTCTAACAACTTGACACTATGCCGTTATTGTGCTATAATAATTGCGAAGCAGTTTTTTGCTAACATCATTGAACGATCTTAACAAAAATTCCGGCATTCAATCACACTAAAGGAGGAACCAATGAACATAGCACAATTCTTTATAGGTACGGAAAACCGCGTCGAGCTTTTCGGTCCGCTTCATATCGCGATTTCAGCCGCAGAGATAGCCGCCGCGCTGGCAATTTATTTTCTGCGCGGACGGCTTAAACGCTCTGCTCACAAGCGCGCCGTCAGATATGTTATGGCGGGAATTCTCGCGGGAAATATGCTCGTGCATTATCTGTCGAAAATTATTCTCGGTATATGGCGCTTTGAATACGATCTTCCGTTTCACCTGTGTTTTATCACAAACTTTTTTATGATCTACATTCTGCTCACCGACAATAAGCATAAACTCTACCGCGTGGTGTATTTCTTTACGTTTATAGGACCGCTTCCCGCAATGATATGGCCCGACCTGACGGTATCATGGGACAGCTATACGTTCTATCAGTTTATAATAAGTCACCATTTTATGTTTCTTTTCAGCCTGTACTGCCTGTTTGTTTTTGAATACGAAGTGACGTTCAAGTGCATTATTCCGACATTTTTCATCGGCAACGGGCTTGTCGCGGCAATGGCGGTGTTCAATTATTTTTTCCACACCAACTACATAATGATAACGGGGCTTCCCGATCAGTTATACGACATATACCCGTTTCTTGATATGCTCCCGCCGATATTCTGGCTGGAACTTGTGGGCATTTTGGCAATGCTCGCGGCGTACATTCCCGCCCTTATCAGGAACCGCGGCTTAAAGCGCGGGAAAAAGATAAGGCAGGCGTAAACGGCTTTATCAGCCAAATCGGCTAAAACCACTGTTCATTGACCTAAAGCAAAAAATTGCTCTTTTAAAGGTAAGCGGTAAGAATTTAAACTCTTACCGCTTATTTCTTTTCAAACGCTGTTTTTATGAATAACGCTCATTCTCCATGTTGTCAACTGTCAGCAGACGCATTGAACGCCGGGTACAGTGTAAAGTAAAAGCTGTTTTGAGCGAGGAACAGCGTTTCCGTTATCCGACCGCGCCGTAAGGCGCGGTATATGGGTTTCCAAAGGGCGCATTGCGCCCTTTGGTGGGGGGCGCGGGGGCAAAGCCCCCGCAATCCGCTTCAAAAGCGCTAAAGGGTGCGGGGAAAACAAGAGTTTTCCCCGCATTGCCGTTTTAAAAACCGTGTTTTTAAAACGGCAATCCTAAAAGAGGTTTTGAGCGTGGAATAACTTTAAAAGCAAAAAACATTAGAGCGGAAAAAAGTTGGTTAAGGTTTTTTAACAGTGATAAATGAGCGGATAGCATTTTGGCTGTTACTGAATACTGTACCATGTAAACTGTCAACTGTCAGCTGTCAACAGGGGTTCGGGGGCGAAGCCCCCGAGGCAGGGCGCGGGGCGCGCCCCGTACTTTCCCCCTTTCCCCTCGGGAAAGGGGGCAGGGGGATAGGGCGAGTGAGCGTTATTGAGGAAAATACCGTTTGAGAAGAACAACTTTTATACAAGCGGAGCGGATTTTCTTTCCCGCTCCAAAGCGGTTTCACTCTTTGGGTTGTTCCCCGCTCAAACCCTCTTTTAGGATTGCCGTTTCAAAGCATGGCTTTGAAACGGCAATGCGGGGAAAACTCTTGTTTTCCCCGCACCCTTTAGCGCTTTTGAAGCGGATTGCGGGGGCTTTGCCCCCGCACCCCCACCAAAGGGCGCAATGCGCCCTTTGGAAACCCATATACCGCGCCTTACGGCGCGGTTGGATAGAGGAAATGTTGTTTTCCGCTCAATACAACTTTTACTTTACACTGTACACTGTGTACTGTCAACTGACTACAGGCGCGGTCGGATAGCGGAAACGTTGTTCCTCGCTCAAAACAGTTTCTTGCCTCTTGCTTCTAGCGCCTAGCCTCTATTTGAAAGAAGTTTTGCCAAAAAATTCAAAAAGCCCTTGAAAATCACGGAGAAATGTAGTATTATATGTATATGAACGTATAAAAAATGAAACGTGCGGATTTTTTCCGTCAATTTTTTGGGGAGGTAATGATTTTGGGCGATAATCTTTTGAAGAATATCGAGGAAATGATGCCGAAGTTTTCTAAAAGCCAGAAGCTCATAGCAGGCTATATCCTCGAACACTACGAAAAAGCTGCGTATATGACCGCGCTTAGGCTCGGACAGACCGTAAATGTAAGCGAATCTACCGTCGTGAGATTTGCCATCGAAATGGGATTCGAGGGTTATCCGCAGATGCAGCGCGCCCTCCAGCACCATATAAAAAACCGCCTCACCTCTATCCAGCGCATGGACGTAACTCGTACAAGAATAGGCGACGAGGACACCCTGAACGGCGTCTTAAATCAGGACATCGACAGAATTCGCAAGACGATTGATTTAGTGGACAAGGAGAGCTTTGAAAACGCCGTCACCCTCATAAACACCGCAAAGAACATCTACATTCAAGGTGCAATGTCCTCGGGCGTGCTCGCAAGTTTTATGCACTACAACCTCCGTCTTATTGCGGACAACGTAACCCTCGTCGGCTCGGTCGGCATAAGCGAACTTTATCAGCAGATGGTCCACATAGGCGAGGGCGACTTGCTTATTGCAATGAGCTTTCCGAGGTATGCGAAAAGCACTGTCGAAGCCTGCAGGTTTGCTCACGAAGAGGGCGCGCAGATAATAGCCCTCACCGACTCCGAAAGCTCCCCGCTCGTAACTTATGCCAAGACAAGGCTCTATGCATATTCGGACATGGTTTCTTTTGTGGACAGTCTTGTCGCTCCCATGAGCTTAATTAACGCGCTTATCGCGGCGGTTTCGGCTTCAAAGCGCTGCCGAGTAGAACAGACCTTTGCAAAGCTCGAGGGGCTGTGGGAGAGCAATGACGTTTATAAAAAGGATATTTAAAGCAACTGTCTTTTCCGAATAAAACGATATCCTTTTGAAAGGTATTCTATGTCTGAAATTATTGTTGTCGGAGGCGGCGCGGCGGGAATGACTGCCGCGATATTTGCCGCTGAACATTCGCGGGTACTGCTTGCCGAAAAGAATGACAGGCTCGGGAAAAAGCTCGCTATAACGGGAAAAGGCAGATGTAATGTCACAAACAACTGCGATATTGCCGAAGTCATGCAGAATATTCCGCGCAATCCGCGCTTTCTCTACAGCGCAATGAACAACTTTCCGCCGAGCGAAGTCATGAGCTTTTTTGAGAGCCTCGGCGTAAGTCTTAAGACCGAGCGCGGAAAGCGCGTTTTTCCCGTATCGGACAGGGCGGGGGATATTGTAAGTGCGCTTGAACGGGAAGTGAAGAGGCGCGGAGTTTCGGTGATACGCGAAAATGTCAGGTCGCTTATCATTGAAAACGGGAAATGCAGGGGCGTAAACACAAATATGCGGCAGATACCAGCAGACGCCGTAATTCTTGCAACGGGCGGAATGTCCTATCCCAAAACAGGCTCGGACGGCTATGGCTATGAGATAGCGAGAAAGGCGGGGCATATCGTAATTCCCCCGAGACCGTCGCTCTCGGCGCTTGTCACCAAGGAAAAGTGGGCGGGAAAAGCATGCGGTCTTACGCTCAAAAACTGTGCAATTCGGCTTGTTTACGGAGGAAAGACTATTTACGACGATTTCGGCGAGCTTTCGTTCACTTCTGACGGCATAGGAGGCGCGACAGTGCTTAGTGCCTCGGCGCATATTCCCGACGGTGCGGAAAGCGACTGTTCAATTATTGTTGACCTTAAACCCGCGCTTTCGGAAAAACAGCTCGATATGAGAATACTGCGGGAAATTGCCGAGCTTCACAGCGGTGTATTTTCCGACATTTTAAGAAAACTGCTCCCCAAAGAGCTGGTCGAGCCGTTTTCGGAAATAACGGGAATTGAACTAACGAAAAAAATCTCTGAAATAACCAAAGAAGAACGCAGGGAATTATGCAAAGTGCTGAAAAATTTAACGCTGAACATAAGCGGATTTCGTCCGATAGAAGAAGCCGTTATAACGCGCGGAGGCGTTTCGGTAAAAGAAATTTCCCCGAAAACAATGGAGAGCAGGCTTGTGGAGGGGCTGTTCTTTGCGGGGGAGATAATTGACGTTGACGCTTACACGGGCGGGTTCAACCTGCAGGCGGCGTTTGCTATGGGACGGCTCGCGGGTGAAAATTCAAAGAAAAATGTATGAAAAAGTTTAAAAACCTATTGCAATTTTTATGTATTTATGTTAAAATAGATGTGATTTCAAATAATCAGTCTGTATATAAAGCCCCATCTACGTCGTCAGCGTAACTGTGGCAGGCACAAAGCCTAGCCACAGCCACGCTTCCTAGTATCTGGGACTTTCTATACAGCCTGATATCAAAGTGTCGAATAATTCACCAAAGCGGGCATTAGTGCGAAACAGTATATACTGAAAATGCAGAATTATATTATACACGGACACTTGAAAAAAGCCGAAAGGCTGTCGGTTGGTCATTTATATTCCCTTTGAATAGGAGCGGTTCTTTGTTGAAGCATATTTCTGTCGCTATAGACGGACCTGTGGGCGCGGGAAAAAGCACCGCGGCGAGAAAAACTGCCGAAATGCTCGGCTTTATATACTGCGATACGGGCGCGCTTTACAGAGCGGTCGGGCTGTACTGTCTCAGAAACGGCGCGGATCCGAAAGTGCCGAGTGAGGCGGCGGGCTGTCTTGGCAGGATAAAGGTCGGAATTTCCCTTGTAAACGGCGAACAGCGCGTTTTCTTGAACGGAGAGGACGTGTCAAAGGACATAAGGCTTCCCGAAGTTTCTATGGCGGCGAGCGCGGTTTCGGCTGTTCCCGAGGTTAGAAAAGCGCTTTTGGGCATACAGAGGGAAATTGCCGAAAAGAACAATGTTGTTATGGACGGGCGAGATATCGGAACGGTCGTGCTTCCGAACGCCGATGTAAAGATATTTCTGACGGCAAAGCCCGAGATAAGGGCGAAAAGAAGATATGACGAGCTTTTGAAAAAAGGCGTAAAGACAACGTTTGAAGAGGTATTGAACGACTTAAACGAGCGCGACTACAACGACAGTCACCGCGCAGAAGCGCCCTTGAAACAGGCGGACGACGCTGTTCTTCTGGACACTTCGGAGCTTGATTTCGAGCAGAGCGTTGAGAGTATATGCCGTATCGTAAGGGAGCGGCGAGATGTTCTATAATTTCTGCAGGGGCGTTGTAAACTTCATTTTCCATATTATTTTTAAGATAACCGTTTTGGGAAAAGAGAATATCCCCGAAGAAAAAGGCGGATATATAATAGCTTCTAACCATGTTTCAAACTGCGATCCGCCTATGGTCGGAATTGTATTTAAAGGCAAATATACCTTTATGGCAAAGGACGAGCTGTTTCATATAAACCCCATATTTACATGGCTTATAAAAAAGCTCGGAGCTTTCCCCGTAAAGCGCGGAACAAAGGACTCTTCGGGCATAGATACGGCGCTCGAAAGTCTGAAAAACGGAAGAGTATTTGTTATATTCCCCGAGGGCACGCGCTCGAAAACGGGCGAGCTTGGAAAGCCGAAAAGCGGAGTTTCGCTTATTGCGGCGAGGGCAAAAGTCCCCGTAGTTCCCGTGTATGTGGGATACGGAAAGAAAAAGTTCCGCAGAAACGTTGTTGTTTCGGTAGGAAAGCCTCTTTCGGCGGAGAACTTTGACATTGACATTGAGGATAAGCACGCAATACACAGGATAAGCAGGCTTATCATGGAAGAGATAGCAAAGCTCAAGGAGAACGCTCCCGATGTCGTCTGAAATTAAGCCTGAAATTAAGATAGAGATAGCAGAAAACGCGGGATTCTGCCCGGGAGTGCAGAGAGCCGTAGACATAGCTCAAAAAGCCGCGGAGAAATACGGAAAGGTGTACACGCTCGGAGAGCTTATCCATAACGAGGACGCCGTAGCTGACCTAAAAAGAAAAGGCGTGTATGCTGTAAATTCGCCCGATGAGGCGGAGGGAAGCCCGATAGTTATACGTTCTCACGGAGTTCCGAAAAGTGTCGAAAACGAGGTGCGGGAAAAATGCGCGGAGGTTTTTGACGCGACTTGTCCTTTTGTAAAGAGGATACACGGCATTGTTTCGGGATTAGACAAGGACAGCACAGTCTTTGTGCTGGGGGACAAGGACCACCCCGAAGTTGTGGGGATAGTGGGAAACGCCTCCTGCAAGGCGTATGCTTGCAGGAATTTTGAAGAAATCGACGCGCTGATACAAAGCGGCGCTGTTAAAGACGGCGGGAAGTTTGCCGTTGTTGTTCAAACGACTTTCGACCGCGGGAAATTTGACGAGTATTCCGAAAATATTCGGAGAAAGTACGCCTGCGCTGAAATATACGACACGATATGCAACGCCACCGACAAGCGCCAGAGGAGCGCGAGGGAGCTTGCGAAGAAAGCCGATCTGATGATCGTTGTCGGAGGAAAGAGCAGTTCTAACACAAAAAGGCTTGCGGAAATTTGCAGTGAATACTGTAAAACGGTTTTCGTTTCAAATGCAGGCGAGCTTTTGGGGCAGACACTTATGAGTCTGTCCGCCGGCAGTCTTGTCGGCATTACAGCCGGGGCTTCAACTCCGCGCTACATAATTAAGGAGGTTCATAATAAGATGAACGAAGAAAACATCAAAAACACCGAAAATAACGAGGAGGATTTTGCTTCGCTTCTTGAACAGGATCAGTCTTTTACAAGATTATATACGAACAAGAGAGTTAAAGCTACGGTTGTCAGCGTTTCCAAAAAGGAAGCTGTCGTTGAAGTCGGCGCGAAGCAGACGGGCTATATTGTCCGCGAGGAGCTTACAAACGATCCCAACGCCGAAGTTGAGGACATTGTAAAGCCCGGCGACGTTATAGACGCCGTTGTCATAAAGGTTGACGACAATATAGGCACTGTCGCTCTTTCCAAAAAGCGCATTGATTCGGCGCTCGGTCTGGAAAAGCTCGCGGCGGTAAAAGAAGCGAACGAGACCATAGAGGGCGTTGTATCGCAGGTAGTAAAGGGCGGAGTTATCGTTATCTACGAGAACACGAGAGTGTTTATCCCCGGCTCGCATACGGGCATTCCCCGCACGGGAAAGCTCGAAGAGCTTCTCAAAAAGCCCGTTAAGTTCAAGATAATCGAAGTCAGCAACGAGCGCGGAGGAAGAGTTGTCGGCTCAATTCGCCAGGCAACAAGGGAGATACGCGACGCAGAAAGAGCAAAGTTCTGGGAGAGCATCGAAGTCGGACAGAGGTTCGAGGGCGAAGTCCGCTCTATAGAGAGCTACGGCGTGTTTGTTGATATCGGTCCCGTTGACGGGCTTATCCACACCGCTGACCTTACATGGAACAGAGTCGGTCACCCCAAGGACATAGTAAACATAGGCGACAAGATAAAGGTCATTGTAAAGTCGTTTGACGCGGAGAAAAAGCGCGTTTCGCTGACGGCTAAAGATCCCGAGGAAAACCCGTGGCTCAAGTTCTCGGCGGAGTATAAGCAGGGCGAAGTTATAAAGGCGACTGTTGTTTCGATCATGGAATTCGGCGCGTTCGCTCAAATAATCCCCGGCGTTGACGGTCTTATCCACATAAGCCAGATCTCGACCGAGAGAGTAACGGACATAAACACTGTTCTTAAAATCGGACAGGAAGTTGATGTAAAGATAATCGAGATAGACAATGAGCGCGAGAGAGTTTCGCTTTCAATTCGTGCGCTTTCCGAGCCCGAGGGAGAAACCGAAAGCACGGAAGAAGAGGAATAATCACAAAAAATCACCGTAAAAAGCAAACGCGGTTCGGCAGTGAGCTGAACCGCGTTGTTGTTATAGTTGCTATAATTGTTGATTATTATTATAACGTGAATAAGTGCTATAGTAATTATAATTGAAAAAAATTACAAAAGCAAAAAGGGAACTGTAATTATGGAAAAGACGGAAAAGCGCGCGGAGAGATACAGAACGGGGCTTATAGACGGGCTTCCTATTGCGCTGGGGTATCTCTCGGTGTCGTTTACATTTGGGATAACGGCGGTCGGAATGGGTATAAGCCCGCTTGTGGCGATACTGATTTCAATGACAAACCTTACTTCTGCGGGGCAATTAGCGGGAGTAGGTGTTATTTCTGCGGGCGGAGGCTTTGCGGAAATGGCGCTCTCACAGCTTGTCATAAACATTCGCTATTCGCTTATGAGCCTTTCGCTGTCGCAAAAGCTGAGCGAAAGGTATACAATGCCTCACAGGCTGATAAGCGCATTCGGTATAACGGACGAGATATTTGCGGTAGCCTCGGGAAAAGAGGGAGAAATTGAACCGCGGTATATGTACGGGCTGATAACGCTTCCGTATATTTTCTGGGCGGGAGGAACGGCGCTCGGAGCGCTGTTGGGCGAGATACTCCCCGAAAACATAAAGTCCGCGCTGGGGATAGCGATTTACACAATGTTTGTGGCGATAATAATCCCGCCTGCGAAAAAGAGCAGGGGCGTTCTGGCGGTAGTGCTGGGCGCGGCGGCGTTAAGCTGTGTATTAAAATACGTTCCGATATTTTCGGGCATTTCTTCGGGGATATCGGTGATAATATGCGCGGTCGCTGCCGCGGCGCTCGGCGCGCTTTTATTCCCGAGAAAGGAGAGCGCGCAATGACCGAAACGCTGTATTTGTGCCTTAGCATAGTGATAATGGCGATGGTGACATATCTCATCAGAATGCTTCCGCTGGCGGCGGTGAGGGGGAAGATAAAGTCGCGGTTTGTCCTGGATTTTCTCTACTATATTCCTTATGCGGTCCTAAGCGCGATGACTTTCCCCGCGATATTTTACAGCACAAGCTCGTTTATAAGCGCGTGCGTGGGGCTTTTGATAGCGCTTGTTCTGGCGTTTTTCGAGAGAGGGCTTATGACCGTAGCGCTTGCCTCGTGCGCAGGGGTGATGGTCGCGGAGCTCATTATGAGCTTTATTTAGAGGACGTTTTCTGTTGAGGAAAAGTTGTTCGGCGGGAGACAAGTATACAGTGGACAGTGTACGCATTATCCGCTTCGCGGACGGATTTAGATTGTTGTCGGGATTAAAGGTTTTCTGATTGTCATTGTTTAAAGAAGTTCAGTCTGGATATAAAGCCTAATCAGTGTTGTATGGTTATTCACCAAAGGCAGATAGTGCGTATACTGCCAACAGGGGCTGCGGGGACGGAGTCCCCGCAATTCCCCCTTTCCCCTCGGGAAAGGGGGCAGGGGGATAGGGCGAGTGAGCGTAATTTAGAAAAACAACGTTTGAAAAGAACCACAAATAGGTTTTTATACAAGCTGGGTTGAAGTTTTATCCTCTCGCTTGAATTAAAATTAAAAAAATTATTTCATCATTCTTTCAATCATTCTTTCAATCATTCCCTCCGTCAAATCCGTCTTTTCGCGCGGAGCGCGGAAGAATGAGTGATTGATGAATGAGTATTTGATTATTTAGTATTTTATATTATAATAAGTATACGCTGAGGGCTTATCCGTTGACGGATTTTCCGGGGGCGGGTTTTCCGGGGACGGGGGAACCGTGTACGGTAAATGCCGTTTGCAGCAAAAAATTTCGGGCTTTGGACAGAAAGCCCGATTTTTTTATAAGAGTTGCCCCCGACTGTCTGGGCGGTCGGGGGGTTAATTATAACGTACTTATGTCGCAATTCGGGAGCTGTTGTTTAAGCCAAGTTTTATCTTCTTCGGTGATTTGATTTTACTATAAATGCAAATAACTCAAAGCAGAAATGTTTTTATCCTCAGCCTGCAATTATATTACAGTTCGGCAATTTTTTCCTTAGAGCTTCAACATCTTCAGGATTTAATTGAGGCTCGTTAGAATGAAGTTGTAACTCTGTTAATTGTGTAAGATTTGCAAAACAAGAAATATCTTTGATTGTTCGTCCAAATATACTTAAATAAGTCAAATTGGTCAATTTGCTGACGGGAGCATAATCAACAACTTCGTCATTGTGGTATAATGACAAAATTTTTAAATTCTTAAGTTTTTCAAGAGGAGAAACATCTTGTATATCGCTGGCGCAAATTTCAAACTCTTCTAAATTCTGCAAATTTTCAATTCCGCTAAGGCTTGTCACATGATTGACTATTCCATAGTTACCGATCCGTAATTTTTTTAGGTTTCTCAATTTCCAGACATTTTTCAACGCTTCATTATCAAGTGGCGGTAAATCATTTGAATCAACAGGCTCTAAAACAATTTCCGTTGTTGTTTCAATATCGTACTCTTTGCCTTGAATTATCACCGTGCCGCTTTCAGGCGCAATTGACGAGCTTGCAGGTGTGGACGAGCTTGCAGGCTTTGAACTGCTTGAAGCAGGCTTACTTGAAGAACTTGCAGGCTTACTTGATGAACTAGCAGGCTTGCTTGATGAACTAGCAGGCTTACTTGATGAACTAGCAGGCTTGCTTGATGAACTAGCAGGCTTACTTGAAGAACTTGCAGGATTAGAACTTGAAGCCCCTGCGCTTGAAGAACTTTCAACCGAACTGCTTTCCGTTTCTGAACTGCTGACAGCGGAGCTTGAAGAACTTTCGGTTATTTCGGACGAGCTGCTTTCAGACGAACTACTTTCAGGTGAGCTGGAAGAAGATGAACTATTTTGCGAAGAACTGCTTGAATTGTCTGTAACATTGCTCTGCTGTGGGGTTGAATTTTCAGTGCTATTATTGCACCCCGACAATAACAGCGCCGCCGCTAATACTGCCGATAAAATTTTTGCTTTTTTCATTGTTGTCCTCCTATAATTGTCAATAAAATTTGCAGGCTTTAATTGCCTATTTTAATTATACCACAACCACTTTCAAATTCTGTAATTTGAATTTTACCATAAATAAAAAGTGCGCAGCCGAAGCCGCGCACCCGTAAAAATGCAAGCTCCGATTGCTGCAACACAACTCGTTCCCAAACAGAAAGGTATACGAAATAGAGCATACAAATTTACCGAACAGTAAAAATGTATACATTTCCATTTGGTTATTCAGTTGTGTTGCATTTGCATTATAGCACAACCCGCGCTATTTGTCAATACCTTTCCCGCCCGATTTTCGGGCGCTTTTTTTATTCCTTTTTTACCTCCTACAGCGTTAAATGTTCGCTCATTCATTACATTTTAAAAATTTTAACAAATTTGCTTTCCCGCTCAAAAGTAAATTCACTTTTAAAGCGATTTCCCGCTAAACTCATCTTTGTAAGATTGCCGTTTTAAAAACTTTGTTTTTAAAACGGCAATGCGGGGAAAACTCTTGTTTTCCCCGCACCCTTTAGCGCTTGCTAACGCGTTATTGAGGGAAAACTTTTTTGAAAAAAAGTTTTCCCTCAAACTCCCTTTCAAAAAACTTTCGTGCGCCCGCCTGTGCAGTGGTTTTGATGTTAAACGCTGTTTGACGCTCGGAACAGTTTCTTACCTCCTACCTCTTACCTCTTACCTCTAAGTGCAGTTTTTTGCAGTTATTTCTCATTTACTATCTGCCTAGCGGAAAGAAAACCGCAAATAAACAGTAAAGGAGGAATGAATTTGAGTCTTATGGATCTGCTGTTCAAAAGAAACAGGCTGGCAAGCACGGGCGCTCTCTCGGAATTCTATTCGGGCGACCTCGCCAAATGGAAAGACATCTACAATGGCGGCGGAAGCTGGCGTTATGTCAGAAAAGGCGGTCTGAACAGCGGCGGTATGCGAAAAGTAGCGTCGCTCGGTGCGGCAAAGGCAGTCTGCGCGGAGCTTTCAAGGCTCTGTTTTACCGAAAGTTCGGGAGTAACTTCCGCCGACAAGGAGACCGCACAGTTCATTCGGAAAGTCCTCTCCGACAACAATTTTTCCGAACGCTTCGCAGACTTCACCGAAAAGATGTTTGCGCTTGGCGGCGGGGCAATAAAGGTCTACTATGACGGAGGCGTTAAGCTCGATTTTGTACCCGCGGACAGGTTCGTCCCGACAAAATGGGACGCAGGCGGCATTTATGCGGGAGCGTTCGGCTCGGCAGTCTGCGCGGACGGCAAGAACTATGTTCTCGCGGAAACGCAAACGCTTTCGGACGAGGGGCTTATTATTGAAAACAAGCTCTATCGCGAGAGCGGTTCTGAAGCCGAGCTAAAGGAGGTATATCCCGGGCTTGCGGAAAGAACGGTGATAAACGGCATTGAAAAACCGCTGTTCGTTTATTTTCGCGCAGGCACGGGCACTGTAAAGCAATGCGGAGCGCTCGGAACATCGGTCTTTGCGGGAGCGGAGGACACTCTCAAATCGCTCGACATTGTCTTTGACAGTCTTTCGAGGGAATTTGTCCTCGGAAAAAAGCGCATTATTGTGCCGAGCTATGCGGTGCGCGGAGAGTATGACGAAAAAGGAGAGCTTAGGCGTTATTTTGACGTGAACGACGAAGTGTTCGAGGCATTTTCAACTTCCGACACGGAGGACCTTAAAATTGCCGACAACACCGCCGAGCTTCGTGTAACGGAGCATATCGAGGCGCTCGGAGAGCTGCTTGACCTGCTTTGTATGCAGGTAGGGCTGTCGGAGGGAGCATTGTCCTACAAAAACGGAACGATACGCACCGCCACCGAAGTTGTCAGCAGAAACAGCCGAACCTACCGCACAGCTACATTTTACAGAAAGCTGATAGCGAGAGGACTTGAAGAAGTCGCAAGAAAGATATGCCTGCTCGGAAAGATGTCGGGTGAGCTTTCGCAGAGCGCGTCGGAGGACGCAGTGTTCTGCTTTGCGGACGGGGTGTGCGAGGACGACAATGCGAAGTCCGAGCGTGCGAGAGCTTTATATTCAAGCGGACTTATTTCAAGAGCGAGAGCGCTTTCGGAAATTTACGGCGTTTCGCTCAATGAAGCAAAAGCAATGGAAAGAGAGGATTTTAATGCAGACTGAAGTGACTGAAAACAATAAAACTGCCGAGAGTGAAAAAAACGGTATTTCCGAAAGCACGGCAGGCGTTGAACAGAATGAAAATGCCGAGCAGAAATCGGAGCAGAAAACGGAGCAGGAAAGCGCAGATACCGCCGAATTGAAGCGCATAGAGGAGCTCAGCGAAAAGCTCTCGGACACGGAGACAAGGCTCCAACTGCTTCTTGCGGGGATTGCCAAGGAGAAACTTTCCGAGGGAGCGGAGCTTGCGCGCGGGATATGCAAGGCGGGGAAAACTCCCGAAGAAGCCGCGCGGGAGATAGCCGAGGCTTATCCGCATTTAAGGAGCGTCCGCCGTGAAGTTCCGAAATTCTCCGCAAGCGGTTCGGGCGACGGCGACGGCTTTGCGGCGATACGAAACATTTTCGCGAAAAGATAATGCTTCGCAGCGTACAATGTAAAGTGTACACTGTCAACTGACAACAGCGGAGGGCGGGCGGGATTATATATTTCGGCTTTACAGCAGCAACGACGCGAATTACGGAGATTATCCGAACAAGAATTTTAGGCGAAACAGTTGCTGCCGAGCCGAAGCGATATGAAGTTTAAATTTTGAAAGGAGTAATTTTATTATGGCAAATACAATTGAATATGCAAAGGTTTTTCAGAAAGAGCTTGACAAGCAGATAACCGAGGGATCTACCTCGGGCTGGATGGAGGACAATGCCTCTCAAGTCATCTACAGCGGAGGAAACGAGATAAAGATACCGAAAGTAACGCTTGTAGGTCTTGCAAATTACGACCGCGACGACGGCTATACGGGCGGTGCGGTAACATACGCTTATGAAACCATGAAAATGAGCATGGACAGGGGCAGACGTTTTCGCATTGACGCGCTCGATGTTGACGAAAGCAGTTTCGGGCTTGCGGCGGCGAATGTAGCTTCCGAGTTTCAGCGCACAAAGGTGATCCCCGAAATTGACGCTTACCGTTATTCAAAGCTCGGAGAAGCGGCAGGGATAACGAAATATTCCTACACTCCCGACAAGGACACCGTTCTTTCGACTCTTATCGGTCAGATAACCGCGGTGCGCGAGGCCGTAGGCGGAGAGGGAGAGCTTGTTGTGACAATGGCGCGCTCGGTCTATGATATGCTCATGCTTTCGAGCGAGGTCACTCACTCTATCGACAGCGGAAGTTTTACGCAGGGCGAGCTTTCGCTTGACGTAAAGACGATCTGCGGAGCGGCGATAATTCCCGTTCCCTCTTCGAGAATGAAGAGCAAGTACACTTTCAGCGCGACAGACGGCTTTTCCGAGGCGGGCGGAGCTTCTCAGATAAATTGGATAATCTGCCCCAAGGACGCGCCCATTGCAGTCTCAAAGACCGACAATGTAAAGATAATCGCTCCCGAGCAGAACCAATTTGCCGACGCATGGGATATAGACTACCGCAAATATCACGACCTCTTTATCCCCGAAAACAAGAAAGCGGCGATAGCCGTTTGCTCGGCAGGAACAGGCGCCGACTGATAGTAGTTTTAGCCATTAAGGTTTAAGCGGGACGGCAGTATACAGTGTAAAGTGAAAAGTGTAAAGTATTCAGTAGAATGTTGTCCGCTATCGCGGACATTATTCAGATTGTTTTTAGACAACAAGCACACGAGCAACCTTTAATGGGTAAGTTCAAAAACCTTTAGACTTAATAACAATCTAAACAATATCCGCAAAGCGGATACCTATGATGTACACTGTACCCTGTAAACTGTATACTGCCAACGCGCCCGCGCAATTTAAAGATGAAAAAGGAGAGGAACTGCATAATATATGATAATAACGGTTGATGAATTTAAGGAAATGGGTTTTCGGGCGGTTGACGAGGAGCTTGCGTCGGACTGCATAAAGCGTGCGGAGTTTGTTCTGAACGCGCTTAGCGGAGGAAAGGCAATTCCCACTGCGCTTGCGGGAGGAGCCGCGGCTGATTATGTAAAGCAGGCATGCGCGTTTCAGGCGAATGCTATAATGCGCAAGGAAAACGAGCTTAGAACGGAAAACGAAGAACTGAAAACCGAAAAGGTAACTATCGGGGATTTTTCGTATCAGAGCACCGCTGAAAGCGAAAGCTCTGCCGATGAGCCGTTTGACACGAATTTTACGGTCATAAGGCTTTTGAGAGCGGCGGGCTGTCTTTATACGGGAACGGAGGTCTGCGAATGAACCCGATACCGAATGTTCTTCTTGGCGACGAGATAACGCTTATGAAGCCGACCGAAAACGGCTGGACCGGTTGGACGGAAACAAGGATATCGAACGTCAGAGCGGAGAAAGTAAGCGCAATAGAGGACAATTATAATATTCCGCGGGAAAAGACCGAGCTTTTTGTCTGGTATGACTGCGCGAATTCATATCCGAACGCCGAATTTGAGGCGGGCATGAGGATAAAATTCAGAGGAGAAGTTTTTGAAATAGTAAAGGTGAGGGAATATAAAGCAAATTCGCCCCACCACATAAAGATAACTGCTGACAAAATAAATGCTGAGGAGGAATAAAAATGAGTGAAAACAACGAAAAGACCGAGAGCGTAAAGGACAAACAGCTCGGCAAGGCTTCGGACGAGGATGGATATAACATAGCAAAGCTCATTCGCCTCGGAAACAGGGAGCTTGAACGCCAGCTCAACGACAAGAAAACAACGGGTTTTCGCTGATATATGGGAGGGCGTTTTATGACAATAACTATCGGCAATACTGCGTTTAACTGCAAAAAGCTGGATATAAAACGCGAGCTTAGGCGCACGGACATAAACTACAACACCCAAGGGGATATGCTTATTGACCTTGTGAGGAGAAAATACTGCATAGAAGCAACATTTGAGCCTATGACGGGGCAGGAGCTTGCGGTATTAAGGGAAAACTGCGGGCAGATATTTGTGACTGTAGGGTTTGACGCTCCCGAGGGTTATCTCGAAAAGGAGTTTCATGTTATGAACGAGCCTGCGCCCGAGTATATTTCCGTAAACGGCATTAAAATGTACGGCGGCGTAAAGCTCGAATTTAAAGAGAAATGAGGTGATATTTTGGTAGAGGTTTCCGATAAATTTATTGAGCTTTCAAAAAGCAACGGCAGAGAGGTCTGGTGTAAGATAACAGCGGGAAACGAAGTCTTTCTTGACGACAGGATTGTCGAATTTGATTTTGACGACGTTATCCACCCGAATTGGTATACGATAGGCTCTACCTGTTCAAACCGCTTTGCTTTTTCCGTGAGATATTCGGGAGAGCTTGAAGTGCATGACGAGGTAAGACCGTATATTAGCTTTGACGGCGAAGAATGGTGTCCGCTCGGCGTTTTTTATGTGGCGAGAAGATATGTCCGCGGAAACTATGCGTCTATTATATGCTATGACAAAATGTATTCTCTCGAAATGGAATATATCCCGAGAATAACCGCGCCGACAAATGTAATGGAGATGCTCGAAGATATCTGCGAAAATTACGGGCTGGAATTGAGCCATGACATCTACAAATACGAGATATCCGAAATTCCGCTAGGCGTTACTGTAAGAGACATGCTGGGATATATCGCGGGAGTTGCCTGCGGGAATGTTAAATTTGACAGAGACGGAAAACTCAATGTGCGGATATATTCGCAAATGAACAATTTTATCTTAACGGACGAAAACTGCATGGACTACAGCAGAACGATGTCTCCGTCGAAAATTGAACATATCATAGCCGACAACGGAAAGGAGATAATCGAAGAGGGAAAGGGCGGAGAGCTTATAACCTTGGAAGTTTACAATCCGTTTATGACAAGAAACTATGCTAAAAATTTTATCGGCGTTTTTTCAATGATGTTATTTTACGGCGCAGATATACAAATGCAGGGACTGCCTTATCTCGAATCGGGAGATCATATTTTCTTCAGAGATCCGCAGAAGAAATATTATCCCATAGCGGTGAGCGAAATAGAATTTCACTATGACGGAGCTTTTACGGCTCGGCTTTATTCAAAAATACGCACCTATACGGACGCGGCGGAGCATCAGGACGACCTTAGCGCTGTTCTTGAACAGCTTAAAAATTCTTTGGGCAATATTTGCCTTAAAAACGTAAACAGCGAGGACATTATATTATCCTCGGAAGAAACGGCAGTTGCGGACTTTCAATTTACTACAAGGGCAAGCGGAACATTCGCCCAGACGGACATAAACTTTACGCTCGGAAGCGTATCGTCTGTCGGAATAAAGGCTTATTTAAACGGCGAGCTTGTGCGCGAGACAGTTCATAAATGCGAGCATGAGGACGATCTTTTGCATTTTTATTTTCTTGTGCAGGATATTCCGAGGGGAAACAACGAAATAATTGTAACGATGAGGGCGATAGACGGAGAGATGACAATAAAAAGCGGAGCGCTTGAAGCAACGCTTGTTTGCAGGGGAGCGGCGGGCGGGAACGAAAAACTGCATGACAGAGAAGTCATATACGATAACATTGAAACATTGCACATGCAGAACAAATTTTCGGTCTGCGGCATAAACGACGGATTTTCCATAACAACAAACGAGGGAGAGTGAAAAAATGCAGGGAAAAACAACTTTTATTCTTAAAGACAAGGATACGGGAAAGATAGTTGATGAGCGCGAAGAGCACAATATGCTGACAAATGTTTTGGAAGATATTTTCAACTTTCCGAAAACGGTGCTCTTTGATTATAACAACACAAGTTTTATGGCAAGCTATCTTCCCATTCATAAAAATCTTTTGCACGGACTTGTACTTTTCGGGGAGAATATCCCCGAAAGGAAAGACGATTATTTTATGAACGAAAGGTACAGAATAACGGGAACGGCGGGTTCGGCTTATACAGGCACGGATCCGAAGCGCGGAACATTTAACGAGAGCGCTTCGGGCGTTATAGAAAACGGCTATAGGCTCGTATGGGATTTTGCGCCCGAAAAGGCGATAGGAACGATAAACTGCGCGGGGCTTTCGAGCATTCATTCGGGAAACCGCGGTTCAAGTTTTTCGGCGGGCGTTACGTTTGCAAATGCGCTGGACGTTGCAAACGGAGCGACAGGAAAGTCTTATGCGATGCTGGGTTCGTTTCAGGGAAGCTATGTAATGAGCCGAGGGAGCGAATATCATTATTACTGTCAATATAATACCTCAAACACGAAAATAACAATTTACAAATACCGCGCGCCCGATCCCGACGCGATACATCTGAACACATATCATACGGCTGTTCTTGAAGAGACAAAGCAAATAACGCTCCCGCTGGATCCCGTATATTTGTGTCCGAACGAAAAAGAGGGCAAGCTCTATATTTTCGACCTGAACAATCCCACGAATTCAAAAATGGCAATAAGGCTCGCATGTTTGGATATAGATACCTATAATGTAGAGTTTATGGTAGAAACTCCCATGGTAACGGAGCTTTCACAGACAAGCTATTATTATACTTCCGCGGCGTTTTATAAGGGAAGAATTTACATCTCGTATTATTCGGACCTGTATATCTACGAGCTTGACGGGACGCTCGCGGAACATAAAACCATTCAGCTCGGATCGACTACGGGAATGTTTATAAAGGACGACAAGATCTGGCTCTGCTCAAAATACAGCCCGACAGGCTCATTGTGCTATGTGACGCTTGAAAACGACGAGCCCGTATATCTTCCGAACATTTCGATGTTTGACGGTTACAGGCTTCACGAAAACAAGAACATGCACGCTCCGTTTTTCGCGGCAAGCTACGGTCAGAACCTTTTTCTCCTGGTGAGAATGGACTATCTGGCGACGATAAACAATCTTTCCGAGCCGATAGAAAAGACGGATCAGCACGCATTGCAGGTGAGATATGAACTGACGGAAATAAATTGACAGAAAATAACAAGAAGCCGCAGCTTTAAGAAAATCTTTAAGTTACGGCTTTTCTTGTTTTTATTCAGAATTTCTCCTCATAATATCTGCACTTTGACGAGGGATTGAGCGACAGGCACGCGCGCGAAAGGTCCTCGAGCGCGCAAAGTCCGTCTTTTTGCCATCGGCAGTTTTCTCCGCAAGTTATAAAATTCATTTCGCACCTCTTTTCGTAGGTCTATAATGTGAATTTTAAGCGATCTTTATTCGGCAAGACGATTGACAAATATTACATTAGGTTGTATAATACTAATATAATCTATAAATTCAGGAGTATGTCATGAAAAAAATCTTACTACGTTTTCTCAATTTCATCATTCTTACCGCCGCAGTAAACTGTCCGTTTATTTTTGACAATGTGCCGATTTTGCCGAAAATTTCCGTGATGATGGTGCTGGGGATACTGTTTTTTGTCATAAACGTTTTCCCGACCGCAGAAAAATACCCGACTTTCAGACTGAGAATTCTCGGCGACGGCGCGGAGCTTATTTTGTTTTTCTTTATGACCTGTATAGCTTCCGCCGTATTTGTGACAATAAGCATTGCAGAGCTTGTAAACGGAAATGACGATTACGGGAAGTATATTTTCCAGCTCGTCCTGCTTGTAGTCGCCGAAGCGATAATATTCTGGAACGGCATAATAAGGGTATATCTGACTTCCGTTCAGCTCGGCATAAAGCTGAGAGTTTTAGGTATAGCGTTCGGATTTGTTTTTCCCGTAAACCTTGTAATGCTGATGATAATATATGTCAAAACGCACAGGGAATGTAAGTTTGAATGTGAAAAAGCAAGGCTCAACGAAAGCAGGAAAGACGAGCGGATATGCGCGACGAAATACCCGATACTTTTTGTACACGGAGTGTTTTTCCGCGACAGCAAACTGCTTAACTATTGGGGAAGAATACCCGCGGAATTACAGAAAAACGGCGCGGAAATTTTCTACGGCGAACAGCAGAGCGCACTTTCGGTAGAAGAAAGCTCAAGGGAGCTTGCGAAAAAGATAGAGGACATCTGCGCGAAAACGGGCTGCGGGAAGCTGAACATTATCGCGCACTCAAAGGGCGGGCTTGATTCGCGCTATGCGATATCAAAGCTCGGCTGTGACAAGTATGTTGCGTCGCTTACGACAATAAACACTCCGCACAGGGGCTGTATCTTTGCCGAGTATCTTTTAGAGCAGGCGCCCGACAAGCTGAAGAGTTTTATTGAAAAGACATACAACAACATCTTTTCTACGCTGGGCGACGCCTCTCCCGATTTTATGTCGGCAGTAAAGGAGCTTACTGCGGGATTTTGCGAGCAGTTCAACAAAGACGTACCCGACAGCCCCGACGTGTACTATCAGTCGGTAGGCTCAAAGGCTAAAAGCCGAAGAAGCGGGCGTTTCCCGCTTAACATAAGCTATCCCGTCGTAAAGAAATACGACGGCGACAACGACGGGCTTGTGGCTATCGAAGCCACCGAATGGGGAGAAAAGTGGACAAAGCTCTATCCGAAAGGAAAACGAGGCATAACCCACGCCGACATGATAGACCTGAACCGCGAGGACATAAAGGGATTTGACGTCAGGGAGTTTTATGTGCAATTAGTGGCGGAGCTGAAAGAGCGTGGATTGTAGTCAGTTGACAGTAGACAGGGTACAGTATTCAGTAATAGCTGAAAGGCAATTGCCCGCCCGCACCTTATCAACCCCGAACCAACTCAAACGCTCGATTTGCGCATTGCGAGAAGAGCGGGGGCGAAGCCACCTAGGCGGGGCGCGGGGCGCGCCAGCGCCCCGCACTCTCCCCCTTTCCCCTCGGGAAAGGGGGCAGGGGGATAGGGCGAGATAACGTTATCTAAAGAAACAACGTTTGAAAAGAACAACAAATGGGATTTGTACGTCCTATTCAGCAAATAACATTTCGGTTTTAACTCTAGCTTCTTACCTCTTTCTCCGAAAGCCAAAAAACTTTATTTCCCAAGAGTTCCCCGAAATTCTTACCTCTTATATCTTACCTCTTACCTCTAGCAGGATAGGGCGAGATAACGTTATCTAAAGAAACAACGTTTGAAAAGAACAACAAATGGGATTTGTACGTCCTATTCAGCAAATAACATTTCGGTTTTAACTCTAGCTTCTTACCTCTTTCTCCGAAAGCCAAAAAACTTTATTTCCCAAGAGTTCCCCGAAATTCTTACCTCTTATATCTTACCTCTTACCTCTAGCAGGATAGGGCGAGATAACGTTATCTAAAGAAACAACGTTTGAAAAGAACCACAAATAGGTTTCCCCCTCTTGCTTTCCCGCTCTAATGTAAATGCATTTTAAAGGTAGTTTTCCGCTCAAAACCCCTTTTAGGATTGCCGTTTTAAAAACAAGGTTTTTAAAACGGCAATGCGGGGAAAACTCTTGTTTTCCCCGCACCCTTTAGCGCCTAGCTAGCGCCGTTTCGCGGCTTCGCCGCGACCAGAGGGCAAAAATTTTTTGAAAAAAATTTTTTCCCTCTGGACTCCCTTTTCAAAAAACTTTCGTGCGCCCGCCCGTTAGGCGGTTTTAAACGGAATAGCGGTTCTACGCTCGAAACTTATTCTTGCCTCTTGCCTCTTAATTTCTAGCCTCTAGCAGGGCTCCCTTTCAAAAAACTTTCGTGTCGCACCTTGCGGCGCGGTCAAAAAAGGATAGGTTATTTATGATTGAAAAAACCATAATTACAGACAGTGCCGAGCAGATAAGCGCAGTATTCGGCGACCTCGACAAAAACATAAACCTTATTCAAAAGGCATTTTCCGTCACCATTTTCTCCCGCGGCGAGGAAGTCAAGATCTGCGGAGAGGACGAGCTTTCCGTAAACAACGCCTCAAAAGCCGTTAAATCCCTCTGCGGTTACTACGACCGCAATGAACCCATAGAAGAACAGCAAGTGAGGTATGCAATCGCAATGGTAAACGAGGGCTCGGAAAATGAAATAGCGTCTGTTTCGGGCGACTGCGTCTGCGTTTCATACGCAGGAAAGCCCATAAAGCCGAAAACCGTCGGGCAGAAGAAATACTGCGACCTTATCCGAAAAAACACCATTACTTTCGGCGTAGGTCCTGCGGGTACGGGAAAAACGTATCTTGCTGTTGCGCTCGCCGTTACTGCCTTTAAGCAAAAGCAAGTTCAGCGAATAATTCTCACCCGCCCCGCCGTAGAAGCAGGCGAAAAGCTCGGTTTTCTCCCCGGCGACCTCCAGAACAAGGTAGATCCGTATTTAAGACCGCTTTATGACGCGCTTTTTGAAATGCTCGGACAGGAGAGCTTTACAAAACTCCACGAGAGAGGAGTTATAGAAGTCGCACCGCTCGCGTATATGCGCGGAAGAACTCTCGATGACAGCTTTATAATCCTTGACGAAGCGCAGAACACAACCCGCGAGCAGATGAAAATGTTTTTAACGCGTCTCGGGTTCAACTCGAAAATGGTAATAACGGGCGACGTAACGCAGATAGATCTCCCCGAAACGAAAAAGTCGGGGCTTGTAGAGGCGCTGAAAATTCTCAAAAATGTTGACGACATAGGGCAGAATTTGTTTACGGAAAAGGACGTTGTCCGTCACAGGCTCGTTCAGGATATTGTAAAAGCGTATGCCGAATATGCCGAGCAGGACGAGAGAAGAAACAGGAGAAAAAGACAGTGAGTGATTGGAACAGTGAGCAATACTTGAGGTTCAAGGCGCAGAGGACACAGCCCTCTGTTGACCTTGCAGAGAGGATAACATCAAAAGCTCCGCGCGAAATCATCGACATAGGGTGCGGTCCCGGAAACAGCACGAAAGTGCTTAAAGATCGCTTTCCGAATGCGCATATTATCGGCGCGGACAACAGTGAAAATATGCTCGAAAGCGCTCGGAAAAACGTTCCCGAATGCGAGTTCATAAGTCTTGACGCAGGCGGGGAGCTTAAAGAGTTTGAAGAAAAATTTGACGTTGTATTTTCAAACGCTTGTTTACAATGGATACCAAACCACGCTCGGCTTATCCCGAACTTGTTTTCAATGCTGAAAAAAGACGGCGTTTTAGCCGTTCAGATACCCGTTCAGTTTGAAGAGCCTATACATAAAATTATAGCAAAGACCGTAAACAGCGGAAAATGGCGCGGAAAATTTACAAACACGCGTATTTTTTACACGCTTTCCGACGGAGAATATTTCGATATTCTGTCGGAGCTTACGGACGATTTTGAAATGTGGAGAACGGTTTATTTCCACAGAATGGCGGGCGCTGAAAGCATAATAGAATGGTATAAGTCAACGGGCCTGAAGCCGTATCTTGAAGCGCTCTCCGATGCCGAAAGCGAAGTTTTTCTCGGTGAGATACGCGCACAGCTTGAAAAGGAATATACAAAGCAGAAAAACGGAGAAGTCATTTTCAGATTTCCGAGGCTGTTTTTTACTGCCGTGAAAAAATGAGGAGCGGTCATGAAGATTTACATTGATTTCAGCGACGAGCAGGACAAAATAAAACTTGATTTTCCTGCGGAAAGTCTTATAGAGGACTGCACGAAAGAGGCTCTCAAAGAGGAAGAAATAGAGGACGACGCCGAAGTTTCTGCAACGTTTGTTGACAATGAGCGGATACACGAGCTTAATAAACTCCACCGCAACATTGACCGCGAAACGGACGTGCTTTCGTTTCCGCTGGGCGACGAAAACGGGTTTGAAGTAAACTGTGACAATGACGCGATACTGCTCGGGGATATAGTTATTTCGCTGGAAAAAGCGGTGGTGCAGGCTGAAGAATACGGGCATTCGTTAAAGCGGGAAGTTGCTTTTCTTATCACGCATTCGCTCTTTCATCTTTTGGGCTATGACCATGAAACGCCCGAAGAGGAAAAAGAGATGTTTCAAAAGCAGGAAAAAGTTTTAGAGAAGCTGGGGATAACGAGATGAAATTTTTTAAAAGTTTTTACTATGCGGGACGCGGAATGGTCGAAATCGCGTATGGAACAAATTTTAGGGTAATGATGTTTATAGGCACGCTCATGTCGTTGTTTGCGAGAGTGTTCTGCTATCTGTCGGACGCAGAGTGGGGAGTTTTTCTTCTGACTATGGGGGCAGTGCTTAGCGTTGAGGGGTTGAACACGGCGATCGAACGATTAGCAAACAAGGTCTGCCGTGAAAAGGACGAGCTTATACAAAACGTAAAGGACTGCGCCGCGGGAGCGTCGCTCATTATTTCGATCATGGCGGTGTTTGTCGGGTTAAAGCTCTTTTGGAGCGAGGGGTTGTTTGGCAGGATCGCGAAGTTCTTTTCCGATCCGATAAGGGCTTTGCTGGCGGCAGCCGTTGTCGCGGCGGCAGTGATGATATTTATAGTAGTGCCCGAGATAATTAAGAAAAAAATAAATGATGACGAGTGAACAGGCAGTATACACTGAAAAACAAGAGAGGTAAGAGTTTAAAGACTCTTGCCTCTTATTTCTTGTCTATAACCTCTAGAATGGCGGGTGCAGAGCGAGTAAACGTTATTTAAGGAAATTTCGCCTGAAAAGGACAACAAATGGGTTTTTGTACGTTTTATTCAGCAAACAGCCTTTCGGCTTAAACTCTTGTCTCTTGCCTCTAACCTCTAAACGGGCGGGTGCAGGGCGCGCAGCGCCCTGCAATTTTCCCCCTTTCCCCTCGGGAAAGGGGGTTAGGGGGATAGGGCGAATTAACGTTATTTAGCAAAAAAACGTTTAAAGAGGACAACAAATGGGTTTTTGTACGTTTTATTCAGCAAACAGCCTTTCGGCTTAAACTCTTGTCTCTTGCCTCTAACCTCTAACTTCTAAAAGGATAGAGCGAGATAACGTTATTGAGAGAAATAAAGTTTGAAAAGAACCACAAATAGTTTTTTATACAAGCAAAAGTAACCCGCCCGATGAGGGTGGGTTTGTTTACTTTTACGCATAGGGAAAGTATTGACAAATGTATAAAAGTATGCTATAATTTACTTGCGACACAATTGAATAGTCAATTTAGAAAAAGTGTACACTTTTACCATGGTAAAAGTGTGGGCTCTATTTTCGTGTGCTTTTTCTAAGTTGACGGGAAAATTGTGTCGCAGCAATCGGAGCTTGCGTTTTTACGGTGCGCAGCTTCGGCTGCGCATTTTTTGTCAATATTTAAGGAGGATACGAAAATGGATAAGAAAAAAATAATATTTATAGTGGTAGGAATTGTGCTGGTTATGGTAATTGTTGGTGCGGTTAGAAATGCGCTGGTAGGAGATGACAGTTCTGACAGCTCTATTGTTTCAGACAAAGAAAATTCATCTACAAATTCCGAGCCTGATACAAGCGAAGCCCCGACAATAGTTGAAAGTACAGAATATCTGAACATTAAGGACAATATTGTCGAAAGCGCTACAGCAAAGGGAGAAAAAGCGACAGAAATAGAAATTCCGTATGGGGTTACAAGTATTGGAAAGTTTGCGTTCAGCAAATGCAAAGATCTTACAAAAGTTGTGATCCCCGAAACGGTAGTTGAAATCGAAATGTATGCTTTTCAGAATTGCGAAAAACTTGAAAGTATAGAAATTCCCGACAGTGTAACTGAAATAGGAAACTATTCATTTGACAATTGTGGAAGTCTTAAAAGCGTAACGCTGTCCAAATCTCTTGAAACCATAGGATTCGGAGCTTTTATGTCATGCTATGATCTAACAGCTATAATCATTCCCGACAGCGTAAGCGAAATAGGAAATGAAACGTTTGAAAATTGTATAAATTTAAGCAGTATAGAAGTTTCTGAAAATAATGAAACGTTCTGTTCTTTGGACGGAGTTTTGTTCAGCAAAGATAAAACAAGTTTGATAGCTTATCCTAATGCAAAAGGCAATACATATTCTATTCCCGAAAGCGCAACCGACATAGGAGTAAATGCATTCAGCAAATGCGATATAGAAAGTATTATTATTCCTAGCAACATAGCTATTATTTCCGATACGGCGTTTAAAGATTGCTATAATTTAAAAAGCGTAGAGATCAGCGACTTGATAATGGAAATCGGCGAGTCTGCGTTTGCAAATTGCACAAATTTAACAAGCGTAAAAATTCTTGGCGACATTATGGAAATCGGTGACGGTGCATTTGCAGGAGCTGAAAAAATAAAAGTAGAGTATAAGGGCAAAACTTATAATTATGCGCATATTGAAGACTTTTATAAATCCGTAAACAATGGTTGATAAAAACCAGCGGACAGATTGTTTCTGTCCGCTGGTTATTCTATAAGCTCGGCTATTATCTCATTCGACACCAGAAACCCTTTCGGCGTAAGCGACAACTTTCCGTCCGACAGCTTGTAATATTCCCGCGGGATAAATTTAAGCCGAGCGGTTATTTCTTCCGTAAGCTCTATCCCCTCGCAGAGCCTTAAACCGAGCATTATCCGCTCTTCTTCGCGGTCGGGAAATTCCTCGGTTATTTCCTCGGTCTGAAACTCGGCCTCGAGGAATTTGCCGAGCCTTTTCGGCACTGCAAAACGCTTTCCCTTATAATAAGAGTGAGCCGACGGACCTATCCCGACATATTCCTCCGCGCGCCAATATTTCAGATTGTGACGGCTTTCACAGCCCGATTTCGCAAAGTTGCTTATTTCGTATTGTTTAAAACTGCGCTTTTCGAGAGCCTCAACTGCCGTAAGATATAGCTCTGCCTGCTTGTCCTCATTCGGCAATTTTTCGGCAATTTCTGCGTAATTCTTTCCGAAAACCGTATTTTCTTCTATTTTCAGCAGATACGCCGAAACATGAGTTATCGGAAGCCTGCAAAGCTCGTCTATCGTTTGTTCAAGAGAACGCTCTGTCTGATTTAAAACCCCCAGCATAATATCAGCCGAGATATTTTCAAAACCCGCTTTATTTGCGAGCAATACAGCATTTTTCGCTTCTTCTGCGCTGTGCTTTCTGCCGAGGGCGAGAAGCTCGCTGTTATTCAGCGACTGAACGCCTATTGAAAGGCGGTTTATTCCCGCATGTTTCAGCCCGCCTAAAACATCTTCGCTTGCGCTTTCGGGGTTGCATTCTGCGGTTATCTCGGCGTTGCAAGTGTAATTGACATTGCTTAATATTTCGGCAATATACTTGTAAAGAAGTGAGGGCGTTCCGCCGCCGAAATAGACCGTGTCGAATTGCTCATTATTATAACGCGCAAGATTTAGGACAACGGCGTTTTTATATTCCTCGGCTCGGCTTTCGGAAAACGGCAGTGAATAAAAATCGCAATACGGGCATTTTTTCACACAGAACGGAACATGGATATATAATCCCCTCATCAGTCGTCCTCGAGCTTTAATACTGCCATAAACGCCTCCTGCGGAACGGCTACCGTTCCGAACTGACGCATGCGCTTTTTGCCCTCTTTCTGCTTTTCGAGGAGCTTTTTCTTTCGCGTTATGTCGCCGCCGTAGCACTTCGCGAGAACGTCTTTTCGGAGCGCTTTTATCGTTTCGCGGGCGATTATCTTTCCGCCTATGCACGCCTGTATGGGAATTTCAAAAAGCTGGCGCGGGATATGCTCTTTCAGTTTTTCAGCCATTTTCCGCGCGCGTTCGTATGCGCTGTCGGCGTGAATTATAAACGACAAAGCGTCTATAACCTCGCCGTTCAGCATAATATCGAGCTTTACGAGCTTTGACGGCTCAAAGCCTTTCATCTCGTAATCATAGCTTGCATAACCGCGAGTTCTGGATTTCAGCACGTCGAAGAAGTCGTAGACAATTTCGTTGAGCGGTAATTCATAGTGCAGGTCAACGCGCTTTTCGTCTATATACTTCATGTCCTTGAAAATACCGCGCCTGTTCTGGCAAAGCTCCATAATGCTCCCGACGTATTCCGACGGAGAATAGACGTGTGCATTCACCACAGGCTCGTAGCTTTGAGCAATAAGCGAAGTGTCGGGGTAGTTTGTGGGGTTGTCTATCATCTTTGTCGTGCCGTCGGTCATTTCAATTTTGTAGACAACAGACGGCGCGGTAGTTATAATGTCAAGGTTATATTCTCGTTCAATGCGCTCTTGAATAATGTCCATGTGCAATAAACCTAAAAATCCGCACCTGAAACCAAATCCCAGCGCAACGGAACTTTCGGGCTCGTAGGACAGCGACGCGTCGTTTAATTGCAATTTTTCAAGAGCGTCGCGCAGATCGCCGTATTTCGCGCCGTCTGCGGGATAAATTCCGCTGAACACCATGGGGCTTACCTCGCGGTAGCCGGGGAGCGCTTCGCTCGCGGGCTTAGAGGCATTTGTAACGGTGTCGCCGACCTTTGTGTCGCCTATGGATTTAATTGACGCGGCGATATAGCCGACTTCTCCCGCTTTTAGACCGCCCGCGGGAACAAGCTCTGTAGCGCCCATATATCCCGTTTCAACAACGGTAAATTCCGCGCCCGAAGCCATCATTTTAATTCTGTCGCCCGGCTTTACTTCGCCCTCTTTAACTCTTACATATACGATAACGCCCTTGTAGCTGTCGTAATAGCTGTCAAAGATAAGGGCTTTGAGCGGGGAATTTGTATCGCCCTTTGGCGCAGGGATTTTCTTTACGATCTCTTCCATGACCGCGCGGATATTTATTCCCATTTTCGCGGAAATTTCGGGAGCGTCCATTGCTTCAATGCCGATAACGTCCTCAATTTCATGCTTTACTTCTTCGGGGTGAGCCGAGGGCAAATCTATCTTGTTTACGACAGGCACGACTTCGAGGTCGTTTTCAACCGCAAGATAGGTATTCGCAAGCGTCTGCGCTTCAATTCCCTGCGAAGCGTCAACGATAAGCACCGCCCCCTCGCATGCCACAAGCGACCGCGAAACTTCATAGTTAAAGTCAACATGACCGGGAGTGTCTATAAGATTGAAAATATACTCCTCGCCGTCGTCAGCCTTGTATTTTAGCCTTACGGCGCGGGCTTTTATGGTTATCCCTCTTTCGCGCTCGATGTCCATGTTGTCGAGCAGTTGTTCTTCCATATCGCGCAGAGCGACTGTTTCGGTCTGCTCTAAGATACGGTCGGCAAGAGTTGACTTTCCGTGGTCGATATGCGCGATTATGCAGAAGTTTCTTATTTTATCAAGGTAATTGTCAGACAATGTTTTTCTCCTTTTCTGTATGCTGTCAGTTGTCCTCAATATATTCCGTATCAAGGTGCCATTCGATAAGCTCAAGGTTTTTGAGAAAGTCCGCTTCACTTTCCCATGACGGCAGGTCGAATGTCTTGTATTGCTCGTTTTTCAGCAATTGCCTTACAACGTATAGATCGTTCTTGCGCTTTGTCGCGCTTTCTTTAAATTCGCGGAGCGGTGCAAATACGCCATATTCTCCCTCGAGCCTGTAAATGACAAACTCGCCGAATTGCATGGCGGTAAGCTCGGTAGAGCTTATCAGCGTCTTTACGACAGTGTTTTCCATGTCGAGCGGTGTTTCGTTGAGCGTGAAAATGGCAATGGGGTTGTCCTTTAAGTGCGTTTTGTCATGCTCCGAGGCAACGTTGTTGTAATTCTCGCTGTTGAAAACATAATCCCCCGCAAAGACATAATAGTGGCTGGACGGGTTCTGATAGCACTGAACCACAACAAACTTTTCGTCGCCGTAAGTTTTTTCGTAGACGGTGTCTTTCGGATCGTAAAAAATGCCGATAACAAATTTTATCGCGAAAATAAAAATTCCCGTTGATACAAGAACAATAAGCATCGGCAGAAGTTTTAAAAAGATTTCCTTAGCTTTTGACATAAAATTCCTCAGTCTGTATAAATAAGTTACTTTTCAGGGTTTCGTAAAAGCGCGCAGCGAGGCAGGGGCAGCGGGATAGGGCAAGTAAACGTTATTTAAAGAAACAACGTTTGAAAAGAACTACCTTTCCGCTCTTACTGAATACTGTACCCAGCGTTGTACGCGAAGCGTTCAATGCGTACACTGTCAACTGACAGCAGGGGTGCGGGGAGCGCAGCGCCCCGCATTCTTCCCCCCTTTCCCTCCGGGAAAGGGGGTTAGGGGGATAGGGCGAATTAACGTTATTTAAAAAAAGTAGCGTTTGATAAGAACCACAGATAGGCTTTTATTCGGCAAATAACATTTCGGCTAAAACTCTTGCCTCTTGCTTCTTTCTCCGAAAGCAAAAACCTTTATCTCCCGAAAGCTCCCCGAATTTCTTGCCTCTAACCTCTTCATTATACCATACATCAGCCGTTTTGAAAAGCGGTTTTTTTAATTTTTTAAGAAAATTCGCCGATACCCCTTGACAAATCGGAAAGTATCTGTTATAATAGCATTTGTCGGTGTAAAGCATTTTTATGATACAGAGGCGCTTATGGAAGAAAATTTTGCGCTGCTGCTGGATATATACGGAGAATTGCTCTCGAAAAACCAGCGCGAGGCGGTAGATCTGAAATATAATTCCGATCTGTCGCTGTCGGAAATTGCTGAGGAAATGGGCGGAATAACCCGTCCTGCCGCAAACGACGCGCGGAAAAAGGGCGAAAAACGGCTTTTGGAGCTTGAAGAAATTCTCGGTAACGCAAAGCGGTTGAAATTAGTTTCGGAGAAAACCGCAAGGGCAAGAGAGCTTCTGGCGTTGGTTGAAAGTAACCCCGACGGAAGAGAAAAGTTTATCTCGGAGCTTTCGGATATACTTTACGAAATTGAAAACGCAATGTAAAGCAAATCGGTTGAATTGAACGAAAAATTAAATTGAACAAAATAAATAAACAGAAAAAGAGGCGGGCAGAATGGCTTTTGAGGGACTATCACAAAAACTGAACAATGTTTTCGGCAGGCTTAAAAACCACGGAAAGCTCACCGAAAAGGACATAAAGGACGCAATGCGCGAGGTAAGAATGGCGCTTCTCGACGCGGACGTCAGCTTTAAGGTCGCAAAGGACTTTGTAAACAAAGTAAGCGAAAAGGCGCTCGGCGCAAAGGTCATGGAGAGCCTTACGCCTGCCCAGCAGGTCATTGACATTGTACACGGCGAGCTTATAGAGCTTATGGGAACGTCCACAGCGAAGCTCGATTTTCCGTCAAAGCCTCCGTGCGTTATCATGATGTGCGGACTTCAGGGCGCAGGTAAAACGACGCATTGCGCGAAACTCGCAAAATGGCTCGAGGGGCAGAACCGCAGACCGCTTCTGGTTGCGTGCGACGTATACCGTCCCGCGGCTATCGAACAGCTGAAGATAGTCGGCGCAAAGGTCGGCGCGCATGTCTTTGAGGAGGGGCAGGGAAACCCCGTTGAAATTGCCGAACACGGCATTAAATACGCAAAAGACCAAGGTTTCGACACGGTATTGCTCGATACGGCGGGCCGTCTGCATATTGACGAAACGCTTATGGAAGAGCTTAAAAACATAAAGGCAAGGACAACGCCGAATGAAATTCTGCTCGTTGTCGATTCAATGACGGGACAAGACGCGGTGAATGTCGCAGAGAGCTTTAACGAGGCACTCGACATAACGGGCGTTATATTGACAAAGCTCGACGGCGACACAAGAGGCGGCGCGGCGCTTACGGTGCTGGCAATAACGGGAAAGCCGATAAAGTTTGCGGGCATAGGCGAAAAGCCCGACGACATAGAGCCTTTTTATCCCGACAGAATGGCTTCGAGAATACTCGGCATGGGCGACGTGCTGACGCTTATTGACAAGGCAAAGGCTTCTCTTGATGAAAAAGAAGCGGCAAAGGCTGTAAAAAAGCTGGAGGAAAACAAGTTCGACCTGAATGATCTTTATGCGCAGTTTGAGCAAATTGAAAAAATGGGCAATATAAAGAGCCTGCTCAATATGATACCCGGCGTTGCGGGAAAGATAAAGGACGAGGACATTGACGAAAAGAAAATGCCTCACACAAAGGCGATAATCACTTCTATGACCAAGCGCGAGCGCGAAAAGCCGTCGATAATCGACGCCAAGAGAAAGCGCAGAATAGCCGCAGGCTCGGGAACATCGGTAGAAGAAGTAAACCAGCTTTTAAGGCAGTTTGAGCAGATGCAGAAAGTTATGAAGCAAATGGGCTTTACGGGAAAGGGAAAGAAAAAGCGCTTCCCGAAATTCCCCATGAATATGAACGGCATGGGCGGAATGGGCGGCTTTCCGGGAATGTAACGGCTGAAAACTTGAAACATTGACAAATTGACAAATCGAATAAAACGGAAAAACCGTTTTTATACAAACTTTAAAGAAAGGAGAAAACAAAATGGCAGTTAAAATCAGACTGAGAAGAATGGGCGCAAAGAAAGCTCCGTTCTACCGCGTAGTTGTAGCGGACAGCCGTTATCCGAGAGACGGTCGTTTTATCGAGGAGATAGGATATTACGATCCGACAAAGGAGCCTGTTGTCGTAAACATTGACAAGGAAAAGGCAGAAGAATGGATAAAGAAAGGCGCACAGCCTACCGACACCGTAAAGCGTCTGCTTAAAGGTTAAGCGTAGGATATAGCGCATGTAAAACGGAAGGGCAAGGATATGTTAAAAGAACTTCTTATTACTATCGCGACGGCGCTTGTTGAGGATAAGAGCGCGGTCACGGTAACAGTTGACGAGCCGAACGCCGAGGGCGTTACGGTCTATCATCTTCATGTCGGCGCGGACGATATGGGCAGAGTTATCGGCAAACAGGGAAGAATAGCAAAGTCCATTCGCACGGTTATGCGCGCAGGCGCAGTCAGAGCCAACGAGAAGATAATGGTGGAGATAGATTGATCACGGCTGTTGATAGATCTTAGCAAGGGGGACCTTTATGGGTTTCCCTTGTCCATCTTTTTTCAGAGAATTTTTTCCTCGGTTTTGACCTCTAATTTTCAGAATAATGCTTGTTGACTTTTTTTCTTATTTGTGCTATAATAAATCTAAGCGCGATAATTTGAAAATATCAAAATTGACAAAAATTGACAATAAACGCCGTCCGAATGTTCGGGATATAATCTGTCCGCGAATATCGGGCTATAATTATCATATTTTGTTTAGTTTACATATAAAGTAAAAATACGGGCTGTATAAAAAGCCTGACATCATATTGACCTATTTATTTTGGAGAGTGATCACATCTTGAAACGAGTTGGACTTGATATAGGTTCGACAACAGTAAAAGCGGCTGTCATCGACGAGAACAAAAACCTCGTTTTCAGCCGATATCAAAGACATTTTTCCGATATAAGAAAAACGGTTTCGGACATTTTAAACGCCGTCGGAGAAGAACTTAAAGGAGAGCATGCGCTCGTTGCCGTTACAGGCTCGGGCGGTATCTCCGTGTCTAAATGGCTCGGCATTCCCTTTGCGCAGGAAGTTGCCGCGGGAACTACCGCCATAAAAGCGCTTATCCCGAAAACAGACGTAGCTATAGAGCTTGGCGGAGAGGACGCGAAAATTACATACCTCACAGGCGGGCTTGAGCAGAGAATGAACGGCTCCTGCGCGGGCGGTACGGGCGCATTTATCGACCAGATGGCGGCGCTTTTGAACACAGACATCGGGGGCTTAAACGAGCTGTCCAAAGAGCATACCACCATATATCCCATAGCTTCGCGCTGCGGAGTGTTCGCAAAAAGCGACATACAGCCTCTTTTAAACGAGGGCGCAAAGCGGAGCGACATTGCCGCGTCCGTTTTCCAGTCGGTAGTAAACCAGACGATAAGCGGGCTTGCCTGCGGAAAGCCTATAAGAGGAAACGTTGCGTTTTTAGGCGGACCGCTTCATTATCTCTCGGAATTAAGACAGCGCTTTATCGAAACGCTTGATCTAAAGCCCGAGAACATAATATTCCCCGAAAACGCGAATTTGTTTGTAGCAATGGGCTGTGCGCTTTCCGAAGAAGCAGAGGAGTTTTCGATAGACGAGCTTTGCGAAAAGGGAAGCGCTCTCGGCGAAAACCAGCTCCGTGAGGTCGAGAGGCTTGCACCGCTGTTTAAAAACGAAGATGAACTTAATGAATTCCGCGCGCGCCATGCAAAAGCCGTTATTCCGACAGCAGAGCTTTCTGAAGCAAAGGGCGCATGCTATCTCGGAATAGACGCAGGCTCGACGACGACAAAGGCTGTTCTTATTGACGAGAACGCTAATATACTTTATTCGCATTATGACAGCAACCACGGCGATCCGCTGAAGTCTGTCATCGGCATTTTAAAGGAACTCTATCCGCTTATCCCGAACGGCGCGTATATTGCAAAGACCTGCGCCACGGGCTACGGCGAGCATCTGATAAAAGCCGCGCTCGGAGCGGATTTCGGCGAAATTGAAACAATGGCGCACTATAAAGCTGCCGAAAAGATACTTCCCGGAGCGGAATTTATCCTTGACATCGGCGGTCAGGATATGAAATGCATGCGCGTTAAAAACGGGGAAATAGAGAGCATTTTGCTGAATGAGGCCTGCTCGTCGGGCTGCGGAAGTTTTATCGAGAACTTCGCAAATGCTCTGGGAATGACAAGCGCGGAGTTTGCGGTCTTAGGACTTTCTGCGGAAAACCCTGTTGACCTCGGCTCACGCTGTACGGTATTTATGAATTCCCGCGTAAAACAGGCGCAGAAAGAGGGAGCGACCGTTGCGGATATTTCGGCTGGACTTTCCTATTCCGTGTGCAAGAATGCGCTCTTTAAGGTCATAAAGCTCCGCGACACCAACTCAATGGGCGACAAGATAATCGTCCAGGGCGGAACGTTTATGAACGACAGCGTTCTTAGGGCGTTTGAACTTATCGTAGGGAAAAACGCCGTCCGCCCCGACAAGGCGGGACTTATGGGCGCATACGGCTCGGCGCTTGCTGCGCTGGAGCGCGACGACAAAAAGGGAAGCACAATTGCTCCGCTCGAAAAGCTCGAGGATTTCAAGGTCGAAAAGACCGCCGCGCGCTGCGGAAAATGCTCGAACAACTGCCTGCTGACCATTACAAAATTCCCCGACGGAAAGCGCTATATCAGCAACAACCGCTGTGAGCGCGGAGCGGGAAACGTCTATGCTGGCGAAAAAATGCCTAATCTTTACGACTATAAATATCACCTTTTGTTCGACAGAGAATGTCTGCCCGAGGATAAAGCGCCGAGGGGCGTTATAGGGCTTCCGCGCGTGCTCGGAATGTACGAGAATTATCCTTTCTGGCACAAGCTGTTTACAGAGCTCGGATTTTCCGTAAAGCTCTCGCCGAAATCTTCGAGAGCAATTTATGACAAGGGCATTGAAACAATGCCGAGCGAAAGCGTCTGCTATCCTGCAAAACTTGCTCACGGACATATTCAGTCGCTCATAAACGACGGAGTAAAACTTATTTTCTACCCGTCCATGCCGTATGAAATGAACAACGAAAACGGCGGGGACAATCACTATAACTGCCCCGTTGTCGCTACATACAGCGAGGTAATTAAAAATTCAGTTCCCGAGCTTCGCGGGGACGTAAAGTTCTTAAATCCGTTTTTGCCCATATTCCATGAAAAGAGAATGGGCGAAAGGCTTTTCGAGGAATTTTCAAAGAGCCTCCCCGAATTGAACATAACAAAGCACGAGATAAAAGAAGCCCTCTCAAAGGCATACGCCGAGGACACGGCGTTTAAGACTGAAATGCGCAGAAAGGGCGAGGAAACTCTCGAATTCCTCAAAGCAAACAACAAGCGCGGAATTGTCCTTGCGGGCAGACCGTATCACATAGATCCCGAAATAAACCACGGACTTCCCGAAATGGTTTCGGGATACGGCTTTGCGGTTTTGACAGAGGACAGCGTCGCGCACCTCGAAAAGGTTGTAAGACCTATAAGAGTCGTAGACCAGTGGACATATCACACAAGGCTCTATGCGGCGGCGCACGTTGTCGGGCATAACGACTGCCTTGAACTTGTACAGCTCAATTCATTCGGATGCGGACTTGACGCGGTGACTACAGACGAAGTGCAGGAGATACTCCACAGTTTCGGAAAGCTGTATACCTGCCTTAAAATAGACGAGGTAAATAACCTCGGCGCGGCAAGGATACGCCTGCGCTCGCTCATCTCCGTAGTTGACGAGCGTGAAAGACATCAGTATAAGCCCGTCCGCGGACATATCGGCTACATAAGACAGCCCGAGTTTACCGAGGAAATGCGCAAAAAGCATACTATCCTCTGCCCGCAGATGGCGCCGATACATTTCGACCTGCTCGAAGCGGCGTTTATACATTCGGGATATAATATCGTCATTCTCCGTGACTGCTCAAAGGCGGTAGTTGACGAGGGACTGAAGTATGTAAACAACGACGCCTGCTATCCGTCGATACTTATCGTCGGACAGCTTATACACGCCCTGAACAGCGGAAAGTATGACCTCAATAACACTTCCGTTATGATAACCCAGACGGGCGGTGCCTGCAGAGCGACAAACTATGTCGGTATGCTGAAAAAGGCGCTTAAAGACGCAGGCTATGACAATATCCCGCTTATATCGCTGAACGTTGTCGGGCTTGAAAAACAGAGCGGTTTCAGAATTACCGCGGGAATGGCGGTAAGAGCCTTTATGAGCATAATCTACGGAGATGTTCTCCAAAGGTGCTTGTATAAGGTAAGACCTTATGAAGTTGAAAAAGGCTCGGCGAATAAGCTCTATGAAAAGTGGAGACTGTTTTTGAGAGACGAGCTGAAGTCCATTTCGCTCCCGCGCTTTAACGAAAACGTCCGCAATATAGTAAAGGAATTTTCGGAATTCCCCGTCAGGGATATTAAAAAGCCGAAGATCGGACTTGTCGGAGAGATACTTGTAAAATTCCACCCCGTGGCGAATAACAATATAATAGGCTTGCTCGAAAACGAGGGCTGTGAAGTTGTCGTTCCCGATCTTATGGGATTTTTCTACTATATCTGTTCTCACGGCGTTACAAAACGCAAGCTCCTTTACTGTTCAAGACTTAAAAAGTTTGCGGAAAACTCGGCAATAAGAGCGTTTAATTTTATGGAACGCAGTTACAGAAAAGCCGTTAAAGGCACAAAGTTCGGCTGTCCCTCGGACATCTTCGATATGATGGAATCGGTAAAGCCGATAGTTTCAAACGGAAATATCGCGGGCGAGGGCTGGTTCTTGTCGGCGGAAATGCTGGAGCTTATACATGAGGGCGTTCCGAATATTATATGCATGCAGCCGTTTGCCTGCCTGCCTAATCACGTTACGGGAAAGGGCGTTATCGGCGAGCTTCGCAGACAGCACCCCGAGAGCAATATAGTTGCGGTAGATTTCGATCCGGGAGCGTCAGAGGTAAACCAGGTGAACAGAATTAAACTTATGCTGACGCAGGCATTTGCAAACGAGGGCATAAGCAGAAAATCGGTAGTATCGCAGATGACCGTAAGCGACAAGTATTCCGAGCTTATCGCAAACAGCAATTAAATCAGACTGTATATAAAGCCCATCTACTTCGTAAGGTTATCCGCCAAAGGCGGATAACACTGTAACATGCGGCAGGCACAAAGCCTAGCCGCAGCCACGCTTCAGCGTTGTACGCGAAGCGTTCAATGCGGTATCTGGGACTTTCTCTACAGTCTGATTAAAGTTAAAAAAATATCGGGCTGTAAAAAAACGGCTCAAAAATATTGCGCCCGAAAAACGAGGGCGAGTGAGGTAGAAATTGAATTATACAGAATTAAAAAAGCAGGCTCTTGAAAGCTATTTTTCAAAAGCCAACGATATGCAGAAAACGGCGATCTTCCGCGTTATAGGTCCCCAGCTTATTATCGCGGGCGCAGGAAGCGGAAAAACGTCCGTTCTTGTAAACAGAATTGCGAATATGACGTGCTTCGGAAACGCCTATCATGACGAAGAAGTACGCAGACTGAGCGCTGAGAAAAGGCGCTTTCTGGAGGAATTTCCCGCTATGGAAAAGACTCCCGAAAACGCAAAAAAGCTCGCGGAAATAATAGCCGTCGAGCCGGTCGCGCCGTGGAATATCCTCGCCATAACCTTTACGAACAAAGCCGCGGGAGAGCTTCGCGAAAGGCTTAAACAGATGCTCGGAGAGGACGCGGGAAAAGTAAACGCCTCGACGTTCCATTCGGCATGCGTAAGGATACTGCGCAGGGAAATAGAAAAGCTCGGATATCATTCGGGCTTTACTATCTATGACGACGACGATTCAAAGAGGCTGATAAAGAATATTCTTAAAGAGCTTAACATTGACGAAAAGACCTTTCCGCCGAAGTCGGTGAAGAACAAAATTTCTTCTCTCAAAGACAGGCTCATTTCCGCAGAGGACTATGCGGAAGATTATCTTGACGGCACCGATTTCCTCGAAAAGCTGACTGCCAAAATTTACCTGTCATATCAGAAAGCGCTTGTCAGCGCGAATGCCGTTGATTTTGACGACATTATTTTTCTGACGGTAAAGCTGTTTCAGGAATTCCCCGATGTTCTTGAACATTACCGCAACTTGTACAAGTATATAATGGTAGACGAATATCAGGACACTAACATTGCGCAGTATAAACTTGTGTCATTGCTTGCAGGGGAAAACGGAAACCTCTGCGTTGTCGGCGACGACGACCAGTCAATTTACAGTTTCAGAGGCGCGACAATTGAAAATATCCTGAATTTTGAAAAGCAGTATAAGGGCTGTGCAGTCGTAAGACTTGAGCAGAACTACCGCTCGACCGAAACGATATTGAACGCTGCGAACGCCGTTATTGCGCACAATGCCCGCAGGAAACAGAAAAAGCTCTGGAGCGAGCTCGGCAAGGGAAATAAAATTCACATCGTAAAATATCCGAGCGAGCAGAGCGAGGCAAAGGGCATTGCCGACATAATAAACGAGGAAGTCGCAAAGGGCGCGAAGTATTCGGATTTTGCGCTTTTATACCGCACAAACGCGCTTTCAAGGAGCGTAGAAACCGCGCTTTCAAGACAGAAGATACCGTATAAAATGGTCGGCGGTCTGCGCTTTTATGACAGAAAAGAAATAAAGGACATTTTGTCATATCTTGCGCTTTTAAACAATCCCTATGACGCGGTGAGGTTCAGGAGAGTAATAAACGAGCCGAAGCGCGGTATAGGTGACACGACTATAGAAGAAATAATCCGCGTTTCGGAGGGGCTTGGCATTGATCCGATAGAAGTATGCAGAAATGCGGCGCAGTATGAAACGCTCTCGCGAAAGGCAAATCCGCTTAAAGCGGCGGCAAATCTTTTCGACGAGCTTGACGAGCTTGCCGATACGCTCCCGCTTGACGAGCTTATAGACGCCGTTGCGGAGAAAACGGGCTATTCGGCTATGCTTAAAACACAGGGCGACGAGGGAATGACGAGGCTCGAAAACATTGCCGAGCTCAAATCAAACGCCGTTCAGCTTATGCAGGACGATCCGAACGCCTCTCTCCCCGATTTTCTCGAACAGACGGCGCTTGTCGCGGACATAGACGGCTATGATGGCGAAAGCGACAGAGTTTCGCTTATGACAATGCACAGCGCAAAGGGACTTGAATTTCCCGTTGTGTTTATAGTTGCGGCGGAGGACAATGTTTTCCCGTCAATGATGACTTTGAGCGATCCTGCCGAAATGGAAGAAGAACGCAGGCTCGCTTATGTCGCGATAACCCGCGCGAAGAAAGAACTGTACATAACCCACACCGCATACAGAATGCTGTACGGGCACACTTCTACAAACAAGCTCTCAACGTTTATAAGGGAGATACCCGAAATATTCGTTGAGGAAAGAGAAGAGGGCGCGGCATTTATGAGGGCGTCTGCAATTTCAAAGCCCCTGCCTCACAGCTTTTTAAAGGAGCAGTCGGAAAAGCTGAAAAACCCCATGGCGCAGGGCTCCTCGGACAATTTCGAGGTCGGCGACAGAGTAAGGCATGTAAAGTTTAAAGACGGCGTTGTAATTAAAATTCAGCAAATGGGAAACGACGCCATGATAACCGTAAACTTCGACGACTTCGGCGTTAAAGCCGTAATGAGAAACTTTGCGAAGATGGAGAAGTTATAATAAAAATAAGAGGTAGGATCCAAGCGAACAACCGTTCGGCTGAAATCTTACCTCTTATCTCTAAAAGAGCGCTCTGGCGCTCTTTTTTATTTCTCCGTGTGATATTTTTTCAGACAGTCTACAAGATTGAAAACCGCCTGTTGTTCGTCTTTGGTGAGGTCGGTTATGTTTACAACAACTTGTTCGGGGCTTTTCAGCATACTGTCAACGGTCGTGTTGAATATCTTCGACATTTCAATGACGTGCTTTAACTGCGGGATAGACAAGCCCATTTCCCACGAGTTCACCGCGCTTCGCGTTACGCCAAGCCTTTTGGCAAGCTCGGCTTGTGTCATTCTCGACTGCCACCTGAGTTCCGCGATACGTTCGCATAATTCATACAAAATTGTCATAAAAATAACTCCTTTTTGATATCTATTATATCTTTTATGACAAGATTTTATCTGACATTATTGACACTAATATTATACAAATGATAAAAATATTATCTATTTAGATATAAATACTTGACAAATCCAAAAAAGAGTGCTATAATATGCTTGAAAAGTACTTAAAGGAACAAAATTCGCCGACAGCAATTCTTTAAACAGCGCGCAGTTATTTCTTGAAAGAAACGCTGATATCTTCAGACGTTTTCATAATACCCTTCTCTAACAGGCACACCCGGGCTTCGGTCCGGGTGATGCTCTTTTATTTTGTGCTATAGACTGACAAGAGCCGAAAAGGAAAGCGCTTTCACGCTTTGAGCTTTTTCTCGTTTAAAGCACTTCCCCGCTCAAAACCTCTTTTAGGATTGCCGTTTCAAATGCTTGCATTTGAAACGGCAATGCGGGGAAAACCCCTGCTAGAGGTAAGAAGTAAGATGTAAGATGTAAGAATTTTTGGGAACATTCGAGAGGAATAGTTATTTTATTGTCACGAATAAGAAGCTAGAGGCTAGAGTTTGTTTAGTGTGGAAAACCACTTTTCCTCTCAAACTCTAACCTCTTACCTCTAATCTCTAACCTCTAAAAGAGCTCCCTTTCAAAAAACTTTAGTGCGCCCGCTCGTTTTGTGGTTTGGAAATTAAACGTTGTTCCCCGCTCAAAACTTATTCTTGCCTCTTGCTTCCAACCTCTGACTTCCGGCTCACTTGTTCTTCTTGTATATTGCTAGCAGGCCTTTGAAAATCAGCTCGTCATCGAGTATAAAATCCGCTTTGCAGAGCGGTTTTATCACGCTCGAAAAACCGCCTGTTGCAACTACGGTGCATTTCTCCCCAAGCTCCTTTTCAAAGCTCTCGACCATGCCGTCTATCATAAACGCGTTTCCGTAGAGCAGCCCCGACCGCATACAATCCGCCGTGTTCTTTCCGATAACGTGAGGTATAGGCTCGCTTGAAACGCTTATCAGCGGGAGAGTGGCAGTCTTGTCCGCGAGTGCTTCAGCCGAAATTTTTACCCCCGGCGCGATTATTCCTCCGACAAACGCCCCGCTCTTGTCAATTGCAAGAACTTTCGTAGCCGTCCCCATATCAATAACTATCGCAGGCAGGGGGTAGTTTTCCTTTGCACCTACCGCGACAGCCGCCAAATCCGCGCCGAGCGACGCAGGTTCGTCGATTTTTATGTTAAGCCCCGTCTTTAATCCCGGTCCTACCGTCAGCACCTTACACCCGCATATCTTTTCCACAGCGGGCTTTATCTGCACCGTCACCGGCGGCACTACCGACGACAGCGCCGCGCCCGAAATTTCCTCCGCCTTTATCCCGTAAAGCCTCAAAATATCCGCTAAAAGTATGGCGTATTCGTCCTCCATTCGCAAACGGTCGGTCGCTATCCTAGACTGAAACTTCGGCTCGTCGTTTTCGTCAAATCCACAGAAAACAATGTTTGTGTTTCCAACGTCAATTGTCAGTATCATTTTAAATTCACCTCGTTAGTAATGCTAAAGCCGTAACTTATTTTTATTGATTATATCACTTTTACAATCGCATTGTCAACCCGTTTTTCTAAAATTTCATTATTATTTTGAAAAACCTCTTGACAAAAGGATATAATTAAGGTATAATAATTAAATGCCGACACCTTTTGTAAACATTGTCAGACTGCAGATAAAGCCCCATCTGCTGTGTCAACGGCACAGCGTTTTCCGCGAAGCGGATAATGCGGGCAGGCACAAAGCCTAGCCGCAGCACCGTTTCAGCGTTGAGCGCCCCGCGCTCAATGCGTGCATCTGGGACTTTCTCTACAGTCTGACGTAGGATATTTATACAGTCGGATGTAATAAATTTCCATTAGTCAAAAAATGGTAATTCCGTCAAACAGACGATAACAATTATAATCCCGATGTGTAAGGAGGAATATTGAAATGAAAAGAACATACCAGCCCAAAAAGCTCCAGAGAAAGCATGAACACGGCTTTATGAAGAGAATGGCTACAAAGAACGGAAGAAAAGTTCTTTCGCGCCGCCGTGCAAAAGGCAGAAAAAGACTCAGCTATTAAAAGCAATTGATGCACGAGCTTAAAAAAAGATACGTTGTTATCAAAAGCGCCCGCGATTTCAGCTTTTTGTTCAAGAAAGGCGAAAGCGTCGTGACATACGGGTTTGTTTGCTATATCCGCCCAAGGAGGGCGGGGAAGAACAGATTAGGCATTGTCACGGGAAAAAAGGTTGGAAACGCGGTCAAGAGAAATCGGGCGAGGCGGATAATCAGAGAAGCATTCCGCCTTTTAGATCCGATAATTCGTGAAAGCACCCAAAGGCGTTTCGATTTCGTTTTTGTGGCAAGGTCGAAAACCCCGTCGCTAGGATCGGGGCAGGTCTTGGGGCTTATGAAAAAGAATGTTTTGCCGAAAACACTGCAACTATAATGAAGTATATTCTTTTGGGAATTATAAAGCTGTACAGGCTGACGCTTTCAAAGATCCTGCCGCCGTGCTGCCGCTTTTATCCGACTTGTTCCGAATACGGGCTTATTGCCGTTCGGCGGTTCGGTGCGGTAAAGGGCGGTTATTTGACATTATGGAGAATTTTGAGGTGCAACCCCTTTGGAAAGTACGGTTATGATCCCGTGCCGAAAAAATTTACCCTTAGACCTGAAAAATACACCGTCGCTTCGCGCGGCTGGGACGATTGGGAACAACTTTATTCGGATATGACATCAAAGGACGGCTCGGGGATTTGAACTGCCGTTTTGGCAATTATTCTTTAAAAATGTGGAACGCCTTGAAAGGACGTGGACGTTATTCAATTTTTGTATAGTATTATAGGCACGCCTCTGGGATATGTGCTGTATTTTATCTATAATTTTATCACAAAGAACGTAGGTCTGGACATAATCCTTTTTACGTTCATCATAAAGGGCGCAATGATACCCCTTTATATAAAACAGCAGAAATCCATGGCGGTTTCGGCGGCTTTTGCCCCGAAGATAAAAGAGATCCAGACAAAATACGCCAATAATACCGAAAGACAACAGCAGGAGCTGATGAAGCTCCAGCAGCAGGGCTATAAGCCGACTGCGGGCTGTCTGCCGATGATCTTGTCGTTTGTGATACTTTTCGGAGTCATTGATGTTGTTTACAAACCGCTGACGCATATTGTCCATTCAACGAGCGAAGAAATAAGCGCGTTTGTTGAAGAATCGTACAATGTCGAAATGTCGTCGATATTCGCGGAGGAATGCGCAAAGACTGACGCTGAAATCGCGGAGCTTGACGAAAACGCACTCAAAAGGCATGACCATATCGTAAACGACGCAAATAAGATACTTGCATTCTACAATGAAAACTGCCTCACAGACGGCGAAGAGCCTAAGACCTTTGAGGATATGCAAAAACTCGATACCGACACCGTAAAGATGTTCAAAACGGCTGTCCGCGGTATCATAGCAAAGGAATATGCCGCAAACAACAGCAACACCGCTCTTGCCGACGCGGATATCTACAAGATAACCGACGCCGAGCGCAGCGAAATGGACAAACTTGCTGACGAGGCAAAAGAGGCATACAGGCTAGAGCATTCGTTCAGCGATGAAACGATAAACGCGTTCAATACTCTTCAAATGCATTACGGTCAGTACAGAGCACAGAGTGCGGACGCGGTATTGTTTACGGCTACATCTTCGCTCCAGAGAGAGCTTTATGCCCTCGAATGCTTCGGAACAACGAGCGACAAGTTCGTTTACAGGACTGCCTACAGCGACGCGGCTGTACGCCCCGAAGCAAGAGCGAATTATGACGAGCTTTATGACAATCTGAACTTTGTCGGCATTCCGCTCGGACGTGTACCGTCAGAGCATTTCGGCTTCCCGATAATACTTGTTCCGATAATTTCGTTTATACTTTCGCTTCTTCAGACGTTCATCTCAAACTACAACATGAAGAAGAACAACCCCGAAGCGGCGCAAGTGGGCGGCTCGATGAAGATAATGATGTATATCATGCCGTTCATTTCGCTCTGGATCGCGTTTACGGTCCCTGCGGGAGCAGGTTTCTATTGGGCAGTAAGCTATTTGTTCGGAATATTGCAGACGCTTGTTCTTGACAAACTCTACAATCCGAGAAAGCTCAGAGAGATCGCCGCGGCGGAGCTTGCGGCAAAGGATAAGCTGATAAAAGTAAAAGATAAGGAAAAGCATATATCGAGAGAAGAAGCTATCTCACAAAAAGAGGAAAACCGCAGAAAACTTGCCGAGGCGAGAAAAGCGGACGCTCTTAAATACGGAGAGGAATATAAAGAGGACGATGACGACGATATCTGACTGTAATTGTCGGGTTATTTGGTCGCGAGGTTATCCGAAAGGGGTAGAAAGTTAGAAAATGGAAAAAGAATTTACAGCCAAGACCATAGAAGAAGTAAAAAAGCTCGCCGCAAAAGAGTTTGGCGTGAGCGAGGACGATATTGATTTCGACATTCTTGAACAGCCCCGCAAGACACTTTTCGGGGGTATGAAAGGCGAGTTCCGCGTAAACGCCGTGTATGAGCCCGAAGAAGAGAAAGAGCGCATTTACGAGGCAGACGAAGAGGACCTCAGAGAGGACGCGGAGTATGAAAGAGCCGAAAGCGCGGATTTGCCCGATGACGAGCAGGAGGAAACTCTCCCCGATGATTTTGATGTAAATAAGAGCATAAAGGTCAGGACGGCTATAGAGTATCTGACGTCGGTAATGAAAGCTCTCGGAATGGACGGCTTTACCATAACGCCCGAAAAGCGCGGAGGAATGGTAGTGCTGGATATAAGCGGAGAGAAGCTCGGCATTATTATCGGAAAGCGAGGAGAAACGCTTGACAGCCTGCAGTATCTGACGATACTTGCGAGCAACCGTTCGGAAGAAAGTTTCTGCAGGATATCGCTTGACTGCAACGGCTACCGTGAAAAGCGCCGCGAAGCGCTGATTGCTCTTGCGAAAAAGACCTCGGCAAAGGTCATAAAGCAGGGCAGAAAGATAGCGCTTGAACCTATGAACCCATACGAGCGCAGGATAATCCATAGCTGTGTTGCGGAGATAGAGGGCGTGTCGAGCCGTTCGACGGGGAGTGAGCCTTACAGAAAGGTAGTTATCTACGCCGACAGACCGAAGTTTGACGGGCGCAGACGCAATGACGGGAGAAAGCGCAGTTATCACCGTTCGGAGAATTATTCGGGCGGATATGACCATAAGCGCACGGACACTGCCGAGGAAAGCAGAGTTGAGTTTTCAAAGGAAACAGTAGACGCGGAGAAGAACGCGACGCTGTACGGGAAGATTGAACTCTAAGAAATAAAGAACGCAAGGGGAACCTTTTAAAGAGGGTTCCCCTTTAGAGGTTAGAGGTTAGAGGTAAGAGGTAAGAAATCAAAGGTTGTTTTGGAGATGAAGTTATTTGGATTTCAGAGAAAGAGGCTAGAAGCTAGAGTTTAAGAGGAAAAGTTGTTTTCCGCATAAAACAAATTCTAGCCTCCGGCTTCTTTCTATGAACATTATAATGCTTTACCTACCAAAAGTTTCCCTAAATTCTTACCTCTTACTTCTTACCTCTAACCTCTAGCAGGGGTTTTCCCCGCATTGCTTTTTCAAAGCCGTGTTTTGAAAAGGCAATCCTAAAAGAGGTGTTGAGCGGGGAACAATCCAAAGGGCGCAACCGCTTTGGAGCGGGAAAGCAAGAGCGTTAATATTATTCAATAGAGGTAAATGAGCGCGCTCCTATAACCCCCAAACAACGAATAAACCGCGAAACACTTAAACCGTGATTTGGATATTAACGAAAAATCCGCTGTAGCTCTATGCATACAGCGGAATTTTTCTGTTTTATTATGCAAGATGAAGTACGTTGAAAAGCAATATCCAGCTCATTCCGTAATAAGTTACGACCGCGACAAGGTCGTTTATCGTAGTTATCAGCGGTCCCGAGGCAACAGCGGGATCGACCTTTATCTTCTTGAAAAACAAAGGAATAAGCGTACCGACTGTCCCCGAAATCATCATTGCAAGCAAGAGCGAAACTCCGATACATCCTGACACCGAAAAGCTGAACAGCATATCCTTTTGCTTAAAGAACATAATGTAAAGACCTATCAGCAAAAATGATATTACTCCAAGAATAAGACCGTTTGCCAGACCGACTTTCATTTCCTTGACAACAAGACGGAACTTTTGACTGCCCGTGAGGTTTTCGTCCATAAGAACCCTTATGGTGACCGCAAGCGACTGAGTGCCGACATTTCCCGCCATATCAAGTATCAGCGACTGAAACGCCATTATTATCGTAAGCTGAGCTACAATTTTTTCAAAAACGCCTACAACTCCCGAGACCAGCATACCAAGCGCCAGCAATATCAAAAGCCACGGCATGCGTTTTTTCATGCTGTCTTTAAGAGGCTCTTTCAGATCTTCTTCCGCAGTAAGACCTGCAAGCATTGCATAATCCTCGCCCATTTCATCATCAACGGCTTCGATGATATTTGCGGCGGTTATTACGCCGAGCAGGCGGTTGGAATTATCAAGTACGGGGATATTGTCTTCCGAATAATCTTTCAGCTTTTCTATACAATCCGCTGTCATTTCGTGGGCATATACATACGGAAAAGACGTCTGTATCAGGTCGTCAAGAGGAACGTCCGCGTCGGCTGTGATAAGGTCTTTCAGAGAAATGGCTCCCGAATATTCGTTTTGTTCGTCAACGGCAAAAATAGCCGATATGTTATCGTTTTGTTTTGCCTGCGAGATAAGTTCTTTCATTGCTTGTTTAACGGATAAACTTTCCTGTATGGAAATGTAGTTTATCGTCATGCGCGAACCTATCTCATCATCATCAAACGCCGAAATAAGCTGTATCTGCTGTCTGGTTTCCTGCGGAAGCAATTCAATAAGAGCCGCGCGCTTTTCCTTTTCAATTTTGCGCAGAATTTCGGCGGCTGTGTCGGTCTCAAGCTCGGAAATGACCTCGGCGGCTTTCTGCATATCCATTTCATTCAGATAATTACTTGCGTCGTCAAAATATTCAAAAATTTCAGCGAGCATACCCGTTGAACAAATGCGGTATATTTTCTTCCGCTCCTGAACATTGAGCTTCTCCATAGCCTCGGCAATATCGTTTGCATGATAATCTTCAAGTTTTGCGAACATGGCTTTCGGAGAATATTTTCCTCGTATTATTTCAAGTATTTCGCTTTCATAATCGGGCTTTTCGACCGTTTCATCCGTATCGGCGGTATTGTTTATTCTTTCTGTTATGTTACAATAGATGTGAGACAAAAGGTATAGAAAAAGTGGTTGAGATCTGTTATAATAAAGTTGTCACACCC